>NZ_CP060634.1:2400000-3084832 GCF_014337195.1 Qiania dongpingensis
AATGCAGATCGCTCTTACTGAACCGTCGGCATTGGACGCCTGGGCACAGTTTTTTAAAAATGTCACTCAAATCGGGCTGATTATTTTGGTTATTTTGTTCAGCGGAAGCATGGCTTTTGAATACGGGAAAGGGACTTTAGTCCCCATATTGGCGAAAGGAATGCCCAGGAAAACAGTGATTCTTGCTAAGTTCACGGCGGCTTCCGCGACCTGGACAGGAGCTTACCTGCTGAGTTTTCTGACCGCCTGGTTTTATGCCTGGTATTTCTGGAGGGGAGGGGCTTGGAGCGCGGCACTTCCATTTTCCGTATTCTGCCTGTGGCTGTTCGGTGTTTTACTCGTTGCCGCCTCTCTGTTCGGAGGCGTTCTGTTCGGTACGATTTATGGCAGTCTTCTGTTTACCGGAGGGATCGTCGTCCTTCAGTTTCTTCTTAATATGGTACCTAAGGTTGGAAGGTATCTGCCGGTGAGTTTGGCCTCTCAGAATATGGCGCTTCTTCAGGGGACTGCCGTACCTGCAGATTTGGCGTGGGCTGCAGTGACCGCGGCGGTTTTGACGGTTCTTTTCTTATCCGCCTCCTGTTCTGTGTTCGGGAAAAAACAGATTTAAAGAAAACAGCAGAATACGCGTATAAAAAATGTGTGGATAGGATTGACAAAATGGGATATCCTCGGTATTATCAATATGTTGCACGCGTTAAAAAATAGACAAAAGCGCCGAATCGCGCATATGTGAGAAGGAGGCATATTCATGCTTAAGGGAAAGGTAGCGGTTGTTACAGGAGGAACGAGGGGAATCGGTTATGCGACCGTCAAAAAGTTTCTGGATAATGGGGCGTCGGTAGTCCTGTGCGGTTCCAGGAAAGAGACAGTGGACAAGGCGCTGGAAAAGCTCAAGGCAGAAAACAGCAGTTATGAGGTGTCCGGTGTGTGGCCCGATCTGGGAAATTATGCTGAGGTGGAAGAATGCTTTAACCAGATAAAGGAAAGGCTTGGAAAGATTGATATTCTGGTCAACAATGCAGGTATTTCTGCAATGGGAAGCATCTATGATTATAAAGAAAAGGATTTCAAGAAGATTATGGAGCTCAATGTGGAAGCAGTGTTTAACTGCTCCAAAGCGGCCGCAATCCATATGAGAGAGCAGAAGAGCGGAGTGATTCTGAATACCAGCTCCATGGTTAGCCTCTACGGACAGGCGTCCGGCTGCGGTTATCCGGCTTCCAAATTTGCCGTGAATGGTCTTACGAAATCTCTGGCGAGAGAGCTTGGCAAAGATGGTATCCGCGTAAATGCAGTAGCTCCCGGGGTGACCAGGACCGATATGATGGACGCTGTGCCGGAATCAGTGATAAAGCCCCTGATCGAGACCATTCCTCTCAAAAAAATAGGAGAGCCGGAGGACGTGGCGAACGCATTCTTGTTCCTGGCCAGCGATATGGCGGCATATGTGTCAGGAGAGATCCTGTCCGTGGACGGAGCTGCAATGAGCTGAGCCTGTCGGGCAGAAAATTGATACCTTATCACGCGGAGTGCGCCTGCCCGGAATCTTTCTGCCAGCGAGCCGCCTGGATGGAATCGAATTTCCGCCTGCCTCATCTGGCTATAAGGATACGTTTTTTGAAAGATATGAAAAGGGATGTCCTCGGGCATAAATTGACAAAAGCCGGGCTGTGCGGTATGGTAGAAGAAAATGGATTCTTCTGGAAGTGAAGGATCTCGGAAATGGGGGTTTTTCATGAATCATAAAGCAATGTATAAGATCAGCTACGGCCTTTATGTTCTGACGGCGAGAGAGGGAGAGAAGGACAATGGATGCATCATCAATACGGCTGTCCAGGTCACCACGTCTCCAAACCGCGTCTCCATTACGGTCAATAAGCAGAATAAGACCCATGATATGATAATGGCGACGGGACTCTTTAATGTGTCCTCGCTGACGGAAGAGGTCCCTTTTTCTGTGATTAAGCATTTCGGTTTTCAGAGCGGACGGGATACGGAGAAGCTCGAGGAGTGGGAAGGGGCCATGAGAACGGAGAATGGACTGTATGCCATTGCGAAATATACCAATGCTTACATATCGGCCAAGGTGATGGATTCCATCGATCTGGGCACTCACACCATGTTCCTCGCGGATGTGACCGATGCGCAGGTATTCAGTGAAGTGCCTTCTCTGACTTACGGCTTCTATCAGAGCAATATAAAACCCAAGCCGGAAAAGACGAAGAAGACCGGATACCGGTGCCGGATATGCGGATACGTATATGAAGGCGAACCGCTTCCGGAGGATTTTGTCTGTCCGATCTGCAAGCACGGGGCGGCAGATTTTGAAAAAATTGAGTAATGGAAAGAGCGTCACGCCGAATGTCAGGCGGATGATGATTTTTAGGCGGACCGGCTTTTGAAAAGCCGGTTTTTGCTTTGACTGGACGAAGAAAAAGAGATACAATAGAGAAAAATCATGGTGGGGAATCCCAGGCAAAATCAGGAGGAGATTATGACATATCAGGAAATGTTGGAAAACGCGCGTACCTGTATTGGAGAATATTGTAAGGCATGTCCTGTATGCAACGGAAGGGCATGCAGGAACCAGATGCCCGGTCCCGGAGCAAAGGGCGCCGGGGATACGGCAATCCGGAATTACGATAAATGGCAGGAGATCCGTGTGAACATGGATACGCTCTGCCCCAATGATCCGGTGGACACCGGGCTGGAGCTTTTCGGGAAACATTTCCGGTTTCCATTTTTTGCCGGACCTGTCGGCGCCGTGAATCTTCACTACGGAGATGCATACAATGACGAAAGCTATAACGAGGTTTTGGTATCGGCCTGTGCCGCTTCGGGAATCGCTGCGTTTACCGGTGACGGGACGAATCCGGCTGTGATGAGGGGAGCCACTGCGGCCATAAGCCGAGCGGGAGGCGCGGGCGTCCCCACGGTGAAGCCCTGGAACCTGGAAACAGTATTGGAGAAAATGGATGCGGTGACGGCTTCCGGGGCCTTTGCCGCGGCCATGGATGTGGATGCGGCGGGACTTCCTTTTTTGAAAAACATGACTCCTCCTGCCGGAAGGAAATCCGTAGAAGAGCTTAAGAATATCGTGGGTTTCTGTAAGGGAGTGCCTTTTATCGTAAAAGGCATTATGACAGTAAAAGGAGCTCTTAAGGCGAAAGAAGCCGGTGCGGCAGGCATTGTAGTTTCCAATCACGGAGGGCGTGTGCTGGATCAGTGTCCTTCCACGGCAGAGGTTTTGGAAGAAATCGTCAGGGCTGTGGACGGCTCCATGAAAATCTTTGTGGATGGGGGAATCCGTTCCGGAACAGACGTGTTCAAGGCTCTGGCCCTGGGGGCCGACGCGGTCATCATCGCAAGGCCGTTCGTCACGGCGGTCTATGGCGGCGGCGCGGAAGGTGTGGCGGCCTATGTGGATAAGATTGGTTCAGAATTGGCGGACACCATGTCCATGTGCGGCGCTTCTTCCCTGGAGGATATCACCAGGGACATGATATGGAGTCCGGGGAGATAGTTGGAAAAGGATGGTCATAAAATGCGGAATCAGTTGACGAGTAAAGATGTGGAACGAATCGAGGAAGAGATCGAGTACCGGAAACTGGTAGTGAGGAAACAGGCTTTAGAGGCGGTGAAGGAAGCGCGGGCTCACGGGGACCTGAGTGAAAATTTTGAATACCATGCGGCAAAAAAGGATAAGAATCAAAATGAGAGCCGTATCCGTTATTTGGAGAGGATGCTCAAAACATCAGAGGTGGTGCCGGAAGATTCAAAGGACGACGAGGTGGGCCTGAACAATACGGTCAGACTTTACTTTGAAGAAGATGACACGGAGGAGACTTATAAGCTGGTCACTTCTGTGCGGGGGAATTCCCTGAAGCATTACATTAGTACGGAGTCTCCCATCGGGAGGGCCATTTTCGGCCATAAAGTCGGAGATACCGTACATGTCAAAGTGAATGACAATTATGGCTATGACGTAGTGATCCGCTCCATAGAGAACACGGTGGACGACGGGACGGATAAACTGCGGAGCTTCTGATGCCAATACAGAAAAGAAAGGTTATAGACATATGGATATACTGATTGGGATCATGATACCATTCATTGGGACGACGCTGGGATCCGCCTGCGTATTTTTCTTGAAAGACAAGATACGGCCGGGGATACAAAAGGTTTTGCTGGGATTCGCTTCCGGCGTGATGGTAGCGGCTTCCGTATGGTCATTGCTGATTCCTGCCATAGAGCTTTCAGATGATATGGGAAAGTTCTCTTTCGTGCCGGCGGCTGTTGGCATGCTGATCGGCATGGCGTTCCTTTTGCTCCTTGACAAACGGGTACCGCATCAGCATCTGGAATGCAATACGCCCGAGGGACCAGTCAGCAGCTGCAGAAAGAGTACGATGCTGATCCTGGCAGTGACACTTCACAATATCCCGGAGGGAATGGCTGTAGGCGTGGTATTTGCGGGGCTTTTGTCGGGAGAGAGCGGCATCACCATGACCGGCGCTGTGGCTCTGGCCCTGGGGATGGCGATTCAGAACTTCCCGGAAGGAGCCATCATTTCCATGCCCCTGAAAAGTGAAGGAGGCGTCAGCCGCTGGCGGGCGTTCCTCATGGGAAGTCTTTCCGGAGTGGTAGAACCGCTGGGAGCGGCGGCCATGATCCTGCTGGCTCAGTATTTTGTGCCGGTCCTCCCTTATCTGCTGGCATTTGCTGCGGGAGCTATGATCTATGTGGTGGTAGAAGAACTGATTCCGGAGGCCTCGGAGGGAGAACATTCGAATCTGGGTACTATGGGATTTGCGATTGGTTTTGTGCTCATGATGATCCTGGACGTGGCTCTGGGGTAGAAGGTTTAAAACGAGAAAAGAATCGGACAGGGGAGCAATTGAGAATCTTTCTCGGTTACTCCCCTGTACAAACATCGGATAATCGTGTATCATGGAATTGGGTTAGTTATAACTAACATAAAAGGAGGGAAAAATGAGCATTGTGATCGTAGGAGGACATGACCGTATGGTCTGTCAATATAAAAAAATCTGTAAGAATTTTAATTGTAAAGCGAAAGTTTTCACCCAGATGGCGGCCGGAATGAACAAACAGATAGGACGTCCGGATCTCCTGGTGCTTTTTACCAATACGGTTTCCCATAAAATGATCAAATGCGCGGTGGACGAAGCAAAACGGGCCAATATAGAAATCATACGCTGCCATACCAGCAGCGGGACCGCACTCTGCGAGATATTGGAAAGAAGATGCGCGGAAGTATACCTTTGAATATCTTTAAAAAAACGTATCTTTATAACCAGATGAGACAGGAGGAAATCCGATTCCATCCAGGCGGCTCGCTGGCAGCCATAACCAGCATCTTTACGGCCTCCAGTCGGTCCTTTCCAACTGACATGGATAAATCGATATTTTTCCATGTCAGATTCCAATAAAAACCTGCATGAGATTCGGTTTTTACCTCCCTGCGGCCGGGAAGATCCTGCTAACGGCCTTGCGGCGCTCACCTTACGATGGAATCGGATCGTTCCTCCCGCTCCTCTTGCCGCACCAAAGTAGGCGCTCGTTTGTTATAAAAGCCATTGGGGCGGCCCACCGCGGCCCGCTGCCATAAGGCGCGCGGGCCGTGTGGATATCCGATCCTTTTCTGGAATCAAAAGAATGGAAGTCATCCGAAATGGTGCGGCAGGCAGGGCGCCGGCAGAAGGATTCCGGGCCGGCCTAAAGGTGAGCGCTGCAGGGCAGAGGTCGATGTTCCCCAAGCGGAGGGAGGCAGAAACGGAAATACCGATTCCGTTTCTGAGCGAACCGGAGACGGAAAATCATCCGGATTTTCCGTCGACATGTGAGTGGTACTCCTGGAGCGGGGATAAAGCGGCCCCTGAATCGCCAGCGAACCGAAATCGTGACGGTCCGGAACTTCTGCCGGCGTTTAACTGGAACTTATTCGGAGCTTACTGAGAATGATTTCAAAAAGTATTTTGTATTATCATAATAAAAATAACAAAGTATTATTGACAAATCAGGTCATGGATGCTAATCTACTTGTAGTTAGTTATTTCTAACTGCGGATTCAGGAATCTGGAAAGAGGTGTTTGATCATGTTGGCATTTTTATATGAGAACCTGGCAACCATTCTGATCGCTTTGGCGGTCGTAGGGCTTGCAGCCCTGGCAGTGAGAAGTATCCGAAAGGGTAAGAAGCAGGGGAAATCCTGCGGCGGATGCAGCGGCTGCTGCGGCAGCTGTCATGAGACTGGGGCCTGCCACAGCGACAGACCGTGAGGAGGACGCCGATGTGGAATAAAGAACGGATCATCCGGGAAATGCGGAGCAGAGGCTGCCGCATTACGGAGCAGAGGAAGATATTGATAGAGATTATCATAAAAAATAAATACCATTGCAGCAAGGAAATTTATTATGAAGCGCTGAAGCAGGATCCATCCATTGGGATGGCGACGGTCTACCGCACGATAAACGTGCTGCAGGATATGGGAATACTGAAGAAGGAGTGCAGCATGTCGACTCAGACAGCAGGCTGGGATTTTGGCTGTGACATGAAATGCAGGATCGCTTATTCAGGAGGCGCCCAGGCGGAAGAAAGGGAAGATGCAGAGCTTTATGAACAGATCAAAGGATTTCTGCAGCAAAGAGGATATCTCAGAGGGAAGGATTTCCGCGCTGTGATATTGGTGGACGGCTGATGAAAAGGCAGCCTGGGGCTGGAAAGTCTTCTGCGGAGAAATGTAAATATCAAAGGAGGGAGAGAATGGCAGCGGTAATTTATCTGTCGTTATTGCTTATCTTTATTTTTGGAGTCAAGAATTATACAAAGCGCCTGAGCTCCCGATCTTGTAGTCCCGGCGGGAACGGGAGAAGCAAAAGGCTGAAATCATAAAAGGAAAACAGGGGCTGTTCGGATCCGCCTTGAATTCCTGACTCATTCTGGTATGATGGAGATATAAGCTCCGCTGCTTTTATGGGCAGGAGACGCCGGACAGCGCAAATGGAATAGATGGTTTGAAAAGGGAGCATCCGTCTGCGGTCTGCAGAGGTGCTCCTTTCTGCTTTGTGCAGCGGATGAAAAAGAATTTTTGGGAATACAATAGGGATACAGGAGAGTGGAATATGAAAAGAATAATATTGATTGTGCTGGACAGTGTCGGCATTGGGGAAATGCCCGATGCAGGTGAATATGGAGATACGGGAAGCAATACCCTGAGAGCTGCGGCGAGGAGCACCCGATTCTCCATGCCGAATATGAAAAAGCTTGGGCTTTTTCACATTGACGGGGTGTCAGAATGTAACGGTGAAAATACGGAGAGCTTTGACGGGGCGGTCGGACGACTGGCAGAGGCCTCGAAGGGAAAGGATACGACTACGGGGCACTGGGAGATTGCAGGAATCATATCAGAAGCGCCGATGCCTACTTTTCCGGAAGGATTTCCCGATGAGCTTCTGGATGAGTTCAAGAGACGTACCGGAAGGGGAGTGCTCTGCAACCGTCCTTATTCCGGCACCGACGCCATACGGGATTTTGGAGAAGAGCACATGGAAACGGGAGATTTGATTGTCTATACATCTGCGGACAGTGTGTTTCAGGTAGCCGCCCATGAAGAAGTGGTGCCGGTGGATGAGCTTTACCGGATCTGTGAGACGGCCAGAGAACTCTGTACCGGAAAATATGGGGTGGGAAGGGTCATTGCCAGGCCTTTTATCGGAGAGCCGGGAGGTTTTAAAAGAACAGAAAGAAGGCATGATTTTTCCCTGACGCCTCCCGGAGACACCATGCTGGATGTTCTCCTTGAAAACGGGAAAGATGTGTTGGCAGTAGGAAAGATTAACGATATATTTGCCGGAAAGGGTATCGGAAAATTTGTCCGGACCGGAGGAAATGCGGATGGAATCGAAAAGACCATTGAATATATGAAACAGGATTTTGAAGGGCTTTGCTTTACGAATCTGGTAGACTATGACATGCTGTACGGCCACAGAAATGATGTGGACGGATATGCGGAAGCTCTGAGCTATTTTGATGCGAAGCTTCCGGAGCTCCTGGCCCTCCTTAAAGAGGAAGATATCCTCATGGTGACGGCCGACCACGGCTGCGATCCTTCTACGCCTTCCACCGACCATTCCAGGGAATATATCCCGGTGGTGATTGTGGGAAAACCGGTGAAGCCCGGCGTGAATATCGGCACCAGGAAAAGCTTTGCCGATATCGGAAAGACGGTCCTAGACTATTTTGGATTGGAGGGGGCGATTTCGGGGAAGAGCTTTCTTTACGAGATACTGAAAGAAAAGGAAATTTTAGATTAGCAAAAATCTTACGCAATTTCCACAATAAGCAGTATCTGTTTTTTACAAACCGCTGTTAGAATGAAAAAAGCACAAATCTTATCTGACTAAAGGAGAGGAAAATGAGAAGCAGGCTTTTTCAATCAGCAGCGGCTTTTGCATTGGCGGCGGTGATAGGACTTTCATCTGTCAATATCCCCAATGTAAACGCAGAGACATCAACTTCCGCTCAGGAGAGCGGGGCGGCTTCTTTGGAAGAATCGACTACACAGTCATCTTTCGGGGAGACAGACAGCGGGACGTCGTCCGGAACAGAAGGCGCCGGAGAAGAAACGACATCCGTCGGGGAGAGTATATCATCAGAAACAAAAGAGAGTATAAAGGATGAGAGCTCCTTTGAAGAATCCATCGGAAAAACCGGGGACAGTACGGCCCCCCCGGAGAATGATATTCCTCAGGAACTGGACAGTGGTTCGGCGTTGGCTCTGTCAAGGAGTGCGTCGGCTTCGGCGGATGCTTCGCCGCTGATTGTGACGGAGATCGTTCCGGCCGGTCCGACGAGCCAGCAGCTGACCTATACAGAGGTATATAACAATTCAGACGCCGTCATCAACTTCGGCGAGTATACGTTTTACTATCAGTATCCGAGCGGAGGAGGACAGGTCTGGAACACAGGAGAATTCAACATTGAACCTGGAAAGACCATTGTCCTCTGGCAGAACAGCAAAGGAGCTTCTGTAGATACTTTTAATGCGTATTATGGAACTAACCTGACAGAAGGAAAGGACATTTACCGAATCAACTATTCGGGCATCCACACCACAGCACAGAGGGGCTTTGCTTTTGGAAGGGACGAGAACAGTATCATCTGTTATGCAGAATGTAATGTGGGCGGTGCGGATATCACCGACCGGAACAGCAAACTGGCCGTACAGTACCAGTATTCCGGCCACGGAACGGTTTCCCAGAAGAAGGAGGTATCTGCGGCGACTCCCGGTACGGTGGCGGACTGGCAGGTGCCGGACGAAGCGGTACATTATGAAACGCCCGCCCAGATAACCGTATCTGATGTGACCGGCCCTGATAATCTGGCCAGCACGGCAGATACTCTGGACATTACTGCCAAGGTCACGGGAAATCAAGGGATAGGAAAGGCATACTTGCACTACAGACAGGCAGCCGGGATGAAAGAGGAGACTGTCGAGATGACCCAGGAGGAAGGAAGCGATACGGTGACAGCGTCCGTACCGAAGAGTAAATTCTGGAGCGACAGCGTCAGCTGGTATGTGAGCGCCACCTATGGCGGCAGTTATTCTGAAAAAAGCGGGGAAAGGACCACAGCCGTTGAGTATCCGGAGCTGTCCGATGAGGAGAAAGCGCCTCTGGTCGTCACGGAAGTGGTGACTCCCATTGAGGTGAGCTCAGGGGCGTATCAGGGCAACTCCCAGTTTTCTTATGTGGAGCTTTATAATCGCACCAGCTCAGCCATAAACTACAGTTATTATAAACTTTTTTATGAATATACCGGGACTTCCACGGCGGACAAGACATGGACGGTCAGCGAGCCGGTGGTAATGGTACAGCCGGGCGACACCATCATAGTATGGCTGAGCAGCAATGGAAATACCGTGGACGATTTCAACACGTTTTACGGCACAGATCTGACGGAGGGTCAGGATATCGTCCGGATCAATTATGCCGGTTTCCATAATACCCAGTGGCGCACGCTGAAGTTTGGCCGCACCGCCGACAAGATTTTTGCCTGCGCTTCTTTCAATGAAGGGAACAAGGCCACGATAGACAAGACCGGGAACCAGTCGATTCAATATACTTATCCCAGGACTGCCGACGGCAAGAGCCTGATCGTGACGACAGATACGGCTCCGACTCCTGGGACCGTGGAGGACTGGCAGGTGCCGGCGGACCAGAGCCGTTTTACGGGATATGACGGATATCCGGCCGATGACGGTACGGCGCCGTCCCTCACTCTGCATGACAGCTGCCCCGCTTCCATCCTGGAAGGTGAAGAGATGTTCGTGACGTTTGATATTGCCGACAATATGGGACTTTTGGGAACGAAGCTCTATTACCGCCTGGACAATGATACGGAATGGAGCGTGATAACGGAGACCAGCCGGCGGGTTTCTTATTATTATCTGGCGCGGATTCCGGCAGATGTGCTGTTTGGTCATGATTCCGTAGAATTTTATGTGGAGGCGTTTAATAACTTCAGAAGCACGAAAACGGGTACTTACAAAGTCGGCATTGACAGCCTGAACGAAGTGAACGGGATTCGTCTGAATGTGGCTGACAGCAGTATCCTTCGGGGAGTGACCACGATCACGGCCAATGACGGTGGCAATAATGCTTCTACCAAGATAAAGGTGGACGGTTCAGAGGTGACTTCGGTTCCTGTTCTGGAGAACGGCGCATATTTTGCATTGACTGCCACAGGCCGTGACTCCTATTTCAAAAATGCCGTGACCGCCCCTTACGGGGAGAACAGCAGGGAGATCATCCGTTACATAGCCAAGTGGGCCGACCTGGATTCCAAGGTAATCCATATTGACAATAAATATTTCAGCTATAATGCAGATAAATCCTGTTATGAGGTGACGCTCACACTATGGGCCGGAGATTCCGGAACACCCTTTGAGGATCTTTATATCCCTGATGAAAACCATGAAGATTATACGGTCACGAATCTGCGTATGCTTTTGGCCAATGGAAAGGAATACCTGCCTGTATCCATAGGGCCGGATGACGTAGAGACCAGCGCCAAGACAAATCTGAGCACGGCTCTGGATGCCATCCATACCATCGGCGACAGTGCCGGTATGTGCACCCGTCTGGAAGCTAAATTTGAAATTCCGGCGGCCGATGTGACCGCTGTGGGATATGAATTGGACACGACGGGACTGGCCGACGGCGTACACACCATTACTGCTGAAGCCGGTGGAAAAACGGTGACGGCATCGGTGACTGTGGACAACACAGTTCCTTCTGTCGAAATTGGGATAGATGAGGATGAAGATGTGACAGGAACCCTGGTCATAGACCCTCAGGTGTCCGACGAGGGAGGCGTGTCAGAGGTCAGCGCTATTTTGGACGGAACGGAGATTGAGCTCCCCTACAGCCGGGCCGTGAGAGACATGGAGGAAGGGAGCCACGAACTGACCATTCTGGCTGAAGATCTGGCTGGTAATCTGGCGCAGGATAGCGTTCATTTCAATGTGAGCGATGTCAATCCGGCGATCAAGAAAGCAGAGACGACGGATATTACTTCCGACTCTTCCAGACTTTCCGTATCGCTGGAGGACATCAATACAGAAGGCGCACAGGTTTCCTTTTATAAGGGGAAGAGTCTGACTGCGGAGAACGGAGACATCACCGTTCAAGAAGGGGAAGAAGACCTGCCATATCAGCTTTTCACCATTCAGACAGGGGAAATCAAAGAAGAAGACAGTGTATTTGTCAATTGGAGCGGTACGGCGAGCAACGCGGACAGCTCCCACGCAGTGAAAATGTATGTGTTCAATACAGCGGCGGACAGCTGGGAAGTTATTGGAACTCCTGACGCGGCAGGAAGCATGGAGGCGTCCTTTACGGCCAAGGACCATTTATCGGATGGGAAAGCCCTGGTATTGGTCCAGTGCAGGGCGGAGCTCAGCAATCCTTCCACAGACATTGGCGAGCTGGGTATTTTAGAAAATGAGGACCAGATTACGGCGGCGGATGATGAATCCGGCAGCTGGGATGGGACCGGACGCCCGGAAGATTATGATTTTTCCTTTGCCTGGATCACAGATACCCAGTACTATTGCGAAAGCTGGCCGGAACATTATATGAATCAGAATCAATGGATCGTGGACAACGCGGATGACTGGAAGATCAAGTATGTCCTGCATACGGGAGACATCGTGGATGAATATGACATGATCGGCCAGTGGGAAAACGCAGATAAGGCCATGAAGATATTTGACGACGCGGGAATGCCCTATGGCGTGCTGGCCGGAAACCATGATGTGGCAGCCGGAAATGTGCTGTACCAAAATTACTGGAATTATTTTGGGGAAGACCGGTTTTCAGATATGCCCTGCTATGGAGGCTCTTATAATAACAATGCGGGCCATTATGATCTGCTTAGCCAAAACGGACAGGATTTTATCATGCTGTACATGAGCTGGGACATTTATACGGATGAGATTAACTGGATGAATGAGGTATTGGCCAAATATCCCGACAGAAAGGCGATCATCCTTCTGCACCGTTATACCAATGTAAGAGAGAACGGGGGTACTTATCTGGACTATGCGGGCAAAGTCCTCCAGGAACAGGTGGTGGCGAAAAATCCCAATGTCATCGCGGTGCTTAATGGGCATTACCATGGTTCCTCCTTTGAAACGACGGCATTTGATGATGATAAGGACGGAATTAAAGAAAGGACGGTTTACCAGATATGTACAGATTACCAGTCGGCATTTGAGGGAGGAGAGGAGTATATTAAGTTCCTGTACTTCGATCTGGATGAGAATAAGATTTATATGAATTCCTATTCGCCGCTCCATGACGACTTCAATTATTATGATACGGCAAAGTACAGCAGTTATGAAGAAGGGGAAAAGGGCAGCTCTATCGATATATTTGAGCTGAACGTAAAATTCGATACCACGGAAAAAACGCTGGAGTGCAGCCGGTTCAGCGCCGGGGTGAGGACTGCGGAACTCCTGGGGACTGCCGATGTATCGGAACTTCAGGCGGAAATGGCGTGGACGGGGCTGCAGGAAGAAAGCGGTTATACCTGGTATGCTTCTGTGACAAATGATAAAGGCGGTCTGGCCGTGAGCAGTCTGCAGAGCTTTGTGACTGAGAAAAAAGAGGAGCCGTCTGCAGAGCCAACAGACCCTACGGAGGAAAACCCTACAGAGCCGAGCTCCGATAACACAGAATCTACTGTGCCCACTGCCGGCAGCACCACTGCCGCCGCCGTTCCCACCACGGCATCGGGAGGAAAAGGGACCTCGGGAAAAGGGACTTCTGTGAAAAGCGGACAGGTGAAGACAGGCGATTCTGCGGTACCCGTACTTTGGGGAGCGGTCCTGGTCCTTGCGGGAGGAAGCCTCTTGGCAGCGTCGCTTCTAAAAAAGAAAAAAAATATGGAAAATAAGCAAAAGGGCAGGTAATTGGTTTTGAACAGAATATCTAAAATAACAACAGCCATGCTCACTGGTAAGAAGAGGGCGCTCCTTTGGAGCGCCTTTGCCCTGGTTATTCTGACAGGGATGATTATTTATTATGGCAGTCATGTGAAACGGGTCAAAATCAATGCCTCCAACGGCAGCGAATATGCGAAAGCAGTAGTGACGGAAATAAAAGAAGACTATACGGGATGGGAAGAAGGCGGAGGCGCTTATACTGGAAATCAGCTGGTACAGGTGACCGTCACCTCCGGGACTTATAAAGGCCAAAGCTGCGAAGCCAGAAATTCCAATGGATATGAGATGGGGGCCTACTGCCGGAAGGGCACAAAAGTGGTAGTCATGCTCAGCGAGAATGAAGGGGTGCTTTCTGCTGTGGTTTATAACTATGACAGGGGGACAGGCATTTGGTCTCTGGTAGGACTGTTTCTCCTGACGCTTTGCCTGATAGGCGGGAAAAAGGGGATATCGGCTTCCGCGGCCCTGATTTTTACCTTTGTCTGTATCCTTTTTCTCTATATACCTATGATGTATGCGGGAGTTTCCCCGTTCCTGGCGGCAGTGCTGGTTTCGCTGCTTATATTGACGGTTTCTATCCTGCTGATCGACGGCTGGAGCGATAAGGCATTCTGCGCAATCATTGGAACCGCAGCGGGAATTCTCATTTCGGGATGCGCCGCTGGCTTGTTTGGAATGATATGCCATGTCACAGGCTATAACATACCGGATGCGGAGACTATAATCCATATAGGAGAGAACAGCCGTCTCCAGGTGGGCGGAGTCTTGTTTTCCGGTATTTTGATTGCGTCCCTGGGAGCGGTGATGGATGTAAGCGTATCCGTGGCGGCAGCCATACATGAGATTAAAAGAAATAATCCGGAATTTGGAAGAAAACAGCTGTACCAGTCGGGAATCCATGTGGGACATGATATGATGGGAACCATGTCGAATACCCTGATACTGGCTTTTGCCGGGAGTTCAGTAAACACTCTGCTTGTGGCATATGCCTACGAAATGCCATATCTTCAGATCATGAGCCAGTATGCCATTGCCATAGAAATTCTGAGAGGGATATCCGGAACTCTGGGAGTCATACTGACAGTACCGGTGGAATCGGCTGTCGCGGCTTTTTGGCTTTGCCGGGAAAAGAAAGGCCAGGCGGACTGACATCCGTCTGGCCTTATTTACCGTCCGGCACTTCTGTGTTTCCCGTGACATGCCGTTTGATGGCTGCAAAGCTTTCCGCGCTGATGACGTGCTCCATTCGGCAGGCGTCTTCCTTGGCGGTCTTTTCGGATACGCCCAGCTGGATGAGCCAGCCGGAGATGAGGGTATGGCGTTCATAAATCGTCTCGGCAATCTGACGGCCGGCATCAGTCAGAGTAATGAAACCATCCTCGTCCATGACGATGGAACCGTTTTGACGCAGGTTCTTCATCGCGACGCTGACGCTGGGTTTGGAAAATTCCAATTCATTGGCGATATCGATGGAACGGACATTCGCTTTCTTCTGACTCAAAATCAATATGGTCTCCAGATAATTTTCAGCAGATTCTTGTATTTTCATGGCGTTTCCCTCACTTCATTTCAGGCGATATTTCGTCCATTATAACATACGCTGTCCTAAAATTCAATATTCAGACAACTTGATAAATATTTCCTGAAAATATGTATTGATAAAAATACAATTATGGGTTATTATAATCAAGGATAATTGTTAAAGCCTTAACGGAATCTTAACAGTGATTAATGACTGCCGGGGCACCGGCACCTATGCAAAAACGACGAAAAAAAGGAGACAAAGAGAAATGACAATCTTACAGAGGAGCAAAATCGTAGTCATCGGAGCAGGTAATGTGGGAGAAGCTATCGGCTATACTCTGATGCTGCGTCGCCAGGCCAGTGAAATCGTATTGGTGGATCTTAACGAGGACAGGGCCATGGGAAGCGCTCTGGACATTGCCCACGGCACCGCTTTCTTCCGTCAGGCAAAAATCCGCAAGGGCGGATATGACGAGTGCGCGGATGCGGAAATCATCATCATCACTGCCGGTATTGCGAGAAAACCCGGTCAGACCAGACTGGACCTTGCCAAGACCAATGTATCGATTATAAAGAGTATTACAAAGAATATCATGGAGTATGCGGAAAATCCCATGATCATCGTGGTTTCCAATCCGGTCGATATCATGACCTATGTGGTCCAGAAAGAGTCCGGACTTCCTTCAGAGCGGGTGATCGGCACAGGCACCGCGCTGGATACCGCGAGATTCCGCTATTTCATCAGCGATAAATGCAACGTGGATGTATGCGACGTCAACGCGTTCATCCTGGGTGAGCATGGAGACAGCCAGGTTGCTATTTGGAGCCGGGCGACCATCGGAGGGAATTCGGTGGAAAGCTTTATGGCAGAGAGCGGCCAGAAGCTTGATATGGAGGAGATATTCGAACGCGCCCGTGATTCAGGAGCCGAAGTGATCTCCCTGAAGGGCGCTACCTTCTATGGGATTGCCATGACCGTATCCCGTATCGTAGAAGCCATCACCGATGACGAGAATGCAGTCCTTCCCGTCGCTCATGTGCTGGGAGAAGATTTCGAGGACTGGAGTGATGTGGCCATCAGTATGCCCTGCGTCCTCAATAGAGAAGGAATCGCAAAGACGATCCGTATTCCCATGAGTATCCGCGAGCAGGAAGCTATGGACGCTTCTACGAAGAAGCTTAAAGATTTCTTAAGAGAGGTTTTGGAGCAGTAAAAAAATTGGAAAGAACTTTCACACGCCCCGCTGTCTATACAGCCGGGGCGTTTTGTGTTATGATGATAAAAGATTTGCCGTCGGGGACAGAGGGCCTTCCGGGGAGGGCGCGGACAGGATAAACGTTGGATGAAAGGACACAGAGTATGTGGAAAAGAGGGGAACTGAAGAGAAAAAGCCGGGGGATCATAAAGAAGCATTATTGGCGGGTGATTGCCGTCAGCTTTATTGTAGCGTTTATTGCGGGGAGCTATAACGGAACTTTTAGCGCCGTATTTTCCTACGACTCCTCCAAAGAAATTTCAAATGTAGTGCAGGACAATACCGTATCCGATTTCAATGATGTGCAGACGAAACGGTTTTCGGATGTTATCCTGGATGAATTTTCAGAACGAAATCAGACAGAAGAAGAGATCATGGAAAACAGCCCGTATAAGCGGGGAGTCTTTTCTTCTATTTTTAATCATACGGTGGCGACGGGTTCTATTTTTTCCGGAATCATTGCCATGCTCCTGAAACCGATGGTGAAGGGGGCCTGGCTGTCCTTGATCTCGGCGGCGGCAGGGGCCGCGCTTCTGTTTTTCTGGTGGCTGCTGGTCCAGAACATCATTCAGGTTGGGGGCTGCCGTTTTTTTATGGAGGCAGAAACCTACAAAAATACCGCAGGAAAACGGGTCCTCTACCTGTATAAAATACGCCGGGTCTGGAAAGTGACCAGAATCATGGCCAGGAAGTTCTTATATCAATGGCTGTGGTCCCTGACCGTCATAGGAGGCTGGATCAAGGGATATTCCTATATGATGGTTCCGTATCTGGCCGCGGAAAATCCAAATCTGCATGGAAGAGAAGCCATCCTTGTATCCCGGAGGATGATGAACGGAAATAAGTGGAAAGCGTTTCTTCTGGACTGTTCTTTCTTGGGCTGGAGTATTTTGAGCCTTTTGACCCTTGGGCTTGTAAATATCTTTTATGCCAACCCTTACAAAGCGGGGGTTAGGGCTGAACTGTATCTGGCACTCCGTAAAAAAGCGATGGAGGAAAATGCGGAATACTGTCATGTCTTTACGGACCGGTATCTGACGGCGCCGCCCGCAGAAGAAGAGCTTCGAGCGGCGATGGAGCGCGCAGCCAAGATGTCTGAATCACAGAACTGGAGAGAGGAAGCGAAAGCGGCATGGGAGCAGCCTCTGGATGTGAGAGAGGAATACCCTTCGGCGCTGTTTACCGTGCCGGAGTCCGAGAGACGTTTCCGCATGAATGTGGATTATCACTGTAAATATGGCGTCACAGGCATCATTCTCCTGTTTTTCATCTTTTCCTTTGTGGGCTGGTGCTGGGAAGTCGGGCTGCATCTGGTGCAGAACGGCCAGTTTGTGAACCGGGGAGTATTCCATGGGCCCTGGCTGCCGATCTATGGCTCAGGGGGAGTCCTGGTGCTGATTCTCCTTAAGAGATTCCGCGATCATCCTGTCGTGACGTTTTTCCTGACGGTGGTGGTCTGCGGCTGTGTGGAATATTTCACCAGCTGGTATCTGGAGATCACCCACAACGGTGTGAAATGGTGGGATTACAGCGGATATTTTCTGAACCTGGACGGACGTATCTGCGCGGAGGGACTGCTGATATTTGGTTTGGGCGGATGCGCGTTCATTTACATACTGGCTCCACTCATCATGAACGGTCTGATAAAGAAGATTCCTATGAAGGTCAGGATTCTGCTGTGCGCCGCATTGATCTCCGCCTTTGCGGGAGATTATTTCTATTCCAGGAGCAATCCCAATGTCGGACAGGGAATCACGGACTATGCTTGGGAATACCGGCCGGAGGAGCTTCCGGAAAAACGTCGCCGGTCACATGCCGCCGAGCTGTTAAAAGAACGGCTTGATGCAGCGTAGTTATGGAAAGGAGGAGGTCATGAAGCTGGATGAAATAAGGACCTATAAGCTCAGTGTGGAGGCTGACGGCCATTCCGGCGGGGAGGGATTTCTGAAAGAGGATACGGATCTTACTATTTCGGAGGGAGAACTTCTTCACGCGGCCGTTACCTGCGGTATTCCGGAGGAACGGCTGGTGACCGGATACCCGGAGAGGCCGGGGGGCGGAATCAGCCGAAGAATCTCGCTGGTAGAATATTCTCTGGAGACGCGGGGGGAATATCTGCGGAAATCCGACCGGATATTGGAACTGGATGAGAGCATGCGGTCTTTGATCTCCTATTACCTGGGCATGTTCATCACAAAGCTGGTGAGCAGCAAGGTGTATGGTGTGGATTATCTCGTCCCTTTGCAGCTAGTAAGGCTTGAGCAGGGACAGGAGAATTTCCGTTACCATGGAAGGAGGCGCAGGGATCTGATCGGATACCGGGAAAAACCAGACGGCGGCTTCAGCGTCTGGGAGGCCATAGGCAGGAGCAACAACAGCGGAAAGGCTTTGAAGGAAGGCTGTGAAGAAGCAGGGGAAATTCTGACGGTCAATGGACGAAGGCCCTGCAGGGCGGATTCTTGTATGACGTATTATGGTTCCAGATGCCTCTCTGTCCGTGTCAAAAGCGCCGCCGCAGCTTCGGAAGGACTGGAGATCTCATTTTCGCCCGCCGCATATTTCCGGGCGTATTATGATACGGCCTATGTGTTGCTGCGGGAGTGTTATGAGCGGGAGTCGGTACGGAATCAGATGGTCTTTGGCGAAGAAAGGATAGAGGCGGAAATTCCTGTTTTGGGCGGACGGAAGCTGTACGTCGGCATGCCCCGCCGGCTGTTCTTTGCGCTGGCGTCTGATGATGAGGAGGAACTTCTAGTGACAGCAGCCGAGATCATGGATAAGAAAAAGGACCCTGAGATCCAGGGCCCTGTGTGTACAGAAACATACTGTGGAAACGACGGTGTATCCGCATCAGTCCGGTGAGAATTTTTTTCCGAACCGGCGCATGAAGATGAGGAACCACAGGAACAGGAAAATACCTTTGAAAACGCTGGATACGGTTATGCTCCACCAGATGCCGTCCAGGCCGAGACTTGTCTTCATGAGGAAAATGGCGGCAGGAATCCTGGCTGCTGTGAATACGATTCCTATCAAAGATGGGGGCATAGTCTTTCCAAGTCCGCTGAAAGCGCCGGAGGTAGTGATTTCAACACACATGAAAAGCTGAGAATAGCTGAGTATTTTTAGGTATTGGACTCCCATAGGCAGGATTTCCGGGTCAGGGATGAAAATCCGGAAAATGAATTCTGGGACGGTAAATAAAATGACCGTGCAGAGGAGCCCCCAGGCCAGCACGACGGCCATGGAGGTCTGGTATCCTTTTTTCACCCGGGACCAGTTCCCGGATCCAAAATTCTGGGCGACGAAAGCATTGACAGCCGCGGAAAATCCTTCAGCAGTCATCCAGGAGATCGATTCGATCTGGCTGCCTACCTTCTGGACAGCCACAGCGGCGTCGCCCCATCCGGCTATGACTCTGGCGATTATCATGGAAATAGCTGAAAAGGTCATGCTTTGAAGGGAAGAAGGAAGTCCGATCTTTGTAATGGCTTTAATTTTTTCTGCGTCGGGTCTATGAAGCAGTCTGATTCTTGAGAAAATGACAGGCTCCTTTCGGACCGCCGAGAGGAAGAGAAAAAAGACGATGGCCTGCGAAGCTACGGTGGCGATAGCCGCTCCGGCGACTCCCATGGCAGGGATGGGACCCCAGCCAAAGATGAGGAGCGGATCCAGGAAAATATTGATGACCATACCGATGGTGTTGGACAAAAATGAAATCCGGCTGTTGCCCATTGCGGTCAAAAGGCCGGTGAATATCTGATTCATAACAGAAAATATCACGAGTCCACAGGTGATAGCCAGATAAATTTCAGCGTCTGCGATCACGACAGAAGAATTCAATTTAAAAAAAGCGATCAAAGGCTTACAGAAAAAGATGGTGATAAGGCCGAAGACGACAGACAGGAATATCCCCATCTGTACAGAAGCCTGGGCGTATAAGACGGCTTCTTCTTCCTTGCCGGAGCCGAGCTTTTGGGCTACGAGTACCTGACCTCCCATTCGGGCCACGATGCCCATGCCCCTTGAAAGCCAGGAGAACATGCTGGCGGCTCCTACGGCAGCCACGGCGTCGGCAGAGAGACGCCCGATCCATATCATGTCGGTCAGATTGTAGGCCATCTGAACCAGGGACGTGAGCATGATGGGCAGGGCAAGAGCCGTAAGGGCAGGAAAAATCTTTCCTTTCAGTAAATTTACCTGTTGCTTCATGATTGAAGACTCCTTTGTCTTTTGAGATTTATCCCGGACAGGGGCTGCCGGCTGGATAAATTGTAGCAGAGAAGAGAGAGAACTTCAAGTGATAAAGGAGGACTTTTTATATGGTATTAAAAGATAGAAGCAGGGTAGTCCTGATTCCCTGCGATACTTACGAGGAAGAGACCGTTTATGAAAAAATAAAAGCGGGGATCGGGCTTCTGGGAGGGATTGAAAATCTTGTGACTCCGGAGGAAAAGGTGCTTTTGAAGCCAAATTTGGTGAGGAAAGCGGAGCTCTCCAGGGCGGTGGTGACACATCCGTCTGTAGTGGGCGCCGTGGCCAGGCTTTTGAAAGAAGCCGGAGTGAAGAACGTGTCGGCAGGGGACTCCTGCGGGGTGGGATCGGCCCTGAGTACGGCAGCCGGAGCCGGTATGGATTCGGTACTTAAAAAATACGGCGTGCCTGTGGTGGACTTTACAGGGATGGGAAAAGTGTCTTATAAGGAAGGCGTTCAGGCGAAAGCCTTTTTTCTGTCAAAAGAGGCGGCAGAGGCGGATGCGCTCATCAACATCTGTAAAATGAAGACCCATGCCCTGGAGCGGGTGACCGGGGCCGTTAAAAATATGTATGGCTGCGTCTACGGCCTCCATAAGGCGAAGGGACACACTCAGTATCCGAGCGCCGACAGCTTTGCCAGGATGCTGGTGGACCTGAACCGGCTTCTTGCCCCCAGGCTTTATGTGATGGACGGGATTACGGCGATGGAAGGGAATGGCCCCACGTCAGGTGACCCAGTGTCTATGAATGTGCTTCTCGTGTCCAGAGATCCAGTGGCCATGGACAGCATATTCTGTCATCTGATCGACTTGAGGCCGGACCTGGTCCCTACCAACTATCACGGAGAAAAAATGGGGCTGGGAAGCTGGCAGGAAGAGAACATAGAGTTGATGCTTCTGGAGGATGCGGGAACGGACAGTTCCTCTACGGCGGCCGGCCGGGCCCGGGCAAGAGAGATCACCGTGAAAGAAGCCTTTGAGAGATATGGAAACGGAAGCTTCCGGGTGGACAGAAGAAGGGCTAAAAGCGACTTCTGGGTAAGGCTTGGGAAACTGTTCAATGCTTTTCAGAAAAAACCATATATCCTTCAGGATAAATGCGTAAAATGCGGCGTCTGTGTGGATAGCTGTCCAGTGGACGGAAAAGCGGTCACATTTGCGGACGGGCGAAAGAACCCTCCCGTGTATGATTATAAAAAATGTATTCGATGTTTTTGCTGTCAGGAAATGTGCCCCCACAAGGCGATTCAGGTGAAATAGAGTCATCCGGGAGAGGGACTTGGAAGGAATGGAAGATGAATAAGGAAATAGGGAAAAACGGCAGCCAGATGTTAGAGAAGATCTTGAACCATATGGGGGATACCGCCGTCTACGCAATACGGAGGGATACTCATGAGCTGCTGTTTTTTAATGACAGGGTAAAAGCAGTCAGCCCTGATATCCGGCTTGGTCTTGTCTGCCATGAAATATGGGAGGGGTACTGTGGAAACTGCCCTCTTCAGACTCTTGGAGAGAAAGAGAGCAATACTACCGTGAGCTATGACGACCCGTTCGGGAAAGTGGTGGATATCTCAGCGACGAAGATCGATTGGGGAACGGAAGAGACACCGGCTTATCTGATATCGGTGACTCCCCATACCTACAGCATTCAGGAACAGGAGCTGGAATTGGAGAGGGAGAAGCTGGCAGCGGTGGCCGGGAAGGTCTATCCGGTCATTTATTCGGTGAACCTGACGAAAAATACGTATTCGGTGGTGGAATTCCAGTCCTCGGATTCTTATCTCCCGCCGGCCTCCGGAAAATTTGACGATTTGCCCCTGCTGGCTTCCAAGACAGTGCATCCGGATTATCAGAAACAGTACATCCGTACCTTCGGGCGGGAAAAGCTTCTGGAAGACTATAAAAACGGCGTAAAAGAGCTGGGGCTGGAATTCCCCCAGCTTTATCGGGACGGAAGCTATCAGTGGGTCAGCGTGCAGGTGATATTTCTGGAGAACGCATTGAGCGATGATGTAATGGAGATCACCCTGTGCAAAAATATCCATGAACAAAGACTGGCCCGGAAGAAGGAAGAAAGGGAGCGTCAGGCGGTTTATGACAGCCTTCCGGGAGGCATCGTGAAATGCCTGGCGGATGAGTCCTTCACAATCCTGAGCATGAGCCGGAATTTCCGGGAAATGTTTGGAATAATGGGGGGAGGCGAACGAAAGGCGGCAGATTTGTTTCGGGGCAAGAACAGGGAGGCAGACCTGTCGTATTGCCGTACCAGCGCGGCAGCGGGAAAACCAATCCGGCTGGACGGACAGTATGCAGACAGTACGGGAAGAAGCATCTGGCTTCATGTGGAAGGGAAGATGACAGGAGAGCAGAATGGGATTCCCGAGTACACGATGACAGTCCTGGACATAACCGGCAGAAAGGAAGCGGAAGAAGAGCTTAAGCAGGAAAAGATGAAATATAAGATAGCTGTGGAGAGTGCGGCGGATATCTTTTATGAATATTTTCCGGATGAAGATCTGTTCGTGAGTCAGGAAAATCCGGAGATGGGCGGGCGCGCCGCAAAACTGGAGCATTACCGGCAGATGATGGGAGAAATCCTGCATCCCGAGGAAGCTCCTTTGGTGGACCGGATTCTTAAAGGAGAGCTTAGGCAGGCAGAGGTGCGCATCATCCCTTATGGGGGAAGTGATTACCGCTGGTATCTTGTACAGGGAGATCCGATTCGGAAGGATGGAGAAAAGGAGCGGGTCGTAGGAACTCTTCGGGATATCACGCAGCTGAAGCAGAGAGAGGAGCTGTTTCGTTCCAGAGAGACACTAATGACAGCAAGCATCATGACGCTGTTTGGCGAGCTTTTAGTGCTGGACATTGAAACCGGCCGTTTCATTGCATATAAATCCAGCAGCGGGATGGAGGCCATCCAGGAGCAAAAGGATTTTACTTTGTTCTGCAGGGAGTACGGGGGAAATCTCATCCATCCGGAGGACCGCGGCCGGTTTTTCACCATATTTTCCATGGATAATATCAGAAGAATTGCAAAAGAGGGGAGGAAAAAGGTGCTCCTGGAGGCGCGCCGGCTGGATGAGGAAGGACGCTACCGCTGGTGCGAGCTGATGGGGAACCTGCTGGAGGATGAGAAAGCAAATGTGATGCTGCTGACCTTCCGGGACATCCATGAGCTTTATATGGCCAGGGCGGAGAGCCGGATAGCCAATGAACGGCTGCTCACATCGGTGAACCACTTTTATGATGCGATCTATGAGTGGAACCTGACAGGCGGGGAAGCTTATGCTTGGAAAGGTTTCCAGGGATATCCGGAGCCCTTCCGCATGGAAGAGTCTGTGGAAAAGCATTATGAGCGGGTGCTCCGAGACTATATCCATCCTGATCACCGCGGGGAATTTGAGGAAAATTTTGCGCCGGAGCGGCTGACGAATAGCTTTAAGGAAAACCAGAGCGAACATTTTATGGAATTCCGAAACAAATGCCCGGACGGTCAGTATTATTGGTTTACCATGAACGTGCAGCTTTTGGAAAATGTGGACGGAGAGCTGCGGGCCATGATATATATGAAGAATGTCGATGTACAGAAGAAAGAGCAGGAACGCCAGAAGAAGGCGCTTCAGGACGCCCTTGCCCTGGCGGAACAGGCCAGCCTGGCAAAGAGCGATTTCCTTTCCCGCATGTCCCATGATATCCGCACCCCTATGAACGCGATTATCGGGATGACGGCCATAGCGGCGGTCAGTCTGGACAACAAGGAAAAAATGACAGATTGTCTGGGAAAAATCGGGCTGTCGGCCAGATATCTTCTTTCTCTTTTGAACGATGTGCTGGACATGTCAAAGATAGAGAGCGGAAAGATGGATCTTGCAAAAGAGCCGTTTGACCTTCAGGAACTGATACAGAGCGTGACCCAGATGATCTATGCCCAGGCCAGCGCAAAGGGCCAGGAATTCACCGTGACGGTGGACGAGCATTTGGAACATTCATATATCGGAGATTCTCTGCGGATAAACCAGATACTTATGAACCTGCTTTCCAATGCCGTGAAATATACTAGAGAGAGCGGCCATGTATCCCTTCGGCTGGAATCCATGCGGCAGACGAAAGACAAGGAATGGCTCCGGGTCCAGGTGTCCGACGACGGGATTGGGATTTCGGAAGAATTCCAGAAGAAAATGTTCCAGCCGTTTGAACAGGAATCACAGGAAAGCGGAAGAGTGTTTGAAGGAAGCGGGCTGGGTCTTTCCATTGTTCAGAATCTTCTCCGCATGATGGGAGGAAGCATTGCAGTTGAGAGCGGCCAGGGAAAGGGAACCTGCTTTACCGTAGAGCTTCCGCTGCAGCGGACCGTGAGCGGTGCGGCAGAGGACTACATGCTTCCTGGGGATATGGAAGTATTGGTGACGGATGACGATCCTTTTGTCTGCGAGCAGGCCCAGGCTATATTGAATCATATGGGAGTAAAGGTAGAATGGGTGGTCTCAGGAGCTGAGGCAGTGGAATCCGTGCGCCGCAGATCAGGACGGGGAGAAAGCTTCGATGTGGCAATCATCGACTGGAAGATGCCCGGGATGGACGGAGTGGAAACAACCCGCCAGATCCGAAGGATCGTAGGGAAGGATATCCTGGTGATCGTAATGTCAGCGTATGACTGGAGCGATGTAGAGGAGGAAGCTCGCGCCGCGGGTGTGGATCTGTTTTTAGCTAAACCGTTTTTTACCAGCACATTGGGAGCGGTGCTGCGGCAGGCCGCCAAGACAGACATGATGGAAGAAAAATGTCAGCTTAAAGAAGAGGCAGCCTTTGACCATGAGCGTGTGCTTTTGGTGGAGGACAGTGAGATGAACCGGGAAATTGCCCAGACGCTTCTGGAGATGAGAGGAATTCAGGTGGATACGGCAGAGGACGGGCGGATAGCTGTGGAAAAATTCCTGTCTGCCCGTTCCGGAACCTATCAGGCTGTGCTCATGGATATCCGCATGCCGCATATGGACGGCCTGGAGGCTACGAGGAGAATCCGAAGCGCAGACCATCCGGATGCCGGCAGGATACCGATCGTTGCGATGACAGCCAATGCTTTTGAGGATGAACGGCGAGAGGCGGAAAAGGCAGGCATCGATGAATATCTGACAAAGCCGATCGAACAGGAGTTATTGTTTGGGACCCTGCACAGGGTATTTCACAGCGGCCGCACGTGCGCGGGTCAGAGCAGTGCTCTTATAGCTGAAGATAGATAATATATTAATAGAAGGAACAGGAAAAGGGTCTGTCCGGCCGGCTGCCGGGCGGGCCTTTTTGTTTCATAAAGGACGCCTCGGGGGACCCCTTTGTACAAAATACAAAAATTGAACAGGAATTTTTGGAGGAAAAACGATGAAATGTGACTTTTCTGTGTGCTATCATTAACGAAACGAAAGTTGTGCAATATCACCATAATGTTCCGGTATAGGCGTTGAGAAATTTGCTAATATCCCGATGAATTGGAAATAATTGCACAGATTTAAAAACAATGATGTGGTGAAAAGTATGAAAGAGAGGCAAGTCATGAAGAAGCTTTATGGTGTTGTTACAGCCATGGTCACTCCTTTTAATGAGGACGAGACCGTAAGGGTGGAAGCAATCAGACAGCATGTGGATTTCCTGATTGAAAAAGGTATCAACTGCCTGTATCCTCTGGGTACGACAGGTGAGATGATGCTGATGAACAATGAAGAGAGAAAACTGGTGGCCGAGACAGTCGTGAAACAGTGCGATCACCGTATTCCTGTGTTCATCCACGTTGGGGCCATGAAAACAAAGGATGCCTGTGAGCTGGCGCGCCACGCCTGTGAAATCGGCGCGGACGGCATCGGAGCAGTTTCTCCCGCGTTCTACGGTGCGACCGACGTATCAATATATGAGTATTATGCAGCGATCTCAAAGAGCGTCCCGGAGGATTTCCCGATCTATCTTTACAACATCCCTCAGTGCTCTTCCAATGATCTGCCGGTGGCCGTAGCCGATAAGCTGGCCAGAGAATTTAAAAATATCATCGGAATTAAGTACAGCTTTGCAGATATGTGCAGGACTTTGGAATATCAGAAAGTGAACGACGGCAATTTTTCTGTTCTTCACGGATGTGACAAGCTGATCAACGCGCTGATGGCCATGGGCTGTGACGGCGTAGTATCCGGCGTATCCAGCGTATATCCTGAAATATTTGTAGCAACCTATCAGGCGTGTATGCGCGGCGATTGGGATGAGGCAAGGAAACAGCAGAGGCTTGCCAATGACGTCTGCGACATTCTGAAGGGCGGAGCCAGCATGGGCCATTTTAAAGAGGCGATGAAGCTGCGGGGAATCGATGCAGGATATGTACGCGGACCGTTACATAACCTGACTCAGGACGAGATCCTTGAGATGAAGAAGCAGCTGGCCGCCATCGGCCTTCAGTAGAGAAGGACACAGTAACCGATATAAGTGTGTGTAGTACGCACTTATCATAAAAAAGGAGGAATGAAACTTATGAAGAAAGTAGTATCTCTGATGTTAGCACTTGTCATGGTATTTTCTTTGGCTGCCTGCGGCGGCAAAGATAAGGACGCTAACAAAGGCAAGGAGACCACAGCCGCTGCTGGTTCTGAAGAGACCAAAAAAGAAGAAGGCAGCGCCAGCGGAGACGCGGAAACCATTAAAATCGGCCTTTGCCAGCCCTTCACCGGCCCCAACGCGGTTGCAGGTGAATACTCCAGATACGGCGTTGACCTGGCTGTTGAAGAAATCAACAATGCAGGCGGCTTCGAAGTGGGCGGCAAGATGTATAAGATTGAAATCGTGGAAGAGGACAATGAAGGCAAGCCTGAGATCACCAACAATGCTTACAATAAGCTGATCGGCCAGGATAAAGTTGCCGCCATCATCGGACCCGACTCCAGCGGTCCCCTTATTTCTGCAGGCCCTCTTGCAACAGCTGCGAAGGTTCCGGCTATCGGCACCACATCCAGCAACCCTGACTGTACGACCGTAGGCGGCGAGTATGTATTCCGTGCCTGCTGGATCGACAGCTTCCAGGCTGTAGTTTGCGCAAAGATGGCTCAGGAGACATTAAAAGCATCCAAGGTTGCCGTTCTTTACAGCAACGCTGATGACTATTCTTCAGGACTGGCTACCAACTTCAAGAAAGAATTTGAAGCGGCAGGCGGCGAAGTAGTTGCATTCGAAGCATATGCAGGCGCTGATGTAAAAGACTTTAAGGCTCAGCTGACCAACATCCAGAATTCTGGAGCAGAAGTTATCTTCCTTCCCAACCAGGCTGGCGAGCTTCCTCTTCAGATCAAACAGATCCGTGAGATGGGCATCGAAGCAGAAATCATGGGCGAGATGTCTTGGGATAACCCCAACGTACCCGAACTGGCTGGAAATGAGAACGTAGAAGGATGCTATTTCATCTCTCTGTTCGCTGCTGACAGCACGGACCCCGTTTCTCAGGCTTTCACAAAAGCATTCCGTGAGAAATACAACAAAGAGCCCAACACTCAGTCCACCATGTCTTATGACTGTGTACAGATTCTTGTAGATTCCTTCAAGAGAGCCGGAAAGGTAGATGACAGCGCAGCGCTTAGAGACGCGATCCAGGCGACCGACATCAACCTGCCCAGCGGTCATCTTGTATACGATGAAAACAGAGACCCGGAAAAATCTGCCAATGTTATGATTTATAAAGACGGTGTACCGACCTACGTTTCTACAATCAATCCGTAAACCGTAAGAATTGGGGAGCGAGGCGCAAGTCTCGCTCTCGTCTTATGTAACGGGAGATAAAAGTTTTTCCAGGAGTGTATTCCTCCCATTTTTCAGAAAGAGGTGAAAATATGTCACAGTTTTTCCAGCTTCTCATCTACGGACTCCAGCTGGGTACCATATACGCACTGGTGGCACTCGGATATACTATGGTATATGGAATCGTAGATTTGATTAACTTCGCCCACGGCGATTTCCTGATGCTGGGTGCCTATACGGCGTTTTTTGCGGCGCTTTTTGCAGGAGAAAATTTCGTGGTATGCCTGATCATGGCTATGCTGGTGGCCGGCGTCATCGGTGTGATCACAGATAGGATCGCTTATAAGCCCATGAGGAACCAGCCGAAGCTGTCCGCGTTGATCACGGCCCTCGGCGTATCCACGTTCATCCAGAACCTTTGCAGGGCTCTGCCTTTTATCGGGCCTATCCCGAAAGCTTTTCCTACTCTGCTTCACAGCAAGAATCTCAAGATTTTCGGCGTTACCTTCACTACGACTCAGATTCTTTTGATCGTATTGGCTATCATCCTGATGCTTGGCCTTAACTTCATTGTCAACAAGACGAAGGTAGGCCGTGGCATGCGTGCGGTTTCTCTGGACAGAGACGCGGCGGCTCTCATGGGCATCAATATCAACGTGGTCATTGCCAGTACCTTCTTCATCGGCGCGGCGCTGGCAGGCGCTGGCGGCGTGTTCTATGGAATCATGTATCCGACTCTGGAGGTGAGCATCGGCTCCTTCCTGGGTAACAAAGCGTTTATTGCCGCGGTAGTCGGCGGTATCGGCAGCATCAAGGGAGCCATGTTCGGCGGAATTATCATGGGTATCGCGGAGATTTTTGCCACGAACCTCAACGCAGACGTGGGATTCGGTGTGGCATACGCCATATTGATCGTGATCCTTCTTGTAAAGCCGGCCGGTCTGTTCGGCAAGCTGACAACAGAGAAAGTGTAGGTGATATCGGATGGGTAAGACAAAAGCAGTACAATTGCAGAAAATTAAAAAATCCTATGTCAGCTACATCATGATTCCTGTCCTTTTTGTGGTGATCCAGATTCTTTACAGAACGGAGATCCTCAACTCTTATTGGTATCAGATTTTACAGCTGGCATGTATCAACGGCATCGTGGCCATGAGCCTTAACCTGATCAACGGTATGACAGGGCAGTTTTCACTGGGCCAGGCAGGTTTCATGTCCGTTGGCGCGTATACATCAGCAATGTTGACGAAGCTGGTATTCCAGCCGGCCATGGGAAATCCTTTTGCCTCTTACGGCCTGTTTTTCCTGGCGCTCTTAATCGGCGCGGCGGTGGCGGCGTTCATCGGCTTCCTGATCGGTATTCCTTCCCTCCGCTTGAAGGGCGATTATCTGGCCATCATTACACTTGGATTCAGTGAGATCATCCGTGTGCTGTGGCGTGTATTTCCTTTTTCCGGCAGGGCGAAGGGCCTCAACGGAATTCAGAAGCTGAGTACCTTCCCGATTATTTTCGTATCGGTGATCATCGTGATGATCCTGCTTCGTAACTTCACAAAATCCCGCTATGGACGAGGCTGTATCGCCATCCGTGAGAATGAGCTGGCAGCGGAGACCATGGGTATCAATACCACAAAAGCGAAGATCAAATCCTTTGTATTTTCCGCATTTATCGCAGGTTTGGGCGGAGGCTTGTATGCCCATCTGATGATGTTCATCAATCCTGAAATGTTCAGCCAGGTGAAATCCACCGATATGCTGTTGTTCCTCTATGCCGGCGGTGTGGGAAGCTACAGCAGCGCCCTTCTCGGAGCATTGATCTTCACGATGCTGCCGGAGTTCCTGCGTTTCATGGGTGAGTGGCGTCTCGTTATCTACGCGCTGATCCTGATCATCATCATGCTGAACCGCCCGAAGGGAATCTTTGGAAAACATGAGTTCGGATTTATGCGGTTTGGAGAAAAGGAAAGCGTTCATCAGAAGGCGGATAACGGCGGATTGATTTCCTCCTTTACACAAAGTCGAAAAGCAAAGAAACTGGCGCAGGCGAGCAAGGCTGGCAACGACGCCGGAAAACAATAAGGGAGAAAGGAGGAAATGACATGTCGTTATTAACAGCAGAAAATTTATCCATCGAATTCGGCGGACTGAAAGCGGTGCAGGACTTCAATCTGGAACTGAGGAAGAACGAGCTTCTTGCCATTATTGGGCCCAACGGCGCCGGGAAAACTACAATCTTCAATATGCTGACGGGCATCTACCAGCCGACACACGGCACGGTGAAACTGGGTGAGCAGGTGATGAACGGCCTCCGCTCCAATGTGTTCACGGAGCACGGGATTGCCAGGACGTTCCAGAATATCCGTCTGTTCGGCAGCGCCAGTGTGCTGGACAATATCATCATCGCCATGGAGCTTCAGGTTACCTATAATCTTGCCAGCGCGATTTTCCGGACCAGGAAATTCCGGAAACAGGAAGAAGATTTCAAAAACCAGGCCATGGAGCTTCTGAAGGTATTCCGTCTGGACGATAAAGCGGACTTCCTCGCGAAGAACCTGCCTTACGGTGAACAGCGCCGTCTGGAGATCGCGAGAGCATTGGCTACCAGGCCCAAGATTCTTTGTCTGGATGAGCCGGCGGCCGGCATGAACCCCAGTGAAGTGGATGAGCTTGTGGGACTGATCAAGGAAATAAGGGAGAAATTCGATATCACGATCATTCTCATCGAGCACCATATGAACATGGTCATGGCCATTGCCGACAGGATCAAGGTAATCGACTTCGGCGTGACCATCGCTGAGGGCCTTCCTTCCGAGGTACAAAATGACCCGAAGGTTATCGAGGCATATCTTGGAAAGGAGGAAGAGGAATTATGTTAGAGGTCAAAAACCTGGTGGTGAATTACGGCTCCATCAAAGGTGTGGACGATATCAGCTTCCATGTGGACGAAGGAGAGATCGTTACTCTGATCGGAGCCAACGGCGCCGGAAAAACCAGTACTCTGCGCGCACTCTCCGGCCTGAACAAGGTAGGCGCCGTGACTTCCATTAAGTTCATGGGAGAAGAACTGACTAAGATGACGCCCCACCAGATCGTGGCGAAGGGACTGAACCATGTGCCAGAAGGAAGAAGGATCTTCTACAGCATGACGGTGAAGGAAAACCTGCTGATGGGAGCGTGGACCGATAAGGATACGGCGACCATTAAAAAGAATATGGAACGGGCATATACGCTGTTCCCCCGTCTGAAGGAACGGGAGAGCCAGATAGGCGGGACATTATCCGGCGGCGAGCAGCAGATGCTGGCGGTTGCCAGGGCATTGATGACCGGAGGGAAGATGCTTCTTTTGGATGAGCCCTCCATGGGACTCGCGCCCATCGTTGTAAGGGGTATTTTTGATATCATCCAGGAACTGCAGAAGGAAGGCATGACGATCCTTCTGGTGGAGCAGAACGCCAACATGGCGCTTTCCATCGCCAACCGCGCGTACGTCCTGGAAACAGGCAAGATTTCTCTTGAGGGGCCTGCGGCCGAGATAAAGGCCAATGACCAGGTAAGAAAGTCGTACCTGGGAGCATAAATAACAGACACAATATTGATAAGCCAATTTTTATTATAATAGGGGGTATCCGGCCATGAGTCGTGTATCAAAAACAGGAAAATGCGTAGATCGTTCTTCTATCCGTATTTTCTTAGAAAAACAAAACAAAATAGCGGAGTCTTGCGACGATATGATCTCGTTCACCATTGGCGAGCCTGATTTCCAGACGCCGCCGAACATCGTGGAGGCCGCCATCCAGGCTCTTTCTGAAGGAAAGACGAAATATGCGCCCAACTCAGGTATTCCTGAGCTGAGGAAAGCGATTTCCGAGGATCTGGAGAGGACCCACGGTGTCCACTATGATCCGGAAACGGAGATTGTCATCACCCCCAGCGGAATGGATACGCTGCGTCTTACGGCCATGGCCGTCCTGGATGATGACGAGGAAATGATCGTAAATGATCCCTGCTGGGCAAATCATCCGAATCATTCCAAGATCGCACACGGCAAGCCGGTACTGGTCCCGGTTCATGAGGAAGATAATTTCTTCTACAACCTGGAGGAACTGGAGAAGTATGTAAACGAGAAGACGAAGGCAATCCTTCTGAATTCCCCGAACAACCCCACCGGTGGCGTGATTTCCCATGAAGCGCTGTGCGCATTCTGCGACTTCTGCAAGAAACACGATCTGCTGGTGATCTCTGATGAAGTTTACTATAACATCATTTTTGACGGACTGAAGTTCTACAGCCCCGCTATGATAGAGGGGATGAAGGACAGGGTGATCATTTCCCAGTCCTTCTCCAAGACCTATGCGATGACGGGCTGGAGACTCGCTTATGCGGCGGGACCTGCCGATATCATCGAAGCGATCGGGAGACTCAATGAGAATTCCATCTCTTGTGTGAATACCTTTGTCCAGTGGGCAGGAGTAGAAGCGATCAAGGGGACCAGAAAATACATAGACGCAATGGTAAAGGAATTTGAAAACCGGAGGAACATCGTTTATGAAGGAATCAATGCCATCGACGGTCTTTCCTGTGTGAAGCCCCAGGGTGCGTTCTATGCCTTCGTAAATATCAAGAAGACAGGGCTAAGCGCCGAGGAATTTGCCACAAGGCTTTTGGAAGAGAAGCATGTGGGCATGGTTCCCGGCACCGGGTTCGGCGCTTCTGGAGAAGGCTTCGTACGTCTTTCCTATGCGACCTCTACGGATAATATCCGGGACGGCATCAAACGGATGGGAGAATTTGTGGCGAGTCTGAAAAAATAAGAAGAGCATCTAATACGAACTAGTTCATAAATGGTTGTTAAAAGCTCTGCAAAGCATGGGGCGGGATTCCATTGATTCCGTCCCATCACTGTGCAGGGCTTTGTGGTATGTTGAAGGAAAACGTTTTTTGCTGGAAAAATCTTACGGGGGTGAACAGGCTTGAAAAGAGGATGCTTTCCGGGTAAACTAAGAATAGCATCCTGTTCAGCCGTAAAAAACGGAGGAGAGTGATAAATCATGCCGATTACGGTAAAAGAGATCATGCAGCTGAAGGAATTTCAGAATTTCACCTTGATTGCCGGGCGTGAGGGGGAGGGAAAAGAAATTATGAACATTGGCATCCTGGATTATGAGTATGCCAATGAGGACCCTGATCTGGAACGGCTCTGGGCTTTTGGAAAGAATGCGTTTGTGATTTCCAGTCTTTTATTTGCAAAAGACCATCCGGAACGGATCTTATCGGCGATCAAGGGCTTATGCCGGGACGGAGTGGCCGCGCTGGCCATCAAGACGATTTATTATGATACACTTCCTCAGGATGCCATGGACTATGCCAATGAACATAGGCTTCCTGTCTATACCTTTGGACGGGACGACGCCTATTTTCAGGATATAGCAGTGATCATCCGGACAAAAATGGAAGAAAGAGACGATACGGAGCTGCTGGAGCAGAAGATAGGCCTCCTGGTCAACGATAATCTGAGCGTTGCCAATGTCAGGAGCCTGTCCCAGGAGATTCTGCCTGAGGGAGGATACCGGCAGTACCTGTCGGTTTACTGTAATGCGAAATCTCTGTCGGAGAGCATTTACTATGTACGTGCCTTTAATGAACTGAGGGACAGACTCGGCAGGCGGGATGCGGCTTTCCGGTTTCGCAATGGTTATCTGATCGTGATGGACATGGAGGAGAGGCAGATAAAGGGGGATCTGGCGGGGACAGTCATGAGAAATCTGTCGCTGAAGCAGGAGGATTATTTCGTTGGTATTGGTACCATCCATGGCAGCATGGATGAGGTCAGCATTTCCATGCAGGAAGCGCTTTATGCCAGCCAGTACGCGAAGCTTTTGGGGGAAAGCTCTGTGTGCTTCCAGCAGATGGGAATCTATCAGATATTGCTTCCTTACTGCAGGAGCCCTTGGATGGAACAGTACTGCAGGAATATTTTAGAGCCGATCCTGGACTTCGACCGGCAGTATGACGGAGAACTGTTTCAGACAGCGCTTCTTTATGTAAAGATGAACGGCGATGTTGAGCAGGTGGCTGCTCAGCTCCATCTGCACAAAAATACCATCCGCTACCGGATGAGCCGGGTGCGGGAGCTGATAGGCGCGGACGGAGACGCCAGGTTTGACGAACAGATATCCATCGCATTCCGCACCTATGAAATACAGAGGGATATTTCCCAGTGAAACAGGAGAAATGGAAACCATTATAATTCCAGAGAGAAGAAATCACTGTTTTCATAGGGATAATCGTATACTACAGGGAGCTGGTTTTCTTCTATTTTTTGAAAACCAGCTTTTTTGTAGAAACGATGCGCCCGTTCTGTATTTTTGGGAGTATCCAGCAGCAGTCTTTTGATGCCTTGCTCTTGGGCGAAATCCAAGAGCACCGTATACAGCCGGCGTCCCAGATGGAAAGGACGGCCGCGGTATGATTCTTCTACAAAAAATTTTTTTAGAACGGCGATTCCATTCCCGCAGTTCATGAGGGCAATGCTTCCTACGATTTTTTCTTCGTCCGTCGCGACCCAGAAGCTGCCTCCGTTTTTCAGATAATGTTCCCGGATATGGAGCAATTCAGGCTGGTCGTCAATGGTAACAGGGGGACGGGTCCCGTCATTCTGGCAGTGGAGGACCAAATCGATTACGGCCTCAGCATCCGCTTCGGTATAAGTTCTTATTGTGATCATGATAGGAACTCCTTTTTGATTTATTTAAAGGTCTTGACAGTGTTCGGATTCTTTTCTATAATAACACAAACAAATGATTTAGAAAAATTGAATATTATAAAATTAGAATTCAGAATAAATGATGGATGGAACAGCTAACCAAGGGGTATTACAGTGGATACGAAATACTTAAGAACATTTAAGACGATTCTGGAAACGGGAAGCTTCCAGAGAGCGGCCGACCGGCTGAATTATGCCCAGTCTACGGTGACCTTGCAGATACAGCTGATCGAGCAGGAGTTATCCATAAAACTGTTTGACAAGATTGGCCGTAAAATGGAGCTCACCCAGGCTGGAAAGGAATTGCTGCCCTTTGTGGATTCCGTATTGGAAGCGGAAAAGCAGATGGAGAACTACAGCAAAAGCGAAACAGAACTGTCCGGGACTCTTCGGGCGGCAATGCCTGAAACGCTTTTGACATATCAGATGCAGCCGGTGCTGCGGAGATTTCATGAACAGGCGCCGAATGTCAAGCTGTCCCTGCAGGCGTTAAATTGCTATGATATCCGTGAACAGGTCCTGAACGGAGGCACAGATATAGGGATTCATTACAATGTGGGCGGATATGGCGCGTCGGTCACAGTCCGGAGACTGAGCAGCTATCCTTTGTCCTTGATAGGTTCCCCTGAACTGGACGATGAGGCCGGAAATTTTATGAAATCGGGGCAGAGGAAAGAGATTTGTCTGCTGACTGTGGACAGAAACAGTCTTTATCATAAAATGTTGGATGAATACCTGCGGAGAAAAGACATAGCAGTGAGCAGAGAAATGGAAATATGCAGTGTGGAAGCGGTGAAACGGAGTGTCGCGAGTGATCTGGGAATCGCATTTCTGCCCAGATTTACAGTGGAAGAGGAATTAAAGCGCGGCGAGGTCAAGGAACTTCGCATGAAACCAGCGGATCAGGAGATCACAGCGGCCTGTATCTATCATAAAAACAAGTGGATGACTCCGGCGATGACCTTGTTTTTACGCATACTGGAAGAGCAGATCGGCGAGGAGAGGAGCGGTTATGAAGCGCAGAGATAAAGTGAACTATTATCTGGATCTGGCGGAGATGGTTTCACAGAGATGTACTTGTCTGAGACGTCATTATGGTGCGGTCATCGTGAAGAACGATGAAGTTATTTCCACAGGTTATGTGGGGGCTCCCAGAGGGAGGAAAAATTGTACCGATGCGGGAGTCTGCATCAGAGAAAAGCTGTCTGTACCGAGAGGAGAGAGGTATTTCCGAATGGGTGGAGCAGGATGAGTCCCTCGAGGGTGTGTTCGGCTACTGAGAGAAACCGGCGATTGAAACTTCAGTTTGGCACAAAGGAGAGGAGAATGGATATGCAAAAAATGCGGACGTTTATTTTGATTTCGCTGCTTTTAATTTTTCTGACTGCTTGCGGAGGCGCCAGTTTTAACGGGAGCAGGACTGGCAATGACCGGCAGTTTATTATGGATTACAGCATCTTCAACACTACGGATTCTCAGGTGCTTAAGCTGGAAAAAGGAGATATCGTGGACGTTGATGTCGTGAGCGATTCCGGAAAAATCGATATCGAGGTAAAAAAGACTGGGGAGAAAGCCCTCTATGAAGGGAAGGACATACAGACCGGTTCCTTTCAGCTGACAATACCGGAGAGCGGAGATTATAAGATCACCGTTAAAGGAAGAAAAGCTAGAGGCAGCATAAGCTTTATCAAGGAAACCTCAAAAACTGCGTGAGTTTTTTGTAAGAAAATAAAACCGTCTCATTGCAGGAAGCTTTTAAAGCGTATATGCTTTTAAAAGGAGGTGCTGATATGGCGAACGAAGATAAAAAAGATTTTAATTCGATGCTTCATAAGGACACGGGGATGCCGAAGATACAGATTGTCACCGATGAGGCTGCGGTCAAAAAGTACGGAGGAGAGAAAATGTATTTTGCTCCTCCGATTGATTATGATAATATCATGAAAAAGATTCCCTGGGGAAGGGTCGCCACGGTGGGGACGATCCGGGAATATTTTGCTGAAAAGAACCAGGCGGATTTTACAGATCCGATCACGGCCGGGATTTTTGTCTCCATAGCAGCATGGGCGAGTTTTCAGCGGGAGGAGGATAAGACTCCGTACTGGAGGACGCTGAAAGCCGGCGGAGAATTGAATCCCAAATATCCAGGCGGGGTGCTGGCTCAGAAGGAAAAGCTGGAGGCAGAAGGACATACTATCCTGCAGAGGGGCAGGAAAAATATAAAATATTACGTCAAGGATTATGAAAAGAAGCTCTGTCCGTTAAGGAACTTTGAGGACGAATGAGTCTGAATAGATATATGTGGTCATGGCGCCAGACAGATGATGTTGTCTGGCGCTTTTTATTATTATACCTTTGAATACCTTTAAAACAAACTTACCTTTATAACCCGATGAGACAGGAGGAAATCCGATTCCATCCAGGCGGCTCGCTGGCAGCCGTAACCAGAATCTTTACGGCCTCCAGTCGGTCCTTTCCAACTGACATGGATAAATCGATATTTTTCCATGTCAGATTCCAATAAAAACCTGCATGAAATTTGGTTTTTACCTCCCTGCGGCCGGGAAGATCCTGCTAACGGCTTTGCGGCGCTCGTCTTACGATGGGATCGGATCCTTCCTCCTGCTCCTCTTCCCGCACCTAAATAAGCTTCTGTTTGTTCTGAAAGATATTGGAGCGGACACCGCGGCCCGCTGCTTTATGCGCGCGGGCCGTGTGGATATCCAATCCTTTTCTGGAATCTAAGGAACGGAGTTTATCCAATGTTGTGCGGCAGGCAGGGCGCTGGCAGAAGGATTCCGGGCCGGCCTAAAGGTGAGCGCCGCAGGGCAGCAGCCGGTGTTCCCCTGGCGGAGGGAGGCAGAAACGGAAATACCGATTCCGTTTCTGAGCGAACAGGAGATAGAAAATCATAAAGATTTTCTGTCGACATGTGAGTGGTACTCCTGGAGCGGGGATAAAGCGGCCCCTGCATCGCCAGCGAACCGAAATCGTGACGGTCCGGAACTTCTGCCGGCGCCTAACTGGAGCGTAATCAGAATTTACTAAAATGATTCCAAAAAGTATTTTATATCATACACAAGGGCATCCCTTAATTCATGCTCTCCGGGCCGGCGCACTCCGTGCGGCAATGTAAGATTAGAACAACTGATAATGGTTTCGAAAAGTATATGGAAGAAGGGAATTCATGGAAAGTAGAGAATTTATAGAGAAGTTTATTATAGAATCAAAATCAGATAGGGGAGGGGTTTTCCATAGCCGACGGGGAAAACAGGAGACGCGGCTGGAGAAATATGACGGTTAAGTAACATAAAAGTGACAGAATTGTAAGTTGTATATACATTGGTAAAATGTTATAACAGTTATAATGCGGATTGGAGCAGAGTTTGGAATCAAAGGGTTCTGATATAGGGGGAGAATCATGAAGGTTGTTATTTTAGCGGGCAAATTCGGAATGGGGCATTACCAGGCGGCCCGGGCAGTATTGGAGCAGTTAGAGAAAGAGTACGGAGATGTCCAGGTGGAAGTTGTGGACTGGATGGAATACATTTTTCCACAGCTCTCCGGTATGATATATAAAACTTACGCCGCGATAGTAAATCACTGTCAGTGGTATTACAATCACCGCTATTCCCGGCTGGAGAACGCGGAGATCGACCAAAGGCCGGAGGTGGCTCTGGCGGGCAGGCGGGGGGTGGGCCGGCTCTTGAAGGAGAAGAAGCCGGATATTCTCATCGCGACTTTGGCGCTCTGTGCGAAGACCGTTTCTTCTTATAAAGAAAAACACAGATGCCAGGTACCGCTGATCACATGTGTCACCGACATCACAGGCCATTCGGAGTGGATAAACAAGCATACGGATGCTTATATGGTCGGTTCAGAGAAAGTTAAATATGAATTTATCCGAAAAGGCGTTCCCAGAGAAAAGATATTTGTAACGGGCATTCCGGTACGGCTGGAATTCCACGAAAAGCTGAGGACAAGGAATGGATACGGATACGGCTGTAAAAAAGGGAAAAAACTGCTTCTCATGGGAGGAGGATTGGGGCTTTTGCCCCACGACCTGTCGTTTTATGAGGCTTTGGACCGGATGCCGGGGGTGGAGACAACACTGATAACCGGCAGCAACCAAGCTTTGAGGAAACGCCTGGAAGGAAGATTTCCGCACATTCAGGTGCTGGGCTTTGTTCAGAACATATCGGATTATCTGAGGGATTCGGATTTAGTGGTCACGAAGCCGGGAGGCATCACCGTGTTTGAAGCGGTGTCGGTGGCTACGCCCGTGGCGGCTCTTAACCCGCGGCTTAAGCAAGAAGTGTATAACGCAGTATATTTAGAGGAAAACCGGTTGGGCGAAGTGATCTGGGGAGACGCAGAGGAATGTCTGGACCGGCTGGAGGCCCTGCTGTCGGACAGCAGGAAGCTGGCGTACTATAAAATGCAGATGCGCCGTCTGCAGCACAGGCTTGATTATCATGGAATATCAGAAGTGATCGATTATGTGATCCGGGAGGAAATGAATCGTTATGCGGCAAAACACAGGAAACTGCGGGGGGCGGTTGGTTTTAACATTTGATGACGGACCTGACGGACGGTATACCGGGACTCTTTTGGATTTGTTAAAGGAAGAGCAGATTCCGGCGGCGTTTTTTGTGGTTGGGAATCATGCGGCAAAAGAACCGGAGCTGGTGCAGAGGATGGCAGCAGAGGGACATATCGTAGGCAGCCATTCCATAGAACACAGGAATGCTCTTATTTCTACATATAGCTATATGAAACGGGACTTTGAAGCCTGCCGGAAGATCCATACGGAGCTTCTGGGCAGGCCGCCGCGCTATTTTCGCCCACCGTGGGGAATACGAAATCTGTTCACAAGGAAATTTGTCAAAGAGCAGGATATGAGAATGGTACTGTGGGATGTGATGGCGCAGGACTGGCGGGCGGATGCTTCGACAGTTGGAATCGTAAAAAAGCTGAGGGAGCGGGTGTCGGACGGAGCCATAATCTGCCTTCATGATGCCGGAGAGGACACAGGAGGCGCAGCCGGCGCGCCCCTGAAGACCATTAAGGCTCTGGAGCTGGCCATACCGGACCTGAAAGCCTTGGGATATCGTTTTATCAGTCTGGATGAGTATTTTGCAGGAGCCGCTTTATGAGTAAGACAAGTACGGACAAGACAGAAAAGAAAACAGGATATGGAAAGGGTGTTTTGCTGTTGATCCTTCTGACGGCGGCTACCGTGTTCGTACTGCTGAGGGGCTACCGCGTATCCGATTTGTGGGAGGCGCTCAGACAGGCCGACGGGCGGTGGCTGCTTCTCGGCCTCTCCTGCATGGTTCTTTTTGTGACATGTGAGGCGGCGAACATCCGGATGATCATGGGGGCCCTGGGAAAAAAAGTATCGTTCCGGCACTGCGAGCAATACGCGTTTGTGGGCTTCTATTTCAGTTCCATCACTCCATCCTCCAGCGGCGGCCAGCCGATGCAGGTCTATTATATGAAAAAGGACAGGATATCCATTGCCGACTCGTCAGCGGCAATTTTGTTTATTGTCCTGGTGTATCAGATCGCCATGCTGCTGTTCGCGGGGATCATGGCAGTATTCCATCCGGTCATAGCGGGTGAAGCGGCCGGGCATCTCAAATACCTGCTGCTCTATGGAGGTCTTGTGAACGGACTGATGGCCGGTTTTCTGGCCTTTATCATGTTATCGAAGAAGACTGTGGCGCGGATTCTGGGATGGCTGGTTCGTCTGGGAGCCGGCCTTCATCTGATAAAGGACCGGGACCGGGCGCTGGAAAAGGTGAACGCCGAAATCGGAGAATATCATCAAAGTGCCATGATCATGAAAGGGAATCCATTCTTATTTTTGCGGGTTCTGGCGGTGACGTTGCTGCAGATGGGAGCGTTGTCCTCTGTGCCGTACTGCGTATACCGGGCGCTGGGGTATATCGGGACCGGATGGGGTTCCGTGATGACTGTTCAGTCGATCCTCACTTTATCAGCATCGGCTGTTCCTTCGCCGGGAGCGGTAGGGGCGGCGGAGGGCGGCTTCCTCTGGGCCTTTCAGACGATTTTCCCGAAAGAAGCCGTTAAGACGGCCATGGTGGTGAGCCGGGGAATCAGCTTTTACCTTTTTTTGATCTTGAGTTTTGTGGTCTGTGCTTTTGTACAAATCCGCGTGACCAGGGCGGCGGCCCGAAAAAAGAAGTCCGTTGACGGACAGCCTGGAATGGAGTAAGATAAAAGCGAAAGAAGCAGCATGGAGCAGGTGCGGAGGCAGATAAATACGTTATGGATTACAGAATATACGAAAAGCGGGCGCAGTACTATGAGACAGACCAGATGGGGGTGGTCCATCATTCCAATTATATCCGATGGTTTGAGGAAGCGAGGGTGGATTTCCTGGAGCGCGCCGGAGCCGGATACAGGGAGATGGAAGAAATCGGAGTCATCAGCCCAGTAGTATCGGTGTCCTGCCAATATAGATCCATGGTGCGTTTTCATGACCTGGTGCAGATTGAGCTGAAGATAATTTCATATAACGGTGTCAAGCTCTGCCTGGCCTATGAAGTGCGGGATAAGGATACCGGGACGGTACGTTGTACGGGTGAGAGCAGCCACTGCTTTTTGGGAGAAGAGGGAAAGCCGATTTCTTTAAAAAAGGAGTATCCCAAGTATCATGAATTACTGGCGGCATGGACACAGGTATTCAAGGACAGAGATAAAAAAGCAGAATATGCGGAAGATAAATAACAGGAGGCGGTTTAGATGGAAACGAAACTGACGAGGGATGAGGCTCTGGAGCTTTTAAAGAAGTACAATAAGGAGCCTTTTCATATTCTCCACGGACTGACGGTGGAAGGCGTTATGCGCTGGTATGCAAAGGAACTCGGATACGGAGAAGAGGAGGATTTTTGGGGAATGGCCGGACTTCTTCATGATATTGATTTTGAAATGTATCCGGAGGAGCATTGTAAAAAAGCGCCGGAGCTTTTGGAGGACGGAGGAGCGGAAATAGAGCTGGTCCATGCGGTATGCAGCCACGGATACGGGCTTGTTACCGATGTAAAGCCGGAGCATCTGATGGAAAAAGTACTGTTTGCGTCGGACGAGCTGACCGGGCTGATTGGAGCGGCAGCCAGGATGAGGCCCTCTAAGAGTGTGATGGACATGGAGGTATCAAGTCTCAAGAAGAAGTTCAAGGACAAGCGGTTTGCGGCGGGATGTTCCCGAGATGTGATAAAAGAAGGGGCGGATATGCTCGGCTGGCCCCTGGAGGAGCTGATGGAGAAGACCATACTCGCCATGCGTTCCTGTGAGGAGTGTGTGAACCGGGAAATGGATACGATACAGTAAGTGAGATGAGGCGCGCCGGGAACGGCGCGGAAAATACGCAGGAGGGGACTACTATGGCGAAAGACAAGAAAAAGGGAATCATAGGAGAATTTAAAGAATTTATCATGAGGGGCAATGTGATGGATCTGGCGGTAGCCGTGATCATAGGCGGCGCTTTCCAGAAGATTATCACATCACTGACCAACGATATCATCATGCCGCTGATTACGCTGATCACCGGAGGTTTGGATTTCAACAATTGGTTTATCTCATTGGACGGAAGCCATTATAAAACACTTGCCGCGGCACAGGAGGCAGGGGCCGCGACCTTTAATTACGGGTCGTTTATCACGGTGGTTCTGGATTTTCTGATCATGGCCTTTGTCATTTTTATGATGGTAAAGGGAATGAACGCCCTGGCTGCGCGGATGGTTCCGAAAAAGGAAGAGGCGCCGGCAGAGCCGGTTACCAAAATATGCCCCTTTTGCAAGAGTGAGATTGACATCACTGCGAGCAGATGCCCCCACTGTACTTCCGAACAGCCGGATATGGAACCAGATACAGAAGAATAGATCCTTTTGCCGGATATCCGGGGCATAGGGATAGAAAATGCGATGAAAAGCAAGGAGAGCCTTATATTCTAAGGCTCTTTTTTTTATGGAAAAATAACCGTGGGGGCGGCTTGCGGAAAGAAAAACAGTCCGTTATCATGAAGATGTTTTGAATGACTCCCACCATAAGTATATTTCATGCCGGAGAGCCCGAAAGTCTCGGCGTAAGCCGGCCTTCGGGCTTTTTGCAGGAGCTTTGGGACATTTAGGAGGGAAAAATGGATGTAAATGTGATCTTATATGATGATTTTGAGACGATGGACGCCTTCTTGCCGGTAAGCATCTTAGGCTGCCTGCCGGGAGAATTTCATATCAATTACCTTTCCATGGGAGGAGATATCGTGAACAGTTCCCAGGGAGTCAAGGTCTGGACCGAGTTTCTGGAGCCGGAGCAGATAAAGGGAGTAGTGCTGGTCCCCGGAGGAAAAGGGGCCAGGAGAGTGCTGCATCGGGATCAAAAGCTTCTGGAATATCTGAAACGGGCTATGGAACGGGCGGACACCTGCCTGATGGTCGGGAACAGCTCTACGATGCTGGCTCAGACCGGGCTTTTGTACCGGCGTCTCGTGGCGGACTGCCATGTGGATGAGAACTGGAAGCGGATGTTTACGGCGGAGGTTAAATGGACGTCCGGCGTCCGGTGGATTTCCGACGGAAAATATTATTCCTGCTCCTCGGATGGAGCGGCGTCCGATATGATCCTGGGATATATTGCCGATTCGCTGGATGTGGATATGGCGGGATATGCCGCGGAGAAGCTGGGTCTTTTGTGGGAAGAGGAAGAATGACCTGCTGTGGATGTGGTACATAAAAATGAAAAGGAGGAGAGGGGATCTTTATCCCCCAAAAGCACCATGAAGAAAAGACTGAAGAAATTAATTGCGGCGGCAATTTCCCTGCTGCTGGTCCTGGGGCTGGCTGCCTGCGGGAATGCCAAGGATGACGGAGAAAGTACGAAAGCCGGACAGGATAAGACCACAAAGGTTATGAATTTCGGTTCGACCGGATATTTTGCGGCGGAGACCATGGACCCGGCCAACGGCTGGGACGGCTGGTACATGACTTATGACGGAACGATGGAGACTCTGTTCCGCCTGGACGAGAGCTGTTCGCCGGTGAAATTTTTGGCAGAGGACTATGAAAACGTGGACAATCTCACTTGGAAAATTACGCTCAGGGATGATGTTACATTCCAGAACGGGGAGAAGATGACGGCGGATGCGGTAAAGAAATGCTTTGAACGCACCTATGAAGTGAGCGACCGGGCGAAGGAACAGATTCCGGTGGAATCCATAGAGGCGGACGGACAGATTCTGACCTTCCATCTGCAGAAGGAAAATGTGACGCTCATCAATGATCTGACGGATCCGCTCTGGAGCGTATACGATTCGGAAAACAGTAATTTTACGGACACCTTGTATGCCACTGGTCCTTATCTCATCACCGATTTTGAGCCGTTCAAGGAGACGGTCGTGAAAAAATATGAAGGCTACTGGGGCGGAGAGCCGAAACTGGATGAAGCGCATCTCATCACCATAAATGATACGGAGGCACTGTCCATGGCTCTCCAGAACGGAGAAATCGATATGGCGGTGGCGATGCCCACATCGGCCATTTCCACATTTCAGGATAATGCGGATTATGTGGTAGACGCGGTGACAACCTCCAGAGGAAACAGGATGTACTATAATATGGACAGACCGGCGCTGAAGGAAGAAGCAGTCCGGCAGGCAATCTCCATGTGCATCGACAGGGAAGGTGTGGCGGAAAGTATTTATAACGGAATGGCGACCCCTTCTTACGGAATCTTCCCGGAATTCTTACCTTATGGAGGGACAGAGGGACTTGATCTGACCGTGACAAAATATGATCCGGACGGGGCAAAGGCGCTTTTGGCGGATGCGGGCTGGAGCGACAGCAACGGAAACGGGACGCTGGATAAAGACGGAGTCGAGCTCGAGCTTCGCGCTATCACCTTCAGTTCCAGAAAAGAGCTGGGACAGTTCTTGGAGCTTCTGCAGTCGGAGCTTTCCGGCATCGGAATCAAGCTCACCGTAGACGTAATGGAAAATACCGCAGATGTACAGGCTTCCGGCGACTATGATCTGGATTGTGAGACCGGCGTCATGGTACCCACGGGAAACGCCCAATACTTCTTTAACATGATGGCGGTATCGGGAGGCAGCTCCAACTGGTCCCACTACTCCAATCCGAAGCTGGACGAGCTGGCGCAGACACTGGAAAAGACTTCTGATGAAGGAGAACGGACTTCCCTTATCCGGCAGATGGTACAGATGATTCTGGATGACAATGCCCTGACGATTTTTAACCATCAGAAAATGACGAATATCTATTCTAAGAATGTGACCGGATACCGTACGCATCCTTCCGAATATTACCTGCTGGATGTCAACATGGATATCAATAAATAATCTGAATGAATATCAGAAGAGCGACGCAGTCCTGCTGCGCCGCTTGTTCTGTCAGGAGGGATACGGATGATCAAATTTCTGGCGAGAAAGACAGGGATGCTGATCCTCATTTTTATTGGGATCACGTTTCTTTCTTTCTGTCTTACTTATTTGTCTCCCAGCGATCCGGCTGAAATAAAATTGAACAAAACCGGAGTGCCGCCCACGGAGGAACTATTGGAGCAGACCAGGAAGGAAATGGGGCTGGACCGTCCTCTGCTGATCCGATATGGGGATTGGCTCCTTGATATGATGAAAGGAGATATGGGGACATCTATACGAAATGGGAAGCCGGTGGTTTCTGAGCTGAAAAAGGCGCTGCCGCAGACCGCCGCGCTTACATTTGTTTCCATGGCCGCGGTCCTGCTGATATCCATACCTTTCGGGGTGCTGTGCGCCAGATTCAAAGACGGTCCGTTTGATATTGCCGTCCGGTTTGTTACATATCTGTTCGCCTCCCTTCCCTCTTTTTTCCTGGCCCTTGTTTTTCTGTATCTGTTCAGTGTGAAGCTGGGATGGTTCCCGGTCATTGCACCAAAGGGGATCAGAGGGATCATCATGCCGGCGCTGGTGTTGGCGCTCACTTTAAGCGCCTGGTATATCCGGCAGGTTCGTACGATCGTTCTGGACGAGTTGTCGAAGGAATATATAGCCGGATCGAGGGCGAGGGGAGTCCCTGAGAGGCAGATTCTGTTTTCTCATGTTCTGAGAAACGCCATGCTGCCGATCACTACGCTGGTTGGGGTTTCTCTGGCCGGGATGCTGGGAGGGACTACCATTGTGGAAAATGTGTTTTCCTGGCCCGGCCTGGGGCAATTGGCCATGGAAGCCATCACTGCCAGGGACTATCCGGTCATTCAGGGTTATGTGGTATGGATGGCTCTCATATTCCTGCTGGTCAATTTCCTGGTGGACTTGTCCTACGGGTGGATCGATCCGAAGGTCAGAAGATGAGCGGGAGGAGGAAGATGAATAAAACAAAAAAAAGAGCCGCGGTCCTGCTTTTTATACTGGCCATGATTCTGGCGCTGGCGGCGGCCGGACGTTTTTTAGCACCGAATGATCCGTATCAAACCAATCTTTCCCAGGCGCTTAAAGGGCCGTCTGCGGTATATCCGTTTGGAACCGACAATCTGGGACGCTGCATTTTGTCCAGGATACTGGAAGGCGCGGCGGCATCGGTTTTTTCCGCGCTGACCGTGGTCGCCGTCGTTTTTACATTTGGAACACTGATCGGTTTGATTGCGGGGTATGCCGGCGGGTGGATCGATCAGGCGCTCATGAAGGTCACGATGGTGTTTCAGGCGTTTCCCAGCTTTATCCTGGCGGTGGCAGTGGCCGGGATGCTGGGACCAGGGCTGAGAAACGCGATGATCTCTCTGGCCGTGATGTATTGGACCACCTATGCCCGGCTTGCCAGAAGCCTGGTCATACAGCTGAAGGAGGAGGCTTATATAAAAGCGGCGAAAATGTGCGGGGCGAAGGGACGTCATATCATATTCCGCCATATCCTTCCCAACATGATCTCTCCATTGATGATCACGGCGGCGCTGGATATCAGCAATGTGACCCTCAGCATGGCAGGCCTTTCCTTTCTGGGGCTTGGCGTACAGGCGCCTTTGGCGGAATGGGGGCTGATGATCAGCAATGGGAGGCCGTACCTGCAGACAGCTCCGTGGTGCATTTTCTTCCCCAGCCTGGCGCTGTTCGTGGTGGTGGTTTTGTTTAACCTGACCGGGGACTGTCTCCGGGATGCGATAGATGACAGGGGGGAGGGGTGAGCAGATGATTGAGGTGAAAAACATAACCGTCGCCTATGGAAGCGACACGGTGGTGAAAAATGTCAGCTTTGCCATGAAGCCGGGAGAGGTGATCGGAATCGTGGGCGAGAGCGGAAGCGGAAAGAGCACATTGCTCAAAAGCATATTGGGGCTTTTGGACAGCCGTGCAAAGGTGCTGGGCGGTGAGATCCGCCTGAATGGCAAGAATCTGCTGGAATTCCCGCCTGCCAGGATGCGGCAGATTCGGGGAAAAGAAATAGCCATGGTATTTCAGCACCCGGAGCTTTCATTGGACCCGGTCTGGACGGTCGGAAGATCTTTTTATGAAAGTATACGCGTTCATCGGGAAATCACAAAAAAGGAAGCAAACGTGCTGGGAAGAAAATTACTTGAGGCGCTGGAACTGGGAGAGCCGGATAAGATTCTCTCTTCCTATCCCTTTGAATTGTCGGGAGGAATGTGCCAGCGGGCAGCCATCGCGATAGCCATGGCAAACCGGCCGGGAATCCTGCTGGCGGATGAACCGACCAGCGCTCTGGATGTGACCGTACAGAAACAGGTGATCGAGACGATGATGCAGATGAGGAAAGAATTCGGCGCTTCTATTTTGATCGTCTCCCATAACATAGGCGTAATCGCGAAGATGGCTGATTTTGTCGGCGTGATGAGGAGGGGGCAGATGGTAGAATGGGGAACGAAGGAAGAAGTGCTTTACTCGCCGAAGCAGGATTATACCAAAGCCCTGATCCGGGCTGTCCCGAAAATGGGCGGAGAGCTTCCGGCGGCCGAGGAGGAGGGTATCCATGGCTGAATGTATTCTGGAAGTAAAGGATTTGACAAAGCGTTTCCGCGGCAGGGATAAAAAGGGACGTGAGAATGCGGAAGAACAGGCGGCGGTGGACGGAGTCAGCTTTTCCATAGAAGAGGGAGAATGCTTCGGCCTGATCGGCGAGAGCGGTAGCGGGAAGTCCACGACGGCTTATATGGTGGCCGGCCTTTTAAAGCCGGATGAAGGGGAGAGCCTGTTTCGCGGCCATCATATGCAGATGGTATTTCAGGACCCCATGAAAGCCATGAATCCGAGGAAGAGAGTGATCGACAGCATCAGTGAGGGAATTCTTTATCATAGAAATGGACTTTCTAGAACCGAAATCCGGGAAAAAGCATTGGAGGCCATGGATATGGTACAGCTTGACAGGAGCTTTGCAAAACGGTACGGCCGGGAACTGTCCGGCGGGGAATGCCAGAGAGCGACCATTGCCAGGGCTATCCTGATACGGCCGGAGCTTTTGGTATGCGACGAGGTGACCAGCGCTCTGGACGTTTCCGTTCAGGCTCAGATCATGAGACTTCTGGACAGCCTGAAGAATCAGCTGGGACTGTCGTATCTGTTTATTTCCCATGACATCGCTCTGGTCAGCAGCATCTGCGACCGGGTAGCCGTGATGTACCGCGGCAAAATAGTAGAGATGGGAAGAACAAAAGACGTGATTGCAGATTCAAAGGACGAATATACAAAAAAACTGATTGATTCCGTACTGACTTTATAACAAGACGTACAAAGAGGAGGTCTACATGAATAATAAAGAGGCGGCAATCGTCGGAAAGCGCTGGAGTTTTTGCGCCGAGGGATATGATTCCATCATACAGGAAGAATTTGAAGGGGAGCAGCCTTATCGCTGGAGCAGGCTGCTGCAGGAGAATGCTCCAAAGACGTGCGGAAGAGCATTGGATATCGGGACCGGTCCCGGGTTTTTTGCGGTACTGCTCAGCCGGATGGGATGGGAGGTCACAGGCATCGACTGCGCGGAGGAGATGGTCAGGACTGCTGCCAAAAACGCCGCGGCCTTAGGCGTAAAGGCGGAATTTTATCAAATGGACAATCACCATCTGAATTACTCAGATAACACCTTTGATTATATTGTCAGCAGGAACGTTACCTGGATTCTTTATGATCCGGAGGAAGCCTTTAAAGAATGGCTTCGCGTGTTGAAGCCGGGAGGACGGATTCTTTATTTTGACGCGAATTGGCCTTATTCGAAAGATAAGTCGTTTTTGGAAGCGCAGAAGAGAGACGAAGAGGCATACAGAAATCAGTACGGGGAGCCGGCCAATACGTATCGCGGAGATGAAGAGACGGAGGAAAAATTCAAGAGTCTGCTTTTCTTTGACAAGGTATGGAGGCCGGAATGGGACGAACGCCATCTTCCGGATTGCGGATATTGCAACGTCAGAGTGATCCCAAGGGTCAATGAGGAGGTTTACAGCGAATCGAAGCAGCTTTTATATCGTTCTGTGCCGATGTTTCTGGTGACGGCGGATAAGCCGTTGGATCAGTAGAACGGAACAGGGTCCTACGGAAGAGAAAGGAGTATCATAAGGCAGTTTTCTTTCCTTTTTATATCACATGATTTATCTCTTGTATCTTGTCTCTGCAGCAGGATATTGGTGATGTACCAGGGACGAGTCGTGGAATAGGGGATGGCAGCAGAAGTAATGGAGAAACCGGCCCACCCTTATACCGAGTTGCTTGTCCGGTGTGCGGAAGCATTTACGCTGGGGCGTGAAGAAAACAACAGAAAAAAGAGCCTGCCTGATAGACCGGAGCTGGAAAGCTGTATCGGAAAAAGAGAGAACGGCTGTGATTTCTATCCTTATTGTAAAAGACCAGGAGAAAAGTGCCGGTCGATCAGGCCGGAATTACCCGGAAAAGTGGATGAGCATTGCGCGGCGTGTCACTTTCCGGAAAATTAATAAAACCCAGGGCTTCCGAAGAAGTGACCTGGGTTTTGAACTGTCTGGCAAAAGGAGATTACATAGGGTCAATCAAAAAGTTCCGGAGGATTTTTATATCCATTAGAAGTCAGGAGAAGGAGCACAGAGCTCCATTTGGGGACTTTTTTCTGTAATTCCGCATGCTTCAGACAGTTTAAAAGAATGGCGGAAGAGGTCTCCAGGTACAGGCCGTATCGGCCGAATTCTCTGACTGCATCGGATATATTTTCAGAAGCTGCACTTATGGCAGACCCACTGCTATTTCTCAACGCCAGTTCGGATTGATAGGTGGCGGTGCCCCGCTGATGGACGGCGTTTGAGAAGGATCGCCAATGAATTTGTTTTGATGTGCGTTTTGTCCCAGAAGGACCCGCTCCAGCCGGGGGAACGGTACGGCGGCAACCAATTTAGGCATGGACGTAAGGAACCCTTCACGCACCAGATCCGAAAAACCCTCGTAAATTCCGTACAGCAGGTCACCGCGACAGGTGGGGATCAGAATATATTCCGGCAGAGTGTGAAGGGATTGTTTTGTACCAGACCGGCAGTCTGAATGTGCTGAGGGAAGGTTCTGTTATTGCTTATGGGAAAATAGAGAGGATGGAATGAGATGAGAAAAAAGAGCACGGTAGATCTGACCCAGGGAGTCATTTGGAAACAGCTTCTATTATTTGCACTGCCCCTTCTGGCTTCCAGTTTTATTCAGCAGCTCTATAATACGGTGGATCTGCTGTTTGTGGGTAATTTTATCGGAAAAAATGCGTCGGCGGCAGTAGGGGCCAGCAGTTTGCTGATTACCTGCCTGGTGGGATTTTTCAGCGGGATGAGTGTCGGATCCGGAGTTGTAATGTCGCAGCAGGTGGGGGCAAGGAGCGAGGAAGGCATCAGAAAGACACTTCATACGGCAGTGGCCCTTAGCTTTGCGGGCGGGATTCTGCTGACGATATTAGGATATATTGGAGCGCCGCTTTTCCTGAAATGGATGAATACGCCAGAGGAAATAATAGCGTCGGCTGTTTCCTATGTCCGGATATATTTCCTGAGTTTGACGTCGGTCATCACGTATAACATCGGTTCCGGAGTCATCCGGGCCACAGGAAACTCCAGCGCGCCTATGCTGATCCAGCTGATGGGAGGAATCACTAACGTGATTATGGATGCCGTGTTTGTGGTCTGGTTTGAAAATGGGATTGACGGTGTAGCCTGGGCTACCCTGATATCTCAGACAACCTCCGCGGCTTTGGCGCTGGTATATCTGTTCAGACAAAAAGGCGCCTATCATCTTAATTTTAGAAAATTAAAGATATATGGTACGGTTTTAAAGGAAATCATACGGGTGGGAATCCCGGCGGGAATTCAGTCACTGGTCATCACCTTGTCGAATGTATTTGCCCAGTATCATATTAACGGTTTTAATGTAGATGCCATCGCGGCCTTTACCGCTTATTTTAAAGTGGAACTGCCGATTTACCTTCCAATCGTAGCGTTCGGACAGGCCATCACGATATTCTCAGGTCAGAATATCGGGGCAAAGAATGAGGAACGCATGAGAAAAGGAACAAGGACCTGTATTTTAATGGGCATTTTTATCACCTTGATCATGATGGGAATTATGCTTTTATTTGGGCGTCAGGCTTTTCGGCTTTTTAATAAAGATGAGGAAGTGATTGCATATGGACTCCGCATTATTCGAATATCGTTTCCGTTTTATTGGGTCTACGTGATTTTAGAGGTTCTTGCGGCATCCATACGGGGCGCGGGAAAGTCGGTCCCGCCGATGGCTATTATTCTGACAAATATTTGTATCGTGCGGACGCTTCTTCTCTTTGTGATTATGTCCTTTTATCATGATGTGCGCGGTATTGCCCTGACTTATCCAATCACCTGGGGGCTGACGGCAGTCTGCATGTGTCTGTATTACCGTTATGGTAAATTTGTGCCGCACAAATAGGATATCCGGGGCATGGGGATAAAATTGGCGGACGAAAGGGAGAAAGCCCTTAAAAAACAAAGGAAAATTCCTGTGTTTTTTTAACCCCCTGCCCGGCTTGCAAAGGAGAAAATACCCTGATATGGTATGAAAAACAGGGATTCAATTACAGGAGAGGAGAGAGGGGAATGTTTGGACTGGAAGAGCTCAGGAGGGAATGGAAACATCCTGTGACAGACCGTGCGGCCAATACGGCGGTATGGGACGAGGCGGCTGAGAGTTTTTGCAAACACGCGGTGCCAAAATGGGAGGACAATCCGTTTCTGCAGGAAATAGAAAAAAAAGTGAAGCTTTATCCGGGAATGAGAGTGCTGGATATTGGATGCGGGACCGGAATTTATTCCATGGCTATGGCTTCCCGCGCTAAGGAGATAATCGGCGTGGATCTGTCTCCCAAGATGATTGCATATGCGCGGAAAAAAGCGGATGATGCCGGAATAGAGAATGTGGATTTCCGCTGTATGGACTGGCCGGGCGCCGCTGAAGAGGAAATAGAAAAGCTGGGGAAATTTGATCTGGTATTTGCTCATATGACTCCGGCCGTTGCGGATGCTGACAGTTTTTTTAAAATGCTGCGGACCGCGTCTGCCCATTGTTTTCTCGTAAAACCGGTCAGAAGAAGTGATTCAGTGCTGGATAAAGTAAAGCTGGCAGCAGGAGTAGAAAACCGGCCGGACAGTTTTGATAAAGGGATGCTATACGCTTTTGGGATCCTCTGGCAGCGGGGACTTTTGCCGGAGCTGTCCTACAGAAAAGAAACATGGGAATCAGAGCGAGATCTGGAGGACGCAAAGAAGTGGTATATAAATAAAATACGGACCTACAATCCTCTGGAGTATGAAGGGGAGGCAAAAATCTGCCGGCTTCTAGAAACACTTCAGGAGAATGGGACAGTAAAAGAAACGGTGAATACGGCTATCAGTACCATGTACTGGAATATGGAGGAAACGGTAGATGAAAATTACGATTCTGTATTACAGTGAGACCGGAAACACGGAAAAAATGGCGATGTTTGTAAAAGAGGGAATCCTTTCCCAGGCCCCCGAGGCGGAAGTGGAACTTATGAATCTTAAGGATGAGGATTCGATGAATGTGGAATTTCTGAACGCCAGTGAGGCCGTCGTATTTGGGACCCCCTGCTATGTGGCAAATCTTTGCTGGCAGATGAAGAAATTTTTTGATACTCGCTGGGACTGCAAGCTGGCCGACAAGCTGGCGGCCTGTTTTGCCACGGCCAATTGTATGTGGGGAGGGGCGGACATAGCGATTCAGACGGTACTTCAGCATGCCATGACAAGAGGAATGTTTTCCTATGCGTCCGGCGCCGGAAACGGACGGCCTTTTATTCATCTCGGCCCCATAGCTCTGAGGGATGAGCTGGAGGAAAAGGCAGACTTGTTCCGGATTTTCGGCAGACGGGTGGCGGAGAAAACAGAGAAATACTTTGTGAAACATTAGAGAAGGAGGATTTAAAAATGGAACAGGATAAGTGGAGAAAATGCGTGGAATTCCACGGACATGAATGCCCCGGGCTGGCAATTGGATTTCGTGTCGGTCTCTATGCGCTGGAATGGTTCGGCGGCATTGAGAGGGCGGAGGATGAGGAACTTGTATGCGTAACGGAAAATGACGCCTGCGGCGTGGATGCGGTACAGGTCCTGACCGGATGTACCATGGGAAAGGGGAATCTCCTGTACCGAGGGACAGGGAAAATGGCTTTTTCATTTTTTCTGAGGAAGACCGGGAAGGGCGTGAGAGTAGTCCTGAAGCCCGGAAAAAGTGGGACCAGCAGAGAAGAGAGGCAGAGAGAAATTTTGGAGAATCCTTTTGAAGAACTTTTCTGGGTAAAAGAGCCGGGATTTTCCCTTCCGGATGCCGCAAGGATCTTCGCGGATGAGACCTGTGAAATATGCGGAGAGGCTTCTCCAGATTATAAGATGCATCTGCAGGGCGGGAAAAAAGTCTGTGTGGATTGCTTTCAGGATTATTCAAGGGGCTGGTGATCAGTATGTCCGGCAGAGAAGAAACGATTCGAGAACAGAAAGAACAAATCAGCGGATATCATCGCCATATTCGGAGGAAATGGATCATACTGGCGGCGCTCTCCGTTGTTACACTGCTTTTAATGGTGGTCTGCGTGAACGCGGGGGCCGCTGATATGAAATTGGGGCAGGTCTTCCGTGCGATTTTGGGGCGGGGAGAAGAAAAAGACTGGATCGTTGTCTGGCGTATCCGTATGCCTCGGGTAATAGCCGCGGTGGTGGCGGGATCCGGACTATCCATTGCAGGCTGTGTAATGCAGAACGCTCTGAAGAATCCGCTGGCTTCTCCTTCCACTCTGGGAATCAGCAATGCGGCGACTTTCGGGGCGAATCTTGCAATCATAGGATTGAATGCCGGGACGGTCATGCATACGGCGGGAGATGAGGTGGTGATCAATAATCCTTATCTGGTCACCATCTGTGCATTTGTATGCTCTATGGCTGCCGCTCTGGCCATCCTCGGCCTGGCCCGGACGAGAGGGTTTGTGCCGGAGTCTATCGTTCTGGCCGGTGTGGCGCTTGGAGCCATGTTTACGGCTGGGACCACGATTCTGCAGTATTTTGGCACGGATATTAAAGTGGCGGCGGCTGTGTTCTGGACTTTTGGAGACCTCGGACGGGCTTCCTGGAAAGAAGTCGCCATATTGGCGGTGATCGTCGGATGTTCAGTCGTCTATTTCTTTTTCAAGAGGTGGGACTACAACGCGCTGGCAAATGGAGAAGAAACGGCTAAAAGCCTGGGAGTGAATACGGAACGAACCAGGTTCTGGGGACTGCTGGCCGCATCTTTGATCACAGCTGTGGCAGTTTCTTTTCTTGGAATGATAGGATACATCGGGTTGGTCGGCCCGCAGATCATGAGGAGGATCCTGGGGGCCGATCACCGGTTCCTGATTCCGGCGTCTGCATTGGCCGGCGCAATCATTCTGCTTGCGGCCGATACGCTGGCCAGGACGGTTATTTCACCGGTGGTTCTGCCGGTGGGAGCGCTGACATCTCTTCTCGGAGGGCCGATGTTCCTGTATCTGCTGCTAAAAGGGAGGAAACGTTCAGTATGAATTTGACAGTAAACGGGCTTTCTTTCCACTATCCGGGAAATGAGGTCCTGAAAGATGTGACATTTTCCGTAGAGAAGGGTGACCGGGTGGCCATACTGGGAACAAATGGCGTAGGAAAATCAACACTTTTAAAATGTCTGAACAGGATATTGAAAAGGGACGGAGGAAGTGTGCTGGTGGATGGCGCGGATGTAAATGCCATGTCCCGGGAAAGATTGGCCAGGAAGATAGGATATGTTTCCCAGAGCTGCCGCTTCTCAGAGACGACGGTTTATGACGCGGTTTTACTTGGAAGAAAACCCTATATTAAATGGGAAGTATCAGAAAAGGATCTGCTCATGGTTCAGAATATCTTAAAGCAGCTGTCCATGGAAGCATATGCCCTGCGCCCGGTCACAGAGCTTTCCGGCGGGGAGATGCAGAAAGTTTCCATAGCCAGGGCCCTGGCGCAGGAGCCGCAGGTACTTTTGTTTGATGAACCGACCAGCAGTCTGGATTTGAAGAACCAGATTGAAGTGATTAACCTGATACAGAAGATAGTAAAAGAAAAGCATATTTCTGCGGTGGCGACAATGCACGATCTGAACCTTGCAGCCAGATTTGCCAATAAATTTTTGATGGTTGCCGACGGAAGGATATATGCTTCAGGAGGGCCTGAGATTCTGACAGAGGAGAATATCCATGCGGTCTACGGAGTCCGGACATCGGTGGAGATGAGAAACGGTATGCCATTGATCATACCCTTATGACATGAGACAATACGATTGGAGGAAAAGAATGAAAAGGAAAATTGGAAGTATCGCAGTTGCCGTAATTATGGCGGCGGCCCTGTTGGCGGGCTGCGGAAACAAGAGTACGGGAGCTGCAAACGAGACGGACACGACGGCATCAGAAAAAACGGACGGATTGAAAGAAGAAAAAAAAGAAGATGAGACTAAGAAAGCAGAACAGAAAACAGAGAGTTCTGAGGAAGCGAAGGAAATGACGGTCACGGATATGGCAGGACGGGTGGTGACGATTCCTGCGGGCGCCGAGAAATTTGCGGCGATTGGACCTGGCTGCCTGCGGCTGTACTGCTATGTTGCCGATACCTCGGCTCTGGTGGGCGCGGAGCAGATTGAGATTGACGATGCGACGGGACGCTCATATGTCATGGCTGATAAAGACATTCAGAAGCTTTCCAGCATTGGAGCCGGCGGTCCTACGAACGCACCGGATCCGGAGAAGCTTTTAACGGCGGACCCAGATGTAATTTTTACCTGCTATAATTCAGATGTAGCGGCCATAGACGACCTGCAGGAAAAGACCGGTATCCCGGTAGTATCCCTGAGCTATGGGGAAGTATCGGTATTTGATCCGGCTGTGGATGAATCCTTGACGCTGGTCGGAAAGATAACCGGTCATGAGAAAAGAGCGGAGGAGATCATCCGCTATATCGCGGACGCTAAAGCAGACTTAAATGAACGGACGAAGGACATTCCGGAGGAGGACAGGCCGGTCGTATATCTGGCGGGCCAGTCCATGAGAGGTTCCCATGGGATTGAAAGTACTTCCGGAAACTACGCCCTTTTTGATGCAGTCAATGCCAGAAATGTGGTGAGTGAGGCCGGCATCCATGAATATGTGATGTTAGATAAGGAGAAGATTCTGGAAATGGATCCGGAAATCATTATAGTAGAAGCGGGTGGGCTTCCTCTGATTCTGGAAGATTACGAATCGGATCCCAGTTTCTATGAAGGCCTTCAGGCAGTGAAAAACAACAGGCTGTATTTGCAGCTTCCTTACAATTACTACAGCTGTAACATTGATGTAGCCATCGCTGATGCTTATTATTTCGGAACGCTGTTTTATCCGGAGGAATTCCAGGATATCGATCCGGCGAAGAAGTTTGATGAGATCACGACGGAAATGGTGGGGGCTCCATTGTATGCGGAGTATTCGGAAGCCTATGGGACCTTTGGTACCGTGACTCTAAAATAAACGGCTGTAATGCGTCGTATCCCGGGCATAGGGATGGAAAAGAAAAAAGACACTTCCGGAATCCCCATGAATTAAGGAAAAAAATAATATCGAAAAACAACCGTGGGGGCGGCTTGCGCGGCTGGCTGAGTGCTGATAAGATAATGGCAGAAACAAAAGCCCATTATTATACCTCAAATAAATACTCTATCAAAAAAGAAAGAACCGGCGGAAGCCGGTTTTTTCTTTTTAATATCAGGATTCTTTCTTGTTTTAACAGCGAGCCCGGAATCACGAATGCAGGAAGCTTTCTATATCGTGGGGACTGTGATAAAATGAAAAAAACGGCGCGGGGCAGAAAAAGGGAGTGTGTAGTTATGAGGTATAAAGGGAAGAAAGCCATATGGTATTATGCGATTGTGATCTTCGCGAATGCCGGCATCATATGGCAGCTTGCCGGCAGCCGGAAAATCTCGGAAGCGGCGCCTCTTGTTCTGGCGCTCATCGTTTCGGATCTCATTTTTATTCCCTCCTTAGTCCGAAACTATGTGGTGTTTCAGGAAGACGCGCTGCGCGTGGCCTTTGGCTTCCTAAATGAGAAAATTTATTATAAAGATATCGTCCGGGTGTGGAAGACTCATAATCCGCTGGCATCGTATGCCGCTTCTCTGGACAGGATTGCCATAAAGACCAGGGGATCTGAGTTTATGATATCCGTACTGGACAAAGAGAAGTTTCTGGCGGAGATCAAGGCCAGAGCCGGGCTCGTCACAAACCGGGGCTGAAACGGAGGCGGAAATGAAGAGAGCCGCTTGCAATGCGCCGAATGATTCTGTATAATAGGAACGTATTACACAGGATGCCCTTTGTACATTGACGCTATTATTGGGGGATACAAAAGTGAGAAAAACGGGATTTGACAACGAAAAATACCTGCAGATGCAGTCAGAGCATATCAGAGAGCGGATCTCTCAGTTCGGAGGGAAGCTTTATCTGGAGTTCGGAGGAAAGCTGTTTGACGATTATCATGCCTCCCGGGTGCTTCCGGGATTTCAGCCGGACAGCAAGCTTCGGATGCTCCTTCAGATCAAGGAGCAGGTGGAGATCGTCATAGCCATAGGAGCGGCTGACATTGAAAAGAACAAGGTTCGGGGAGACTTGGGCATCACCTATGATTCCGATGTGCTACGGTTGATTGATGAATTCCGGGGAATCGGCCTCTATGTGGGAAGTGTGGTGCTGACCAGATACCAGGGGCAGCCGGCGGCCGAGGCATTCCAGAAGCGGCTGGAATCCCTGGGGGTGCGTGTATACAGGCATTATCCGATTGAAGGATATCCTTCTGATCTGACCAGGATCGTCAGCGATGATGGCTATGGAAGAAATGAATATATAGAGACCACCAGGGAACTGGTGGTGGTGACGGCCCCGGGGCCGGGAAGCGGAAAGATGGCCACCTGCCTTTCTCAGCTGTATCATGAACATAAGAGGGGAATTCAGGCAGGCTATGCGAAGTTTGAAACCTTTCCCATCTGGAACCTGCCTCTCAAGCATCCGGTAAATTTGGCCTATGAGGCGGCTACGGCGGACCTGGACGATATCAACATGATCGATCCGTTCCATCTGGAGGCATATGGAGAGACCACGGTCAACTACAACCGGGATGTGGAGATATTTCCGGTGCTGACTGCGATGCTGGAAAAGATTGTGGGGAAATGCCCGTATAAGTCCCCGACGGATATGGGTGTCAATATGGCCGGCAATTGTATCTTTGATGACGAGGCGGTCAGGGAAGCGTCCTGCCAGGAGATTATCCGCCGGTATTATACTGCGCTCTGCGGACAGCGAAAGGGAGTCACAGAGGATAATGTGGTCTATAAGCTGGAGCTTTTGATGAAGAAAGCGGGGGTCACACCGGAAGACAGGGCTGTGGTGAAGCCGGCTCTGGCAAAAGCGGATGCTACCGGGGAACCGGCCGCCGCGATGGAGCTGCCGGACGGTACCATCCTCACGGGCAGGACATCGGAGCTTTTGGGACCTTCTTCGGCGCTTCTTCTGAACGCGCTGAAAACACTGGGGGGGATTGAGGACAGTGTCCATTTGATCTCGCCGACCATCATCGAGCCAATCCAGAAGCTGAAGGTAGGATATCTCGGGAATAAGAACCCCAGGCTCCATACGGATGAGGTGCTCATCGCGCTGTCCATCTGTGCGGCGTCTGACGGAGAAGCCCAGAAAGCCATGGAGCAGCTGTCCGGACTCCGAGGCTGTGAGGCCCATTCTACAGTGATCCTTTCCCATGTGGATGAGAAGGTGTTCCGCAGGCTGGGAGTGAACATCACATATGAACCGAAGTATCAGACTTCGAAGCTGTACCACGTATGATCGTAATGATAAATAGAGGACCATGCACATCCGTGCATGGTCCTTTTAATAATAGGAAGCTTTTATTTTCCTTCCTGATGTTCAAGGGCAGCGCCGACAAAGCCGCGGAATAGAGGATGGGGCCGGTTGGGCCGGGATTTCAGTTCCGGGTGGGCCTGGGTCGCCAGGAACCAGGGGTGAGATTTCAGCTCGATCATCTCCACAATGCGTCCGTCGGGAGAAATGCCAGAGAGCGTCAAACCGTTTTCCTCCATGACCTTTCGAAAATCGTTGTTGACCTCATAGCGGTGCCTGTGTCGTTCGTGAATGATCTCCTGACCGTAAAGCTCATAGGCTTTTGTGGATTTGTCCAGGACACAGGGATAAGATCCAAGTCTCAGCGTGCCGCCGATGTCTTCAATCCCGTTCTGGTCGGGCATCAGATGGATGACTGGATGGGTGGTCTGGGAATCCAGCTCCACACTGTGTGCATCCCCGTATCCGATCACATTGCGGGCGTATTCCACGATGGCCAGCTGCATACCGAGACAGAGACCGAGGAATGGGACGCCGTTCTCACGGGCATACTTGATGGCGGAGATTTTGCCGTCGATGCCCCGGTTTCCGAAGCCCCCTGGCACCAGGATACCCGCCGCGTCTCCAAGAATCTCGTCTGCATTTTCGTCGGTTACAGTTTCAGAGTCGACCCATTTGATCGTGACGTCGGCGTGATTGGCCACACCGCTGTGGCGGAGGGCCTCGACTACGCTGATATAGGCGTCATGGAGCTGGATATATTTTCCCACCAGTGCGACAGTGACTTTTTTCCTGGGCTGTTTCCAGGCCTCGATCATCGCCGCCCATTCCTCCAGATCTGGTTTGGGACAGCTGAGTCTCAGGCATTGGCAGGCGACCTCAGCCAGATGCTCCTTTTCCATGGCGAGCGGGGCCTCATATAAGATGTCCACGTCCAGGTTCTGCAGAACATGGCTGGCAGGAACATTACAGAATAGGGCGATCTTAGAGCGGATCTGATCGTCAAGAGGATATTCGGAGCGGCATACGATGATATCCGGCTGGATTCCGATGCCCTGCAGCTCCTTTACGCTGGCCTGGGTGGGCTTGGTCTTCAGTTCTCCGGAAGCTTTCAGATAAGGGATCAGAGTCACATGGATCAGAATGGCATTTTCATGGCCGACATCGTGCTGGAACTGGCGGATGGCTTCCAGAAACGGCTGGCTTTCGATGTCGCCTACGGTGCCGCCCACTTCGATGATGGCGATTTCCGTTTCTTTGGTGGATTGATTTCGATGAAAACGGTCTTTGATCTCGTTGGTGATATGAGGGATGACCTGCACGGTCCCTCCGCCGAAATCTCCCCGTCTTTCTTTCGATAAAACAGACCAGTAAATCTTACCTGCGGTTACGTTGGAATTTTTAGTGAGACTTTCATCAATGAATCTTTCGTAGTGACCGAGATCCAGGTCCGTCTCGGCTCCGTCGTCGGTGACGAAGACCTCTCCGTGCTGGATGGGATTCATGGTACCCGGGTCGATGTTGATGTAGGGGTCAAATTTCTGCATGGTGACGGTGTAGCCTCTGGATTTCAGCAGGCGTCCAAGGGATGCCGCCGTAATCCCCTTTCCGAGGCCGGATACCACGCCGCCGGTAACGAACACGTATTTTACGGGCATGTTTTGTCCTCCTTTTGAGTAAGAGATTATGTCAAAAATAACTTATATAGTATACAACCGGGAAAAAAATAATGCTAGGACTTTTTGCGGAAAATTTTATAAATCCTTAAGAAATGTGAACAATATTTCATGATGGATGTATTGATTTATTATGGAAATGCTTTATAATAGTAAAGACAGCTTCGGTGGACAGAAAAACAGCTTAACTGCCGATATAGGAGCATAAAGGAGATAATAATATATGGATAACCCAAATCAGAACCGGAACCAGAAAGGGAACGGGAATGGAAACAAGCCGGGCAGGAATAATCAGATGATCCTGCTACTGGTAGTGGCCGCGGTTGTCACGCTGCTGTGTGTTTCCATGATGAGCAGCTTCCTTTCCGACGGTACCAGGACTGAGGTGACATACAGCGATTTCATTCAGATGGTGAAGGACGGGAAGGTGAAATCCGTAGTTATCAAGGACGATGAGATCTTGATCACGCCAGTGTCCGATTATACGGTGCAGAGCACAGAGGATTCGCCGTTTTACTATCTGCAGACTGAGACTTATTATACGGTTAGGATAGAAGACCCGGATCTGACCTCCACGTTGTTGAGTTCCAATGTGGAGATAAAAGGGAAAAAGCCAAACACCAATTCCACACTGCTGGATATTCTGCTGGTATATATCCTGCCGGTTGCTTTAGTGTGGATATTCCTCATGTTTATCATGAGACGTTCCGGCGGCGGAGGCGTCATGGGCGTAGGCAAGAGCAACGCCAAGATGTATGACGTCCAAAAGGAGACCGGAGTCTCGTTCAAGGATGTGGCCGGAGAGGACGAGGCCAAAGAATCACTCCAGGAGATTGTAGATTTCCTCCACAATCCGGGGAGATATTCCACCATTGGCGCTAAGCTGCCGAAGGGAGCCCTGCTGGTGGGACCTCCCGGTACCGGTAAGACATTACTGGCAAAGGCTGTAGCCGGAGAAGCAAAGGTGCCGTTCTTTTCTCTTTCCGGCTCTGATTTTGTGGAAATGTTCGTAGGCGTCGGCGCGTCCAGAGTACGTGACCTGTTTAAAAAGGCCCAGGAAAACGCGCCGTGTATCGTTTTCATAGATGAGATAGACGCCATAGGAAAGAGCCGTGATTCCCGATATGGCGGAGGGAATGACGAGCGGGAACAGACGCTCAACCAGCTGCTTTCGGAGATGGACGGCTTTGATTCCAATAAAGGCGTTTTCATCTTGGCTGCGACCAACCGCCCGGAGATCCTGGATAAGGCGCTGCTCCGCCCTGGCCGTCTGGACCGGCGGATCATCGTGGATAAGCCGGATCTGAAGGGCCGTATCAATATACTGAAGGTGCATTCCAAGGATGTCCTCATGGATGACTCCGTGGATTTGGAAGCGATTGCCTTGGCGACGTCAGGCGCGGTGGGTTCTGACCTGGCGAATATGATAAATGAAGCAGCTATCAACGCGGTAAAGCACGGACGTCATGTGGTCAGCCAGGCCGATCTGTTTGAGGCCGTGGAAGTAGTGCTCGTAGGCAAGGAGAAGAAGGACCGGATCATGAGTGAGAAGGAACGCAGGATCGTTTCTTATCACGAGGTGGGCCATGCGCTGGTCAGCGCCCTTCAGAAGGATTCGGAGCCGGTACAGAAGATCACCATCGTGCCCCGTACCATGGGTGCGTTGGGTTATGTGATGAACGTGCCGGAGGAAGAGAAGTATCTGAACAGCGAGGCGGAGCTGAAGGCCATGCTGGTTCAGTTTTTGGGCGGCAGGGCCGCCGAGGAGCTTGTGTTTGACACAGTGACTACAGGAGCGGCCAATGATATTGAGCGGGCGACCGCCGTGGCCAGAGCGATGGTCACACAATATGGAATGTCCAGGAAGTTCGGCCTGATGGGCCTTGAATCCGTCGAGAGCAAATATCTGGACGGCAGAGCAGTGCTCAATTGTGCCGATGTGACTGCGGCTGAGATAGACAGCGAGGTCAAGCTGATGCTGGAAGAAGCCCACGAGGAGGCGAAGCGTCTGCTGTCCCAGAACCGCGAGGCGCTGGATAAGATTGCCGCGTTCTTGATTGAACGGGAAACGATCACGGGCAAAGAGTTCATGCGCATCTTCCGTGAGATCAAGGGAGAGACAGTGGAAGAAACGGCTCCTGAAAAGAAACCAGAAACTGACGGGGAACAGAAGCCGGTGCAGGAAGATGTGGTCCGCATTGCGGATGCGGCAGACCTGGACGCAGCCGGTCTCAATCCGGATAGAGCAGATGGGGCGGAAGCCGGGGAACCGGAATCAGGGAATGATGGAAAAGAAGAATAATGTATATTTCTGAAATTGATAAATGAATGAGGGAACCCGGCCGGGAGACTCCTGTGGAGCCTGGCCGGGATTTTTCTGTAACACTTATAAATACCTTTATCAAATCTTTGCCGAGGCCTTCCATATGTCGGCAGAAGTTCCGGACCGTCACGATTTCGGTTCGCTGGCGATGCAGGGGCCGCTTTATCCCCGCTTCAGGAGTACCGCTCACATGTCGATGGAAAATCCGGATGATTTTCCGTCTCCGGTTCGCTCAGAAACGGAATCGGTATTTTTCGTTTCTGCCTCCCTCCGCCTGGGGAACACCGGCCGCTGCCCTGCGGCGCTCACCTTTAGGCCGGCCCGGAATCGTTCTGCCGGTGCCCGGCCTCCCGCACCTTTCAAGATACGCACTATGCCCTTGATTCCAGAAAAGGATTGGATATCCATACGGCCCGCGCGCATAAAGCAGCGGGCCGCGGTGTCCGCTCCAATATCTTTCGGAACAAACAGAAGCTTATTTTGGTGCGGGAAGAGGAGCAGGAGGAACGATCCGATCCCATCGTAAGGCGAGCGCCGCAAAGCCGTTAGCAGGATCTTCCCGGCCGCAGGGAGGTAAAAACCGAATTTCATGCAGGTTTTTATTGGAATCTGATATGGAAAAATATCGATTTATCCATGTCAGTTGGAAAGGACCGACTGGAGGCCGTAAAGATTCTGGTTACGGCTGCCAGCGAGCCGCCTGGATGGAATCGGATTTCCTCCTGTCTCATCGGGTTATAAAGGTAAGTTTGTTTTAAAGGTATTCTTTCAATTTACTCGGAAGGGAGGGATTTGATGTTTGACATAGAAGAGGAGCTTAAAAAGCTTCCGGGAAAGCCGGGCGTCTATTTAATGCACGACGACAAAGATGAGATCATTTATGTGGGGAAGGCCATCAGCCTGAAAAACCGTGTGCGTCAGTATTTTCAGAGCAGCCGGGGAAAAACAGCGAAAATCAATAAAATGGTATCCCGCATTGCCAGGTTTGAATATATTGTTACAGATTCGGAGCTGGAAGCCCTTGTTCTGGAAAGCAATCTGATCAAGGAATATAAGCCGCGGTATAATACCATGCTGAAGGATGACAAGAATTATCCTTATATCAAAGTGACCGTGGGGGAAGCTTATCCCAGAGTGCTGTTTGCCAGGGACATGAAGCGGGACAAATCCCGCTACTTTGGCCCCTATACCAGCGCTGGCGCTGTGAAGGACAGCATCGGACTGATTCACAAGCTGTATAAGATACGTACCTGCCACAGGAATCTGCCGAAGGATATCGGAAAGGAGCGGCCGTGCCTGAATTACCATATTAAGCAGTGCGAGGCTCCCTGCCAGGGATATATAAGCCAGGAGAAATACCGGGAAGCAGTGAACCAGGTCCTGGAATTTTTGGGAGGGCATTATGATAATATCCTCAAAGTGCTGGAGAAGCAGATGAAGGAGGCGGCGGAGGCTTTGGATTTTGAGACGGCCGCATCGGTGCGGGAACTGTTATTCAGCGTCCAGAAGATCGCACAGACTCAGAAGATCACGGACAGCGTCCAAGAGGACCGGGACATTATCGCGTTTGCGGAGGACGGCAAGGATGCCGTGGTGCAGATCTTCTTTATGAGAGAAGGTAAGCTCATCGGCCGGGACAATTTCCATTTATCCATTGGAGAAGGAGACGGTCCGGCTCAGATCATGACAGGCTTTATCAAACAGTTTTACGCGGGGACTCCGTTTATACCGAAGGAGCTTATGATCCAGCATGACGTGGAGGATGGAGAACGGGAGATCATCGAGAGCTGGCTGAGTAAAAAAAGAGGGCAGAAAGTGGTCCTGAGGGTGCCGAAAAAAGGAGAGAAAGCCCGGCTCATGGAAATGGCGGAAAAAAATGCCAGCATTATTTTGAACCAGGACAGGGAAAAGATAAAGAGAGAAGAGCAAAAGACAACAGGCGCGGTAAAAGAGCTGGAAGAGATCCTCGGACTTTCGGGCATCGTGCGGATGGAAGCCTTTGATATTTCCAACATCAGCGGATTTCAGTCGGTGGGCTCCATGGTGGTTTACGAATACGGCCGTCCCAAACGGGCGGATTACAGGAAATTCCGGATACAGACAGTCAAAGGGCCGGATGATTATGCCTCCATGGAAGAAGTGCTGACCAGGCGCTTTGTCCATGGCCAGGAGGAACAGGCCGGTATCCGAGAGACCGGAGGCTTTGACCGGTTTCCGGATATCATCATGATGGATGGAGGCAAGGGACAGGTTTCCGTGGCGAAGCAGGTGTTGGAGAAGCTTAAGCTGGATATACCGGTCTGCGGCATGGTGAAGGATGATAATCACAGGACCAGAGCGTTATACTTTGAGGGAAGAGAGCTGCCCTTAGAGCATCACGGCGAGGGATTCCGGCTTTTGACCAGAATCCAGGATGAAGCCCACCGCTTTGCCATAGAATATCACAGGAGCCTCCGCGGCAGGGACCAGGTCCATTCTGTGCTGGAAGACATTAAAGGGATAGGGCCTGTGCGCCGGAAAGCTCTGATGCGGTATTTTAAGACGATGGAGCAGCTGAAGGCGGCTTCTGTGGAGGAATTGGCCGGGCTGCCGCAGATGAATGAAGCGTCGGCGCAGGCAGTCTACGAGTTTTTTCACAGCTGATTCCGTACTTGCGCTTGTTTCTCTCCTGTGATAGTATGAAAAAAACGGGAGTACCCTGCGGTATCTTTGGAAGCAGCAGGTCATAAGGAGGAAAAGATGAATTCACCAGTGGTAAAGCTGAGCAACTTGATCAATAAAATGAAGCTGGAAAACCTGACGCCGGAGATCGATATCACGGATATTGAGATCAACTATCCGGACATCAACAGGCCCGCCCTGCAGCTGGCAGGTTTTTTTGACCATTTCAGCCATGAGCGGGTACAGGTGATCGGAAATGTGGAATATGCTTATACAAGTACCATGTGTGAGTCTGCAAAGGTCGCCATGTACGAGCAGATTTTCAGCCGGGAGATTCCTTGTCTTGTATATGCCAGGAGTCTGGAGCCCGACGATGAGGTCAGGAAGTTGGCGATTAAATATAATATCCCCCTTCTTTCCACCAAGAAGACGACTTCCGATTTTATGGCGGAAGTGATCCGCTGGCTGAAGGTCCAGCTGGCGCCCAGCATCAGTATCCATGGCGTTTTGGTCGACGTGTTTGGCGAGGGCGTGCTGATCATGGGTGAGAGCGGCATTGGAAAAAGCGAGGCCGCCTTGGAGCTGATCAAAAGAGGCCACCGTCTTGTGACCGATGATGTGGTGGAAATCCGCAAGGTCAGTGATGATACTCTGGTGGGGACGGCTCCCGATATCACCAGGCATATGATCGAGCTGCGCGGCATCGGCATACTGGATGTAAAGACGTTGTTTGGCGTGGAGAGTGTGAAGAATACCCAGACCATTGATATGGTGATCAATCTGGAGGACTGGGACAGAGATAAAGAATATGACCGGCTGGGTATGGATGAACAGTATACGGAGTTCCTAGGAAATAAGGTGGTCTGTCACAACATTCCCATCCGTCCGGGCCGCAACCTGGCGATCATCGTAGAATCGGCAGCCGTTAATTACCGCCAGAAGAAAATGGGCTATAACGCCGCGAAAGAGCTTTACAATCGGGTACAGAGGAATCTGATGAAGGGCAGAACGGACGCAGCGAAAGAGGAAAAATGACAGACGGAGAAAATGTCTTTGACAAAACGGAATATCATATCATCAAGTAAATAAAACAGGCAGGAGAAGTATATGGATTTATTTTGCGACAGACTGCAGGAGGCGGGAATTCAGGTATGCTGTGATGAACCGATGAAAAAGCACACGACATTTCAGATAGGAGGCCCTGCGGACTATTTTGTGACACCAGGCGGACGCGACGGACTGGGAAAGACGATCCGGCTGTGCAGGGAGATGGAAAAGCCGTATTTTATCCTTGGAAACGGAAGTAATCTTCTGGTCAGCGACAGAGGATATCGGGGCGTGATCATCCATATGGGGAAGGCTTTCGGACAAGTGGAGGCCATTGCAGGAGGGCTCCGCGCCGGTTCCGGGGCCATGCTGGCGAAGGTGGCGCTGAAAGCGCTGGAAGAGGAACTCACAGGTCTGGAATTCGCATCAGGTATTCCGGGGACTTTAGGCGGAGCCATGGTGATGAACGCGGGAGCTTATGGAGGAGAGATGGCGCAGGTCGTTCGGTGCGCCCGGGTTCTGACGGAAGACGGAGAAGAAAAAGAGCTGAGCCTGGCTGAGCTGGAAATGGGCTATCGGAGGAGCTGCATCCTTCCCAGAAGATATATCGTGACAGAAGTAGAAGTAGATCTGACCTCCGGGGATAAAACACAGATCAGGGCCAGGATGGATGAGCTGTCTGCCAGGCGGAAGGAAAAACAGCCGCTGGAGTTTCCCAGCGCCGGCAGCACATTTAAGCGTCCGGAAGGGTACTTTGCAGGTAAATTGATCATGGACGCGGGCCTTAGAGGTTACGCGGTAGGAGGGGCCTGTGTCTCGGAAAAGCACTGTGGCTTCGTGATCAACAAGGGCGGCGCGACGGCGGAAAATGTCCTGGATCTGTGCCGTGATATACAGAAACGGGTACAGGAAAAGTTCGGAGTTTTACTGGAAATGGAGATCAGGACTCTGGGTGATTTCAGTTGACAAGACGATTGTATGATGATATAACTGGAAGTGTTTTGAGGTGAGAGCATGTCTTTTTCGTCCAAAGTGAAGGAAGAGCTGTCCCGTCAGGTGAGCAGCGCGAGGCACTGCCAGATCGCAGAAGCGGCCGCTATATTCCGAATGTGCGGCAGGATCGCGGCAGGCGGGGACGGGCGGTATCAGCTGGCGCTCCGAATAGAGAACCAGGCTGTGGCAAAGAAATTTTCGGCCCTGCTGAAAAAAAGCTTTGGTATATCTCCAGAGGCCGCCGTGGGGGGAGACGCCCATACATTGGCTGTCTGCGGAAGCGAGGATGTCCTTCGCGTCCTGCGGGCGATGAAGCTTTTGGATGAACAGGGATATCCGGAGGAACGGAAGGATCTCATCAGCAGCATGGTAGTCCAGAACTCCTGCTGTAAACGCGCTTTTATCAGGGGAGCGTTTCTGGCGGGCGGTTCCATCAGCAATCCCGAGAAATCCTATCATTTGGAGATTGTCTGTGCCAACGCGGAAAAAGCAGCGCAGCTTCAGACGCTCATCGGTTCATTTGATATCGAAGCGAAGACGGTGCTTCGGAAAAAATATCATGTCCTCTATATCAAAGAGGGGAGCCAGATCGTGGATATGCTGGGAGTCATGGGAGCCAATGTGGCTTTGATGGAACTTGAGAATGTCCGGATCCTGAAGGAAATGAGAGGAACCGTGAACCGCAAGGTAAACTGCGAGACCGCAAATATAAATAAAACGGTATCAGCTGCCGTGGAGCAGATGAATGATATATTGTATATCCGTGAAAGGATTGGCTTTGACAAGCTGCCGGAAGGCCTGGAGGAGGTTGCTGTCGCCAGGCTGGAGCAGCCGGATGCAACTCTGAAAGAGCTGGGATGCTCTTTGGAGCCTCCGGTCGGGAAGTCCGGCGTCAACCATCGTCTGCGGAAATTGAAGGAATTGGCCAGTGCTTTAAGGGAAGATGAGGAGGAAAGTCTATGATTACAAAGAAAATAACCGTTGGGATTCCGACAGGACTGGAAGCCCGCCCGGTGGCGATGCTCGTACAGGTGGCCAGCCAGTATGAAAGCAGTATTTATATCGAAAGTGGACTCACAAAGGTTAATGCGAAAAGCATCATGGGCATGATGACCTTGGGCATTGATAAGGGAGCGGATGTGCTGGTGACAGCGGACGGACAGGACGAGGAGCGGGCCGTAGCTGCCATTGAACAGTATTTGAGCAATGCATCATGACGAAAAGAACAAAATACCCCACAGGGTGCTGTGGGGTATTTTGTTCTTTATTTAGAATAGTTTCAGTTGGATACCAGTAGAGAATCCGGGTGGAGAATCCCGCTTGCGGGATTCTTTGTTCTCCTGTATGATAGAATAAAGTGTTTGCAGACAAAGGAGGAATCGGCGTGGCGTTTACACATCTGCATGTTCATACGGAATATAGTCTGCTGGACGGCTCCAGCAAGATCAAGGAATTGGTCGGCCGTGCAAAGGAGCTGGGCATGGACAGCCTGGCTGTCACGGACCATGGAGTTATGTTCGGAGTAATAGATTTTTATAAAGCGGCCAAGGAAGCAGGAATCCGCCCAATACTGGGATGTGAGGTCTATGTGACGAGCGGCTCCCGGTTTGATAAGGAAGGGACGAATTCAGAGGATCGTTATTATCACCTGGTTTTGCTGGCAGAAAACAATACCGGGTATTCCAACCTGATGAAGATCGTATCCAAGGGATTTTTGGATGGTTTTTATTATAAGCCCCGTGTGGATTATGAGGTTCTGGAGACCTACCATGAGGGAGTGATCGCGCTGAGCGCCTGCCTGGCGGGTGAGATACCGAAAAATATCGTCAGGGGGATGTATGAGGAGGCCTGTGAAGCAGCCCGCCGCTACGAATCCATTTTTGGAAAGGGAAATTTTTTTCTTGAGCTCCAGGACCATGGGATACCGGAGCAAAAGATGGTCAATACTCAGCTGGTGAGGATGAGTGAGGAGCTGGGGATCGATCTGGTGGCAACCAACGATATTCACTATACGTTTGCGGAGGACGCGGAGCCCCACGACATCCTGCTCTGTATCCAGACCGGGAAGAAGGTCAGCGATGAAAACCGGATGCGGTACGAAGGCGGACAGTATTACTGTAAATCCGAGGAAGAGATGCTGCAGCTGTTCCCATATGCGCCGGAAGCGGTGGTGAATACTCAAAAAATCGCGGAACGCTGCCAGGTGGATATCGAATTTGGCGTGACCAAGCTTCCAAAATTCGATGTGCCAGGTGGAAAGACCTCCTGGGGATACCTCAATGAACTATGTATGGAAGGACTGAATAAACGGTATCCTGAGGACGACGGGACGCTTCTGGAGAGGCTGCAGTATGAGCTGGGCGTCATAAAGGATATGGGGTATGTGGATTATTTCCTGATCGTATGGGATTTCATTAAATTTGCCAGGGACCATGATATCATCGTAGGGCCCGGCAGAGGATCGGCCGCCGGAAGCGTCGTGGCCTATACACTGGGGATTACGAATATTGACCCGATACCGTATAATCTTCTTTTTGAACGTTTTCTGAATCCGGAGAGGATATCTATGCCGGATATTGATATTGATTTCTGCTTTGAAAGAAGGCAGGAGGTCATCGATTATGTGGGGAGGAAATACGGAAAAGACCGGGTGGTGCAGATCGTCACGTTTGGTACGCTGGCGGCCCGGGGCGTCATACGGGATGTGGGAAGGGTGCTGGACCTTCCCTACGCCCTCTGCGACCAGATAGCGAAGATGGTGCCCAATGAGCTTGGGATCACCATCGACAAGGCGCTCAAAAGGCCGGATCTCTCAGAAGCTTACAGGACAAATGAACAGGTGAAATATCTCATTGACATGTCGCGCCGGCTGGAGGGGCTTCCCAGGCATACCTCCATGCATGCCGCCGGAGTCGTGATCAGTCAGAAGCCGGTGGAGGAATACGTGCCCTTGTCGCGGGCGACAGACGGATCTGTCACCACCCAGTACACCATGACCACCTTGGAGGAGCTGGGTCTTTTAAAGATGGATTTCCTGGGCCTGCGTACTCTGACGGTCATCCAGAACGCAGTAAAGCTGGCAGAGAAAAGCAGAGGCATCACCATTGATATCGACCACATTGATTTCAATGATAAAAAAGTGCTGGATTCTCTCTGCACCGGAAGATGCGAGGGTGTGTTCCAGCTGGAAAGCGCGGGCATGAAGACCTTCATGAAGGAGCTGCAGCCCCATAGCCTCGAAGATATCATCGCCGGCATCTCCCTGTACCGCCCGGGCCCCATGGATTTTATCCCCCAGTATATCCGGGGGAAGAATCATCCGGATGAGATCACGTATCATTGTCCTCAGCTGGAGCCGATCCTGGAGCCGACCTATGGCTGCATCGTATATCAGGAGCAGGTGATGCAGATTGTCCGCGACTTGGGCGGCTATACCCTGGGCAGAAGCGACTTGGTACGGCGGGCCATGTCCAAGAAAAAAGCGTCGATTATGGAAAAAGAGCGGAAGAACTTTGTATACGGCAATGAAAAAGAAGGGGTCAAGGGATGTATCGCCAACGGCATCGATGAAAGGACCGCGAACCAGATCTATGACGAGATGACGGACTTTGCCAAATATGCTTTTAATAAGTCCCATGCGGCTGCCTATGCGGTGGTGTCTTATGAGACGGCGTATCTGAAATATTATTATCCGGTGGAATATATGGCGGCGCTTATGTCGTCGGTGATCGATAATTCCTCTAAGGTGTCGGAATATATTCTGGTGAGCCGGTCCATGGGAATCTCTCTCCTGCCTCCTGATATCAATGAGGGAGTGGCGGATTTCTCTGTCTCCGGAGGGAGCATCCGGTACGGCCTGTCGGCCATCAAAAGCGTAGGAAAGAATGTCATAGACGAAATCGTCCGGAACCGGGAGGAGAATGGTCCTTATACCAGCCTTAAGGATTTCATTTACAGGCTGACCAATAAGGAAGTGAATAAGAGGAGCCTGGAGAACTTCATTAAATCCGGAGCGCTGGACGGCCTGCCGGGGACGAGGAAGCAGAAAATGCTGGCGTCGATGGAGCTGATCGAGCAGAAAAACCGGGAGAAAAAGATCGATATCGCCGGCCAGATGAATCTGTTTGATTTCATGGGAGAGGAAGAGAAGGGGTCCTATGAAGTTAGATTCCAGGACGTGGGAGAATACGAAAAGGAAGAGCTGCTGGCCTATGAAAAGGAAGTCCTGGGAATCTATGTGAGCGGTCATCCGCTGGAAAAATATCAGGACAAGTGGAAAAAAAATATCACAGCCATGACTTCAGACTTCAATGTGGACGATGAGACAGGAGAAGCGGCGGTCACCGACGGCAGAATCGTCACGGTCGGAGGCATGATTACGGGTAAAACGGTAAAGACTACAAAGACCAACCAGCTGATGGCGTTTCTGACCATAGAGGATATGGTGGGCACCGTAGAGGTAATTGTTTTTCCGAGAGATTATGAGAACAGCCGCGCGCTTCTTGTGGAAGATAATAAAGTGTTCATACGCGGAAGGGTGTCTCTGGGAGATGAAAACAAAGGAAAATTAGTATGCGAGAAGATCATTCCCTTTGACAGCCTGCCCAAGACGCTCTGGATTCAGTTTGACGACAAGGAATCCTATTTCGGCGGAGAGGAGGAGCTTCTGAAGCTTCTGTCCGACAGTGACGGCAGCGATCAGGTGGGGATATTCCTGAAGAAGGAACGGGCTAAAAAATTGCTGGGCCTGGGCCACACGGTACAGGCAGAAGCGGGGCTTTTGGAAAAACTTGCCGTAAAATATGGGAAAGAGAACGTAAAAGTTGTAGAAAAGCCTATTGAAAACAGGGGAATAATCAAATATAATTAGAAGTAATTCTATTTTGTAAAGACCCCGGCAGACGGCGGGCGGCTTGGAGGAAAAGAATATGGCAAAAGGAATCAATACCATCGGTGTGCTGACCAGCGGCGGCGACGCGCCGGGCATGAACGCCGCGATCCGCGCGGTGGTCAGGACCGCGATCTCCAAAGGCATGAATGTAAAAGGCATCCAGAGGGGATATGCGGGGCTGCTGAATGAAGAGATCGTGGATATGAACAGCCGGAGCGTGTCCGAGATCATCCAGCGGGGAGGGACTATCCTCTATACGGCCCGCTGTGAGGAATTCCGTACGGAAGAAGGGCAGGCGAGAGGGGCGGAGATGTGCCGGAAGCACGGCATCGATGGCCTGGTCGTCATCGGCGGTGACGGCTCCTATCGGGGCGCCGGAAAACTGGCGGAGCATGGAATCAACACGGTGGGACTTCCGGGGACCATAGACCTGGACATAGCCTGTACGGATTATACGATCGGCTTTGATACGGCGGTGAACACAGCCATGGAGGCCATCGATAAAATACGGGATACGTCCACATCCCACGAGCGGTGCAGCATCATCGAGGTGATGGGACGAAATGCCGGGTATATCGCGCTCTGGTGCGGGATCGCCAACGGCGCGGAGGACATACTCCTGCCGGAGCGGTACGACTGTAATGAGCAGACGATCATCAATCACATCATTGAACACAGGAAAAATGGAAAGAAGCACCATATCATCATCAACGCCGAGGGTATCGGGCACTCCACAAGTATGGCGAAGCGGATCGAGGCTGCCACCGGCATTGAGACGAGGGCTTCCATCCTGGGATATATGCAGAGAGGCGGCATGCCCAGCTGTAAAGACAGGGTATACGCTTCCATTATGGGGGCTAAGGCGGTGGAGCTCCTGGCTGAAGGAAAGAGTAACCGCGTTGTCGGCTGGCGGGGCGGAGAATTCGTGGACTACGACTTATATGAAGCGCTGGCGATGCAGAAGGACATCTGCGAGGAAGAGTACGCGATCAGTAAGATGCTGTCCCAGTGACAGGCTGAGGAAATTCCGGACAGAAAACTACTATACCAAAGGTGACGATATATGGCAGTATCCAATCAGAATGAAAAGTTGAATATAGAAAACAGACCGGTGCTCCGGCCGGAGGACATCCTGGAAACAGGTGTGAGTCTTAAGGCCGGAGCTGCTGGAGCTTTCTCGGAGGAGATGTCACATGACGGCGGGACTCTGGAATCCAAGCGAAAGATGGCCGGCGGCGATACCAAGGTGACGGCGACCACTCCGGATGAACTTTTTGAGTTTCTCATAGAGTCGATTAAAAAGTATCATCCGTCCGACGATCTGAGCATGGTACGGAAAGCCTATGAGACTGCCAATTCCGCTCATAAGGGTCAGCTGAGGAAGTCGGGAGAGCCTTATATTGTCCATCCGCTGAGCGTGGCCATCATCCTGGCACAGCTGGAGCTGGATAAGGAATCTATTATCGCTGGTATCCTCCATGATGTGGTGGAAGATACAGTCATGACCATGGATGAAATGAAGCAGGCCTTCGGTGAGGAGGTCGCTCTTTTAGTAGACGGAGTCACGAAGCTGACTCAGCTGTCCTGGTCTGTGGACAAGGTGGAGATTCAGGCGGAAAACCTGAGAAAGATGTTCCTGGCCATGGCCAAGGATATCCGCGTGATTCTGATCAAGCTGGCCGACCGGCTGCACAACATGCGGACGCTCCAGTATATGAGACCGGAGAAACAAAAAGAGAAGGCGCGGGAGACTATGGAGATTTATGCTCCCATCGCTGACCGTCTCGGGATTTCCAAGATAAAGATCGAGCTGGACGATCTGTCTTTAAAGTACATGGAGCCGGAGGTATACTACGAGCTTAAGGAAAAGATCACGCTGCGCCGCAGCACCCGTGAAGAGCTCGTACAGAATATCATGGAAGAAGTGCAGGAGCATATGAGATCTGCCGGCATAGAAGCCAGGGTAGACGGACGCGTTAAACATTTCTTCAGTATTTATAAGAAAATGGTGAACCAGCACAAGACGCTGGATCAGATATATGATATTTTCGCGGTGCGTATTATTGTGGATACGGTCAAGGACTGTTACGCGGCTCTGGGCGTCATCCATGAGATGTATAAACCCATACCGGGGCGGTTCAAAGACTATATCGCCATGCCGAAAGCCAATATGTATCAGTCCCTCCATACGACACTGATAAGCAGTACGGGGCAGCCTTTTGAGATTCAGATCCGGACCTATGATATGCACCGGACGGCAGAATACGGAATTGCCGCTCACTGGAAATATAAGGAAGGAAAGGACGGGCAGAACGCGGCACAGAAGGAAGAAGAAAAGCTGAGCTGGCTCCGCCAGATTCTGGAATGGCAGAAGGACATGTCCGACAACAAGGAGTTTTTGTCCTCTCTGAAAACAGACCTGGATATTTTTTCGGAAAGCGTCTACTGCTTTACCCCTGAGGGCGATGTGAAAAACCTGCCCAGCGGATCTACCACGGTGGATTTTGCCTACAGCATCCACAGCGCCGTGGGGAATAAGATGGTAGGCGCCAGAGTCAATGACAAGCTGGTGCCTATTGATTATGTCATCCAGAACGGTGACCGGGTGGAGATCATAACCTCCCAGAATTCTAAAGGGCCCAGCCGCGACTGGCTGAAGACGGTCAAAAGCGCTCAGGCCAAGAATAAGATCAACCAGTGGTTCAAGACGCAGAATAAAGAAGAAAACATCATCCGCGGCAAGGAAATGGTTGAGCGGTACTGCAAAGCGAAGGGAATCAATTTCAGCGATATCAATAAGTCTGAGTATGAGGACAAGGTCCTCATGAAATATGGCTTCCGGGAATGGGATGCCGTTTTGGCAGCCATCGGTCACGGCGGCATGAAGGAAGGCCAGGTCATAAACAAGCTGGTGGAAGAATACCAGCGGAAGCACCAGAAGGAGATCACCGACGAAAAGGTGCTGGGCGACGCTTCCATTGGGAAGGAAAAGCCCGCGTCGGAGAAAAGTAAGAGCGGCATCGTCGTCAAGGGCGTCCATGATCTGGCGGTCCGGTTTTCCAGGTGCTGCAGCCCGGTGCCCGGGGATGAGATCGTGGGGTTTGTGACCAGAGGCCGCGGTATTTCCATACACAGGACGGACTGCATCAATATTATCAATCTTCCGGAGGAGGAACGCTCCAGGCTGATCGACGCCGAGTGGCAGCTTCCCGAGGGAGACAAGACACATGAGACTTATTCCACGGAGATCAAGATATTCGCCCATAACCGGATCGGTATTTTCGTGGATATCTCCAGGATATTTACAGAGCGTCAGATTGATATCACATCCATGAACGTGAGGACCAGCAAACAGGGGCTGGCGACGATTACCATGAGCTTCGATATCCACGGCGTGGAGGAGCTCCAGAGGCTGGTTGAAAAGCTTCGCCAGGTGGAGAGCGTGATTGATATCGAGAGGACGGCCGGGTAGGATATTATATATGAAGAAAAAATTACAGATAGAATGTGCGGTGCTGGGGATGATCAGCACCAACTGCTATTTTCTGATCAATACAGAGACAAATGAGACGATCATCGTGGATCCGGCGGACAACGCTGCGGATATTGGGAACTGGTGCAGAAACAATGGAAGGAAACCGGCGGCAATCCTGCTGACCCACGGGCATTTTGACCATATGCTGGCGGCAGACGCGCTGAGAAATAAATTTTCCGTCTGCATCTGTGCGGCGGAGGCAGAACGGGAGCTTCTGTCGGATCCTGATGCTAATCTTTCCGGCCAATGGAGCCGGCCGGCAGTGCTTAAAGCGGATGAGTATCTGACGGACGGCCAGGTACTGGAGCTGGCAGGATTCCAGATCCGCGCCATCCTGACTCCCGGCCATACGGCCGGCGGAATGTGCTATTATCTGGAGGAAGAGGGCGTGCTGATCAGCGGCGATACATTGTTCCAGGGGTCTTACGGACGGGTGGATTTCCCCACCTCTTCCATGTCAGAAATGGGACGTTCCGTGAGGGATAAGCTGCTGGTGCTGCCGGAGGATACCGTCGTCTACCCCGGACACGGGGAGAGTACGACGATCGGATATGAAAAAGCTTATAATCCTCTGGCCCAGTGGAGCAGATGATGGATTTATGACAAAGTGGGGCGCTCGCAGGGCGCCCTTTCAAATTAGCACAGAGATAGATTAAAGGGGAGAGAATGATCTGTTTAACACTCAGCGAAGTAAATTTTGAATACGATGTGCGCGGTCTTTTGATGGCTTTTTATCCTGGAGAGGAGATACGTGCTGCGCTCCGGAAGGGACAAGACGGAAACCATGGACTGGATTCTGGGGCAGAAGCCGGAGGGCCGGATTTTGCCAGCCGCGTCCTTTCTGTGGACTACATGGACGGAAAGATTCGCGTGAGCCTTGATCATGGGGAGAAGAGGACGGCGGAGGCGGCAGTCGATTACGAGGACAGGAAAGAGACGAAATCGGTGCTCAAGCGGCTGGTATATGGGCTCCTGTCGGCAGATACGGGCAGGGAGCTCCCCTGGGGAACACTCACAGGTATCCGTCCTACGAAGATACCGATGGCTTTTCTGGAGGAAGGGGCCGATGAGGCAGAGATTGCTTCTTATATGAAAAAAAACTATCTGGCCAGCGAGGAAAAGATCAGGCTCAGCATCGAGATCGCGAAGCGGGAGAAGGAAGCATTAAAAGACATTGATTATGAAGACGGCTACAGCCTTTATATCGGAATTCCTTTTTGCCCTACCACCTGCCTGTACTGTTCGTTCACCTCGTATCCCGTGGCAAAATGGGAGCCCAGGATGGATGAATATCTGGATGCGCTTTTCCGGGAGATCGACTATACGAAGCAGGCTTTTTCCGGCAAAAAGCTGAACACGATCTACATTGGAGGAGGCACTCCCACTACGCTCCGCCCGGAGCATCTGGAGCGCCTGCTGTCCAAGGTGGAGGAGAGCTTCTGCCTTGAGAATCTGCAGGAATGGACGGTGGAGGCGGGAAGGCCGGACAGTGTGACTCGGGACAAGCTTAAGACGCTGCGGAGACATCCGGTCTCCAGGATCTCCATCAATCCTCAGACGATGAGGCAGGAAACCCTCAGGCTTATCGGGCGGCATCACACGCCGGAGCAGATAGAAGAGGCCTTTGACATGGCCAGGGAAGAAGGCTTTGACAATATCAACATGGATTTGATCATGGGACTGCCGGAGGAAGGGCCGGAGGACGTCCGCTATACCATGGAACGGCTTTATGCCATGGCGCCGGACAACATCACGGTCCACTCCCTGGCAATCAAGCGCGCGGCCAGGCTGAATACCATGAAAGAACAGTACGCTCATCTGAAATTTGAGAATACCGAGGAAATGATGGGACTGGCGGCGGAATACTGCGGAAGGCTGGGGCTGGAGCCTTATTATCTGTATCGACAGAAGAACATGGCCGGTAATTTTGAAAATGTAGGCTATGCCAGTCCTGGAAAAGCCGGTATTTACAACATCCTTATAATGGAAGAAAAGCAGACCATCATGGCCCTGGGGGCGGGTTCTACCACGAAAGCGGTATTTCCGGGAGGTCGGATCGAACGGTGCGACAATGTAAAGGACATTGACCAGTATCTTGGCAGAATTGATGAGATGATTGACAGAAAACGGAAACTTTTGTCTTGAAAATAGACAGGTGTTCGTGTATGATAGACAAGGAATGCCCGGGTGTGCCGGGAAAAAAGAAAGAGGAGAACCAGATATGGCGTTAAGCAAGAAGCCGGTGACCGGCATGAAGGATATTCTGCCTGCCGAAATGCAGGTGAGGGATTATGTGATCGGCCTCATTCAGGAGACCTATAAGAGTTTTGGATTTTCCCATATTGAGACTCCCTGTATGGAGAATATCTCCAACCTGAGCAGCAAGCAGGGAGGAGAAAATGAAAAACTGATTTTTAAAGTATTGAAAAGAGGCGAGAAGCTGCATATACCGGAAGCCCAGACAGAGGCGGACGTGGTGGACTGCGGCATGCGGTACGACCTGACCGTGCCCCTTTCCCGATATTATTCCAATAATTCTGCACAGCTGCCCGCGCCTTTCAAAGCGCTTCAGATGGGCAATGTCTGGCGTGCCGACAGACCTCAGAGAGGACGGTTCCGCCAGTTCATGCAGTGCGATATCGACATTCTCGGCGATGCCTCCTGCCTGGCGGAGATCGAGCTGATGTCAGCGACGACGACTCTTCTGGGGAAACTTGGTTTTTCCGGATTTAAGGTCTGCTTTAACGACAGGCGGGTCCTGAAAGCCATGGCGGCGTACAGCGGCTTTGCGGAGAAGGATTATGACCAGGTGTTCATCATCCTGGATAAAATGGACAAGATAGGCATGGAAGGCGTAGCCGCGGAGCTGTCTGAGAACGGCTTTGCCGGAGATGCCGTTGAAACATATATGGGACTTTTTGCCGAGCTGGAGCAGGCGCCGGACAGTCTGGCCTATCTGGAGAAAAAATTGGACGGCGTGGTGGCAGGAGGCGTGATCGCCGGTATGAGGACCATCATCGGGAGCGTGAGAGCTACGGCATCCTGTGAATTCAGCCTGGTATTTGATCCGACGCTGGTGCGCGGAATGTCCTATTATACAGGTTCTATCTTTGAAATTAAGATGGAGGAGCTGGGAGGCTCCGTGGCCGGAGGCGGCCGCTATGATGAGATGATAGGGAAATTTACCGGGATGGATACTCCGGCCTGCGGATTTTCCATCGGATTTGAGCGGATCATCACCATATTGATGGAAAAAGGTTTCCAGGTGCCGCAGTCAGGGGCCAGGAAAGCATATCTGATAGAAAAGGGCATGCCGGCCGAGACCATGGTGAAGGTGCTGGCAGAGGCCAAAAAAGAGAGGGAGGCCGGCATACAGGTGCTGGTCTCAAATATGAATAAAAACAAGAAATTCCAGAAGGAGCAGCTCCAGAAAGAGGGCTACGGGGAATTCCGGGAATTCTACAAGGATTTTCAGTGACGGTGAGAAATTCCCTATAAGAAAGGACGTGGAAGATATGGCAGAATCGATGAGAGGTCTCCACAGGACCCACAGATGTACCGAGGTGTCGAGGGGCAATGTGGGAGAGAACGTGACGGTTATGGGCTGGGTGCAGAAAAGAAGAAACCTGGGAAGCCTGGTTTTTGTGGATCTGAGAGACCGTTCCGGCCTGCTGCAGATTGTGTTTGATGAAAAAGATGTGGGCAGCGAAGGCTTTGAAAAAGCCGGAACGCTCCGAAATGAATATGTGATCGCGGTAGAGGGAGCGGTGGAAGTCCGTTCAGGCGCCGTGAATGAAAATCTCAAGACGGGGGATATTGAAATACGTGCAAAGTCCCTGCGGATTCTTTCCGAAGCACTGACTCCGCCTTTTCCCATTGAAGAGGAATGCAGCACCAAGGAGGAGCTGCGCCTGAAATACCGGTATCTGGACCTCAGAAGGCCGAACCTGCAGAGAAATCTGGCAGTGAAGAGCAGAGTGGCCATTTTGTCCCGGAATTTTATGCAGGAGCAGGGATTTCTGGAAGTGGAGACTCCCATATTGGTTAAAAGTACGCCGGAAGGAGCCAGGGACTATCTGGTGCCCAGCCGAATCCATCCGGGAAATTTTTATGCGCTGCCGCAGTCGCCTCAGATATACAAGCAGCTTCTGATGTGCTCTGGCTTTGACCGGTATTTTCAGATCGCCAGATGCTTCCGCGATGAGGACCTGCGCGCCGACCGGCAGCCGGAATTCACGCAGATGGATATGGAGCTTTCCTTTGCAGATGTGGACGATGTTATCGAAGTGAATGAAAAGCTGCTCGCTTATCTGATGAAGGAGATATGCGATGTGGAAGTGAAGCTTCCGATCCGGCGCATGACCTATGCGGAGGCCATGGACCGCTTTGGCTCCGACAAGCCGGACCTGCGGTTTGGGATGGAGCTCCATGACGTGTCCGGCGCGGTCCGGGACTGCGGCTTTGCCGTATTCCGAAATGCCCTGGAGGCAGGCGGATCCGTCCGCGGCCTTACGGTGAAGGGCCAGGCAGGTATGCCCAGGAAGAAAATCGATTCTCTTGTGGAATTTGCGAAGACCTACGGCGCCAAAGGACTGGCATATCTGGCCGTCCAGGAGGACGGCAGCTATAAATCATCTTTTGCGAAATTCATGACCGAGGATGAGCTGGCCGCATTGGTGAAAGCGATGGATGGAGAACCCGGCGATCTGCTCCTCTTTGCGGCAGATAAAAATAAGGTGGTATTTGACAGCCTGGGCGCTCTGCGCGTGGAACTGGCGAAGCGTCTGGAGATGATTCCAGAAAATACCTTTGAATTTGTATGGATCACGGAATTTCCCCAATTTGAATATTCGGAGGAGGAACAGCGGTTCGTGGCGATGCATCATCCCTTTACAATGCCCATGGATGAGGATCTGCCTCTGCTGGATACGGACAGAGGAGCGGTCCGCGCGAAAGCCTATGATATCGTGCTGAACGGCTGTGAGATTGGCGGCGGCAGCGTGAGAATCCATCAGAGCGACGTGCAGGCGAAGATGTTTGAATGTCTTGGATTCAGCAAGGAGGAAGCGGAAGAACGCTTTGGCTTCCTGATGAATGCGTTTAAATACGGCGTGCCGCCCCATGCAGGCCTGGCTTATGGACTGGACCGGCTGGTAATGCTGATGACAGGAGCGGACAATATCCGCGAGGTCATTGCTTTCCCAAAGGTAAAGGATGCCTCCTGCCTGATGTCAGGAGCACCGGGACGGGTGGATGAGGTTCAGCTTACAGAGCTCAAGATTGCAGTTTCAGAACAGGACGGAGCCGGGGAATAAGAGCTTCTGATTTACTATGTTATCTAAAATATCACTATAAATCACTTAAATGGAGGAAATAAAATGTATTCATTTGAAGAGGTATCTTCCTTTGATCCTGTTATCGCTCAGGCGATGCAGGACGAGCTGGGAAGACAGCAGAGCCACATCGAGCTCATCGCTTCTGAAAACTTTGTGAGCAAGGCCGTCATGGCGGCCATGGGAAGCCCCCTGACCAATAAGTACGCGGAAGGATATCCGGGAAAGCGTTATTACGGCGGATGCGAATTCGTGGACGTGGTGGAGACTGTCGCCCAGGAGCGCGCCAGAGAGCTGTTTGGCTGTGAATATGTCAATGTGCAGCCCCATTCCGGCGCACAGGCCAATATGGCTGTTTTCTTTGCGATGCTGAAGCCCGGAGACACGGTGATGGGGATGAGCCTGGCCCATGGCGGACATCTGACCCATGGGAGCCCTGTGAATATGTCCGGTTCTTATTTCCATGTTGTGCCCTACGGTGTGACAGACGCCGGTGTGATCGACTATGAAGAAGTGCGCCGGATTGCCCATGAGTGCAAGCCGAAGCTGATCGTGGCAGGCGCCAGCGCTTATGCCAGAGAGATTGATTTTAAGACCTTCCGGGAGATTGCCGATGAGGTGGGAGCATATCTGATGGTGGATATGGCCCATATCGCCGGCCTGGTGGCGGCGGGACTTCATATGAGCCCGATTCCTTACGCCCATGTGACCACGACCACGACCCATAAGACACTCCGCGGCCCGAGAGGCGGGATGATCCTTTCCAGCAATGAGATGCAGGAAAAATTCAACTTTAACAAAGCGGTGTTCCCCGGTATCCAGGGCGGTCCGCTGATGCATGTGATCGCGGCCAAGGCCGTATGCTTTAAAGAAGCTCTGGATCCCAGCTTTAAGACATACATGTCTCAGACGAAGAAGAATGCGGCCAAGCTGGCAGAGGAGCTGATAAAGAGAGGCTTTGACATCGTATCAGGCGGTACCGACAATCATCTGATGCTGGTGGACCTCCGTCCAGTTGGTGTGACCGGAAAAGCAGCGGAAAAGCTGCTGGATGCGGCTAACATTACCTGCAACAAGAACGCTATCCCCAATGATCCGGAGAAGCCCTTCGTGACCAGCGGCATCCGTCTGGGAGCCCAGGCAGTCACCAGCCGCGGAGTGGTCGAAGCGGATATGGAGACCATTGCGGAAGCTATCCGTCTGGTGATCACACAGGATGAAGCCAATACGGCGAAGGCAAAAGCCATGGTGAAGGAACTTACGGATAAATATCCGCTGTACTAGATATCTGTAGGGGCCGCCTTCCTAATATTTTACGAAATCATTCTGAGTAAGCTCCGATTGAGCTTTAGTTAAATACCGGCAGTAGCTCCGGGCCGTCACGATTTCGGTTCGCTGGCGATGCAGGGGCCGTTTTATCCCCGCTCCAGGAGTACCACTCACATGTCGACGGGAAATCTTTATGATTTCCCGTCTCCTGTTCGCTCAGAAACGGAATCGGTATTTCCGTTTCTGCCTCCCTCCGCCAGGGGAACACCGGCCTCTGCCCTGCGGCGCTCACCTTTAGGCCGGCCCGGAATCGTTCTGCCGGCGCCCTGCCTGCCGCACCATTTTGGCTGATTTCCGTTCCCTTGATCCCAGAAAAGGATTGGATATCCACACGGCCCGCGCGCCTTATGGCAGCGGGCTGAGGTGGCCGCCCCAATGGCTTTCGAGGCAAATGAGCGCTTATTTCGGTGCGGAAGAAAGGCAAAGAGGAATGATCCGATTCCATCGTAAGGCGAGCGCCGCAAAGGCGTTAGCAGGATCTTCCCGGCCGCAGGGAGGTAAAAACCGAATTTCATGCAGGTTTTTATTGGAATCTGACATGGAAAAATATCGATTTATCCATGTCAGTTGGAAAGGACCGACTGGAGGCTGTAAAGATGCTGGTTACGGCTGCCAGCGAGCCGCCTGGATGGAATCGGATTTCCTCCTGCCTCATCTGGTTATAAAGATACGCTTGTTTTAAAGATATTTAAAGGTATAGTAAAGCTCACAATGTCTTTTTTGGTTTTACAGGGAAAGGAGAGTTCAAATGGTCTTATTTGTGGAATATCCGAAATGCAGTACCTGCCAGAAGGCAAAAAAATGGCTGGAGGAAAATGGAATAGAGTTTAAAGACCGTCACATCGTGGAAGATAATCCAACGGCGGAAGAGCTGAAAGCATGGAAAGAAAAAGGCGGTCTGCCTCTGAAACGGTTCTTTAATACCAGCGGTATGAAATATAAGGCTCTTGAATTAAAGGATAAGCTTCCGGATATGAGTGAAGAAGAGCAGTTTTCCCTTCTGGCTACAGACGGAATGTTGGTGAAAAGGCCGGTTCTGGTAGGGGAGGATTTCGTCCTCACCGGATTCCGGGAGAAGGAATGGGCGGAAAAATTAAAGCTTCCGTTTAATTCTTAATCTTTTCGAATCTTTTTCCGTGCGGTTGACAATGAACGTCAGAACTCGGTATAATATCGAGAGAAGCAAGATATTATACCTGTGCATAGGCGGCTTTTGCATATACTGCAGAAGACAGCTGCACAACCGCCGGAGGCCCGTGTCCGTTTTGGACATGGAATAATATCGAGAGAAGCTTAGTGTGCCGGTTCGAGGAGACAATATGGAGAAAAAAATAAAACGAATATTTTCTGTTTTGATCATATGCTGCACCCTGCTGTTTGGAGTGGGAATCACGTCATTCGCTGCGGGGACCAGTGGGACCAACGACGCGTCGCTGGCTTCTTTAGAGATTTCGCCGGGTACGCTCAGCCCTGAGTTTTCATCCGATGTGTATGAATATCAGGTGGAGGTGGACGCGGACTGTGATAAGCTTCTGGTAAATGCCAAGACCTCCGACAGCGGGGCCAAAATGGTGATAGCCGGAAATTCTGGACTGAAGGTGGGGACGAATACTGTCATCATAAATGTGACGGCGGCCGACGGAGTGACGACGGCCAAATATACCATTCAGGCAGTGCGGAGCGCCGGTGAGCCACAGTCCTCCGCGGCAGGAAGTGAAAGTACGGCTGCAGAATCTTCTGAGAGCCAGATCGCCAATAACCCTCTGGTCAGCAGTTCTGGCACCGCTGCAGAAACGGGCAGTACGGAAGGTCAGGAGTCTCAGAGCTCCAGTTCTGCTTCCGCAGGCACGATCACGACTACGGGCAAGACGTATACCCTGTCTGAGCCGGACGCATCCGCGATACCGGATGGATATACGGCGATGGATCTGAAAATCGGGGAGCAGACTGTAAAGGTCTGGAAATTCCCTTCAGAATATGATGTGGAAGGGTTTTATCTGTTATACGGGACCGATGAGGCCGGAAAAACGGCGTTTTATATCTATGATGAGACAGAAGGCACCGTGATCACAGCGCCGGACGGCATCCTGTCGGCCGGACAGGAGAATGAGATTTCACAGGTGCAGCTGCAAAAGGCTCAGGAAGCCTACCAGAAATCCATGAAAAACCGGATGCTGATCATTATTGGTCTTTCTGTGCTGTGCTTTATCCTTTTGATAGCCTTTACCGCCGCTATGACCCGGAGAAAGAATGGGCATGGGGAGGATGACTTTCATGATGACGGTCCCCGCGGAGGCTATGGCGGAGAGCCGGATGAAGATGATTATGAGGAAGCGGGAGAAGAGCCTTATGACGAAGAGCCATATGGGGAAGAATCCTATGAGGAGGAGCCTTATGACGAAGAGCCTTATGAGGAAGAATCTTATGGGGAAGAGTCTTATGAGGAGGAGCCTAATGAGGAAGAATCCTATGGGGAAGCGTCTTATGATGAGGAACTCTATGATCTAGATGCCGAGGATGCAGCGGATGAGGAGCCTGCGCGGGTATCCGCAGAGGAGCATGCTTCAGAACCGGAGACAGATTCTGCGCCTGCTGAAGAGGAAGAGTCATATCCGGAGGAAGTAACGGAGAAACCGTCCGAGGAATATATGGACGGAGCAGAAAGTGAAGATTATCAGGAGGAAGAGGAAACAGAACAGCCCAAAGCTTCGGATGAAGAGGAGGAGGATCTGGACGCAGACTTTGATTTGCTGGAGGCCCTTTTGTCGGATTCCGTCCGGAGTGTGAAGCCGGATGACGCGGATAGTATCGTGAACCGGGCGGCGGAAAAAGCCGGGAAGCGGCCTAAGGAGCAGCCGGTGCCCGTTCCGGAAAAACAGAAGGTCCGTGAACCGGAGAAGAGGGAACGGAAAAAGCAGGCCGTGAAACCGCAGCCAGCCAGGAGGCCCTCTCAGAATTTGGAAGACGATGATGATTTTGAAATTTTCGATTTATAGATTCTAACAAAAGTGCAGCCCCGGGAGGGGACTGCATTTTTGTCTCTGAGGGGTATCCTAATTCCATCCAGACACTGCCACTTGCAATTCTTATGAGACTGTGCTAATATTGTTATAACAAATATAACGAAAGAGGCCGGGTGAAGAAGATGATAATGAAAATAGATTTTAACAGTGACGAAGCATTATATATACAGCTGAGAAATCAGATCATCATTGGCATCGCCACCGAAACCATCAAGGAGGGAGAAGCCCTCCCGTCGGTCAGGAGTCTGGCTGACACCATTGGAATTAACATGCATACGGTAAATAAGGCATATACGGTCCTGAAGCAGGAAGGTTTTGTAAAGCTGGACCGCCGGAAGGGAGCCGTCATTGCCGTCGACTTTGATAAAATGCGGGCAATGGAGGAATTGATGTCCGACATGCAGGTGCTGCTTGCAAAAGCGGCATGTAAAAACATCAGCCGGAGGGAAATCCATGAATTGGTGGATATGGTGATGAACCAGTTTGACTGTTCGCCGGAAGCTTCGGAGGACTGCTCCGATATGGAGTGACACCCGGATCCTGACAGGCTGAGTTTGGGAGGATAGACCATGTTATGTGAAAAATGTAAAATAAGAGAGGCCAATATCCGATATACGGAAGTGATCGGCGGAGTGAAGACAGAGCACAACCTGTGCAGCCACTGCGCCAAGGAAATGGATTTTGGACATTATACAGCGATGTTTGATACGGATTATCCGATAGGGAAGCTTTTGTCGGATTTGTTTGGGCTGGACGCAGAGCGCGGGGACAGTGACGAGATGGATATGGACCAGGTGGTCTGCCCCACTTGCAATACGGCATATAGTGATTTTGTAAAGGACAGCCGTTTTGGCTGCCCGGATTGTTACCGGGTCTTCGACCTGCTGATGAGTGAGAACATCAAGAAAATTCAAGGCAATGACACCCATACGGGAAAGCGCCCTTTGTATGGACATGAAGCCACAGAGGACCATGAAGGGACGGAGAAAACGGAAGATATCCAGAACTCCATTGAAATCCTGTCATCCAAGCTGCAGGAAGCCATCCGGGAAGAAGAGTATGAGATGGCGGCAAAGTATAGGGATGAGATCAGAGAATTGAAGGAGAGGTTGAATGCAGATGCTTAAATGGTATCAGGAAACGGAGGACCAGCATGATGTCTTTCTGGCGGGCCGCATCCGTCTGGTGCGGAACCTGGAGCATTATCCCTTTCCGGTGAAGCTTACGGAAGAGGACGGCGCGGAGCTGGTAGGCAAACTGGAAAATGGACTGAAAGATATCGGTTCGGTAGATAAGCGGATCTTTCATACGATTCCCCTGTCAGCGATGGGGACGGAGGAGAAAGAGGCGTTAAAAGAGCGCCGTGCCATAAACGGGGCCGGAGTGGAGAAAAAGGGCCCGGAAAGCCTGCTGCTGTCGGAAGATGAGACGGTCAGCATTACGCTGGACGGAGAGGATCACATCCGGCTCCAGTGCTTTTCGCATAAAGTAGATCTGAACGGACTGTGGAACGAGGCCAGCCGTCTGGATGATTATATCAACGAGCGGTTTGCCTACGCATTCCATGAAAAATACGGATACCTGACGGCCTACCCCACCAACGTGGGGACGGGCCTGCGGGCGGCGGTGACGCTGCATCTTCCCATGCTTTCAGCCGGGAAACAGTTCGGCAAGCTGGTGAGCGAGATGAGCCGCTTCGGGGTCTCTGTCCAGGGACTCTATGGGGAAGGGAGCGAAAACTACGGTTCCCTTTATGAAGTGTCCAACCAGAAAACGCTGGGGCAGACCGAAGAAGAGATCATAGCACTGGTACAGCAGATGGCGGACCGCCTGGCGGCCAGTGAACGAAAGGTAAAATCGCTGACGCTCCGGAACCACAGGCTGGATCTGGAGGATGAGATATATAAATCCTATGGTGTCCTGAGATATGCGAAGAAACTTTCTGTAAAGGAAGCGATGACATATCTTTCTCAGGTGCGGGTAGGAGAGATGGAAGGACTTTTGCAGCTTGAGAAGCCCTTGAATTTCTACGGGCTCATGATGGAGATACAGCCAACGAATATGAAGCTGCTGGCGCCGGAAAATGAAAAGACAGACTTAAAGCAGGCCAGGGCGTCCTACATCCGGTCCATGCTGCCGGAGCTGGTCTGAAGAAATAGGAGGAAAATATGTACAACAACAGATTTTCAAATAAAGCAGAGGAAGCGCTTCAGCTGGCCGTGGGAATGGCGGAGGCTCTGGGGCAGGGATATGTGGGCACCGAGCATATCCTCCTGGGGCTTATCCGTGAAGGAAGCAGCGCGGCGGCCCAGGTACTTTCCAGTCACGGGATAGAGGAAGAACGGGTGCTGGCTCTGGTCCAGCAGCTGATCGCCCCGATGACGCCGGTGCATATGGCCGACCGGGGAGGATATTCACCCCGCGCCGCCAGGGTGCTGGAGAACAGCTATCGGGAGGCCGTACAATTTAAGTCCCCGCTGATCGGGACTGAGCACATCCTGATTGCAATGCTCAAGGACAGTGACTGTTCTGCCACACGGCTTCTGAATACCATGAACGTGAACATCCAGAGGATGTACGTGGACCTTCTGGCTACCATGGGAGCGGATGCCAGTCAGTATAAGGACGAGCTGGAGGGAAAAGGCAAGGGGCAGGAAAAAAGTGCGACACCCACGCTGGACAATTACAGCCGAGATCTGACTGCTCTTGCAAAGGAAGGAAAGCTCGATCCGGTCATTGGAAGAGAGCACGAGATCGAAAGAGTGATTCAGATTCTCAGCCGCCGGACAAAGAACAATCCCTGCCTGATCGGCGAACCTGGCGTGGGCAAGACCGCCATCGCGGAAGGTCTGGCAGGAAAGATTGTGGAAGGAAATGTGCCGGATACGGTAAAGGGAAAGCGCGTGATGACGCTGGACCTGTCCGGAATGGTCGCCGGTTCCAAATACCGCGGTGAGTTTGAAGAAAGAATCAAGAATGTACTAAAGGAAGTGCGGGCAGACGGCAACGTCCTTTTGTTCATTGATGAGATACACACCATCATCGGAGCCGGAGGAGCGGAGGGAGCCATAGACGCGTCCAATATCCTGAAGCCTTCTCTGGCCAGGGGCGAGATTCAGCTGATCGGAGCTACGACCATTGACGAATATCGGAAATATATCGAGAAGGACGCGGCCCTGGAGAGAAGGTTCCAGCCGGTGATGGTAGAAGAGCCTTCGGCGGAGGAAGCGATTTCCATTTTAAGGGGGCTTAAATCCAAATACGAGGAGCATCATCAGGTGACGATCACAGAAGATGCCATCCAGGCGGCGGTGAATCTGTCGGCCCGGTATATCAACGACCGGTTTCTGCCCGATAAGGCCATCGACCTGATCGACGAGGCATCCTCGAAGGTGCGGCTGACTACCTTTGTGGAGCCGGAGGAGATAAAAAAGCTGGAAGAGGATATTGCCCAGCTGGAGGAGCAGAAGGTCGCGGCTATTCAGACGGAAGCTTACGAAAAAGCCGGCGAGATCAAGAAGAAGCAGCAGAAGAAGAAGGAACGTCAGGAAAAGATTCTGCTCAAATGGGAAAAAGAGAAGAGCAGCAAAAAGCTCTATGTTACAGAAAATGAGATTGCCGATGTCGTGTCCGGCTGGACGAAGATACCGGTGAAAAAGCTGGAAGAAGGAGAGGCAGAGCGCCTTAAGAATCTGGAAAGTATCCTCCACGAAAGAGTGGTAGGGCAGGAAGAAGCCGTGGTGGCGGTATCAAAGGCCATCCGCCGCGGGCGCGTGGGCCTTAAGGATCCGAAGCGTCCGATCGGTTCGTTTTTGTTCCTGGGACCTACCGGCGTAGGAAAAACAGAGCTTTCGAAAGCGCTGGCGGAGGCCATGTTCGGTACGGAAAACGCTATGATACGGGTCGATATGTCAGAGTACATGGAGAAGCACAGCGTATCCAAAATGGTTGGATCGCCGCCAGGATATGTGGGCTATGACGAAGGCGGGCAGCTCAGCGAAAAGGTCCGCCGGAATCCGTATTCTGTGATACTTTTTGATGAGATAGAGAAGGCGCATCCCGACGTGTTCAATATTCTGCTCCAGGTCCTGGACGACGGACATATAACAGATGCCCAGGGCAGAAAAATAGATTTCAAGAATACGGTGCTCATTATGACGTCCAATGCAGGGGCGGCGCGGATCATTGAGCCGAAAAAGCTTGGCTTTGGAGCCGCCAGCACGGATAAAGAGGACTATGAATTTATGAAGAGCGGAGTGATGGAAGAGGTCCGGCGAATCTTTAAGCCGGAATTCCTGAACAGGATTGACGAGACGATCGTATTCCATGCTCTGACCAAGGAGGACATGGGACAGATCGTGGACATCATGATGAAGGGACTCTGCAGCAGGACGAAGGAGCAGATGGACATCACTCTGGTAATGGATGACACAGCGAAGGCCTGGATCATTGACAAAGGGTATGATCAAAAATACGGCGCCCGGCCGCTGCGCCGGACGATCCAGAGCGAGATCGAGGATAAACTGGCGGAAGAGATTCTGGACGGCGCCGTGAAAAAGGGAGATACGGTTTCCGTAACGGTAGAGGATGGAAAACTGAAATTTTCTGTTTAAACGTCTGGTAAAAAGTCGAATTCTATACTATAATGAAACCAGTATTTTAGTGACGAAAACATCGGGAGGATGAATCATGCCAGCAGTAAAGGAATTAATACGCACAGAACAAAATGGTACACTCAGCTTTGGAGACTACACACTGGGCGCAAAGTCGAAGCTTCAGGATTATGAATTCAACGGCGATCTATATAAGGTAAAGACGTATTGTGACATCACAAAGCTGGAGCGGAACGGCATGTTTGTCTATGAATCGGTTCCGGGGACAGCAGTGAATGAGTTTGAAGCGGATGATACGGGAGTGCATTTCATTGTGGAAGGCAGTCAGGACGCTCAGATCACGCTGGAACTGGAGGATGACACGGAGTACGACGTGCGGATCGGCGAAGAAGATGCCGGTATGATCAAGGCTAATATGAGCGGAAAGCTGACGCTGAGCGTGGAGCTTTCTGAGGGAGAATCCACAGTGGTTGAAGTGAAAAAAAGATAGGACAGCCGGGACTGCAGTGGTAATAGAAACAGTCGGAATTGTTTTTCATCAGGCTGCCGCGGGGCTTTGAGAAGCCTGCGGCAGTTTGTTTTATTTTATAGGAACGGAGCTAGTATGGCAAAAGCGAGAGCAACGGTATTTTTCTGTAAGGAATGTGGATATGAATCCGCTAAATGGATGGGCCAGTGTCCTGGGTGCCGGGAATGGAACACCTTTGTGGAAGCGCCTACTGCGAAGAAGGCGTCCCCGGCGAGAGGCCTGGGAGCCGGATCCGCGGGTACAGGCGCCGCCATGGAAAGGCGTCCCCAGAAGCTGTCGGAGATCCAGTCGGCCATGGAGGCAAGGATGAGCACGGGCATGGAGGAGCTGGACCGCGTTCTGGGAGGGGGGCTTGTAGGAGGTTCCCTGATTCTGGTGGGAGGAGATCCGGGCATCGGAAAGTCGACCCTCCTTCTCCAGGTATGCCGGAACCTGGCGGAATCAGGGCATAAGATCCTTTACATTTCCGGAGAAGAATCTCTCAGCCAGATCAAGCTCAGGGCTGACAGGCTGGGGACCTTCAGCGGAGAGCTGTCTTTTTTGTGCGAGACCAGCCTGGAGCTGATCTCGGATGTGATTATTGAGGAAAGGCCGGAGGCGGTGGTCATCGACTCTATTCAGACCATGTACCGGGAGGATGCCGGCACCGCGCCGGGCAGCGTGGGGCAGGTCCGGGAATCCACGAATACGCTGCTCCAGCTGGCAAAGGGGAACGACATCACGATCTTCATCGTGGGACATGTTACCAAAGAAGGGACTGTGGCAGGGCCCAGGATGCTGGAGCATATGGTGGATACGGTCCTTTATTTCGAAGGAGAGAGGAACGCTTCTTACCGGATTCTGCGTGGAGTGAAGAACCGGTTTGGATCCACCAATGAGATCGGAGTATTTGAGATGCGGGGAGACGGGCTTGCGGAGGTCCCGAATCCTTCCGAATATATGCTGAGCGGAAAACCGGTGGGGGCATCGGGATCTGTGACGGCCTGCTCCATGGAGGGGACAAGGCCTGTGCTTTTGGAGATCCAGGCTCTCGTCTGCCGCACGAATTTCGGTATGCCCAGAAGGACGGCGGCCGGGACAGATTATAACCGTGTCAATCTGCTGATCGCTGTTTTGGAAAAACGTGCAGGGCTTCGCCTTTCCGACTGTGACGCCTACGTGAATATAGCCGGAGGCCTTAAAGTCAATGAGCCTTCTTTGGACCTGGGGATCGTCATGGCGCTGGCTTCCAGCCACCGGGACATTCCGGTGGACGACAGCATGATGGTTTTCGGTGAGGTGGGCCTCTCCGGTGAAGTGCGCGCGGTCAGTATGGTAGAAAAAAGGGTACAGGAGGCGGCTAAGCTGGGCTTTACCTCCTGTGTCCTTCCCAGAGTGTGTCTGGGGCGGATCCAGGAGCCGCCCGCGGGCCTTAAGCTAATCGGAGTCGGCAATGTCCAGGAGGCCATTGACCTGATCGCCCGCTGATCAGAATAGTTTCATGAAAGCCAGGACTATGAGCAGGACTCCGCTGATCCAGCAAAGATTTGCTTCGGAATGGCGGGAAACGGCGCGCCCCAGGAAGCTTCCTCCCAGTATGGCTGCTATGCCCATGAGAAACGTCGCGAGTATGGCTGCGATGATATGGGCCGGCGATACGCCGGCTCCGATACCGGCCGCCACGCTGTCAATGGAAAGGGCGGCGCCCAGAGGGACCGCTTCTGCCGGCGAAAGTATATTGTCTTTGTCCTTATTAGCCTGTTCGGCTTGTTTTTTACAAGATTTATCGAATAATTTGATTATCCCGAGAATAAACAGGATTAAGAAGCTGATGTCATTGGTCAGACTTTGAGGAAGAAGCCCGCTCAGAAGGTTTCCTGCCAGCAGCGCTGCGGCCAGGGTGAGACTGGATATGGCGGCAAGGATGCCGATGGAGGCCGCGGGTATCCGGATGCGGCCCATCCCATAGGCGAAGCTGGCGGCAAAGGTGTCAACGGAGAGCGCGGCAGCCAGTACAATTATCTCTAAAATGATCGCTGTCATGGATAAACACCAAGAATATCGTTTGTTTGTATGGTATTCCGGAAGAATCACCCGGGTGCAGGGACAAGAGAAGAAGGAGACGTGATTTCCAATGAAAGAATGCCGATGTATCGCACTGGATCTGGACGGAACCCTTTTGGCGGGGGACGGAACCCTTTCCAAAGAGAGCAGAGAGGCCCTCACGGCGGCCATAGAAGCGGGCGTGCATGTGGTGGTGGCCAGCGGAAGGGCCTATTCCACACTTCCGGGAGCAGTACTGTCCATTCCCGGTATTGAATATGCGATCACCTCCAATGGGGCGGCTGTCTACCGGGTACCCACATCGGAGTGTATCTGCGTACATAAGCTCCGCCGGGAGGCTGTGGAGGCCGTCCTGTCCCTGGTGGGGGAGGCTGTGGAAGAGCCTTTGTATGAGGCATTTGTAGATGGGACAGCTTATGCTCCGGCAGAATACGTGGCGGACCCTGAGGCCTTTGGCGCCGATGAAAGAGCGGCGGCATACGTGAGAGCGACCAGGAAGCCCTGCCGGGACATGCTTGATTTTCTATATAGCCATCTGGAGGAGCTGGACAGCCTGGACCTGATCGTCAATGACCAGCAGGAAAAACGGCGGATATGGGCTCTTCTGGAAAAATATGTGCCGAATGTGTATATAACGGCATCTGTGCCGAGATTTTTGGAAATATCCGACGAGGCTTCCGGAAAAGCCTCTGCTTTGGCCTTTGTCCTGGAACGGCTGGGACTCGGACCGGAACAGGCGGCGGCATTCGGGAACGCCGATAATGATGCGGACATGCTGGCTTATGCCGGGCTGGGGGTCGCGGTGGAAAACGCCACGGAGGCATGCCGGGCGGCGGCAGACCGGATAGGGGCATCCAATGACGAGGACGGTGCGGCCAGGGAGATAAGAAGGATATTAGCGGAAGCGGCCAGAGGACTGTGAACGGAATACCAATGAGGGAAAGAGGAAGCGTATGGACGTGAGGACAGAAGTGATACAGTTTGCCAGAAAAATGATGAGGCTGCATTATTGCGAGAATGACGTGGAAGGCGTCATCGGCATGTTTGCGCCGGATATTGTCTGGATAGGGGCGGGAGAAGGGCAGCAGGCCTCCGGTTTCGAGGCTGTGTCTGGATTTTTCCGGCGGTTCAAAAATGAGATTCCGGAGTGCAGGATCTGGGATGATCAGTATGAAGTGCAGAAAGCCGCGGAGGATCTTTATATCTGTACCGGAATCATGTGGGTGGCCACAGTCCCCAGGACGAAGATGTATCTGAAGGTCCATCAGCGGGTGACGTTTGCCGTAAAAAAGCTTGACGGGGAATGGAAGTGCTCTTATCTGCACTGCTCCAATCCTTATCAGGAAATGGTGGAGGACGAGCTGTTCCCGGAAAAAATCGGCCAGCATACCTACGAGTATATCCAGGAAAGGCTGAATGCTCTGGAGACGGAAAAAGTCCGGAAAGCACAGCAGCTGGACGTGATCATGTCTTCAATCTCAGGCGGACTGAAAATGAGCCTGGATGATGAACTCTACACCTATGCCTTTGTCAGCGAAGAGGCAGCAGGCCTGTTCGGCTATACGGTAGAAGAGTTTTTGGAGGTGACCGGAGGGAACGCTTTCGGAGCCGTTTATCCGCCGGATGTCCCTCGGGTGACTCAGGAATGTGTGGAGGCTTTTCAGGACGGAAAAAGCAGCTATGCCATCAAGTACCGGGTCCGCTGTAAGGACGGGGGTGTCAAATGGATTCTGGACAGCGGAAAAAAGGTGAAAAATGACGACGGTACCGTGGTCATCAACAGTCTTTATCTGGATGTGAGCAAGGCAGAAGAGGATGAGAGAAGGATACGGGAGCAGAAGGAGCTGCTGGACAGTATCTATGATACGATTCCCTGCGGCATTTTCCGTTTTCTGCACGGCAGGGAAGAGCATGAGATCGTGGCCATGAACCGGGCGGCTCTAAATATCCTGGATTATGAGAGTGTGGAAGAATGTGTGGCGGACAGCTTCCGCGGAGTCGCGTCCCATGTGGTGCCGGAGGATCATCAGAACCTGTATGAGGTGTATGACAAGATCTGCCGTGACGGAGGACAGGCGGAGGTGGAGTACCGGGTCCTGCGCAAAAGAGGTGAGATCCGTTGGGTCTCCTCCACGAATATGATGGTAGAAAAAAGAAACGGGATACCGGTCATCCAGCGGACATTGGTGGATATCACGGAAAGAAAACGCCTCCAGGAGCAGCTGGACAGAGAGCAGGAAATGTATCGGGCGGCGATGGAAAGCAGTTCGGATACCATATACGAATACAGGGTGGATGAGGATCTGCTCGTCGCTTATGTGGCCTCTCGGGAACAGGAGAAAGGGGAGAATATCCTGCGCCTTGAGGTCCCGGGGTTTCGTGAACAGCTTTATCTCGGGAAATTTGCATACGCAGATGATATTCCGTTTGTTATGGAGACCATCTGCTGCGGAAAAACGCCGGAGGCGGAAGCGCGCGTCTATGATTACCGGGGCGGGGAAAAGAAGCTCCGCTGGAACCGGGTGACCGGAAGGATGATACGGCATGAAGGGAAGCCTGCCAGAGTGGTGGGGACTCTGCGGGATATCCACGAAATGAAGCAGAGCATGTCGGAGAAGACGGAAGAGCTGCGCGTCAGCCAGATGACGCTTCAGGTGGTGAGCAATGTTTATGTCAGCATCTTTTATGTGGATCTGCTTCAGGATTCTTACTATGGGGTGAGGATACCGGAGGGCGCGGACACGATGGCGGTGCCGAAGCGGGGACGGTATTCGGAGATCATGTCCGGATATATAAAGGATTTTGTAGTGCCGGAGGAACAGGAGCGGATGAAACAGTTCACCGCGGCCGCGGCGTCGGGAGAAGGGTTCCGAAACGGGAAAGACCATATGGAGATTGAGTTCAGGCAGAAGCGCGCGGAGGGAAAGCCGCCGGTCTGGCTGAGAATGGAAATAAACCTGGCGGCGGATATTGGAGGCAGGCCGGGCTATATGGTCATCACATTTATCAACATAAGCGGAGAAAAATGCAGAGAGCTGGAAAAGCTTCTGGAGGAGCAGAAAGCCAAAGAAGCTTTGACTCAGGCTTATGAAGCCGCGAATAAGGCAAATGAGGCAAAGAGCACATTCCTGTCGAGGATGTCCCACGATATCCGCACGCCTATGAACGCCATCATCGGCATGACCTCCATAGCAGGAGCCCATTTGGGCGAACCGGATAAAATAGAGGACTGCCTGGATAAGATCAAGGTTTCCAGCCGTCATCTTCTCACTCTCATCAACGAAGTTCTAGACATGTCCAAAATAGAAAGCGGACGGGCTTCCCTGAAGGAATCGGCGTTCAGCATCCTGGATATGGTGGAAGAAGTGGAAGTTATGATGAAGCCGGAAATAGAGAAAAAGAGCCAGGTATTCCAGATGTCCATGAGGGATATTGTCCATGACTGTGTCCTCGGGGATATGGCCAGACTACAGCAGGTATTCATAAACCTGTTGTCCAATGCGGTGAAATATACCCAGGAGAGAGGGACGATCTCCTTCCGGGCATTGGAAAAGCCCTCCAATATGGCGGGGGTCGGATGCTATGAATTCCTGGTAGAGGACAACGGGATCGGCATGTCGGAGGAATTTCTGAAAAAGATATTCGAGCCCTTTGAGCGGGCTGAGGATTCCAGGGTCAGCAAAGCACAGGGCACCGGCCTGGGGACCTCCATTGCCCTCAACATCGTCCAGATGATGAACGGGACCATCGACGTTTCCAGCGAGTTGGGAAAAGGCTCTCTGTTCCGGGTGACGGTATATTTGAAGATCTGGACGAAAAATGAAAACTGGGAATACAAAGAGGCATTTGAAGAAAGACAGGGCGGCAGCTTCTGTCTGCTCGAGAATAGGACTGTGCTTCTGGCAGAGGATAATGAACTGAACCAGGAAATAGCCGGTGAGCTGCTGAGCATGTGCGGGGTCCGGGTGGAAACGGCGGATAACGGAAAAGAAGCGCTGGAAAAATTCAGCGCTTCGGAAACGGGATACTATTCTGTTATTTTCATGGATATCCAGATGCCTGTCATGGACGGCTATGAGGCAGCCAGGAAGATTCGGGGACTTTCCCGCCCCGACGCCGAGAGCGTGCCCATCATAGCTCTGACGGCAAATGCTTTCAGCGATGATATCAGCCGTTCGGAACAGGCAGGCATGAACGAGCATGTGGCGAAGCCGCTGGATATTGAAAGGCTGAAAAAGGTGCTGCTGCGCTGGGTGAGATAGCCGGACGCGCCGCGGACTCAGTCAGGAAGCTTCACCAGCGCGCAGCAGTTGGGCTGGTCGATTTTCAGCGGAGGCGTGTGCATATAGAAATAGTTCTTATCCGGAACCCAGGTGAAAAAGGTCATGGTACTGGTTTCATGGTTGACAGAGTAAATGAACTTTTCACCGGGGAACATGCCGATGTCCTTGGGGTATTCTCCGCTGACAGGGAGGACCACCCGCTGGGTCAGAAGACCGCTTTCAGCATTCCGGTCATAGATGCCGATGCTGTTGTCTCCCGCGTTGGAGCACAGGACCAGGCTCTCATCGGGAGAGAAGCGCAGGGCGGCCGCGGCATTTACATTGCTGCTTTTTTTCCCTACGGTGGAGATTGTCTGCAGAAGCTCAAATTTGGGCAATCCGTCGCTTCCGTCGTAGGAATATACGGAAAGATAGTTTTTAAGCTCGGAGATCACGTACATGAATTTTCCGTCGGAAGAAAAACGGAGGAACCTCGGAGCGGATTCCAGTTCACAGCGGATGACATCCGCCATCTTGATCTTCCCGGTATCTTTATTGAAATGGAACACCTTTATCTGATCGATGCCGAGATTCGTGATACAGAGGAATTTTTCATCCGGCGTCAGACGGGAACAGCTGATATGAGGACGGAAGTTCCGCTCGGCAATGCTTCCGATGCCTTTGTCATAAAAGCTGTCTGTGATCTCACCTACGCTTCCGTCTTCTTCCATGCGGAGGACTGTGACCTTTCCGTCATGGTAACCAGATACGAACATGAAGTGGTTGGCCTGATCTGTGGAAATGTGACAGCCGCGCATGCCGCGGATGGTCGCTTTTCCCATGCGCTCCAGATCTCCGTCGGGGAGGATACGAAAACTGACGATGCCGTCATCCGCGATGGAGTAAAGTCTTGTGCCGTCCCTGGAGGACGAGACATAGGAAGCATTGTTGACCCGGATCTCCTTTCTGCGGGACATGGTCCCTTTTTCCGGGTCCACATCGAGGATGGTGACCCCCTTGCTGTTCCCGATGTATGTGTAAGAACCTACATACGCTGCATATCTATTTCCCAAAACGTGTCCTCCTTCTGTCGTCTCTTGATCTTATTCCCATCATATCATATCCAAAAAAGTTTGTTAACCCCCGTCCTGTCAAGATTCTGCAGGGAATAATATGCTGTGCGGATATCCTGAGTAAAAAAATGAAAAATTCTGTAAAAAGTCATTGACACTTTCCTGGAAACCTGTATAATTAAATCTGTTTCGGAGTTTAGAGATACTAAACTTTTTGTTTATTTTTACTTTGTCAGGATACCGGGCGCATACTGCTTCAGAGTGTCTGAAACAGTGGAAAGGAAGACGGACGAAAAATGGATATTGGTCAGAAGCTGAAGGAACTTCGGATACTGAAGGGCTTGACTCAGGAGGAGCTGGCGGACCGCGCGGAGCTGTCCAAGGGATTTATATCCCAGCTGGAGCGTGACCTGACGTCTCCTTCCATTGCTACACTGACGGACATTCTCCAATGTCTGGGCACCAGCCTCAATGAGTTCTTCACCGCGGAGCCGGAGGAGCAGGTGGTATTCGGGACAGAGGACTATTTTGAGAAAAAGGACGGGGAATTGGGGAACTGTATCCAGTGGATCATCCCCAACGCCCAGAAAAACATCATGGAGCCAATCCTGCTGACTTTGGAAAAGGGAGGCTCCACCTATCCGGACACCCCCCATGAGGGAGAAGAATTCGGCTATGTGCTTCAGGGAAGTCTCGTGATCCATGTGGGCACGAAGAGCTATAAGGCGAAAAAAGGGGAATCCTTTTATTTCACACCGGATAAAAAGCATTATCTTACATCGAAGGCAGGCGCTGTGCTCTTATGGGTCAGCTCGCCGCCCAGTTTTTAGGAGGTAACGGGATGAGTACACCACTGATTGATCTGGTCAATGTGTCGAAGGCCTTTGACAAAAACCTGGTGCTGGATGAGCTTAACCTGTCCATTAAGGAAAATGAGTTCATGACACTTCTTGGGCCGAGCGGATGCGGAAAGACTACTACCCTCCGCATTATCGGGGGTTTTGAGAAGCCGGACACGGGAACCGTGTTTTTTGATGGAAAGGACATCACCGAGATTTCGCCCAACAAGCGTTCTTTAAACACCGTATTTCAGAAATACGCCTTATTTTCCCATATGAACATTGAGGAGAATATCGCGTTCGGACTGAAGATAAAGGGAAAATCCAAAGCATACATTAAGGATAAAGTCCGCTATGCCTTGAAGCTGGTGAATCTGGATGGGTTTGAAAAGCGCAGTGTGGCGTCTTTAAGCGGCGGACAGCAGCAGAGGATCGCCATTGCGAGGGCCATTGTGAACGAACCGAAGGTCTTGCTCCTGGATGAGCCCCTGGGCGCACTGGATCTGAAGCTTCGCCAGGATATGCAGTATGAACTGATACGGCTTAAAAATGAGCTGGGGATAACCTTTGTATATGTGACCCATGACCAGGAGGAAGCTCTCACCATGTCGGATACAGTTGTGGTCATGAACCAGGGCTATATCCAGCAGATGGGCTCTCCGGAGGACATCTATAATGAGCCGGAGAACGCCTTTGTGGCGGATTTCATCGGCGACAGCAATATCATAGACAGCCTGATGATAGAAGATAAGCTGGTGGAGATTCTGGGGACCAGGTTTTCCTGCGTGGATACGGGCTTTGGGCGGAACCGGCCGGTGGATGTGGTCATCCGTCCGGAGGACATCGAGCTTTGGGAGCCTGGAAAGGGCACGATGGAAGGCACGGTGTCTCATCTGATCTTTAAAGGGGTGCACTATGAGATGGAGGTCATGGCCGGCGGCTATGAGTGGCTGGTACATTCCACCAATTGCTATCCGGTGGGAACCAAGGTAAGCATACATGTGGATCCCTTCAACATACAGATCATGAAAAAGCCGGAGTCCGAAGATGAGGAGGCGGTGGGAGTCGATGAGTAAGAAACTGTTGTCCACGCCATATTTAATATGGATGATCGGCTTTACGATGATTCCCCTGGCTCTGGTGGTATATTACGGAATCACGGATAAGACAGGGGCTTTCACGCTGCAGAATATCCTGTCGATCGCCACTCCGGAGAGAATGAACGCGCTCCTCCGCTCCTTGAAGCTGTCGCTCATCAGCACGGGGATATGCCTGCTCTTGGCATATCCGCTGGCGATGATACTGAAGAGCCTCAAGGTGAAGCAGAGCAGCTTTATCGTATTTATTTTTATCCTTCCCATGTGGATGAATTTTCTGCTTCGGACTATGGCGTGGCAGACTCTGCTGGACCGGAATGGGGTAATCAACAGCATATTGAATTTTCTGCATCTGCCGGCGCTCAACATCATCAATACGCAGACGGCGATCATATTCGGCATGGTTTATAATTTCCTGCCTTTTATGGTGCTGCCGATCTATAATGTGCTGGTGAAGATCGGGGACGATACGGTGGAAGCGGCCAGGGATCTGGGAGCCAACAGCGCGCAGACGTTTTTCCGGGTGATCTTTCCCCTGAGCATGCCGGGCGTCATAAGCGGCATCACCATGGTGTTCGTGCCGGCGCTCACGACCTTTGTCATCTCCGACCTGCTGGGCGGAGGCATGGTCCTCCTGATCGGCAATGTGATCGAACAGGAATTTACGTTCACGGCCAACTGGAACCTGGGTTCAGGCCTTTCCCTGGTACTCATGGTATTTATTCTGATCAGCATGGCGCTGCTGGCCAAATATGATAAAGACGGAGAGGGGGCAGCATTCTGATGGGCAGATTCTTCAAACGGTTTTATCTGGTTATCATGTTCGTGTTTTTGTATGCTCCCATCGGGGCGCTTATGGTGCTGTCCTTCAACAGCTCCAAGTATATGTCCAAGTGGGGCGGCTTCAGCCTGAAATGGTATGAGCAGCTTTTCTCCAGCCAGCTTATCATGTCGGCCTTAAAGACGACACTGATCATCGCGTTCCTGTCCGCGCTCATCGCGACAGTGATCGGAACGGCGGCCTGTATCGGTATTAATCATATGAAGAAGGTGCCCAGGACACTGGTAATGGGGATGAACAGCATTCCGCTCATGAACGCTGATATCGTGACCGGCATCTCCCTGATGCTCTGTTTTATCGCGTTTGGAGTCAGCCTGGGGTTTGGAACTGTGCTGATTTCCCATATCACCTTTAATATTCCCTATGTAGTGCTCAGTGTCATGCCGAAAATGAAGCAGACGGAGAAGAGCACCTATGAGGCGGCTCTGGATTTGGGAGCTTCTCCTCTCCAGGCTTTTTTCAAGGTGGTATTCCCCGATATCCTGCCCGGCATCCTGTCTGGATTCCTGCTCTCCTTCACGATGTCCCTGGATGATTTTATTATTACTCATTTCACAAAGGGGGCGGGAGTCAATACATTGTCCACTCTCATTTACAGCGAGGTACGCAAGGGCATAAAGCCCAGTCTGTACGCGCTGTCCACGATCCTTTTCCTGGCGGTCCTGGTACTCCTTATCATAGCCAACCTGCCAAAGAAGAAGAGCAAAGAAATAGCAAAGGAGCAATGACGAGACATGAAAAAGAAAATAATAGTATTCGTATTGGCAGTATCCCTGTGCCTTTCCTGCCTGGCCGGCTGCGGCGGAGGAAAGAAAGATTCAAAGGGCGTGGTCAAGGTATATAACTGGGGAGAGTACATCGATGAAGAGGTGATCCAGCAGTTTGAGGATGAGACTGGAATAGAAGTGATCTATGATACCTTCGAGACCAATGAGGAAATGTATCCGATCATCGAAGCGGGAGGGACTTCCTATGACGCTGTCTGTCCTTCCGACTATATGATCGAGAAAATGATAAAAAATAATCTGCTGGCGGAGATCGATTATGATAATATCCCCAACATGAAATATTTAAGCGAGAGCATCATGGAAGGCTCGAAAGCCTTTGATCCGGAAAATAAATATTCAGTCCCTTATACCTTCGGCACGCTGGGGATTCTCTATAACACGGCCATGGTGGAAGAGCCGGTGACCAGCTGGAACGCCCTTTGGAATGAAAAATACAAAGGCGAGATTCTGATGTACAACAGCCCAAGGGATCTGTTTACGGCGCCTCTTGAGCTTCTGGGATATTCCATCAACACCACGGATGAAGCGCAGCTTGGAGAAGCGAAGGAGCTTCTCCTGGAGCAGAAGCCCCTGCTTCAGAGGTATGTCATGGATCAGATAAAGGACATCATGATATCGGGAAGCGCGGCCATGGCTATGGCATATTCCGGAGAGGTGCTCCAGCTCCAGGAGGCAAATCCGGATCTGGCCTATGTGGTGCCTGAGGAAGGAAGCAATTATTTCATCGATTCCTGGGTGATTCCTGCCAACTCGGAGAATAAAGAAAATGCGGAGGCCTGGATCAATTTTCTGAACGATCCGGAGATCGCTCTGAAAAACTTTGAATATATTACATATTCTACGCCGAATACCGGCGCCCAGGAGCTCATGGACCAGTCGCTCCTGGAGAACCCGGCTGTGTTTCCCGGAGAAGAGATCCTGAAAAAATGTGAGGTCTTCCACTCACTCGGGGAGGAAGGGGATACCCTTTTTAACGATCTGTGGCTGGAGATCAAGGATGCGGCGGTGAAATCTTAATTATTTATGAATTGAATGGAAACGGCGAATATCCCTTTACCTGATTTGGAAAACATGGTAGAATGTCGTCAGATATTCTGCCGGGAGTATCCGTGTATAAAAGAATGCTCCGCGGGGACAGAACTGCGGAGGCAGGGAAAGATTACGGGTTGCAATATCTGCCGGAACCGGCGTATAATAAATAGAAGCGATATGGAATTTCTGATCGGAAAGGGATGATAAATTGAAATTTGACTTTCATTGCCATACGAAAAACGGTTCCCTGGATGCCAGGGTGGACGTTTGGGAGTATGCGAAGCTTTTGAAAGAAAAGGGCTTCGGAGGCATGATGGTTACTGACCATAACAGCTACAACGGATATCGTGCGTGGCTTGAATATAAGGAGCAGTACGGAGCGCTGGAGGATTTCACGGTTTTAAGAGGGATTGAGTATGATACACTGGATGCAGGACATATCCTGGTGGTCATGCCCGAAAATGTGGATCTTAAGATTCTGGAGGTAAGAGGCCTTCCCATTCATATGCTCGTCAGAGTGGTGCACCGGTATGGAGGGATTCTGGGGCCGGCGCATCCTTACGGCGCCAAGTTTTTGAGTGCCATGTGTTCGAAACGGCTGGAGAAGGATATCCGGCTGATTCACGATTTTGATTTTGTGGAGGCATTTAATACGTGTGAGCTGCCGGAGTCCAATGAAAAAGCCAGGGCTTTGGCGGAGAGATACGGAAAGGTCTGTTTCGGAGGCTCAGATTCCCACCGGACGGATTATATCGGAATGGCGTATACGGAGATTGATTCGCCCGTGACCTGCTGCGACGACTTGATCCGGCTGGTGAAGGCCCATGAGATTGTGGAATGCGGCGGCATGGAACGGGCGCCGAAGGAACAGGCGCCTATTACGAAGATGGCTCTTGGCGCCGTCTGGAAGGTTTATAACCGGGGACTGGCGGCAGTCAAATACCACGCCAGAATACTGGGGCTCAGGGAACTGGGCCTGAGGGGAGTTCCACACAGCTTATAAAAGCCTGACCTGGCGGCAGGCAGGAGACGATAATGACGGAGGAATTCTATGCGAGGGTTTCGACAATGGATGTCTGACCACAGTGAGATCACAGGCATCCTGGTATTTTTATTGATTGTGATAGTGGTGGGCGGCGCAGCTTACGGCATCAGCTATGCGGTTGACGGCGGCCACGGAAAAAAAGCGAAGACTACGACAGAGGCCGGAAGCGGAGCGACAACGGAATCCGCTTCGGAGAGTACTTCAGGACAAGCGTCTTCTGCGGATCAGACATCCGCTTCGGAGACACAGCCGACGGAAACGGCTGCTACCGCGGCTACGACAGCGGCGGGCGGTTCTGAAACGACGGCGGCAGGAGCGGCTGCGCCTTCATTGGGAGATACCATCAATGAATATGGAGTATATTTCCAGCTTGTGGATGAGAATGTAACAGCCAAGATAGAAACGAATCTCCGCCGTGTACCCAGCACCAACAGTGATGAGGATATCATAGCCACGATTTATAATGGGGACTGGATAAAGCGGACCGGAATCGGACATAACGGTTGGTCCAGAGTGGAATACAACGGACAGGTCTTGTATGCGGTGACCAGTTATCTTTCGACAGACGGATCTTCTTCTTCGGAGCCCACTTATCAGGCGGCGGGCGACACTGTGACGGCAAAAGTAGAAGTTTATCTTCGTTCGTCACCGGATTCTGCATCCGATGACAATGTGGTCGCTACACTGACAAAAGGGACGACCGTGGCCAGAACCGGTATTGGAAGCAACGGATGGTCAAAGCTTGATTATAACGGAACAGAAGTATACGCGGTGACCAGCCTTCTGGAAATCGTACAATAAACAAGCGGCCGGAGTGATCCGGCCGCTTGTTTATTACTGTTTAACGGGTGATATCCTCGAAGAAGAAATAGGAGCCTTTGTTGTGCCGCTTGGCGTAATAGAGGGCTTCATCCGCATTCCGGTACAGAGTATCGAAATCGATCGTCTGACCGCCGCTCCGGCAAATACCGGCGGTACAGCCGAGGCTCCGACAGCGGTCATACCGCTCCATCAGCTCACGGAATTGTTTTTGAAAAGAAAAGAGGTTTTGCTCCAGGTCTTTTTTAGGCTGCACTCCCGGTTCTAAAACAGCGAATTCATCTCCGCCAAGACGTCCCAGTATGCTGGAAGAAGAGCTGTATATCTGAAGAAGGCGGGAGAATCGTTTGAGGACCTTGTCGCCTTCCCCGTGTCCATAAGTATCGTTTACCGATTTAAAATAATCCAGATCGATCAGAAAAAAAGTAGCTTCCTGGCTATTTTCCAGATACCGTTCTACTTTTTCGTGGAAAGAAACGTGATTATAAAGGCCGGTCATCAGATCCAGCTCCGATTTATAGCGGAATTCATCTGCCAGCTGGAGGGCGTCCTTTACCTGCTGGGACAAGGTCTTGGGATAGAATTCATGATCTGCCTGGTCGATATTGGGGGTAGATTGATGGATGTGGTGGATTTTCCATGTTTCGTTTTCTTCCCTGCGGAAAATGACGCTGAAACGGGTATCCATGTTGATCTGGAACGGAGAGCCCGCGGCTCCTTTTTCGCGGACCCACAGCCCGCCGTATACGAGGCAGACCGAATCGGAGAGGGAGCGGAAAGCATACCAGTCGTCCACGATCTCAAATTGGATTTGTGCGGCCTGCTGCTGGTTTACGAGAAGAGCGTGAGCAGCTTCCTCCAGAGATTGATAGATTTCATGTTTGCCGGTGCCGATTATGGTCAGGCTGTCACTGCAGCAGGAAAGAATCTCTTGAAAATGCTCCGGCGTGGGTTCCATGAGATAAAAATTCCAAAAGCGTTTGGTGATGTCGATCAACTCTCGTTCTGTCATGATTTTCTCCTGAGTTCGTATATAAAAATCCAATTGTGGAAATAAAAATCCTATTGAGATTATCATATTAGAAAAGGGCAGTGATGTCAACGAATGGAACGGATATTTCCAGCAAAAAGGCCCGGAGAAAGCAGACGCTTTCTCCAGGCTTTGTTATGGCATATTGTTATACCAGATCGCCTACGATTTCTCCACAGGCCATCTTAGTACCGGAATCTCCGGAAGGCTGTGTGTGGAAATCATCCGGCTGATCGTGAATTATGACGGTACGTCCGACGACTTCATCCGGCTGAAACCGGTTGGTATAGAACATGCCGAGGGCGTAGCCGTTGTTTCCAAACAGGGGAGGAAAGTCCCCCGCGTGATTCGGGTGCTCGCAGTTGTCCGGGTTATAGTGGTTTCCCGTTTCTGAAAACGGTTCTTCCGGAGTCCCCTGGCAGGAATCCCCTTCATGGATATGAAATCCGAAGATTCCTTCTGTACAGGCACGGTCTGTAAACGGAAGCCCGGCGGCTTCCACGACAACTAAGGTTCCGTCCCAAAAGGGATAAAAGTATACCGTGCCGTGAATATCCGGGTATTTATCGCTGCCATACATGTCAGAATGGGCAACGGGCGTCATCCGCAGAATGGTATCAAAAGCATCGTTTAATTCGCTTCTCATAGATTATTTCCTACAGGGGCAGTCGCCGCCCATCTTGTCAAAAGCAGGGTTAAAGGCATAAATGTTCCTGGAATCCAGATTATCCTGAGTGATGCGGAGCGCTTCACCGAACCTCTGGAAATGCACGATTTCTCTTTCACGAAGGAAGCGGATGGGGTCGCATACATCCGGGTCCTTTATAAGACGAAGGATGTTGTCGTAAGTCGTACGTGCCTTCTGTTCTGCGGCCATATCTTCATAGAGATCTGTGATAGGGTCGCCTTTGGACTGGAATTCACACGCATTGAAAGGGATGCCGCCGGCCGCCTGGGGCCAGATGCCCGTTGTGTGGTCCACATAATACGGGGCAAAGCCTTCAGCCTCCAGCTGCTCTGCAGTCAGGTTGCGGGTCAGCTGATGAACGATAGTTGCCACGATCTCCAGATGAGCCAGTTCCTCGGTACCGATGTCGGTCAGAGTTGCCTGGCATTGCTTGTAGGGCATGGCGTAGCGCTGGGAGAGATAGCGCATGGAAGCGCCCATTTCACCATCAGGGCCACCATACTGACTCATGATTATTTTAGCAAGTTTTGCGTTGGGAGTCGTGATATTTACCGGGTATTGCAGCCTCTTCTCATAGTTCCACATGTGCTCCCACCTCCTTCCCAGGGCCAGGGGCCGTTCACCCAGGTCCAATAATCGGCGGAATCTTTCACGCCGTCTTTTGTCAGAGGGCCGAACTGGCATTCATAAGCCGCAACCGCGGTCTCTCTGGCATCTCTCATGCATTGATAGTAGGCCAGGGCATCCTGGTCATCCGGATGAGTGTCCAGATACAGCAGGACATCATCCACAGCAAAGCTGTATTGATAGATTTGAGTCATTAATTCATTCATGGACGAACTGCGCACCTCCCGATCACAAATGGTTTATCCAGAGACGGAAAGACCGTCCCAATAAAGAGAGCCTGATCCAGGGGATACGTACATTCCCATTGCTGCCAGGGGACAAAGGCCATGGCGACGTTCTGGTTTGCGGAAGGAGGGCAGCTTCCTGGACGGCAGACATTATTGTCTGTACAGGAGCCAGACTGGCGGGGACAGTTCTGCCTGGGTGCGGTGCGGGGTGAAGAGCCGCCGCAGGAACCAGATGCAGTACCGGGCGCAGAGCATCCGCAGGAACCGGATGTGCTGCGGGGGGAAGAACCGCCACAGGAGCCGGATGTGTTGCGGGGTGAAGAGCATCCGCAGGAACCGGACGTGTTTCGGGGTGAAGAGCATCCGCAGGAACCGGATGTGTTGCGGGGGGAAGAGCCGTCGCAGGAGCCGGACGTATTGCGGGGTGAAGAACAGCCGCAGGAACCGGGCATGGTGCGGGGCGTAGGGGTATCACAAGAACCGGGCATTGCACGTGATGCGGAATTTCCGCAGGAGCAATTCTGCCCGGCTGTATTACAAGACGCAGGGCTGCCGCAGGAACTGGACATAGCTGCATTGCGCCGGCAGTCACAGCGGCGCTGATTGTAACGTTCCAATATAAGAACTCCTTTCAGATTGGTATGGTTATTAGTAATGTATGAAAAACTGGATAGAAGGTGCAGGATTGCAAGCCGGGAGCCTTGCGTATTCATCGGGAAAGTGATATGATTTCTTTGAACATATAGAAAAAACCTATAAAGGATAAAAATATGACGATACGGCATCTGAAAATATTTGTGGAGGTGGCGGACACCGGGAAGATGAGCGCAGCGGCAGAACGCTGCTTTATCTCACAGCCCACGGTCAGCCAGACCATCCGAGAGCTGGAAGAGCATTACCAAGTGAAGCTCTTTGAGCGCCTGTCCAAGCGGCTTTTCATCACAGAAGAGGGGAAAATGCTGCTGACCTACGCCAGACAGGTGATACGCCAGTTTGATGAACTGGAGGCCGCCATGTTTTTAACGGGCCGGAAACGGCTGTTAAAGCTCGGAGCATCTGTCACAGTCGGAAACTGCCTGCTGTCCGGAATCCTGGAAGCTCTGAAAAAGGAGAGGCCGGAGACAGAGGTCTATACTTGCGTGAACAATACGGCATTTGTGGAAGAGCAGCTGCTGAAAGCAGAGCTGGATGTGGGCGTTCTGGAAGGAAGGGTGAAGAGTCCGGAGCTTGTGAGTATCCCGATGATACAGGACTATCTGGTCCTGGCCTGCGGGAAGGAGCATCCGTTTTTTGGCCGGAAGGAGCTGACGCTGCAGGATCTTCATGGACAGCAGTTCCTCATGCGCGAAGGGGGAAGCGGCACCAGGGCTTTATTTGAGAGTTTTCTGGAGAGCCGCCATGTGAATATCCGTATCTGCGGAGAATGTGCGTCCTCAGAGGCTATGAAAGAAGCGGTGATGAAGAACGGGTGCCTGGCTGTGCTGTCTATCCGGCTGATCCTGGAAGAGATAGAACAGGGGAGTATAGGAGCGTTTGGGAGCAGTACCAGAGAATGGGACCGTTCGTTTAAAATCGTATATCATAAAAATAAATTTATTGGAGAGGACCTGAAAGCCCTGGAGAAGATCCTGCATACCTATCGGGAGCCGGAGCTGCCTCCCGGAAAATATGTCGGCATCTTGCAGACATAGGAATATGTGATATAATGAGCAAGGAGGACATAAATTTGAATAGCTCTAAAACAGGAAAAGATTCTTCAGGCTGGGCTTGATCAGGGCCATTAATAGGATTTTTTCCAGATAAAAATAGATGGATACGTACAGAAAAGAGGATTAAAATTTTCATGAGGATAAAGATGGCCGGTATTGATTACCGGAAAGCGCCGGTTCAGGTACGGGAGCTGTTTTCCATGACGGCTTCCGTGGTAGAAAGGGCGCTTAAGAACAGCAGAGAGGTAAAGGGTATGACCGGCTGTGTCATTATTTCTACCTGTAACCGGACGGAATACTGGATGAGCGGAGAGGATGAAAGCTTCGACAGCCTGAATCCCGCGGCCCTTCTTGCACAGGAAAAGGGGCAGTCCTTTGAAGCATATGAGCCGTATTTTACGGTCAGAGAAGGAATGGAGGCGGTCCATTACCTGATGGAGCTGTCCTGCGGACTGCGGTCCCAGATATTTGGGGACGACCAGATCATCACCCAGGTAAAGCATGCACTGGATGCAGCGAGAGAGCAGGCTGCGGTGGATTCCGTGCTGGAGACTTTGTTCCGTACGGCGGTGACCGGCGCAAAAAAGGTAAAGACAGAGGTTCTGCTGACCAATGTGGACCGGTCTGTGGCGGCGGCTATGACTCTTCTGCTGCAAAAAGAACAGATCCTCATTCAGGGAAAACGCTGTATGGTCATCGGAAACGGTGAGATCGGGAGATTGGCGGCGGCGGAGCTGGTGAAAGCCGGCGGAGAGGTATTCATGACCCTGCGGCAGTATAAGACGAGAGAGGCCATCATCCCGGCCGGCTGCCGGGTGATTGATTATCACGCCAGGTATGAGCAGCTGGCCCAGATGGATATTGTGGTCAGCGCGACAGTCAGTCCCCATTATACTCTGACGAAGGAGAAGGCGGAGGCCTGCCTTGACGGGGGAGAGAAGGTATTTGTAGATCTGGCCATACCGAGGGATATGGAACCGGAGCTTTCGAAGCTGCCGGGAATAAAGCTTTATGATATGGACAGCTTCAGCGGGCTTAAATATGAGGGAGATGTCAGGCAGATCGCGGTGGCCGACGGAATCCTCACGAAATATGAGCTGGAATACGAGCAGTGGTATGAATTCCGGGAGTACGTCCCGGTGGTGAAAGAGATTTCCAAAGCGGCGGGAGAAGATACTTCTGCTAGGCTTCGAAAGGAACTCAAGCGCCTGGGCCTGACCTTGGAAGCCAGAGAAGAGCTGGAACGGGCTATCGGGAGATCAGCCTCCAAGGTGGTGGCAAAGCTTTGTTATGGGCTTCGGGAAGAGCTGGAACCGGAGGCTTGGAAGCTGTGTCTGGATGGACTCAGACGTTCAGCGGAGCATCTGGAATAAACGGCGCTTTAGTCGGAAGCTGGCGGGAAGGACGGTAATACATGCGATTTCCTATGTTTGTGGAGCTGGAAGGGAAAAGAGTAGTCGTGGCTGGCGCCGGGACCATTGGGACCAGGCGGATCAGAGTCCTGGCAGAATTCGGGGCCAGCGTACTGGTCGTTGCGCCGGAAATATCCGATGAGGTCAGAAGCCTCTGGCAGGCCGGGAAAATTCAATGTGAGCTGCGGCCTGTGGAAAAACAGGATATGGAACCGGCATATTTAGTCGTGGCCGCTGCGGATAAGCGGGAGATCAATCATCAGGTCTATGAATGGTGCTCAGAAGCGGGTATTCTGGTGAATGTGGCGGATAAGAAGGAAGAATGCAGCTTTTATTTCCCGGGGATCGCCAAAAAGGGAAGTCTCGTGGCCGGGATCTGCGCCGGAGGTGAAAATCACAGGCTCGCCAGACAGGCGGCAGAAGAGATTCGGGAATTATGGAAGGAAAAGGCGGGAGTTTAATGGAAGGTAGACGAGTGATCCGTGTGGGAAGCAGGGAGAGCAGGCTGGCGGTGGAACAGACCATGCTGCTTCTGCGGGAAATAGAGGAGCATCATCCGGAGCTTCGGTTTGAGCTGGTGACCATGAAGACCACCGGTGACATCATCTTGGACCGAAGCTTAGATAAGGTGGGTGGAAAAGGGCTTTTTGTCAAAGAGCTGGATAAGGCACTCCGGGAAAAGAAGATTGATTTTTCAGTACACAGCCTGAAGGATATGCCCATGGAACAGCCGGAGGGTATGCCCATCGTGGCTTTATCCCGGCGGGGTGAACCTAGGGATGTCTTGGTTTATCCCGAAGGCGGGAAAACGTGGAAACCGGAGGACGGCAGACCGTTCCGGATCGGGACATCCAGTGAAAGACGCCGCCTTCAGCTGAAAAAGCTGTTTCCGGAGGCGGAATTCCTTTTGATACGGGGAAATGTGCTGACCAGGCTCAGAAAGCTGGATGAAGGCGGATATGACGCCATTGTACTGGCTGCCGCGGGTCTCATCCGTCTGGGGCTTGGAACGCGGATCGATACATATTTAGAGCCGGAACAGGTGATTCCGGCTGCGGGGCAGGCGGTGCTGGCAGTCCAGGGCAGAACGGGTGAAGACTATTCTTATCTGGACTGTATAAATGATGAAGAAGCCTGGCAGACAGCCGGAGCGGAGAGAAGCTTTGTGAAGAAGCTTAATGGAGGGTGTTCCTCCCCCATAGCCGCGTATGCGGAAAAAAAAGGAGGACGGCTCTGTCTGCGGGGGCTTTTCTATGATGAAGAGACAGGCCGGCATTCGGCCGGTTGCATACAGGGGCGGCCAGAGGAGGCGGAAAAGCTGGGCGCGGACCTGGCAGATATGCTCCGGCTGAAAGCGGCGGACGGAGTATGAACTTAGGATTATAATGAGAAAGGCAGCAGTCAGATATGGATAAGATCGGCAAGGTATGGCTGGTGGGAGCCGGCCCCTCGGATCCCGGGTTGTTTACGATAAAAGGGTTCCGGGTGCTGGAACAGGCTCAGGTAGTGGTATATGACCGTCTGGTGGGGCAGGCAGTCCTTCGGATGATGCCGCAGACGGCGGAGAAGATAAATGTAGGGAAGCGGTCCGGCGCGCACCCGGTGCCTCAGGAAGAGATCAACCAGATCCTTTTGGATAAAGCGAAAGAGGGAAAACGCGTTGTCCGGCTAAAGGGGGGAGACCCATTTGTATTTGGCAGGGGAGGAGAAGAGCTGGAGCTTCTGGTGAAAAACGGGATTCCCTTTGAGGTCGTGCCGGGAGTGACAGCGGCTGCTGCCGTACCGGCCTATGCCGGAATACCGGTGACCCACAGGGACTACTGTTCTTCCGTGCATTTGATAACCGCCCATAAGAAGCGGGGGAGCAAAGAAGAGCTGGATTTTGATACTTTGTCCAGGCTGGATGGGACCCTGGTGTTTTATATGGGCCTCAGCGCCTTGGGAGATATATGCGGAGGGCTTTTAAAAGCCGGCGTGGATCCGGATATGCCGGCGGCGGTGCTGGAGCGGGGGACAACTGCCGCGCAGAGGAAGGTGGTATCGACCCTTTCCAGACTGAAAGAGGAGGCCGATAAAGCTGATATAGGCTCTCCTTCTCTGATCGTGGTTGGAAAGGTCTGCGGCCTGGCAGATACCTTTCACTGGGCAGAGGACAGGCCCCTGGGGAAACAGAGGGTTGTTGTCACCAGGCCGAAGAAAAGGAGCAGGAAGCTGGCGGACAGGCTGGAGGCTCTTGGCGCGGAGGTGATTCTGCTTCCGGCCATAGAGACAAGGCCGATAGAAGACAATAAACCGCTGGAGGATGCGCTTCAAGGCCTGGAGCGGTATCAGTGGATCGGCTTTACCAGCTCAGAAGGGGCGGACTGCTTTTTTGATGCGCTCTATCGCCGGAAGATGGACGTGAGGAGCCTGGCAGGGATACGGTTTGCGGCCATCGGGTCGGCGACCAGAAGGTCTGTGGAAAAGAGGGGGATTCTGGTGGAACTGCAGCCGGAGACATACACAGGGGAAGCATTCGGGAAGCTTCTGGCCCAGTCGATGGCTCCTGGCGAGAGGCTTCTTCTCCCAAGGGCCAGGATTGGCACAGAACAGATCATCGGGCCGCTGACGGAGGCGGGGATTCTGTTTGAGGATATTCCAGTCTACGATACTGTGTGGGAGCAGATCGGCGGAACAGAATTTAAACTTCTGCCGGATGACATTGTGACCTTTACCAGCGCGTCCACAGTGAAAGGATTCGTGCAGATGATGCATGGGACCGATCTAAGCAGGATACGGGGCCTCTGCATCGGCGGGCAGACGGCGGAGGAGGCTGCGAGGCATGGGATCCGCGTGGAAATATCGGACCGCGCGGATGTGGAAAGTATGGTAGAAAAGCTGCTGGATGTAAAGGATAGCGGATGGAAATAATCGGGCATGTATGCAGAAGGAGGAAAAAGGAAATGGATATGGTGAAGCGCCCCAGGCGTCTGAGAGGCGGAGAAACGCTGAGAAGAATGGTGCGGGAAACCAGGATGGATAAGGCTTCTCTGGTCTATCCGATGTTTGTGGTGGAAGGAAAGGGAATCCGGCATGAGATTCCTTCCATGCCTGGTCAGTATCATTATAGTCTGGATATGCTGCCGGCGGCTCTGGAGGAAGCAGCAGATGCGGGAGTTTCCAGTATTATGCTGTTTGGGATACCAGACAAAAAGGATGAGCTCGGCAGCGGCGCCTATGACCGGGACGGAATCATTCAGAGGGCGCTCAGGACCGGGAAGGATACGGTGCCGGAGCTCTATTATATCACCGATGTCTGTATGTGCGAATATACCTCCCACGGACACTGCGGCGCCTTGTGTGGCCATGATGTGGACAACGACGCGACTCTCCCTCTTTTGGCGAAGACGGCGCTGTCCCACGTACAGGCGGGGGCCGACATGGTCGCGCCTTCCGATATGATGGACGGAAGAGTAGGAGCGATACGGGAGACGCTGGATAAAAATGGATATGTGAATACGCCGATCATGTCCTACGCTGTGAAATATGCGTCTGCCTTTTACGGCCCTTTCCGGGAGGCGGCGGATTCCGCCCCCAGCTTTGGGGACAGGAAGACCTATCAAATGGATTTCCACAATGTAAAAGAGGGGATAAAGGAAGCACTTTTGGATGTGGAGGAGGGAGCCGATCTCGTCATGGTGAAGCCGGCCCTTTCCTATATGGATGTGATACGGAGAGTCTCAGAGACGGTCCATGTGCCGGTGGCGGCCTACAGTGTGAGCGGAGAATACGCAATGATAAAGGCGGCCGCTTTAAAGGGCTGGATCAAGGAAGAGGCCATTGTATGTGAGTCGGCTGCTTCCATATACCGGGCCGGCGCGGATATCCTGATCACCTATTATGCGAAAGAGCTGGCAAGATATATGGACGAGGGCAGGATCGGATGAAGGACTCAGAGAGAAGAGGAGACAGGATATGAGCATATCGGAGCAATTATTTGAAAGGGCGAAACGTGTGATTCCCGGCGGCGTCAACAGTCCGGTCCGCGCATTTCAGGCGGTGGGAGGAAACCCACGTTTTATTGCCCATGCAGAAAAGGAAATGATCACGGATGTGGACGGGAATACATATATCGATTATATTGGCTCCTGGGGACCGATGATCCTCGGACATAACCATCCGGCCATCAAGGCCGCCGCCATGGCAGCGGCTGAAAAAGGCCTGAGCTTTGGAGCCAGCTGTCCGGCGGAGGTGGAGATGGCGGAGCTCATCTGTGAGATGGTGCCTTCCATTGAACTGATCCGGATGGTGAACTCCGGGACGGAAGCAGTGATGTCCGCTCTCCGAGTGGCCAGAGGATATACCGGGAAAAGCAAGGTGATAAAATTTGAGGGCTGCTATCACGGACACAGCGACGGGATGCTGGTAAAGGCAGGGTCCGGAGTGATGACCAGTGGAGTGCCGGACAGCGCCGGAGTGCCGGAAGGCTGTGCCAGAGATACCCTGACGGCAGTCTATAATGATATGGAGAGCGTACGAACGCTGTTTTCGGAATGTCCTGGGGAAATCGCGGCGGTGATCATTGAGCCGGTGGCGGCCAATATGGGCGTGGTGGCTCCCAAGGAAGGGTTTCTGGAGGAACTGCGCCAGGTTTGCACGGAGCAGGGGGCGCTGCTGATCTTTGACGAAGTGATCACCGGTTTCCGGCTTGGCTTTGACGGCGCACAGGGATACTACGGAATCGAGCCGGATATGACCACCTTTGGGAAGATCATCGGCGCAGGCATGCCGGTGGGGGCCTACGGCGGACGGCGGGATATCATGGAAATGGTGGCTCCCGTGGGAAATGTTTATCAGGCGGGCACCCTCAGCGGGAATCCGGTAGCCATGGCCGCGGGACTTGCACAGCTTCATATATTGAAGGATCATCCTGAAATTTATCGGAATATGAATGAAATGGGCGAATATTTCCGGAATGAGCTTCGGGGAATCGTATCCAGAAGCGGCGCTCCGTGCCAGGTGAACGGCGTCGGTTCCCTTTCCTGCCTGTTTTTCACCGCGGAGCCGGTCACGGACTACCGTTCCGCGAAGACAGCGGATGTAAAGGCTTTCGGAGAATATTTCCGCTATCTTCTGAGCCATGGTATTTATGTGGCTCCGTCTCAGTTTGAAGCAGTATTCATGTCCAGCGTTCATACAAGGGAGGATGTGGACAAAACGCTGTCGGTGATCGAGGATTATTGGAGGAAATAAGAGCAGCAGGTATCTGCCCCGGGAAATGGCGAACGGAGAGCGGACAGATAATAGAAAGAGAAACGTTCAGAAGGCGGCCGTCGTTTGGGAAATGGCCGCCTTTTTAAAACAGGAGGATTTACATGGCAAAACAGGAATTGGAGCTGCTCAGGGAGCTGATGAAGAAAAAAGGCGTGGATATCTGTCTGATACCCACGGCGGATTCCCATGAATCGGAGTATCCAGGCGCTCATTTTGCAGCCAGGCGGTATCTGTCCGGATTTACCGGATCCGCAGGCACCCTGGCAATATCGGCGGACTGGGCCGGATTATGGACAGACGCCAGATATTTTCTGCAGGCGGAAGCGCAGCTTAAAGGCAGCGGGATTACATTATATAGGATGGGGGAAGAGGGAGTGCCCGCTCTGGAAGAGGAAATTTCGGCGCGCCTTCCCCATGGCGGTACGCTGGCTTATGATGGGACTGTAGTCAACCGAAGACTGGGAATAGGCATGCGCCGGTCGGCAGAACAGAAATCCGGCCGGATCCTTTTGGAGGATCTGCCGGGAGAGATATGGGCAGACCGGCCGCCGCTGTCCTCGGAACCTGTGTTTGAACTGGATATCCGGTATGCGGGGCAGACCAGGACAGATAAGATACGGAGAATCAGGGAGCAGATGGAAGCAGCCGGGGCGGAGGCACATATTCTGACAACTTTGGATGACATCGCGTGGCTCCTGAACCTGCGCGGCAGCGATGTTCCCTGCAATCCGGTATTCATGAGTTACTGTGTGCTGACATTGTCGTCCGTGTATTTATTCATACAAGAAACGGCTGTCTCTCCGGAGCTTAGAGCAAAGCTGGAGAGGGACGGCGTCGAGCTGAGAGAGTATGATACATTTTATAAAGCAATTCCGGCCGTCTGCGGCGGAAGGACTGTCATGCTGGACAGCAGAAAGGTGAACGAGCAGGTATACGGAGCTTTGAAACCGGAGCAGAGTATCGTAGACTGCCCGAATCCTTCGGAGCTTTTGAAGGCCGTTAAAAATAAAACGGAGGCAGATAATCTCAGAGAGGCCCACAGAAAAGACGGGATCGCGGTCACCAAATTTCTTTACTGGCTGAAAAAACAGATAGGCCGGGAGGAAATCACGGAGCTGTCGGCGGCGGAATATCTGGAGAGCTGCCGCAGAGAACAGGACCATTATCTGGAGCCCAGCTTTACGACGATTGCGGCGTACGGTCCGAACGCCGCAGTGGTGCATTACAGCGCGACGAAGGAAAGCTGCGCGGTACTCAGACCGGAAGGGTTTTTCCTGGTGGATTCCGGAGGACAGTACCTGGAAGGAACCACGGATATCACCAGGACCGTTGTATTGGGGAATATAACAGAAGAACAGAAAAAGCATTTTACGGCTGTACTGAAAGGGATGCTGGCCCTCGGCGGCGCTCGTTTCCTGCAGGGATGCAGAGGGATTAATCTGGACTATCTGGCAAGGGAGCCTCTCTGGGCCATGGGGCTGGACTATAAGCACGGCACCGGACACGGAGTCGGGTATCTGCTGAATGTTCATGAGGCTCCCAATGGATTCCGCTGGAAAATGGTCCCGGAACGGGTGGACAGCGCGGTACTTAAGCCGGGGATGGTGACCTCCGATGAACCTGGTGTTTATCTGGCTGGTAAATACGGCATCCGCACAGAGAATCTGCTTCTGTGCACAGAGGCGGAAAAGACAGAATACGGACAGTTCCTGGAATTTGAATTTCTGACCATGGTCCCCATAGATTTAGACGGGATAGACAGAGAAGAAATGCGGCCAGAGGATATAGACAGGCTGAACCGGTATCATAGACAGGTGTACGAAACCCTGTCGCCATATTTTAAAGGGGAGGAGCTTGCGTGGCTGCGGGAGGCCACCAGGCAGCTGGTGTAAAGATACGGCAACTGTACAGAGGACAAGGTTTAGGGAAACGGAGAAACTTATGAGGATGGGCAAAATGGTTAGGACTGACTGGGAGAGGAGCTGCCATGCTTTTGATGACTTTTGATACTGAAGAAAGCAGGGATAAGCTCTCGTATTTGTACAAGACATTTCGCCGGCCGCTGCTTCGTGCGATCAGCAGGTTTGTATCCGATTCGCACTTGGCGGAGGATATTGTGGAACAGGCATTTATTGTCGCCGACAAACATTTGGAAAAGCTGGACGTGAATAACCCTTCTGCTACATACGGTTATTTATGGAGAATCGTGGACAGTCAGTACAAGGATTATTTCAGGAGGACTAGACGGGAACCTTCTTTAGATGAGATAATGGAGACAAATGAAGAGACCGGAAGCGACTTTGGCGAAGGCAATCCGCTGGAAGAAATCATCCGTATGGAACGGATTGATATCGTTAGAGAAGCTTTGAGCGAGTTGCCTGAAAGTGAGCGGCGTGTGTTGGAGCTCTACTTCGTGTCAGAGATGAAATATCACGAAATTGGAGAGCTTTTAAAGATTCCCACCAGTTCTGTAGGTGTAAAGATCATGAGGGCGAAGGAACACCTGAAAAGAATCTTAGTGAGAAAGGGGCTGACGGAATGAGAAAACCGGAGCGTGGCCTTATGAAAAAACCGGAGGAAAGCTGTGTTCAAAATTCCGGAAACGAGATGGAAGGCAAACGAGGCGGTGACAAGGATCAGGATGACAATTCTTATCATGCCGATGGAAAGAGTACTTCCGGTGCCGGCGGCGAACAAGAGGATTTGGAAATAAAATTTGAAAACCTCATAAGAGCCGCAGTGCGGGAAGACGAAAAAGAGTGCTGGGAGGCCATTCAGAAGAGCATAGAAGAAGAGGGTCCTCATGAGTATTCCGCAGAGGAAGAAAAAGAAGTAGAGGCCCGTATCGCTCATGTCCGTAAAATGAGAAAGAAAGCGGAAAGGAAAGAAAGAAAAAAGAAACACCGTATCCTGCGTATCATTTCAGCATCAGCAGCCGTATTGGTGCTGGCGGTGGTGGTACAGTCTGCAATCGTGAAGAGCGTTGACGCCAGTATCGAGACTGTAGTCGATGTAGTGGTGAAGTGGTTTGAAGATCATGTAGAAATAAAAAATGAAGTATCGGAGTACTGGACAACAAAATATGATATAGAACCGCCGGAGTATATCCCAAGTGGGTTTGAATTAATAAACACTATAGAATCTCAAAGTGGAAAGTTGTGGGAGTATAAAAAACAAAATGAGAAGATGATTATTAGTTATGCTTCAATGTTTGAAAGTACACAAGATGAGTTTAATTCTGAGGAATATCAAGAAACAGAAGTTGACATATATGGGTATGAAGGTAAGTACTGGATTAGCGATGAATGCAGAGATGTATTACGATGGAACGATAATGAAATAAAATATAGTATAGAAGCCGATATAACTTTAGATGAAATGAAAAAAATTGCAGAAAGTTTTATGGATTATCGTAATAATTATTAAAGAAAAGTCGTTGAATAAATAGAGGGCTAGAAGGCTAGAAAACAGGAGGAACATTAAAAGTGAAAAAGCATTATTGGTTATGTTTAATGTGTATAGTTTTGTTAAGTAGTTTCTCATTAGTTACATATGCTTCTGAAGATGAAGGCGTTGTCATTGACGAAAGCGGTGTAACTACGGAAGATCCCATTCGTTATGATTTGATTGGACCTTCTCCCAGATGGGCATATATCAGCAATACTTCGTTATCGTTGTCATATAATGGATCCGGTGCAGTTTGTTATGTGTATATTTCAGGAATGAATAATTGTACTAAAATAACAGGTGATTTGATTTTATACAAAAAGTCGGGTTCTAGTTTTACTAGACTGATTACTTGGTCGGGGCTGACAACTACAGGAGACTACCTTTCAAGAGAAAAAGAATATGCCGTCTCTCGTGGTTATACCTATAAACTAGTATTCGACGGAACTGCTTATGGTACTACCGGCTCAGAACCTATTTACTTGAGCACAGAGTCGACATTTTGATCAAAACATTTAGCTATCCCTCTAATACGACATGATTTTGTAGCAACATTTTTATTACCTTGCCTCATTCTCCACCGTGGTTTTCTATTTTTCCGCGGAGGGAGTTGAGTGACGGCTAAGCCGTCGCCGCCGGCCTTAACCTCATCTCACCGGCGGCATATAAAAAGGCTGTCAGCCGTGTAGCATACACGCCTGACAGCCTTTCCCCTCTTAGACAGGACATTTATTCTTTATATCTGGAATCATCATCTGGATATTCATCGGACTTTGATACGATTGGAGCATTGGAACTTTGCCTCAGGACATCCAAGGTCTGTCTTAAAATTTTCTCACAAATTTCACATTCTTCTTCTGTGCAGGTTTCCAATATCTCCCAAAGAGAATCTTTTGACGAAACGGGATGGTCCGTATGGTATGGGCTTTCTGGTTCGGCTACGGAATCCGGAGCCTCTTTCCATTCCCTTCCAAAATACAATTCATCCAGGCCGACGCCAAAATAAGTACAGAATTTCCAGGCAGAACGAAGAGACAGAGGCTTTCTCTCTCCTTCGATATCGCTGATATAATCAGCGGAAGTACCGATCGCTTCTGCCAGCTGAGACTGGGATAATCCCCACAAGCTGCGAAGCCGCTGGATTTGTTCTCCGGCATTTTGCTTTTGTTGACCCATATATTCCCCTTTATCGTTGCTGAAAATGGAACATTGATTGTTTCCGGCGATTTGTTTTTTATTACGGCTATTCTGCTTCCACAGGATATTAAATATTCTCATATATGAGAAATGGAATGAAAAGAATGGATTAATACGTATAAAACAAGAACGAATTAAGCAGAATTATGTTATAATAAAAAGGAAGTGCGCTTTTTAGGAACGCATCCGCGCAAGGAGGAACACAGCGAATGGAGAATTATGAACTTCAGGCCTGGCTTTGGCCCCAAAAAGGGAAAGAGACACAAGTGAAAAACTGGGAGGAAGGTTCTTTACTGACTATTCTGCGCCGGTATGATACGATTTCTGAGTGGGAATTGGTGGAAATCACAGGATCTGGCGGAGGAATCGTTCCATGCGACGTACAGACAGCGGCCAGTATCCTGGATTGGCTGGATGAAGGCGCTCATGTGACCTGTACTCTGCTGAAAAAAGAGGAGAACGGCCGTATTCTGGTCAGCTTCGAAAAAGACTCTTGGTAAAAGTCTACAGGAAAACGGATGAAAGTACGGAGCCGATTGGCGGTTGTGAGAACGGGTGTACAAAGTTGCTAAAGAGTAAAAAGGCTTTTTGTGGATTTCGGTCATGGCTTTTTACAGGGCGATAGGATATGATGAATTTAACTGTCTTGGAACAAAGCATCAGGGCTGGAGAAGCACAGAAATATACGATAACGGGAGGCTGGCGAATGGCAGATATTTCATTCCGGAATGTGACGAAGACATTTCCCAACGGAAAAGCGGCAGTGAAGAACTTCAATCTGGATATTGCAGACGGGGAATTCCTGGTACTGACAGGTCCCTCAGGTTCCGGAAAGGTGACGGTGCTGCGGATGATCGCAGGCATGGAGCCGGTCAGCGGGGGTGAGCTGCGGATTGACGGTGAGCTTGTGGAAGATGGAAAGATACAGAAGCGGAATGTGGGGATGATCTTTCAGCATTTTACTTTGTATCCGGGTATGACGGTGTATGATAATATGGCGTTTGCCATGAAGCTTCGCCGGGTGCCGGAAGAAGAGATACGCCGGGCAGTGGAGGAGACTGCGGCGTTGTTCCGGATAGAAAAGCTGCTGTCCTGTTATCCCAGGGAACTCACGGAGCTGCAGAAGCAGTATGTGGCCATGGCAAGGGCACAGGTACACCATCCGGAGGCGTTCTTACTATTGGATCTTTTGGGGAATCTGGAATTTTCAGCCAGGGCGAAAGCCAGGAACCGCCTTAAGGAATTATACAAAGAGCTTGGCACTACGCTCATCTATGTGACGGATAATGCACAGGAAGCGGCCCATATGGGCGCGCGTACCGTCGTGATGCATCACGGACAGATCGAACAAGCAGGAACTGTGGAGGAGCTTTTGGAATCTCCGTGCAATCTGTTCGTGGCACAGTTCATGAATGAACCGGGATTTTACACCAGTGAAGTAAAGATTGTAAAGGGCCATACCGCTGTGGAGGCCCTGGGAGATAAATTCAGCCTGGATGTGCCGTCAGAATGGGTGCCGAAGCTGGAACGGGCCGGCTGTATCGGCCGCAGAGTTCTGATGGGCTATACGGTCACGGCGGGTAATGTTCCAGAGGATGAGGACATGCCGGAGGAAATGGCCCCGGAGCCGGACTCCAAGGTGTTCTTTTTCGACAAAGAAACAGAAAAAGTTATTGTGTAATATGCGCAATGAGATTCGGCGTTTTTTCCTGAAATAACAGGGGGAAAAGAGGCCGAATCTCTTTTTCTGTTAAAAAAACATGAAAAATATCCAAAAAACTCTTTTATTTTTACGCATTTTGCATTAAGATAATAGAAGGGTTTGCAAGGTGTAGATAAAAAATATAACTAATAGATGTGGATTGAGAATGTATCAGGGAGTGAAACTATGATATCGAATCAGATTTTGCAGAATACGATTGAGGGCTTAAAGGGAATCACCAGGATCGAGCTTTGTATCTGCGACACGGAGGGGAAGGTCCTTGCGACCACGTTTCCCGATGCGGAAGAATATGAGTTTTCCGTGCTGGCCTTTGTGGAATCTCCGGCGGACAGCCAGGTGATTCAGGGCTATCAGTTCTTTAAGGTGTTTGATGAGCACCAGCTGGAATACGTTCTCCTGGCCAGAGGTTCGGGGGATGACGCCTATATGGTGGGCAAGGTCGTGGTATTCCAGATCCAGAACCTGCTGGTGGCCTACAAGGAACGCTTCGACAAGGATAATTTTATAAAGAACCTGCTGCTTGACAACCTGCTCCTGGTGGATATTTACAACCGGGCGAAAAAGCTGCATATTGATATCAATGTGCGCCGGGTGGTGTTTGTCATCGAGACGCAGACAGAAAATGACACGGTGGCCCTTGAGACGGTGAAGAGTATGTTCTCCGCCAAGTCGAAGGATTTCATCACCGCTGTGGATGAGAAAAACATCATCTTGGTAAAGGAGCTTAAGTCCAACGAGGGCTACGAGGATATGGATAAAGTAGCCAAGATGATCCTGGATATGCTGAATACCGAGGCGATGGCGACGGTCCATGTGGCTTACGGGACCATCGTGAACGAGGTAAAGGAAGTGTCGCGCTCATATAAAGAGGCCAAGATGGCCCTGGACGTGGGAAAGATCTTTTATAGTGACAAAAACATTGTGGCCTACAACAACCTGGGCATCGGCCGGCTGATCTATCAGCTCCCTTTATCTCTTTGCCGGATGTTCATCAAGGAGATATTTGACGGCAAGTCTCCCGACGATCTGGATGAGGAGACGCTTGTCACAATTAACAAATTTTTTGAAAACAATCTGAATGTGTCAGAAACATCGAGGCAGCTTTATATCCACAGGAATACGCTTGTTTACCGTCTGGATAAGCTGCAGAAGAGTACGGGGCTGGATTTGCGTGTGTTTGAAGATGCCATTACATTTAAGATAGCACTGATGGTAGTCAAATATATGAATTATATTGAGACATTGGATAATTAGAATTGAGGTTTTTATGATTGAGTTTGAACACGTATGCAAGACTTATGACAGATCTACGGACCGGGAAACGAAAGCGGTCCGTGATATCAGCCTGAAGATCGAGAAGGGAGAATTTGTTTTCATAGTGGGGAACAGCGGATCGGGGAAGACGACGCTGATTCGCCTGCTGTTAAAAGAAATCGATGCTACTTCCGGTAATATCCGTGTCGGCGACACGGATATTACTGGAATGAAGCGCAAAATGATACCCAGGTACAGAAGGCGCCTGGGCGTTGTTTTTCAGGACTTCCGTCTGCTGAAGGATAAAAATGTCTACGAGAATGTGGCATTTGCCCAGAGGGTCGTGGTGACCCCCACCAGAGAAATCCGAAAACGGGTGCCGGAGGTCCTTTCCATGGTCGGGCTGTCTTCCAAATATAAATCGCTTCCCAGTCAGCTGTCCGGCGGAGAGCAGCAGAGAGTGGCCATCGCGAGAGCGCTGGTCAACCGTCCGGAGATCCTTTTGGCTGATGAGCCTACCGGAAACATGGATCCGGGCAATGCCTGGCAGATCATGAAGCTTCTGGAGGAGATCAATCAGATGGGGACCACTGTGGTCGTAGTGACGCACAGCAAGGAAATCGTTGACCGGATGAAGAAGCGGGTGGTCACGATGAAGCATGGCGTGATCGTGAATGACAAGGAAGAAAGCGGGTACGGAAATGAGGATTAGTACGTTTTGGTATTGTATAAAACAGGGCCTCCAGAGTATCCGGCGGAATAAATTATTTTCCCTGGCGTCCGTGGGAACCATGGCGGCCTGCGTATTTTTGTTCTGCATCTTTTATTCCATTGTGGTGAACGTACAGAATATGGTGAAAATGGTGGAGAACACGGTCGGCGTGACCGTATTTTTTGAGGAGGGGCTGCCGGAGGAAGAAATACAGTCCATCGGAGACATGATCTCCGCCAGGGCTGAGGTGGCCGATATGAAATATGTGTCGGCGGAAGAAGCGTGGGAGAGCTACAAAACAGATTATTTCGCAGACGCGCCGGAGCTGGCGGAGGGATTTGCAAAGGACAACCCCCTGGCTAATTCCGCTTCCTATGAGCTGTATCTGAACGATATTGAGGATCAGGGGAGCTTTGTGGAATATCTGAAATCCATAAACGGCGTCCGAAAGGTCAATTATTCGGAAATGGCGGCCACCGGGCTTGCCAGTGTAAATAATGTGGTGGGCTATGTGTCGGCGGGGATCATCCTGATCCTCCTCGGGGTAGCGGTATTCCTCATCAGCAATACCATCGCCATAACCATTACAGCGAGAAAAGAAGAAATCAAGATCATGCGGATGATAGGCGCCACCAATTATCTGATCCGCGCGCCTTTTGTGGTGGAAGGGCTGATTATTGGCCTCTTGGGGGCGGGGCTTCCCCTGATCCTCGTATACTATGCGTATGAATATGCTGTCCGTTTCTGCCTGAGCAGGCTTAGTATCCTGTCCAGGATCCTGACGCTCCTTCCGGTCGGCCAGGTGTTCCAGGTGCTGGTCCCGGTTTCTTTGGGCCTTGGGCTTGGCATCGGCCTGTTTGGCAGTCTCTTTTCCGTCCGGAAGCACCTCAGGGCCTGAGGACAGACGGGCAAGGCATACACTGGACAGAGGCTGATGGAGGAGAAAATGAGATCACGGTACAGAAGATTGATATGCCTGGCAGGGGCGTTTATTCTCCTGGCAGGAAGCATGCCCGGAGTGCGCGCATCAGGGGACCTGGAAAGCCGGCAGGACCGGATCGACGCCATTGAAGAAGAACAGGACCGGGTACAGAAAAAACTGGATGAACTGAACGAAAACAGAGAAGATGCCAGCGCTTACATTGAAGGCATCAATGAAGAAGTGTCTCAGACAGAGGACAGCCTGAATGAGCTCCAGGATAAGATGGAGGAAACACAGGCGGAAATAGAGGCAGCTCAGGCGGAGCTGGAGGCTGCGAAAATGACGGAGACGGAGCAGTATGACCAGATGAAGCTCCGAATCCAGTATATGTATGAAAAAGGGGATACGTATTTCCTGGAGCTTTTATTTGATTCGGCAGATTTAAGTGATTTCCTGAATCAGGCCGAGTATATTTCCAGGATATCCGAATATGATAGGAATATGCTGACTGCCTATCAGGAGACGAAGCAGACCATCGCGGATAAGACGGAAGAACTGGAGACGGCTTATGCCGGCCTGGATGCTCTTAAGGAAGAAGCGGTGGCAAAGCAGGAGTCTTTAGTGACTCTCCAGGAGGCCAAAACAGAAGAGCTTCAGAACCTGAATGAGCAGATTTCGGAAAATCAGGACCTGATGGCAGATTATGACGAAGCGCTGAAAGGCGAGCTGGAGGAATTCCGGGTCATGGAAGAGGCCATCCGGGAACAAGAAGCCAAGGAGAGCGCAGAAGCTTCACTCGCGGCTGAGAAGACGGAGGCCGAGACAACGCTTGTGGCAGACGGAGGGGAAGAACCCACTGCTGCTTCCACGGAGAAGCCGGAGAGCAGCGAAGGGACGCAGCCGACTCAGACGGATGCTCCGACAAAGGCCCCGACGGAAGCGCCGACGAAGCCGCCGGTGGTAAATACCGGATTTATCTGGCCGGTGCCCAGCTGCAGCAGGATTTCTTCCGGCTACGGAGGAAGGGACGATCCGATCACCGGTGAATCCGACGGAACCTTAAGCGACCATCACGGAATCGACATCGCCCTGCCCGGCGGCGCTTTGGCAGGCGCATCCATTGTAGCCGCGGCGGACGGAGAGGTGATCATATCCCGCTTTAGTTCCTCGGCGGGAAACTGGATCATCTTATATCATGGAAACAGTACTTATACCGTATATATGCATTGCCAGAAGCTGCTGGTATCGGCAGGAGATACGGTGAGCCAGGGGGAAACCATAGGGCTGGTCGGGAGCACAGGCTGGTCCACAGGCCCGCACCTGCATTTTGAGGTAAGGGTAGGAGGGTTCAGCACCTCCGCCTATTCCCGGAACCCTCTGAATTATGTATCGCCGCCATGACAGCGGAGGACGGGAGCCAGACGGCGGGGGGATGAGTGAACGGAAAAGCATGCGGCCCATTTACGCGCGGATGCGGATTTCGGGCAATAAAGAATGAAAGAAGGAATAACGCATGGAAAGACGTGACAACCGCTTTCTGAAAGGACTGCTGACCGGAGTTTTATGCAGTCTCATCGTAGTGGCGGCGGCTACCTGGGGACTATACTCGATGCTTGAGACGAGGAACCGGGAAGATGCTGCAAAGAGTGAAGAAATAGGGCTGAATTATCAGGAGATAGACAAAAAGCTGAGCCTTTTGAAAGGAAAGATAGACCAGGGCTTTTTATTTGACGTGGATGAAGACGCAATGACGGAGGGCATCTACAAAGGCTATATCAGCAGCCTGGGCGATCCGTACACCGTATATTACACGGAAGAGGAGTACAATAAGCTCCTGGAGTCCTCCAGCGGGCAGTATAAAGGAATCGGAGTCCAGATCAGCCAGAATGTTAAGACGAACCTGATCACGGTGATCCGCGTGTTCCGGGGTTCGGGCGCGGAGGAAGCGGGGATGCAGCCGGGAGACATACTGTATAAAGTGGACGGCGTGGATATCACCCAGGAAGATATCAACAATGTGGTGTCAAGTATCCGCGGAGGAGACGGGACCACGGTCAATATCGAAGTATACCGGGAATCGGCGGCAGATTATGTTTCCATGGATGTGGTACGGCGGGAGGTCAGCATGGATACTGTAGACTGGAAGATGCTGGACGGAGGCATCGGTTATATCCAGATAACAGAATTTGACGGCGTTACCTATGCCCAGTTCTCACAGGCTCTGGAGGAGCTGGAGGGCCAGGGGATGAAAGGGCTTGTCCTTGACCTGCGGGATAATCCGGGCGGCCTTCTGGACAGTGTGATAGAGATCGCCGATGATCTGCTTCCGGCGGGAACCATCGTATCCACAAAGGATAAAAATGGAGAGGGAAGTACCTTTGAGTCGGATGCGGATATGAAATATGACGGTCCGATCGCCGTTCTGGTCAACGGGAATTCTGCCAGCGCTTCAGAAGTGCTGACAGGCGCCATCAAGGATTTCCAGAAGGGGACCATAGTAGGGACCACCACTTATGGAAAAGGAATCGTCCAGAACATTGTGGCTCTGGGAGACGGGACCGCTATGAAAATGACAGTTTCCAATTACTATTCTCCGAATGGGACCAATATCCATAAAGTGGGGATCGAGCCGGACGTAGTGATCGAGGCGGAAAAAGGCGAGAATGACAATCAGCTGGATAAGGCTGTGGAGATCATAAAAGGGAAAATGCAGTGAGGAATCCCGCGGAATCCGCGGCCATCGGCAAATCGGCAGAATGACGGAATAAAAGACACAGGGCAGATGGAGACATCTGCCCTGAATTAGTACACGGTGCCGCGGCGGACGTCTGTTAGTGTACACCTTTGAATATCTTTGAAACAAACTTATCTTATTCAATCAAATGAAACAGGAGGAAATCCGATTCCATCCAGGCGGCTCGCTGGCAGCCGTAACCAGGATCTTTACGGCCTCCAGTCGGTCCTTTCCAACTGACATGGATAAATCGATATTTTTCCATGTCAGATTCCAATAAAAACCTGTATGAAATTCGGTTTTTACCTCCCTGCGGCCGGGAAGATCCTGCTAACGCCTTTGCGGCGCTCGCCTTACGATGGAATCGGATCATTCCTCCTGCTCCTCCTCCCGCACCAAAGTATTTTCCGATTGCCTTGAAAGCTATTGGGGCGGCCCACTGCAGCCCGCAGCCATAAGGCGCGCGGGCTGTGTGGATATCCGATCCTTTAATGAAATCAGGGAGATGGAAGTCATCCGAAACGGTGCGGCAGAAAGAATACCGGCAGAAAGATTCCGGGCCGGCCTAAAGGTGAGCGCCGCAGGGCAGCGGCCGGTGTTCCCCAGGCGGAGGGAGACAGAAACGAAAAATACCGATTTCGTTTCTGAGTGAACCGGAGACGGGAAATCATAAAGATTTTCCCGTCGACATGTGAGCGGTACTCTCGGAGCAGGGATAAAGCGGCCCCTGCATCGCCAGCGAACCGAAATCGTGACGGTCCGGAACTTCTGCTGGTATTTGGCTGGAAATTCAAGAAATGATTTCAAAAAGTATCTTGTATCGTACCCAGAAAGATATCGGTATACAAAGTGATGAAAAAGGAGTATCATGGACTTATTTAATGTATAACAGGCCAAGGGGCGGAATTAGCGTGGAATTTCCTGCCCGGCCCGGAAGGAAGAGATTATGACTGGAAACAGTACAATACAGAGGAAAATGATCGTTGTCGTACTAGCCGTCGCGGTGGCGTTTGTGGGGATATTTTCATTTATTTCAATACGAAAACTGCAGGGAAACGCCAGAGTGATCAATTATGCGGGGGTGGTGCGCGGAGGCACACAGAAGCTGATCAAAGAAGAACTGCAGGGGACCCAGGATGATGCGCTCATTCGGCGCCTGGATGATATCATAGAAGAACTGCTGACCGGCGAGGGGGAGCTGGGGCTGATACGGCTGAATGACAAGGACTTTCAAAGCCTGATGACTCAGATGAAGGACCGCTTTCAGGAATTGAAAGAGGCAATCATGTCGGTCCGTCAGGGCGGAGACAAGGAGGCCCTGTTTGTTATCAGCCAGGAATACTTTGAGCTGGCGGACCAGACTGTGACGGAGGCGGAGCAGTATTCAGAAAAAAACGCGGAGATTGCGGAAATCTGCTCTTTGGCGCTGACCGCATTTTTTATCGTAGTCGCGTGCGCCTTGGTATGGCTCAGTTCGGTTCAGAGTAAGAGGCAGAAGGTCCTGCAGGAAGCAGAAGCGGAGAACAGAAAGAAACAGGAGCGTCTTTCCCAAATGGAAAGGGCGATACAGGCGCCTATGAATGAGATTTCTGAGCTCATCTATGTGTCTGACCTGGAGAACTACGATCTTTTGTTTATTAACGAAGCAGGCAAAAAAACGTTTCATGTGGACGACATCAGCGGAAAAAAATGCTATAAGGTCCTTCAGGGAATGGATTCTCCCTGTTCTTTTTGCACCAACGGCAGGTTAAAGCCGGGAGAGAATTATAATTGGGAGATCACGAATCCTCTGACGAAATGCCACTATATGCTGAAAGACAGGCTGATAGAGTGGGACGGACGGAAAGCGCGGATGGAAATAGCTTTTGATATGACTCAGGTGGAGACGGAGAAGGAAAAGCTGAAATATGCGCTTGATATGGAAAATATGGTCGTGGAATGTATAAGGATACTGTATCAGGGGAGGGATCTGGACAAGGCGGTGGATCAAGTCCTTAGATTGGTTGGAGAGTTCCTTCAGGCAGAGCGTACTTACATATTCAGCTTCAAAGATGATATGCTGAACAACGACTATGAGTGGTGCAGGCAGGGAGTAGAGCCGCAGAAGGAGATGCTGCAAAATCTGCCGATTTCTATCATCGACCGCTGGCTGCCGGTGTTTTCTGAGCAGAAATGTGTTGTGATCGAGGACGTGGAGGCTTACAAAGACAGTTCTCCGGAAGAATATGAGGCGCTCAAGGTGCAGAATATCAAAAGTCTCGTGGTCGCCCCAATGGAGACTGACGGAGTTCTGACAGGAGCTTTGGGAGTGGATAATCCGCCGGCTGAAAAGATAGAGAATATAAGCGCGCCTCTCCAGTCTCTGTGTTATTTTTTGCTTTTGGCTTATAGGAGGACGGAAAATGAGCGGCAGCTCTCGACACTGAGCTTTCATGATACCCTCACATCGTTTTATAACCGTAATAAATATATGCAAGATCTGGAGATGCTGTCCCGGGAGAACAGTCCGGTTGGCATTGTTTATTTGGATGTAAACGGCCTGAAGGAAGTGAATGACAGGCTGGGACACAGTGAAGGAGACAGGCTGCTAATCCGGGCGGCAGATAAGATGAAGTCCGTATTCAGAAAAGATGATTGCTACCGGGTGGGCGGTGATGAATTTGTCATTATTTCTTTGAATATATCAGAGGAAATGTTCGGGGAAAAAGTGGCGGAGCTCAGGCGAAGCTTTGAATATGAGGATGAATGCAGGGCAGCGATAGGGAGCCGGTGGTCTGATTCCGCACTGAATATCAACCAGATCGTGGCAGACGCGGATGCCAGTATGTACGAAGACAAGAAACTGTTTTACAGAAAGAACAAAAAAGCGGGCAGATACCGCCATCATAGTGACGAAGTACTGCAGCTGGCAAATCCGGTGGTGCTGCAGGGAGAAATCGATAAGCAGCAGTTTGTGGTCTATCTTCAGCCGAAGATATCTTCTTCCGACCGCACTGCAGTCGGTGCGGAAGCACTGATTCGATATCTGTCAAAGGATGGAAGCCTGGTCCTGCCTGGACATTTCCTTCCTGTACTGGAAGAAGCGAAGACCATCAGCCAGATTGACTTTTATGTATTTGATCTCGTTTGTGCGAAGATCAAAGAATGGCTGGAGGGTGGAAAGCGGAGTGTCCCGGTGTCGGTCAATTTCTCCCGCTTTTCTCTGACACAGCCAAATTTTCTGGAGAGGCTGAAGGAAATCTGCCAGAAGCACGGCATATCGCCTACGCATCTGGAAATTGAGATTACGGAATATGTGGGAGATGTGGAAGGGACGGATATCAGCCGGCTGATAACGGCACTTCGCGGGGAAGGCTTCGGGGTGACAATCGACGATTTTGGCACCAATTACGCCAATCTGTCCCTGCTTTCGGCCGTGGAATTTGATGTTCTCAAGCTGGACAGGAGCATGGTGAGGGATGTGGCCGAGAATGGGAAAACCCGGGAGATCATAAAAGCGATCGTGGATATCTGTAAGAAGATGAAGATTAAACTGGTGGCGGAGGGAATTGAAAAGGAAGAGCAGCTGGAAGCTTTAAAATCCTGCGGTGTAGAACTGGTTCAGGGATATCTGTTCAGCGAGCCGATTCCAATCGAGGAATATGAGAAGGAATATCTGCAGTAAGGATACGATTTGCTTTTCAATCCCGCTGTACCGGTCCGTTTCATTTTTTCTCAGCAGCCATAACCGCCCAAAACGACGGGGTATCGGAGAAGCGTTCCATACGGTTAATAGCTTGTCCCGCAAGCTGTTTACTAAATTCAGCTTTGCGCCGCTGCCCTGAAGCTGCTCCAGCAAAGCGCGTGTGCGCCCGTATTGTTCCCCCTGCGGCAGATAGGGGTCTGTGACGGAACCGATGAACAGTTCTTTGCCTGCATATTTGCTGGGATTCTTGATCGCCGGCCAAACCTTTACATCTAAAAAGGTTCCCCATTGTTCTGCACCTCTTTTTGCTGAATCACCACCTGTTCCAGTGAACTTTGTTTTCCACTGTTGCTTTGACCTGTGAAGGCAGGAGCGCATCCTTTGCCGCATAACCGAGAATAACCATGGCAGGCAGGTAGTAGCTATCGGGGATCTTCATAAACGTTTTGATCTGTTCCGGCTCCTTTTTGACAGGGATGTGTACGACAGAGCCCAACTCCTCGGCGGTTGCCGCCAGAAGCATGTTTTCTATCAGAGCCCATGCTGCGCCGTAATCCATAAGGCCGTAGCCGTTTTTATCATTGTCAAAGGTATACTTCTGTTTGAAGCAGGGCAAAATCACGCAGGCAGATTCTTCGATCATGCTGCGCTGGCGCGGATAAGCGATCTTAAACATCTCCTGCTGCGGAGTTTTTGGTTCCTGAATCCGGCAGGGGTAAGGGCGGATAAATTTAGCCAGCTCCATAATGACGGCCTTTTCTGTCAGCGTCACCAATTCCCATCTTCTTTGATGATTGGAAGAAGGCGCTTTTAACCCTGCATCCAAAATCCGTTCCAATATCTCTTGCGGGATCTCTTTATCTGCAAATTGGCGAATACTTTTTCTCTTGTTGATCACATCGTAAAATTCCATTTTTAATTCTCCGTTTCTTGGTTCACCAGCATGGTGAGGTTCCTGGTAAATGTCCTTGACAAATCAATAAGCCGCTTTTGTTCCTCTGCTGTAAACATTGACATCGCCGTGTCCTCTGCCCATGTGATATGACGAACTACCTTTTCACAATATGCCCGGCCGGCCTCTGTCATCCTTACGGTTTTGTTTCTCTTGTTTTCCGGCATTTCCGTAACGGTGACATAGTGATCGGCCAGAAGATTTTTGATGATTAAATTCACCGTTTGCTTTGACTGAAATGTTCGCCTGCATATTTCTGTCTGCGTCATTCCGCCCTCTGCATAAAAGAGGGCATTGACGACCAACAGTGTTTTCATCAGCATCCCGTGGCGTTTGGCGTATTCGTCATATAAGGCAAATTGCTCGTCTCTGAACTTACAATACAAATATGCGTTTTTCTTATCTTCCTTAGTCATAACTCACTGTCCTTTGTCTATTTATTTACTGTCAATTAATTTACTTATGAAAGTATAGCATACTTCTGATTCTATTTCAAGCTCTAAAGATTACCTGGAAATATACCTTTTCCGAACGCTCTTTTTTAGCTCTGATGGTCGGCGCAGATCCGTTACAGCCGCCGGATTTTCGCCTATTGACGTGAAAGGGAATAGCAGTTATACTGGTAAATGAACGTATGTTCTGAGGGCGGCAGACGGATCTGTTTTTCTGCGGCATGGGTTTTTAACGCGTAGCGTGTTAATATGGGATGAACTATGGTATACTATACCATTGAGGGTTTTATGTTGTTTTTGGCGGGTATATGCAGGAATTGGGGATTCATGCAAGAAGCTTCCGGAGGCAGTATAAACAGTAAGGAGGTTTGCTGCGGTGAACAAATTTGAATTGGTGTCAGAATACACTCCTACCGGCGATCAGCCGCAGGCTATAAAAGAACTGGTCCAGGGATTTAAGGAAGGGAACCAGTTTGAGACTTTGCTGGGTGTCACAGGATCCGGAAAAACCTTTACGATGGCCAACGTGATCCAGGAGCTTCAGAAGCCGACGCTCATCATTGCACACAACAAAACGCTGGCGGCGCAGCTATATGGGGAGTTCAAGGAATTTTTTCCCAACAATGCGGTGGAATATTTTGTGTCCTACTATGACTATTACCAGCCGGAGGCCTATGTGCCTTCCACGGATACTTATATAGAAAAGGATTCCTCCATCAATGACGAGATCGATAAGCTCCGCCATTCGGCGACGGCGGCACTGTCGGAGAGGGAGGATGTGATCATCATTGCTTCCGTTTCCTGTATTTATGGCCTGGGAAGCCCCATCGATTATAAGAACATGGTGATATCCCTGAGGCCCGGCATGATCCGTGACAGGGATGAGGTGGTGCACAAGCTGATTGAGATCCAATACAACAGGAACGACATGGATTTCAAACGAGGCGCTTTCCGGGTGAGAGGCGATGTGCTGGAGGTATATCCGGCCTACTGCGACGGAGTCGCTTACCGTATTGAATTTTTCGGTGATGAAGTGGACCGGATCACGGAGATAGATCCGTTGACAGGTGAGGCGAAGAGCCGCCTGGAGCATATCGCCATCTTTCCGGCATCCCATTACGTAGTCCCCAGGGATAAGATGCTGGAGGCGGCTGAAACCATCGCTGAGGAGCTGAAGGCGCAGGTGGCATATTTCCGGAGTGAGGACAAGCTTTTGGAGGCCCAGAGAATCTCGGAACGGACCAATTTTGATATCGAGATGATGAAGGAGACCGGATTTTGCTCCGGCATAGAGAACTATTCGAGGCACCTTACCGGGCAGGAGCCGGGAGTGCCGCCGTGCACGTTGTTTGATTATTTCCCGGACGATTTCCTGATCATGATAGATGAATCTCATATTACCATCCCTCAGATTCGGGGAATGTACGCGGGGGACCGGTCCAGGAAGACGACTCTCGTGGAATTTGGATTCCGTCTTCCCTCCGCCCTGGACAACCGTCCTCTTAATTTTTCAGAGTTTGAGGAACGGATCAATCAGCTTCTGTTCGTGTCCGCCACTCCGGGCGCGTATGAAGCGGATCATGAGCTTTTGCGCGCGGAGCAGATCATCCGTCCTACCGGGCTTCTGGATCCCAGAGTAGAGGTGCGGCCAGTGGGAGGACAGATCGACGACCTGGTCTCCGAGGTAAATCAAGAAGTAGAAAAGAAGCGGAAGGTCCTGGTGACGACCCTGACAAAGCGGATGGCGGAGGATCTGACCGATTATATGCGGGAGGTTGGAATCCGTGTCAAATATCTGCATTCTGATATAGATACATTGGAACGGAGTGAGATCATCCGGGATATGAGACTGGATATGTTCGATGTCCTGGTGGGAATCAACCTGCTCCGGGAGGGGCTGGATATACCGGAGATCGGACTGGTGGCCATACTGGATGCAGATAAGGAAGGCTTCCTGCGTTCGGAAACCTCTCTTATACAGACCATTGGCAGGGCGGCCCGGAACGCGGACGGACATGTCATCATGTATGCGGACAGGATCACAGACTCCATGCGCGTGGCCATAGATGAGACAGAGCGGCGGCGGAAGATCCAGCAGGAATACAATGAGGCGCACGGCATCACGCCGACGTCCATTAAAAAGGCGGTAAGGGATCTGATCAGTATTTCCAAGTCGGAGGAAAAACCTGCGCGTGGCATTAAGCTGGATAAAGATCCGGAGTCCATGAGCAGCAAGGAGCTTCAAAAGCTGATCGGGAGCATTCAGAAAAAGATGCAGCAGGCGGCGGCGGAACTTGACTTTGAGCAGGCGGCCGAGCTGAGAGATCAGATGATGCTTTTAAAGAAGCAGTTATATTCGGCGGAGGCCTGACAGGCCGGCCGTATGGGGGATTGAGAAACAAGAGTATTGAAAAAGCAGAAAACGCCGGGGAAAAAAGGATTCAGTGATCACTGAGATTGAGATGAGGGAATGAATGTGAAAAGGAGGCGCAGGATCTCTGCGTGCATAACGGTTTTGGTTTTATGTTTTCTGCTGGGTTGTGATGAAAAAGAAATAAAAGGCGGTTCTCCGGCATTAAAAGACGGACGCTCCGCTGCGAATGAAGAAATGGGATTCCGGGCAGGACTATGTCTGACGGGTGATGATGAAGCAATCATGACAAAGTTCGCTCCTTATCTGACTGCATGTCTGGAGGCGAAAGGGATCACGGTCATCACCGGAAGCCTGGAAGAACTGAGAGGCGAGCGCGCTGATATCATCATGGCGGCTCCGATGGATAAGGAGAAAGCGGAAAAGATCGTGAAGGAAGTATCGGAGGAGACACCGGTGCTCATCTTCAATCATTCTCCTTCCGACGAGATCGCGCTGGCGATGATACCGCCGGAGGGAATTTACAAGGCAATCTATATTTCATATGATTATGCCAGGATCGAAGAAGTTCTGGATGAACTTGTTGTGGGCGGAAAGAAAAGATTTGGGAAATGTGCGGCGGTATCCGGCTCCGGCTCCACAGATGATTCACTCTTCCTCCGGGAAATAGAGAAGGTCTGCGCAGAGAAAGGGATTGATCCGAATGACGTGTTTGTATATGTCACGGAGGAAGAGGTTCCTTCTCTTCTGGAAAAGGACAGCTCAGTAACGCACTTATTCATCGAGCTGGTTAAGCCGGCACTGGAGTCTGCTGCTGAGTACGCGGCAGAGATCAAAGATGGAGAGGACAGTTTCAGCATATTGTATCTGGAACCGTCTTTTGTTACCAGGGAAGAATATTGGGAATTGGACAGGTGAAAAGACATGGCAAAGCAGCAATATATCAAAATACGTGGTGCCAACGAGCACAATCTGAAGAATATATCGGTGGACATCCCCAGGGACCAGTTTGTAGTGCTGACGGGGCTGAGCGGTTCAGGAAAATCCTCTCTGGCCTTTGACACCATTTACGCGGAAGGACAGAGGAGATATATGGAGTCTCTGTCTTCTTACGCCAGGCAGTTCCTGGGACAGATGGAAAAGCCGGACGTGGAGAGCATCGAAGGGCTTTCGCCGGCCATCTCCATCGATCAGAAGTCCACAAACCGGAACCCCCGTTCAACGGTGGGTACGGTGACGGAGATATATGATTATTTCCGTCTGCTCTATGCGCGGATCGGGATTCCCCACTGTCCCAAGTGCGGCAGGGAGATAAAGAAGCAGACTATAGACCAAATGGTGGATCATATCATGAGCCTGCCGGAGCGTTCGAAGGTTCAGCTGCTGGCTCCCGTGGTCCGGGGGAGAAAGGGACGCCATGAGAAGGTGCTGGATCAGGCAAAACGGAGCGGGTATGTCCGGGTACGTATTGACAATAACCTGTATGAGCTGACGGAAGAGATCAGCCTGGACAAGAATATCAAGCATAATATCGAGATTGTGGTGGACCGTCTGGTCGTGAAGCCGGGGATTGAAAAACGGCTGACGGATTCCATTGAGACGGCCATGCAATTGTCTGAGGGACTGATGATCGCGGATGTGGCCGACGGGGAGCCAATCACGTTCAGCCAGAGCTTTTCCTGTCCGGAGTGCGGAATCAGCATCGAAGAGGTGGAGCCCAGGAGCTTTTCCTTCAACAATCCCTTCGGGGCATGTCCGGAGTGCGCGGGACTCGGCTACAAGATGGAATTTGACGAGGACCTGATGATTCCTGATAAAAGTCTCAGCATCAATCAGGGAGCCATTACCGTCTGCGGCTGGCAGTCTTGTGCGACCAAGGGCAGTTTTACCAGGGCCATTTTGGACGCATTGTGCAAGGAATATGATTTTGATCTGGACACTCCTTTTCAGGATTATCCGGAGCGGGTTCGCCACATCCTGCTTCATGGGACGAACGGAAAAGAGGTGAAGGTCCATTACCGCGGACAGCGGGGAGAAGGAATCTACGACGTGGCGTTTGAAGGGCTCATACGGAATGTGGAGCGCCGCTACCGGGAGACCGGATCCGAATCCATTAAGGCCGAGTATGAAAGCTTTATGCGGATCACTCCCTGTAAAGTATGCGGAGGGAAGCGCCTGAAGCAGACGTCGCTGGCGGTGACGGTCTGCGACAAAAATATTTATGATATCACATCCATGTCCATTGGTTCGCTGCAGAAATTCATGAATGATGTGGAACAAAAGCTGACGCCGACGCAGATCGCCATTGGAGGGCTGATCCTGAAGGAGATTCGTGCGAGGGTCGGATTTCTGGTCGACGTGGGCCTGGAATATTTGTCCCTGGCCCGGGGGACAGCCACACTGTCAGGAGGAGAGGCCCAGAGGATCCGCCTGGCCACACAGATTGGTTCCGGCCTGGTCGGAGTGGCATATATACTGGACGAGCCGAGTATCGGCCTTCACCAGAGGGACAATGACAAGCTCCTGAAGACGCTGATCCATCTGAGGGATCTGGGAAACAGCGTGCTGGTGGTGGAGCACGACGAGGATACCATGATGGCGGCCGACTGTATCGTAGATATCGGACCGGGGGCAGGAGAGCACGGCGGCGAGGTGGTGGCGGTCGGAAAGGCCAAGGAGATCATGGAGTGTCCGGACTCTATCACAGGCGCTTATCTGAGCGGCAGGACCAAGATTCCGGTTCCGGCCGCCAGAAGGAAGCCGACTGGTTTTCTCACGGTGAAAGGGGCCGCGGAAAACAACCTGAGAAATATTACGGTAAAGCTTCCGCTGGGAGTGTTCACCTGCGTGACCGGGGTATCCGGATCCGGAAAGTCTTCCCTGGTCAATGAGATTTTGTACAAGTCTTTGGCGAGAAAGCTGAACCGGGCCAGGCTGATTCCCGGCAGACACAAGGAGATTGAAGGCGTGGAGCAGCTGGATAAAGTGATCGCCATCGATCAATCTCCCATCGGGAGGACTCCCCGTTCCAATCCGGCCACCTATACGGGAGTGTTTGATACGATACGAGACCTGTTCGCGTCCACCGCAGACGCAAAGGCCAAGGGATATCAAAAAGGACGTTTCAGCTTCAACGTGAAGGGCGGACGCTGTGAGGCGTGCAGCGGAGACGGGATCTTGAAGATCGAGATGCACTTCCTTCCGGATGTGTATGTTCCCTGTGAAGTGTGCGGAGGAAAGCGCTACAACCGGGAGACCCTGGAAGTGAAATATAAGGGAAAGAGCATCTACGATGTGCTGGACATGACTGTGGAAGAGGCGATGAAGTTCTTTGAGAACCTTCCTGCCATCCGTCGGAAGATTGAGACGCTTTATGATGTGGGACTTTCTTATATCAAGCTGGGACAGCCCTCCACGACCTTGTCAGGCGGAGAAGCCCAGAGAATCAAGCTGGCGACGGAGCTGTCTAAGCGGGATACCGGCAAGACCATTTACATTTTGGATGAGCCGACTACTGGCCTCCATTTTGCAGACGTCCACAAGCTGGTTGAAATTCTGCAGCGTTTGTGCGAAAATGGAAACACCGTAGTGGTGATCGAACACAACCTGGATGTCATCAAGACGGCAGACTATCTGATTGACATGGGTCCCGAGGGCGGAGACGGCGGCGGAACCGTGATCGCCGAGGGAACACCGGAAGAGGTAGCGGAGAACCCTGTCTCATACACGGGAAAATATGTGAAGAGATATCTGTAGCAGAGAATGGACGAGGAGAATCAGACAGATGAGATTTATATTGATAAGGCATGGAGAGACGGATTGGAATACAGAGGGCAGATATCAGGGACAGACAGACGTTCCCCTTTCCGAGAGGGGGAAAGCCCAGGCGGCCGCGCTGGGAAAACGGTTTGAGTCAATCCCTGTGGACGCGGTCTATTCTTCTCCCCTGCAGAGGGCCTATGACACAGCTAGGGCGATTGCGGAGCCGAAGGGGCTTCAAATCCACAAGGTCGACGGCATCAAGGAGCTGGATTTCGGTGAATGGGACGGCCTGACAAAGGAAATGATCGAAGAGAAATTCGGGGAGGCTTTTTCATTATACAGGATTGAGCCTTTCCACTATCCGATGGCAGGGGAAGGGACGCTGAACCGGGCCAAGCTGCGTGTAGGCGCGGCGCTGGAGGACATAAAAGAGGAATACCGCCACACGGATAAGACCGTAGTGGTGGTGGCCCATGGCGGTATCCTCAAGCTGGCGGTATTTTACCTGCTGGATATATCCTCCCGCCTGTACCGGTGCATTGAGCTGGACAATACGTCTCTGACTGTCATTGATATAGAAAAGGACCGCAGTATCCTGCGTACTCTGAACGACGCCCACCACTTGGATTGACATTTATCGGGGATGCTCCTATAATAAAAGTGCGTCTATCCGGTATGATCCGGGATAGGGACGAGAGGGGGATGCATCAGCAGCCTTTGGCAGCCGGAAACCGAGAGGAGGATTCAAATGGATTTTTTTGATACATTGGGTGAAACAGTAGCGAGTGCCGGAAAAGTGATCAGTCATAAGACCAAGGAAGTGGCGGGCAGCACCAAGCTGAGCCTTCAGATTTCCCAGGAAGAAGCGAAGGTAAAAAAAGCTTATGCCGCTTTGGGCGAGGCTTTTTATGGGGATCATGCGGAGGATATGCCGGAGCAGTACGCCATATATGCGGTTGATGTGAAGGAATGTCTGGACCGGCTGAACGCCCTGAAGAAGGATAAGCAGATTCTGAAGAATCAGAAGCGCTGTGTGAAATGCGGCGCGCTGATGCCAAATGAGGATAAGTTCTGCGGAAAATGCGGAGCGGAAAATGAGATCCTGGTGAAGGACGAGGAACCGGAAGAGAAGGAAGAAGAGACGGCTGAAGAGGAAGGCGAGACCAGGGTCTGCCCGTCCTGCCAGGCGAAGGTCAGCGCAGAGCTTATCTACTGCCCGGAGTGCGGCGAGAAGCTTCAGCCATAAATTGCCGGTTTCCGGCAGTCCTGTCTGCTGAAGGGCGCTGGAAGAGAAGGACTGAGAAAGTACAGGCAGGAGGAAATTTTTGTGGAGAAAGAGATGATTATCGTTCTGGATTTCGGCGGCCAGTATAACCAGCTGATCGCCAGGAGGGTCCGGGAATGCAATGTCTATTGTGAGGTCCACCCTTACAGCATAGGGCTGGATAAAATAAGGTCCATGAACCCGAAAGGAATTATTTTTACCGGCGGCCCCAACAGCGTGTACGGTGATGATTCGCCCCGCTGTGAAAAGGAGCTGTTCGAGCTGGGGATTCCTATCCTGGGAATCTGCTACGGTTCTCAGTTGATGGCATATATGCTGGGAGGAAAAGTGGAAACGGCTCCCGTCAGCGAATATGGCAAGACAGAAGTGGAAGTGGACAGGGATTCTGTCCTTTTTGGCGATGTTTCGGCTCAGACGGTGTGCTGGATGAGCCATACGGATTATATTGCATCGGCGCCTGATAAGTTTCGCGTGACGGCGCATACGGCCGCATGTCCTGTCGCAGGCATGGAATGCCGGGAACAGAAGCTCTATGCGGTCCAGTTCCACCCGGAGGTGATGCATACTCAGGAAGGCATGAAGATGCTGTCCAATTTTGTATATAAGGTCTGTGGATGCAGCGGGGACTGGAGGATGGGCTCCTTTGTGGAGGATACTATCAAGTCTCTGAGAGAGAAGATCGGCGGTGGGAAGGTACTCTGCGCTCTGTCAGGCGGTGTGGATTCCTCTGTGGCGGCAGTCCTTTTATCAAAGGCCATCGGCAGACAGCTGACTTGTGTCTTTGTGGACCACGGCCTGCTCAGAAAAAATGAGGGTGATGAGGTAGAGGCTGTATTCGGACCCAATGGCCCTTATGAGCTGAATTTTGTCCGTGTGAATGCTCAGGAGCGCTATTATAAGAAACTGAAGGGTGTCACGGAACCTGAAAGAAAGAGAAAGATCATCGGTGAGGAATTTATCCGCGTGTTTGAAGAAGAGGCCAGAAAGATTGGCGCCGTGGATTATCTGGTGCAGGGCACCATCTATCCCGATGTGATCGAGAGCGGTCTTGGAGAATCCGCGGTCATCAAATCCCATCACAACGTGGGCGGGCTTCCCAGTGTGGTGGATTTTAAGGAGATCATCGAACCTCTCCGCCTGCTTTTTAAGGATGAAGTGAGGAAAGCCGGACTGGAGCTCGGTATTCCCGAATATCTGGTTTATCGCCAGCCTTTTCCGGGGCCCGGTCTGGGTATCCGTATCATCGGAGAGGTGACGGAGGAAAAGGTACGTATCGTACAGGATGCCGATGCCATTTACCGGGAGGAAATCGCCAATGCCGGACTGGACAAAGGCCTCGGCCAGTATTTTGCCGCTTTAACCAATATGCGTTCAGTGGGAGTCATGGGAGACGAACGTACTTATGATTACGCGGTGGCGCTGCGCGCCGTCAACACCAGTGATTTTATGACGGCCGACGTGGCGGAATTTCCCTGGGATGTTCTGAGGACCACAGCCAGCCGGATAGTGAATGAAGTAAAAGGCGTGAACCGGGTCATGTACGATCTGACCAGCAAACCGCCGGGAACGATAGAGTTTGAGTGATGAAATGAGATTGGAAAAGCCTGTGTTTATGCGGACTGCAAGCAAAATTGTTTAAGCTCTGGCAACGATTTGGCAACATTTCGGCTATCACTCACTGAATAATAGAATACTTCAATAACAGAAAAACCTTACTGATTTTCAGAAATGAAGCTGAAAGTCGGTAAGGTTTTTTGTGCGTTTCGAGGTTGAAAATTAGTCGGATTCGGGTTTCAAGTCCTGTAAGATAAGGTCGCTGAGTTCTTGTGAGGGAACGACCTTTCTCCAGTGATTTGAGGTATCTAATTCGGGATATTTGTACCGCCACTGGTCGTATTCCTCTTTGGTTATCTCTCCCTGTTCCAGACGGACAGCCTGTTCCTGCCATGCATGGAACATATCAAACATAGTGGTGTAGGTTGTTCCGGCGGATTTATCTAATCGCAGACACACTTCTCCGTCAATCTCTCCGATTTTCATCCCATACATATCTTCCAGCGCAAAGAGCGTGTGCATAAGCCCGATATAGCTGTCAATCTCCGGAACTGTGATTGCTCGTGGGCTGACATCAAGGATATGTGCCATTTCTTTTACAAGGTCTTGTTTCGGCGTTCTGGCTTCTGATTCGTACTGCGCCATACGGACATCAGAGGTTTTTCCGAGAAAACCGAGGAGTTCGCCCAGTTGCTTTTGCGTCATGCCTTTCCGATTGCGGAAAAAGCGGATTCTTTTGCCGATTGCCATAATAAAACCTCCGTTGTAGTTATAGTGATACAACCATTCTTGACTTAAACATTTTCGTTGAAGTTAGTATAGCATGGTGCAATAGGAATAGCAAGAGAAACTTAAATAAAAAAAGTTAAGATTTTGCTACAAACCACTTGACTTAACGGAATTTATTTAGTATTATACATACAGAACTTAAACAAAAAGAGTTAAAGCAGAAAGGGGAGGATAACTGAATGGCAGAAAAATCATTTATGACTGTGGAGGAAGTGGCTGCGGAATTGCGGGTGTCAAAGTCGAAAGCCTATCAGATTGTGCGGGAACTGAACGCGGAATTGCAGAAGCAGGGGTATCTGACGGTGGCTGGACGTGTGAACACTACTTTTTTTCATAAAAAGGTCTGTTACAGCGATTAAACGGAAAGGAGTTGATTTGAATGGCTGTATACAAGGACAATGCTACGGGAACGTGGCGGGTAATCTACCGCTTTACCAACTGGAAAGGCGAGAGGAAACAGACACAAAAAAGAGGTTTTGCTACCAAAAGAGAAGCGCAAGCCTGGGAGCATGAAATCATGCTGAAACAGGGCGCAAAGCTGGATATGACGTTTGCCAGCTTCTTTGAAGTTTACGAAGCCGACAAGAAACAGCGTGTTAAGGAAAGCACATGGGAATCCAAAAGCCATGTAATCCGCACAAAGATTTTACCGTATTTCGGGAATCGAAAAATAGCGGAGATTGAAGCAAAGGATATTATCGCATGGCAGAATGAACTCATGGCGTACCGGGACGAGAAGGGAAAGCCTTATTCGGCAGATTATCTGAAAACTATTCACGCCCAGCTTACGGCGATTTTCAATCATGCTGTGAACTTCTATAGCCTGCCCTACAATCCGGCAAGGCGGGCAGGAACAATGGGAAATGAGATTCCAAAAGAAGTGAATTTCTGGACGAAAGAGGAATATTTGAAATTCTCCGAAGCCATGATGGATAAGCCCCGTTCCTATTATGCTTTTGAAATGCTTTACTGGTGTGGAATCCGTTCCGGCGAACTGCTGGCACTCACTCCGGCTGATTTCAACTTTGAAAATCAGACGGTCACGATCAGCAAAACCTTTCATCGTTCTAAAGGGCGGGATATTATCACAAACCCGAAAACAAAAAAGAGCAACCGTGTAATCAAAATGCCAACTTTTCTCTGTGAGGAAATGCAGGAGTATATCAAAATGCTTTATGACATTAAGCCAGAGGAGCGACTGTTTACGGTCACAAAATCCTATCTTAATCACGAGATGGAGCGAGGGGCAAAGCAGGCAGGAGTGAAAAAGATTCGTGTGCATGATATTCGTCATAGCGCAGTTTCCCTGTTAATCGACATGGGATTTTCAGTGCTTGCGATTGGGGAGCGCATGGGGCATGAAGCGGAGAAAATCACTTATCGTTATGCTCACTTGTTCCCTACGGTGCAGACGGAAATGGCGGAGAAATTGGAAATGGAGCGTAGACATAAGGAGGACACAAATGGAAAGAACACTTGATTACAAAGGGCGGTGGCGCAATCATACGGTGGCGTTCCGGGTATCGGACGAGGAAGCAAAGCTGCTTAATGATTTGGTGGCGTTGTCAGGCTTGACAAAGCAGGACTATATCACAAGGCGGCTGCTGTGCCGGGATGTGGTGGTACAGGGCAATCCGAGGGTTTATAAGGCTCTGAAAAATCAAATGGCGGCTATCTATGAGGAATTGAAGCGGCTGGAAACATTAAGCCCGGACAATGACGAACTGCTTTACACGTTGCAGGTAATTGCAATTACGTTAGATGGTCTGAAAGGAGAAGATGAATGACAGAAAAAATGCAAACGACTGCTCCCGTATCATCTGTTGGCGCAGATGGGGCGCAGCCGCAATTAAAAAATCACAATGAAATTATAGCAAATGAAACAGCACAAATCAATCTGCAAGCCAAAAATCTCCTGGAGAAATCCGGGAGCGGCGGGTTTCAAACGGTTTCCATGACAGAACTGTATGATACAGTCTATCCGCCCAGAACGCCGATTGTAGACGGATTCCTCTATGGCGGCACTTATCTCTTTGTGGGTGCGCCGAAAGTGGGAAAATCATTCTTTATGGGACAGCTTGCCTACCATGTGGCAATGGGACTTCCTCTTTGGAATTATCCCGTCCGAAAGGGGACGGTGCTGTATCTGGCACTGGAAGATGATTACGCAAGGCTTCAGCGGCGGCTCTCTGGTATGTTCGGCGTGGAATGTGTGGATAATCTGTACTTTGCAACACAGGCAAAGACACTGAATGGGGGCTTGGACAGGCAATTAGAGGAATTTCTGAAAGAGCATACGGACGCAAGGCTGATTATCATTGACACGCTCCAGAAAGTGCGTGAGGTCGGCGGGGACAGGTACAGCTATTCCAGCGACTACGAGAATGTGACAAAGTTAAAGTCGTTCAGCGATAAATACGGTATCTGCCTGCTGGTGGTTCATCACACACGCAAGCTGGAATCCGAGGACAGTTTCGATATGATTTCCGGTACAAACGGACTGTTGGGTGCGGCAGACGGTGCGTTCATTATGCACAAGAAGAAGCACACTGACAATGAAGCGGTTATGGATATAGTGGGGCGAGACCAGCCGGATCAGGAATTGACTATAGAGTTTGACCGGGAGCGCTGTGTCTGGAAATTCAAAAAGGCGGAAACGGAACTGTGGAAACAGCCGTCGAATCCTCTGCTGGAAGCGATTAACAACTTTCTGACCGAGAATAGACCGGAATGGACGGGAACAGCAACGGAACTTGCAAGCCAGTTGCCGGATATACAGTTACAGGCGAATGTGCTTTCCAGAAAGCTGAATGTAGTCAACAGCCAGTTGATTAATGATTATGGGATTTTCTATGACAATAAGCGGGGGCATGAAAGGAAGATTATTCTGAAACGGCTTGAGCCGAGAGTATAAAAGCGACGATATGCGTCGGTTGCGACGGTATTTTTTACAATAGACTGGTATAGAAAATATCGACGCTATCGACGCAAACCGACGCAGAAAGGATTTTTATGAAGAACGTGCAAATTTCTTATGAACTGTTTGTATCTCTGCTACGCTATCATCTGGTGGAAGATGACGATTGTCTGAATCAAATCCGGCAGGGGTTAGAGCAGAAATTAGATTCACTGGTGCGTCATGAATTATATGCCAAATATAAGACTGCGCCCACACAGGAGGAACGGGAAAAAGCCAGACAGGAATATCTGAACAGGCGTGGAGTGTTGGATAGCTTTCGATGGTAGTTATTCCTTTGATGATAATTAACAGGAGCGTGTCACGCTCCTGTGGATAGCAGATAAAGAGAAAGGTGTGATTCGATGATTATTCAGCCGGAATGGGGAACACGGAATAAGAACAAATATTTTTACGAAAGCGAAACACGGAGAATAGCAGTCCTCAATGAAATTTTTGGAGAGATAGAACTGACAGAAGATGAACAGCGCATATTGATATGGCTTGCGGGGTGGGACGAATACACGATGGAGAATATGCTGTCGGTTATCCGAAAAGCGATGGCAGCGGAAGTAAAGCGGCTGGAACAGCCGCCCCGTCCGTAGGACGGAAGCCCCCGGCAGGGCGCAAAGGCAGCTTTTGATGGACGGAACGGCTGTCAAAAGTGCTTTTGCATTACTTTCGGCGAAAGTAACAAAGCCTATGCGCCGTATCCGGCGCTGATTACCCGAACAGGGAGAAAGGATATTGCTTGAAGCGAACGATTAGCTTTATGACAGGAAAAGGCTCTGTCAACCATAACAGCAGAAAATTCCATGCTAAGAATACTGACCCGGAGCGAAGCTGTTTGAACGTAGAATACTGCAACGAAAATGTTAAAGACGTATATCACGAATTATTTGATGAAGCACTCGCCCGGTACAATGCGAAGCAGACCAGAAGTGACCGCCGCATTGATGATTATTATGATAAAATCTGTTCCGGCAAGCAGGAGAAACCATTCCATGAGATTATCCTGCAAATTGGGGATAAGGACAATATGGGAGCGAAAACGGAGAACGGACAGCTTGCGGCAAAGGTGCTGGATAAATATATGCGGGACTTCCAACGTAGAAATCCTACATTGAGAGTATTCAGTGCTTATCTCCACATGGACGAAGCTACTCCACATCTCCATATTGATTTTATCCCTTACACGACAGGAAGTAAGCGGGGGCTTGATACAAGAGTTTCTTTGAAACAGGCGTTATCTGCTCTCGGATTTAAAGGTGGAACAAGACGGGAAACGGAATTAAATCAGTGGGTGTCTTATGAGAAAGAACAGCTTGCCGCTATCATGCTGGAACAGGGGATTGAATGGGAGAAAAAAGGCATACATGAAAAGCATTTATCTGTTCTGGATTTTGAGAAAAAGGAGCGGGCAAAGGAAGTTGCGGCATTGGAAGCGAAGAAAGCAGAATTACAAGAAGAAAATGCCACTTTTCAAGAAATCAACGAAGATTTGCATGAACAGTTGTTGCAGGTTGATGATGAGATTCATTTCTTGCGGGAAGATTTACAGGAGTCCCGGCAAGAAGCAGAGAAAGCGCAGAAACAGGTGGATAAATATCAGAAGCGCATGGATGAACTTGCTCCTATGGTAAAGAATATGGAGAAGCTGGCGGCAGACTTTTCTGCAGACCCGGAGCAAACGCTTCCAGAAGCAGCGGTTACGGAATCTGCAAAGTCGTATCGGGAGAAGAAGGCAAAGCCGCTAATAAAGAAAATCGTACAAGTCATGCGCTCTGTTTATTCGGCGTATCTGGATATTTCAAATAAGTTTACGAAGTTGCAAGCGGCGTATAGCAGGGAACGGAGTGGAAACGAGCGTCTGTCAAACAGGCTGGAAGTAGTCTTGGAGGAAAATCGAGAACTAAGGATGGTGGCGGCAGATTTTGATCGTGTAAAGGCGGTGGTTGGCTCTGAACAGGTAAACGCCGTGATTAACCGGGCGAAACAGCAGGAGCAGATAGAAGCCGAACAGAAACGGGCTGTAAGGAGAAAACATAATCAGGAAGCCCGTTGACATCCGGGAGGACTTTTAACAGCCCTCCCGGATGTCATAAAGTGAATTCCCATCAGTTGATCAAAAGGGGAACAGCGCAGACATCCAGTTTTATTTTAACTGGCTGGCAAAAAGAAAAAGAAAGTATGTTCGATAAAAAGTGCTTGCTTTTGAAAAGGTTTGATAGTATAATGAGGGAAAAATCAGGTATAAATTATTTCCCAGGAGTGATGTGGATGAAACAGGTACATTTAAGAGTCGATGATGAATTATATAATGAATTAAACGCATATTCTGTGATGATGGAGCAGACAATGCAGGATTGTGTGAGAGAAGCGGTTGCGTATTATGTTACTGATATGAGAAGAAAGCAACGGGAAGTGAAAGACCGCCAGTTTACATTTATTGATTTATTTGCCGGAATAGGTGGAATGAGAATTGCTTTTGAAAGGGCTGGCGGATACTGTGTCTATTCTAATGAGTGGAATAAATACAGTCAGCAGACATATTTTGCTAATTTTGGAGAGCAGCCAGAGGGAGACATTACACAGGTGCCAGCATCATCTATACCGAATCATGATATTCTGGTAGCCGGATTTCCATGTCAGCCTTTTTCTATCGCAGGTGTTTCAAAAAAGAACAGCCTCGGACGTGCAACGGGATTTGAGGATAAGACACAGGGAACACTCTTTTTTGATGTTTGCAGGATATTAAAAGAAAAAAGACCAAAAGCCTTTATGCTGGAGAATGTAAAAAATCTGTGCAGTCATGATAAAGGCAGAACTTTTAAGGTAATACTGGAATCATTAGAGGAATTGGATTACAGTGTATTTTATGCTGTTCTGGATGGACAGAATTATGTGCCTCAACACAGAGAACGGATTCTGATTGTGGGGTTTGACCGCAAAAAATATGGAAAGAATATGCAGTTTGATTTTGATTTGACACCTAAATATCCCAAACCTGTTATGCGTGATATTCTGGATGAAAGTGTTGATGAAAAATATACGTTATCAGATAAACTTTGGACATATCTACAGAATTATGCGGCAAAGCATAAAGCCGCAGGAAATGGATTTGGTTATGGGATTGCACCATTAGATGGTGTGTCAAGAACAATCAGTGCCAGATATTACAAAGATGGTTCAGAAATACTGATTGAGCAGGAAGGCAAGAATCCCAGGCGGCTGACGCCCCGTGAATGTGCGAGGTTGCAGGGGTTCCCGGATGACTTCAAAATTCCGGTATCTGATACTCAGGCGTATAAACAGTTTGGAAATTCTGTTGTTGTGCCGTTGATGGAAAATGTAGCAAAACTGATAGTAAAGAAACTGGAAGAAATAGATCAGACAGAAGAAAAAGAATTACAGAGGATGGTGATTTAGATGACTACAGGATATGCAGGACAGGCAATAAAATCTGTTCTCAACAGTGAAAAGGGATTTTGTAAATTTCTTTCTGCAAATGACACAGGAGCAACGGGTGGTCATCAGTCCGGTATTCTGATTTCAAAATCGGCTGTAGATATGATGTTCAGCAGACAGGAACTCGAACAGGATACAATTCCAAAAAGAATGGTAAAAATCAGATGGCAGGATGATTTTGAGACAGAAAGTTGTTTTACATACTATGAGAGTAAAAATGAATTAAGGATTACACGTTTTGGAAGAGGCTTTCCATTCTTAAAACCAGAGCAGACGGGAGCATTATTTGTATTTACACAGCAAACGGATGTTGATTACAGTGTATATTTTCTGGAAACAGATGAGGAAATAGAAGAGTTTCTTGATACATTCGGCATAAGCCCTACTGAGACGAACGGTCTTATTGATATAGAAAAAGTTTCGTCAGAAACGCAGGAAAGGATGGCAATACAGGAGTTTATCAGCGGCTTGGATGTAGATTTCCCTGCATCAGATGTAATGTCAGTGGCGGCTAGAACAATTGAAGAAAAAGCATATAATCATGTGGAATATATCCTTACAAATCCTGATGAGAAAATTATCAGTTGGACGAATATGGAATATACTCTTTTCAGAGCATTGGAATATGCAAGATATGGCGAAATTATTACAAAAGGATTTCATACTGTCGATGAGTTTGTAAGAGTTGCTAATGTAGTGCTGAATCGCAGAAAAAGTCGGGCTGGTAAAAGTCTTGAACATCATTTGTCAGCGATATTTGATGGAAATGGTATAGAGTATTCATCCCAAGCTGTTACAGAGGGGAATAAAAAGCCGGATTTTCTGTTTCCCTCTCAGGAAGCATATCATGATTATGATTTTTCAACGGATAATATTATTTCTCTGGCAGCAAAAACAACCTGTAAGGACAGGTGGAGACAGGTATTAAATGAAGCGGATAGATTGAGGGATAAACCAAAGTATCTCTGTACGCTTCAGCAGGGAATATCCGGAGCTCAGATGGATGAAATGCAGGCAGAAAATGTTATATTGGTTGTACCGAAGCCCTACATAGTGACATATCCTAAAGACCGCAGAGACAGAATATGGACATTAGCTCGGTTTGTGCAATATGTAAAAATGATTGAGGGCAAATAAGATGGATATAAAAAGCCCGGAAGAACGAAGCAGGAATATGGCGGCTATCCGTTCAAAGGATACCAAACCAGAGATGTATTTCAGAAAATTACTTTTTGCACAGGGATATAGATATAGTCTTAATTCAAAGAAAATCCCCGGACACCCTGATATTTATCTTCGTAAGTACAATACTGCGATTTTTATTCACGGATGTTTCTGGCACAGACATTCTGGCTGTCAATATGCGTATATACCGAAATCAAGAGTGGAATTCTGGCAGAAAAAATTTGAAGCGAATGTAAAAAGAGATTATATTGTCAGAATGGAATTGCAGGATAAGGAAATTAAGTGCCTGATTGTGTGGGAGTGTACAGTTAAGAGAATGAAAAGAAATTTAGCCGATTGTCAAAAATATTTAAAAGAGATAGAAAAATTTTTGAAGGGTAACCAAATGTTTCTGGAAATTTAATATACTGTGTTGAGTGAAAGGTTGTTTTAGGGTTTTTGAAAATAACAAGTGAGGAGGGAATTTAATGTACCGGATTAAAATAGAAAATTGCAATAATATTGTAGAGGGAGAATTAACTATTGAGGATGGAAAACTTAATATCTTTTATGGAATAAATGGTACTGGAAAAACAACGATTGCAAAAGCAATAGAGTTTTCAAAGGAATCACAAAAAATAGAAGAATTACAGTCTTTTTATACAGAGACTCCAGCATCTGTCTCAATCAGTCCGGAGGTTGGAAAGATATTGGTGTTTAATGAAGAATTTGTCAGAGATATTGTTTTTAAAGAAGATGAAGTAATACAGAATTCATTTGAAGTGTTTTTGAAAACACCTAATTATTCTCAAAAAAAGGCACAGCTCGATCAACATCTTCAAGCTTTGCATAATATTATGAAGCAGGATGAAGAAATACAAGAGTTGCAGAAATTATTAGATCAGATTGCGGGTAAATTTAAACGTAATGCTAATGGAAAACTTAATAAAACAGGTGTATATAAAAGTGTATTGTCTAAAAGTAATTTGTATAATATACCAGAAGAACTGGATAGCTACAGACCCTTTATTACAAATACAGAAATCAATATTCCTTGGATAGACTGGAAGTCTAAAGGAGATGCTTTTGATGTTGGAGATGGATGCCCATATTGTTCAGAAACATTAAACAGGTCTGTACACAATCAGAGAAAAGAGGTATTCAAAAAGACTTATAAAAAATCTGATTCGCAAAATCTCAAAGATTTGTTAGATTTGCTTGAAAGTTTAAGGATATATGTTAAACCGGAGAAGTATGATGAATTGGTATCTTATGTGAAAACGGATGTTCCAGAAGATATTATATCGGCTATTCTTGAAAAATTATTATTAGAATTGGATGTAATGTTGAAACGGTTTGCTGCTATTGTTGAGTTTGGTAACAGGAGGATTGTCCTCGCAGATATATCTAAACTTGAGCAACAAATTAATGAAATGGAGATTCCGAAAAGTTTTTTTGAGATTTTTGGTGGAGAAAAAATTGAAAATGTTATTAATCGAATAAATGATCAGGTGCTTGAATTACGTTCAGAAGCAGCAGTATTAAAAAGAGAAATGGGTGCATTGAAAGGTGTAATGCAAGCAACGATACAAGCATCACAAACGGATATTAATGAATTCTTGAAAACGGCAGGCATAAACTATGAATTAGTGATACTTGCGGAAGATGAAACTAATAGTCGTACAATATTAAAACAATGTTTTAGTGGAGAAAGAACAGATGTGACAAAGATATGAGATCATTTAAGCTGGGGAGAGAAAAACGCTTTTGCACTAATTCTGTTTATGTATTATGCTGTTATGCAAGACCCGGATTTAATCATACTGGATGATCCGATCTCATCATTCGATACTAATAAAAAGTATGCCATTCTTCATAGGATGTTTAAGAATATTGGGAAACGGGATGTTTCTTTAGAGGGAAAAACAGTTTTGTTTTTAACACATGACTTTGAGCCTATTACGGATTTTATCGTAGTTGGAAAATTAGGGGAAGAAAAGGCGCAGGCTTCTTTTATTTGTAATGAACATGGAAGTGTTAAAGAACACAAGATAGATCCAAATTTGGATGTGAAACTTATTACGATAGAGTGTAGTGAAATTGCAAAAAATACAGATATAAATATAGTTAGCCGTGTGGCTTTTTTAAGAAAGTTAAGTGAACTAAGTGGGCGGAATGGAGATTGGGATTTGGTGTATGAAATTTTATCTTGCCTCATTCATGCAAATGAAATAAAGAGAAAGTTGGGAAATAATAGATATATTGACATTGCCCCGGAAGATATTGCTATTGGAATATCTAAAATTAAGGAATATATTCCAGATTTTGATTATGATGAACTTAAAAATAGCATATATACCAAAGAAGGAATTAAAAATTTATACGATACTGAAACTAATGCGTACTTAAAAGTACAGTTATTTAGAGAAATGAATGAAATATTGACTCACAATGAAGTTAAAATCACACAAATGGATGGCGCTTGGTATAAATTTATAGACGAAACATATCATATTGAAAATGATTATCTACATTTTTTGGATATTATTAAATTTAATATTGTACCGAGTTATATAATTGATAATGTGGATGAAATTGTTTCTGGAATATAATTGAGATAGGAGCGAATGGATTATGAATTATTGGGCATGGGGCGGAAAATATATAGGCAGACGTTCCGGCGATTATCTTTATTCAAAGACTGGTAATCCTTTAGGAGTATTCTATGATGATGAGTTATATGATTTTTCTGGAAAATATATTGGAGAAATCAGAAATGAAAATAGAATTATTGTAAATAAAAGCCATAAAAACAAGCGAAAATTAGGAAGGTGTAAGCCTTGTGGAAAATGCGGATCTTCGTATTGTGATTATGTGGGATATGTTATGCTATGTGGTTATGAGGATTTTAATTTAGAATAAAATCTTTGGTATTAGTGGCAACATTTTGGCAACAAAAAATCAGTAAGCCAGAATAAATTATGTAATTGAAGTAAAAACGGTGCGTATCCGTATAAAACTTAAACAAATATAGTTAATAACAATAAAGAACACGCCGAGTTTGAATAATTAAATTTCTATATAGGATATATTATATGGCAGGTAGTCCATGAGATTGCCTGCTATACTTATATTGTCTACATTTTTAGGTTTATATCAATTTCCGTTATCTGTATAATGGTTTAAAACTGTTAGACACAATTTGCCTGTATCTTTAGTTAGAGGCATGGTACAATAAAACATCTTAGTAGAAATAAATGTGAGGATGTGCCATGAAGGATAGCAAATTATTGGATGAAGTTATTAGATACTATTTGGATTCGAGTAGTTTTAATGGTTTGCCTATTTATGAGATAGAAAATTATGATGTAAATGAAATGATAGAATTAATTAATGACGGGTTTGTGGAAGCAATTTCCGAAGTTGATGTGTTGAATCCTCATATCAAAGGATTTGATTTAGGGTTATCAAAGGAACATCAAATAGTAAATGCAAGAAATACCGATAGGCATACATGTTTTTATTCAACAGATCGGGCGTTAGAGGAAGTCCAAATTGATTATCAGAAACCATATACAGCCCTTTTGCAAAGAGGCAAGGAACAGTTTAAAGTCATTTTTTTGATATAGAAATATTAGAAAGATATATTAATAATCCAAAGTTCTTAGTCATGGATAATGGGTATAGAGGTACCATATGCATTAAAGATGAATTTTATGAAGAAGGTTCTCCGAATGATTATATTAAGGATTATGGTATGGCATATATAGAAGGCGAAATACTAAATAGAGCAATAGGAGTTTTTGTAATAGATTTAGCAAAATTATCCCCCAAAATTCAAATGCTTTGGAAAGGATTTGAGTTAGAAAACCAAAATAATTGCAAAGTTAGTGAGGGGTTTATTAAAAATTTGCTTATGGGAGAATGGGTCATCCAATACTGGATATTTCATGCTCTTTTAGAGGAAATGAGAGTGATTAATAATCTTTGTGAAGCAATGAGTATTCCTAAATTATTTTCACATACATATGGAACACAATATACAGATATGCCGGAGGGATATAGGAATATACTATTACCAACAATGAAGAATTATTATGATTTTGTGTTAGTGTTAGAAAAATTGGTAGTGCATAATATTTTGATAAAAGCATTTCAAAAAGATTCTGTACTTATAAAAGGAATAGAACGAAAAGATAAGGAAGGTAAGGATAAGGGCGGTATAGTAATGTTCAAAGAGTGGCTTCTTAAAAATGTTAAAGCTAATTTTGATGTAGATGAAGTTATAATTGGACCTATCAAGCAGGTAAGAAAGATTAGGCAGGTTCCTGCACATGAATTAACTAATAAATAGTTACAATGTAGATATATATGAAAAGCAAAAGGAATTGATGATAGACATATATGGTTCTGTTAGGGCAATAAGAATATAATTTAAGGGACATCCGCTTACAAAAGATGTGAAGATTCCAGATTATTTAGAAGATGGAAAGGACATTGCATTTTACTAATATATATACTAAAGTATTTATAAATAATAGTAACAGTTTGATAACAGAAAATCAGCAAGACAGAGTAAATGATGCTATATAGGGAATGTTACTCATATGAAAAACGCATTCGGGAAATAGCATGAGAGGGGGTGAAGAGAAATAATGAAGAATATGAAAATAGATGCTAATGGTACAGAAATCAGAGTGATGGGCGATGTTGTTAATGAGGATGCCTAAATTTCATTGACGGATATCGCAAAATATAAAAACCCTGACAATGCTTTTATTGTGGTGGCAAACTGGATGCGTAATCATTCCACGATTTCGTTTTTGGGTTTGTGGGAGCAGATCCACAATCCCAATTTTAAACCTATCGAATTCGATAGGTTTAAAGCGGAATCGGGAGATAATGCGTTTACGCTGACACCGCAGCAATGGATAAAAGCAACAGATGCAATCGGTATCGTATCAAAATCGGGACGATATGGTGGAACTTATGCTCATACAGACATTGCCTTTGAGTTTGCTTCGTGGATTTCCCCAGAATTTAAACTCTACATTATCAAAGACTATCAGCAATTAAAGAAAGATGAAGCAAACCGATTAGCGATTGGATGGGATGCAAAGAGAGAATTATCAAAAATAAATTACCGTATTCATACAGATGCTGTAAAGGAATTTCTGATAACACCGATATTATCTTCTCAGGAGATGGCATATACATATGCTATAGAAGCGGATATTTTGAATATGGCCTTATTTGGAAAAACGGCGGCACAATAGAGAAATGAAAAAGGAATAAGCGGGAAAACACCTAATATCAGAGATTTTGCTTCGGCAGAGGAATTGGTGGTACTTATCAATCTGGAAGATACAAACGCTGATTTGATAAGGCAGGAAGTGCCTAAAATCGAAAGGTTAAAAATATTAAGAGAAAAAGCGTACAGGCAATTGGAACTTTTGAAAAAGAACCAAGATACGATTGAGGCACTAAAGAAAAATCTTATTGAAGATACAGAAACAAACAGTTGATTTTCTAAGCAAAACAGCTTATGATTTGAGGCGGAACATATTGTTATTATCCACAGTTACAGAGCAGGTGTTATCAATGCCGATAGCAATAGCTCATATAGGCAGGATAACATGGATATATCAAATAATCAAAAGAACTATAAACACGACAGCGAATAATTTCTAAATAAAATTGATTAGTAATTGTCGAGTTTGAATAGTAGACATTGTTTTGGGCAAAAAACGTCAGCCTGTCATAAAATGAGAAAAAAGTCTCGAATCTTTAGAGAAATCTAAAGTTCGGGGCTTTTTTTGTTACGGTAAAAGCTCCGCAACCCCAGTAAATACAACGTTTTCCCAGAGATTTTCTAAGATGAGGGCTAGGTTGTTGCCCGCAATCCCCCGCTCCTTTGGCAGCACAAGCTCCGTCGTCACCTCGATGCCGGACTGTTTCGCCAGCGCCTCATAGCGTCGGCAGAGGGTGTCCGCCACATAGTTCTCGCACAGGGGCGGCTGGACGGCCTGCTCTATGCTGCCCTCGTAGTCGTCCAGATGCGAGAGGGCTTCTTCCACCTCGTTCTTTTCCAGCAGCCCCAGCAGCCCCTGAATGTGCCGCCTGCGGTCGTGCCGGATACGCTATATCTCCTTGGCGTGGATTTCCAGACCCGCCATGCGCACCCGGTGCAGATCCAGCTTTTGGTAAAGCCTGCAGCAGAACACCGCCAGCAGGCAGGTCAGCAGCGCCGAGAGGACGCCGAAGCCCACAATGTCGGTCCAGACCGCCAGTTCCGGGGAAAAGAGGCCGTAGAAAAAGAAGGTGGCGCTGCGGCACAGCTGCAGGACCTGACTGGCGAAGATCAAAATGAACACCAGAGCGCTGTTCGGCGGACCGTCAGCCAATCCTACACCACATAGATACAGAAAGACATGGTCATGGCCTCGCGGAAGGAATCCCACGCCACCGGCTTCAATAAATAGTGGATGGCCTCTACCTCAAAACCGTCCGCGTAATGCTCCCGGTGGTGGTAAACACATTCGCGCCCCGGCTTCTCAAAGGCCAGCGTGGAGACAGGCAGGCCTTTTTCTTTCCCGTACCGGGTGCAGAATTCCAGCAGCAGCTCCCGGTCCGCCGCCTGATCGTCGCAGAGTACAGCCAGCATCATTCCATCCCCTTCCTGTAAGGTAAATCACAAAAAATCCAGTTTGTCAAGACCATTATATTATGAGAAAACGATAATTTATAGGCAAATACCTCCGGCTCAGGCCGTATGGGAACGGCTTAGGCTTTTACTATTGATTTCACCTTTCAAATCTGCAACAATCGAAGTAGAAAAATTCAAAGGGCGATTTCTGCGGTTTTTTCAAAAATCGCGACAAGGGGGTACCCCCTTGTCTTACCTATTACCGTAGGTAAGACAAACAACCCTATCAACTCAATTTTTTGGCACACGGGCCGACAGTCCAGATGAAGGAGGTATATGTATGAGAATGAAGCGAAAAAGCAGGCTGCTGTCTTTGGGGTTGTGCCTGTGTATGCTGCCCGTCACATTTCCACTATCCGGCATGACCTACGCGGCGGAAACGTCCTGCCCCAACCACCAGGAGCATACCCAGGAGTGCGGGTATGTGGAAGCCCAAGAGGGCGCGCCCTGCACCCATACCTGCGAGCTGTGCGACGGCAGCACTGATAGCACCCCCGCGGCGGAGAGTACGCCTGTGCCTGAGGCAACGCTCGAGGCGGAGGCTTCCCCTGCACCAGAGTCCACTGCGGTGGTAGCACTGGGCAGCAATTCTGTTATGAATGGTTTGTCTCCCGTTGCTGTTGTACCAGGCGGAAACGTCTACAATGGGGATACCCTTGCTAGTGCGCTTGGGGGGAACGACAATGCAACGGTAAACGGAAACACAGTCACATTAAATAAGGACGTCAATCTCAACGGCTATGTGCTTTTTTATAATGCCCCGGTGATATTAGACCTTAACGGCTATACTCTGGGTGCGGATGACTCTCTGAATCCGGGAGGGTATGGCGGTATGCTCTCTGTTTACGGCGTTACGCTTACGATTCAGAATGGAACGATACGTAGTGACACTTCTGCATTCCCTTCCATCCGGGTTTATGGCGGGGGTTGTATAAATTTGGAAAATGTGCAAATTGAAGGTGACGTTATAGTGGATGAAGACAGCACATTTCAGGCGAATACTACGCTTGTTGTCAAGGGCGGATTGCTGAGCAGCGGGACAGTTAGAATTGCGAACGGCGCGACTCTCGATTTGACAAACGGCTTCCTCAGTGCTTCGGATAGACGCAAGCTGGTCATCTTCAAGGCGGACAATAATGAAGCGTGGGATACGGAGCATCCGCTGGTTTTGGCGGATGTGCATACGTCTGATTGGTTCTTTAAGCTGGACCCCGATGAAAGCGGACTTCCCGAGGGCTATCATCTTGCATATGCCCTGAACGGCGGCACCAGCGAATGGAAATTGCAGCCTCCTGGCTATGCGGTGAGTTATAGTTTGGCGAGCCATCTGCACGCGGATTCCACGCAGGGAACTGTTAAGCAAGGTGATGATTTAACCATAATGTTGACGGCGGAGCAGGGTTACCAAATCATTCGTGGGAATGTCCATGTCTTTGCAGTGGAAAACGGCGGAGATGAACCAAAGCGAACCAAACGGGAATTTGACTACGATGAGGCAACGGGCGTTCTGACCGTGGAAAATGTAACCACAGATTTATATATCCAGGTTTTAGAAAAAATCATCGTTACATCCGCGATCCTGGAAAACGGACGGATTGAGATTGAGGATACAGTTGAGCACTTAACCCATGACGCTGATTTTTTGGCTGCATATCAGGAAAAGATCATCATTCGATGTTATCCGGACCCTGGGTATCAGCTATCATCTCTCACGGTAAATGGCAAAACATTCGAGTCTGGTTCGGTTTATACTGTAATGGGACCAACCGCCGTAACGGCAGTAATCGAACCTGCCCAGGTTCCTCTAGAGATTCCCCCGAAGATTACCACCACTACGCTGAAAAGTGGATTGGAAACGGCGGAATATCAAGAACTTCTTGGGGCCAGCGGCAGCACGCCCATCACCTGGAGTGTGGTAAAGGGAAGGTTTCCGGATGGCCTGACGCTTACGTCTACCGGCCATATTCAGGGAACACCGGTTTTGCCCGGGATTTTTAAGTTTACGCTCAGAGCGGAAAACAGCGTTGGCAGTGATGAGAGAAAATTTACGATTGAGATCAGGGCTCTCCCAGATGGCTGCAGTACCTATAGCTATGAAACCTTGACTGACCCGGCCACCGGCATCAAAGTGAGCGGATTGTTCAGCAGCGATGCGGCCCTGGCCGTCAGGAAAAATGAAGTGCTTCATGAGAAAGGCGCCTGCCCGGCTTGCGACGACATCCGTGCCCGGCAGGAGAGGGGAGAACTTCTCGTCCTTTACGACATCGGCATATCCACGGGCTCCTATCAAGGGGAGCTGGAAGTCACCATCCCGGTGGGAGAAGCCATGAACGGCCAAACCGTCTACTTCCTTCACTGCAGCGAGAAGGTGCTGGAAAGTCGCACCCTCACGGTGGAAAATGGGGTTGTCACCGACACGTTCTCGAGTCTTTCTCCCTACGCGGTGGCAAAAACCGAGAGCAAGACCGTCATCACCGGCCTGCCGGATGCCTGTACCCTGAATGTAGGCCAGAGCATAAGCTGGATGCCTGCGCCGGTGGGCGGCGCCTGGAGCTATGATAAGGACTATCTGGAAATGACCCAAGGCGGCGGTACCTACACCTTTAAGGCCTTGAAAGTGGGAAAGGCCACAGCGACCTATACTGTGGACGGCGTGTCCTACACAGTAACGATTACCATTAACAAGGTCAGAGAGGCTCCCGGCCCCAGCCCTGCTCCGGAGAACCCAACCCCGAAGCCGGGAACCTCTCAGTCAGAGAACCGAACCCCGCAGACCGGCGACACGTCGAACACACTGCCGTTTGTGCTGCTGGCGCTGGCCTCGCTGCTGGGCTGTATCGGTCTGATTTCCTGCAAAAAGCTGGGTCGTAAAAACGGCAGGAATAAATGATTTTTAAGAACTGAGCGTTGCCATACCCTCTAGCGGGAAAATGGCGGCGCTCAGTTTTCCTATACAAAATTGTTTTGTGCTTGTAGAGTTTGAATAGTAGGCAGTGTTTTGGGGCAAAGTTGATTATTCTGTTAGGGGCAAAAATCCCCACAACCCCAGTAAATACGGCGTTTGTGACGAAAGTTATTACGCACTTTGGAGACGTGACTCCATGGAAGGGAGAGGGTGTAGAGGACGATGGGATTTACACATTGTTATATATCATGGCTTTTATCCCTGTTTTCTGTAGAGCAGCACCGAGGCGGTGAAGGTGTCCGGGGTGTAGGTGAAGCCCGCTATACCGCCGCAGCGCTCAGCTACCGCCCTGATGCTGGCAATCCCCACGCCCTCGGCCCTGTTTCTCCCCGGTTTGGTGGAGTAAAACCGCTCGTTCTCCTCATAGACCGGACCGGAGAAGCCATTTTCCATGCGGATCAGGACCCGCCCGGCTTCGGTCTGTACCTTTAACTGGATAAATCGCCTGCCCTCTTCTGCGTCCAGCGCAGCGGTCACGGCGTTTTCCCACAAGTTTCCTAAGATAACGGCCAGGTCGCTGCCTGCAATCCCCGGCTCTTTTGGCAGCGTAAGCTCCGTTGTCACCTCGATACCGGACTGCTTTGCCAGCGCCTCATAGCGGCGGCAAAGCGTGTCCGCCACATAGTTCTCGCACAGGGGCGGCTGGATGGCCTGGGCCATGCTGCCCTCGTAGTCGTCCAAATAGGTCAGGGCCTCCTGAATCTCGTTCTTCTCCAACAGTCCCCGCAGCACCTGAACGTGCTGCCTGCGGTCGTGCCGGATGCGCTTCATCTCCTCGGCGTGGCTCTCCAGATCTTCCATGCGCGCCCGCTGCAGATCCAGCTGATGGGCAAGCTGGGCGTGGACGGCGGATTCCCGCGCAGCCTTCGCCGCGCTCCGGATGGCGGAGGCCATCTGCGAATAGGTCAGGAAGGCGCACAAGAGGAGCAGGATTTTGATGGAGTAGGCCGCTGCCGGACTGCCCTCGATGGGAAGCAGGTTGATCTGCAAGGTGTATAGGATCACGAAAAACAGGGGAATCATCCATAACCTGGCATATTCATTCCAGCCCTGTCCCTGCAGCTTTTGGTAGAGACTGCGGCAGAATACCGCAAGCAGGAGCGTCAGCAGCACCGAGGGGACGCCGAAGCCCACAATGTCGGTCCAGGCAAAGTCGCCCACCGCCAGCTCCGGAAAAACGAGGCCGTAAAAAAAGAAAGTGACGCTGCGGCACAGCTGCAGGACCTGGCTGGCGAGGATCAGGAGGAACACCAGAGCGCTCTTTGGTTCATGGGTGGCGGCCCGCAGGCAAAAAAAGCCCGTCAGGAACCACAACAGCAGCATGGGCGTGCTGGTATCCAATTCATAGGGAAGCCAGGTGTCAAGCCCCGCGGAGATGGCCATCGACAGCGCGCTGCCGATAAGGGCCAGAGTTGCCACGGCCAAAGGAAGCAGCGCCGTGCGGCGGACTGTCAGCCGGTCTTTCACCACATAGATACAGAAGAACATGGTCATAGCCGCCTCTATGATACAGACGATATATTCGGAAGCGATTGTTTCCATCCTTATCCCTCCATCCGTTTGAACACATACGACAGGTATCGGTTTTTAATGGCGGCTCGGCCGTCCCGGGACAAGGGAATTTCCCGCCCGTCCTTCATCAGAAAGGCGTCATCCGTCACCCGCTCCACGAAATCCATGTTGACAATGAAGCAGCGGTAACAGCGCAGGAAGGGGTCGCCGCCCAGGGCTTCCTCCAATGCGGCGAGAGACTGATTCACCGTCACCTCTCCCTTGCCAGTATGAAGGATGGTCTTGTGTCCGTAGACCTCGATGTAGCAAAGGCCGGAAACGTCCACATCCACCTCGGCGTGTCCGGCCGTGACCCGCACGGACCGCGCCTGCGCGGCGGAACGGTCATGCACCCGGCGCATGGCCTCGCAGAAGGTATCCCACGCCACTGGCTTTAAGAGATAGTGGATGGCCTCCACCTCAAAGCCATCCGCGTAGTGTTCCCGGCTGGTGGTGGTGAACACAATCGCACCCCGAAACCCCTTACTCCGTAAAATGCGCGCCGCATCTACCCCCAAGGCTCCTTCCATGTAAATATCTAAAAACAACACGTCTGCGCCCCTCGCCTCCCGGCTTTGCAGCAGCGCCCCGGCGTTCTCAAAGGCTAAAGTGGTGATGGGCAGGCGGTTTTCCTTCCCGTACCGGGCGCAGAAATCAGCCAGCAGTTCCCGGTCCGCCGCCCGGTCGTCACAGAGTACAGCCAGCATGTCTTTTCCCCCTTCCCGTGAGGTAAATTATAAATAATCCAGTTTGTCAAGACCATTATACCATGAAAAAACGACTATTTATATGGCAATACCTCCGGCTCAGGCCGTATAGGGCCGGCTTACGCTTTTACTATTGATTTCATCCTTCTAATCTGCAACAATCAAAGTAGAAAAATCGTGACAAGGGGTCACTCTATTTTTTGGCACACGGGCCGACAGCCCTGAGGAAAGATGAAGGAGGTTAACACCATGAAGAAATTGAGAAAAGGGATGGTCTTATTCTTATCCTTGTGTATGATAACTCTGTTCATACCTATAACAGCCCACGCAATTACCATTGACATCACCGGTACCATAAACGGTCCCACATACAATGGTATGGATGTTACCATACGAAGCGAGACGGGCAAAATCATCTATGGAAAATTTATAGACAATACAGTGTACTCCAAAGAAGGAGCGCTGATTCTTGGCGGAGACTTCATCAATTCGCAAATTGTAGATGACGGTAACGGCAGATATGGCTTGAAAATGGATACCGAAAACCTTGCCATCGACCAGCCCTTGTCTGAATATACCATCTATGGCGAATCTACGCCAAAAGACTATGCAATCATGCGCTATAATCATGATTTTTCTTTTAAGCTGCTAACAGATACTGCGAATGGCTATTACCCGCCCGCTTCCATTTCTATTATGAAGGGGCAAACCGAGTTGTCTTCTCAAAGCGACTATACCTATGATATGAACACCGGCACTGTCACAATAAATGGCTCCTGCGTTACAGCGCCCATGACACTTAAGGCTTCAGGCGTCATCGCTCCCCATTTAAGTGTTATGACGCCTGTCTTTGCCGAGGAGCAGGAGGGCTATCATCAGCCTGCCGCTCAGAGTGTGACGATAGCAAATCAAGGCGCCGCAGATGCTGCTATTTCGGATATTACACTTATCGGCGCAAATATGGACAGCTTTACGCTTATCGGCCCGCAAACTGGCAGTATCCCTGCAGGCGCGGCTGATCATACTTTATGGGCCATTCAGCCTAAAGAAAATCTTGAGTGTGGCACCTACATTGCAGCATTAAACGTAACCTATGACGATGGAAGAATCGCCTCGGCAGACGTGAGCTTTACGGTTTCGCATTCTCACCAATACAATGGCTGGAGCAGTGACGCTGCCCATCACTGGAAGGAATGTATTGCCGGTGACAACGTCATCGACAAGGCGGCTCATACTTTCGGCGGGTGGGTAATCGACACGAATCCCTCCGAAAGCGAAAAAGGCAGCCGGCATCGTGTCTGCTCCGTCTGCAATTATGAGGAAAAAGAGGAAATCCCTGTGGTGACGCATACACATACCCCTGAAACCACGTGGAACTCTGACAAAGACAACCACTGGCATGAATGCGTCGCACACGACGGTGAAAAAATAGGGAAAGATTCCCACACCGCAGGCAGCTGGATTATTGATAAATCTGCCACGGAAACCGAGGCGGGCAGCCGGCACCAGGAATGTACCGTCTGCCACTATGTGATGAAAATCCAAATCATTGTTCCAACCGGCCTGCCGGAAGCCTATACCCTGATCGTGGGCCAGAACGTAAGCTGGAAGCCCGCGCCGTCTGGCGGTGAATGGAGCTATGACAAGGACTTTCTGGAAATGACCCAGGACGGCGGTACCTACACCTTTAAGGCCCTGAAAGTGGGAAAGGTCACAGCGACCTATACTGTGGAAAGCGTGTCCTGCACAGTAACGATTACCATCAACAAGGCAGGCGAGGTCCCCAGCCCTGCTCCGCAAAATCCGGCCCCGCAGACCGGCGACACATCTAAATACGCTGCCATTCTTGCTGCTGGCCTTGTCCTCACTGCTGGGCTGCATCGGTCTGATTTCCCACAAGAAGCTGAGTCGTAAAAAACGGAATGGTTATTAATGTTCAACAAATTGTACTCTATAAAAGAATTGATGATACTCCGATGAATGATAAATTCATCGGAGTATTTTTAATTTGCAGGTTTGCTTCTTCGTAACATTTAGGCGCCAGCTGAAAATTAAATTGCTTTTTGTCCTAACGAAAATCTAACATAGCTTGTGTTATTGTATAACCACAGTTCACGTCGGCTCCGATGAGAGCTGTGGATTTATAAGAAAAGAATAATGATAAAAATAAAACAGAAAGGAAAAACTATCATGAAAAAGAAATGGATAAAGACGATTACAGCGATCGTGCTTTTGTTGTCCCTGACATTGACCGCATGTACCCGCCCTGCTCCATCGGGAAGCACTGCTCCCAGGGAGAGCAGCTCTTCCGGTATGGAATCGGCTCCGTCGGATACTAAGGGGAAATCTATGACGCTGGGGCAGCTTGCAGACTATTTTGTCAAGGCGGCGGATGATTACAATCCGAAAGCCGACCGCGCTGCTGTATTGGAGGGCTTTGACGAGAAAGAACAGGCAACGCGGCTTCAAATGTTCGTGTTGGCGGGACGGGCTTTCGGAGATCTGCCCGCCCCTGAGGGCAACGGTAAAAACACAGCCCCGCCGCCCGTGGATTTGACCGATGCGCCTGAGTGGGCCTGGAGCGTCCTGAGTAATCTTTCCAACGGCGGTGTGCTGGCCGCCTCCGACCTAGGTCTGCCTGAACTGGAGGAAGCTCCCGAAACCGCGGGCCAGGACGACTCCGTTTCGGATACGGACGGGACGTCCTCGTCGGATGCCGAAATGTCTGACGGTATGGAAGCCGATCCCGCCAAGCTTTCTGACAGCCAGAATTCTTCCTCTGAAAAAGGCTCAGGCAATGACAAGATGAACGCCAGTGTGACCCAGAAAGACGCCGAAATTATTGCTCAGCGATTTTTCCAGGCTTTCGGTACCAATCTGAAAGATAATTTCTATGCGACTGTCAATAAAGGCGAGCTGGATGCCCTGGAGCTTCCCGGCGACGGTTCTGCCGTGGGCGGCTCCAGCGCAGTAGCCGCAAACACAGATAAGCAGCTTCACGAATTGATCCTTGAAATCGTGAACAGCGGGAAGGACTATCCTAAGGGCAGTCCCGAGCAGAAGATCCGTGATCTCTACCAAAGCGTTCTGGCATTGGAGGCCCGTAACGCGGCAGGGGTGGAACCTTTGCGGAAATATCTGGAGGCTGTAGACGCAGCGCAGAATTTCTCTGAACTCAACGCCGCCATCGCGATGGCGGTCAACGAGCTGGGCAATCCCGGAAACGGTCTCTTCCCCATGCTGTCCGTCACCGACACTCAGGACAGCAGCCGGAAAGTCATGCAGCTGCTGACTCTAAGCATCATGTTTTCTGCCGAGGACTACGACGACCCGGACAATGAGATGGTTCAGGAATACCGGGAGGGAATGATCTCCCAGCTGATCGCGGCAGGTGAGAGTAAGGAAGAAGCGGAAAGGCTGACTGACGGTATCCTCCGTATGGAGAGAGCCCTGGCCGAGCATGCTTCCAGCGCGGAGGAGCAGAGCAGCCTTCAAAGCCAGACCAAGCGCTATACTCCCTCATCTCTGGATGAGCTGATGCCTCAGGCCAAGCCCTCGGAGCTGTTCGCAGCGATCGGCCTTAAATCTGACACCAGGATGCAGGTCTTTGACGATAAGCAGTTTGCGGCCTATGCCACATGGTTTACCGAAGAAAATCTGGAGCTTTTCAAGGCCATGCAGAAAAGCGCTCTGATCTCTGGATTCGGCCAGTATCTGAGCCAGGAGTTGGCTGAGAATTTTGATGTTCAGGGCGGCACTCCTGAGGAAACGGCCAATGAGGCTGTACAGTCCCTGCTTTCCGAGGAACTGGGCCAGCTCTATGTGGACCGTTATTTCCCTGCCGAGTCCAAGGCCGAAATAGAGAAAATGGTACAGAAGATGATTGATGCCTTTAAGGCCCGCATCGGCCGTCTGGACTGGATGGAAGAATCCACCAAGCAGGAGGCCATCAAGAAGCTGGATAATATGACCGTTTTGATCGGCTATCCCGACCAGTGGGATTTTAACAATGCCGAGATCAAGGGTGTCTCCGAAGGCGGAAGCTACTTTGCAAATGTGGCTGCCTCTGAGGCGGATAAATGGAAGAAGATGATCGAAGGTATGGATGAGCCGGTAAATCCACGACGTTTTCCTATGGCGGTTTTTACGGTCAACGCCGCCGCCAGCCGGAATACCAACACTCTGATATTTCCGGCGGGAATCCTTCAGGCGCCCTTCTATGACAAAAATGCCTCTTTTGAGGCTAACCTGGGAGCTATTGGCAGCACCATTGCCCACGAGATCACCCACATGTTCGACGACGGAGGAGCCCAGTACGACGCCACCGGCACGGTTCGAAATTGGTGGGCGGACAACGACTTCACTCATTTTCAGGAGCTCTGTAAAAAGGCAGAAGAATTCTACAATGGATATGAAGCCGCTCCCGGCATCCCTGCCAACGGGAAGGAGACCTTGAGTGAAAATATCTCCGACATTGGAGGCATCGCCTGCGGCCTGGAGGTGTTGTCCTCCATGGAGAACCCGGACTACGACGCTTTCTTCCGCAGCTACACACGCCAGTGGCTGCGTACCGGGAGCTATGAGACTCTGGCCGAAATGGCCCAGTCCGACCAGCACGCTCCCAATATCCTGCGGGCCAACCGGGTGCTTTCAAATTTCCAGGAGTACTTCGATACTTACGGAATCAAGCCTGGCGACGGGATGTACGTTGCCCCGGAGGACCGAATCGTGATCTGGTAACATGAAATGACGGAGCCGCGGATAGCGGCTCCGTCATTGACAAGCCAGCAAAAGTCCAGTATGCTGAGAAAAAGGAAGTGAAGACATGAAATTACTTTTGGTAGAGGACGAAGTCCTATTGGCTAAAAATGTATCGAAAGGCCTTAGATTACTGGGCTATGCGGTGGACTGCGCCTATGACGGCGAGGAGGCTCTGGAATTATACGATCTCAATGACTACGACCTGATGATCCTGGATCTTAACCTGCCTAAACTGGACGGTATGGAGGTCCTGCGGCGAATCAGGGCACAGAACGGCGATTTCCGGATACTGATTCTGTCTGCCCGGAATACGCTGGAGGATAAGATCAATGGACTGGACGAGGGGAGCAACGATTACCTGACTAAGCCTTTTGAATTCCGGGAATTAGAAGCCCGCATCCGGGGCCTCCTGAGGAGGAATTTCACCACCTCTCCATCCCAGCTGCTCTGCGGCCGGCTGCGGGTGGACACTGCGCTCCGCCAGGCCTGGTGCGGCCCGTCGCCGGTGGAGCTGACACCGAAGGAGTATGCCATTTTGGAATATCTCCTCGTCAATACTGGCCGGGTAGTCAGTGCGGAAGAACTGATCGAGCACGCTTGGGACAGCGCGGCCGATCCCTTTTCCAATTCTTTCCGCTTCCATATCCATTCTCTTCGTAAAAAGCTGGATGAAGCGGGGGCGAGGGACTATATCATTACCCAGAGGAGCCATGGCTACCGGATTCAGGCCCCGGAGGAGAAGACATTATGAAAAAATGGACGTTACAAGTTCGGCTCACTGTAGTTGTGGGAGTGATTTTGCTTTCTGTATGCCTTCTGCTGACGGCTAATTCCCTTTTAGCCGCAGACACTTATTACGGAAATTATGCTTCGCTGATCGAGTCGGGTCAGGTGGAGCTGGACCCTGCTTGGATTGAGGCGGATCGGATCGACCCGGCAGCGGTGTCTCCGGGGGAATTTTATCGGGAGGCGTCTCATCGATTTTCCATACAGTCCCTGATTGTCATGGCTCTGCTCGTAGTCCTGAGTGTGGGCTGTACCTATTGGACCGCCGGCCGGATCCTGCGCCCCTTAAGAAAGCTGACGGAATCCGTCCGTGAGGTCGATGACATGCATCTGGACCATAGGGTTGCCACAGAAGGTGCGAAGGGCGAGGTGCTGGCTCTTACGGAATCTTTCAATGGAATGTTAGACAGGCTGGAAAGCTCTTTTTCCATACAAAAAAGGTTTGCGGCCAATGCGGCTCATGAGCTGAAGACTCCGCTGGCGGTCATCAAGTCCTCCCTTCAGGTGCTGGAGATGTCGCCGCAGCCGCAGGAAGAGGATTATCAGGAATTTATGGCGGATACCGGCGAGAGTCTGGAACGCATCATCCAAACGGTGGAGGGCCTCCTTTCCCTGGCAAATCTGGAAGCAGCTCCGGTCGGGGAGACGGTGGAATTGCGGACGCTGCTCGATCAGGCGGTTCGGGAGCTTTCCGGAAGGGCGGAGGAATGCGGTGTGATGCTCGCTGTCTCCGGTCAGGCGCAGCCGATCAGGGGAAATGCCAGTCTTCTCTATCGGGCGGTCTTCAATCTGATTGAAAATGCCATTAAATACAACCGTCCCGGCGGGAGGGTAATTGTCACGATGGAGCAAAGCGAAGAGAATGTTTGTATACAGATAGAAGATACCGGAATCGGAATCGAAGCAGATGCCCTGCCTCATATCTTCGAGCCCTTTTATCGGTCTGATCCTTCCCGCTCTCAGCAGATTTCCGGCTCCGGCTTGGGCTTATCTGTGGCGAAACTCATTGTGGAACGTCATGGAGGGAAAATCGAAGTGACCAGCAAAATGGAAACAGGTTCGGTTTTCAGAGTCATGCTGAAACAATAGGAGACGAGAAAATCATTGCTGATCAAATTGACCTTGCTACGGAAAAGGCGGTTGAGATATGGATAAAAAAGAGAGAAACAGCCAAAGTACTGCGAGATGTCCCTTAGGTATGGAAGCTTTAAGGGCCGGCGTAATTTGTTGCCTGCTGGATGGATGAAGAACTGTAAAATTCTCGTGGAAAATCTACCGTATTTACGATATAATGTTTTTATCAAACTCATTCTTAATACAAGGGAGAAAATAAAGTGAAACAGGATATGATTGTTATTTTGGATCTGGGCAGTACGGAAAACACGGTTTTGGCAAGAGCAATCCGAGATATGGGTGTGTACAGCGAGATTCATCCTCATGACATTACCGTAAAGGAATTACAGGCGCTTCAGAATGTGAAGGGTATTATCTTGAACGGCGGGGAAAACAGAATCGTAGACGGTGAAGCCGTAGATGTCGCGCCGGAGCTGTATGGCTGTGGTTATCCGGTGATTTCCATTGATCACCCCACGGCAAAATGTGAAAAACGGTATGACAGGATTCCGGAGGAACCGGTGCTGAAAAGCTTTGTGTTCGATGAGTGCGGAGCAGAGGCCAATTGGAACATGAAGAATTTCGTGGCGGATCAGATAGAGCTGGTAAAACAGCAGGTGGGCGGCCGCAAGGTCCTGCTTGCCCTGTCCGGCGGCGTGGATTCCTCCGTTGTGGCGGCTCTTCTTCTGAAAGCTATCGGCCAGCAGCTGGTCTGTGTCCATGTAAACCATGGGCTGATGAGAAAAAATGAGTCGGAGAATGTAGTCAGCGTCTTCCGGGATCAGCTCAGCGCGAATCTGATCTATGTGGACGCGACAGAGCGATTCCTTACAAAGCTTGCAAATGTATCGGATCCGGAAGTGAAGCGTAAGATCATCGGCGGAGAATTTATCAATGTATTCCAGGAGGAGGCCAGGAAGCTGGAGGGAATCGATTTCCTGGGTCAGGGCACGATTTACCCCGACATTATTGAGAGCGGGACTAAAACCGCGAAGATGGTTAAGTCCCATCACAATGTGGGCGGTCTGCCGGAAGATATGAAGTTTGAACTGGTGGAGCCTTTGAAGCAGCTTTTTAAGGATGAAGTGAGGGCCTGTGGCATTGAACTGGGCCTGCCGGATTATATGGTTTACCGTCAGCCGTTCCCGGGACCGGGGCTTGGCGTCCGCTGCCTCGGCGCAATCACAAGAGAACGCTTGGAAGCTGTGCGGGAATCCGATGCGATCCTCAGAGAAGAATTCGAAAAGGCCGGACTGGACAAGAAAGTTTGGCAGTACTTTACTGTGGTGCCGGATTTTAAATCTGTCGGTATGAGAAACCACGCGAGATGCTTCGATTATATGGTGATCATCCGGGCGATCAACACCGTGGATGCCATGACGGCGAGCATTGAAAAGGTGGATTGGGATGTGCTGGAGGTGATCACGAACCGGATTCTGAATGAAGTCGATCATGTGAACCGGGTCTGCTATGATATGTCGCCGAAGCCGCCGGCTACGATAGAATTCGAATAGTTGTCAAAGAAGCCGGGAAGCCGCTTAAACTGCGGACGTTCCGGCTTTTAGTATGTGGTAAGCTTCAGCAAAGGCGTGTTTGCATTGTGACATTTCATTTTTTCCATTTTGGTGCTCATACCAGGCTTCTCCGCTGAACTCGTTCCATTCAACGATAGATTTTGAGAAAGAAAAGGTAAAGTAAAACATACCTGCGATGCTGTCAAGTAGAAAACAAGATTTGTAATTGTTATCATTCTGTTTATTTATTTCATCCATGCTCTGTATATAACAGCGAATCATACGATTCCCAGGAATTAAAGACATTAGAATCTATTTTCATGTTCTCAAACGTCATGACAGCTTCTTTTACACATATATCTTTTATATTTGTATTTTGAGAATTTGTGGTCATCGCGTTTATGGAGGAAGCCAGCCATATCACGCTGTTATTAACTATGCTCAGTTCATTTATAATTTACATAACCATATACGAGACAAAGAACCCAAAACTAAAAACACTTCACAAACTTGCGATAGGTTTGGATATGACTGTTTCTGGATTGCTGGACTTTCCAGAAATGAACGAATCAGCATTTGAAGATGAGTAAAAGAGATTTATAATATGACTATGATATCATTGCCAGTATTACATAATAACTGTATAATATCTCTATAAATTTGAATTTGTGGAGATAAAGTTATGAATAAAGAAGAAACATATCAATTTCTGAGAAAACATGATATAAAATTTGAAGTAAATGAGCATAAAGCGGTTTTTAATATGGGAGAGCTTGACTCTGTGGAATTGTCCTATCCTGAATGGGATGCAAAAAATCTATTTATCCGAGATGATAAAAAGCGCAATTACTATCTGATTTCTGTTAAAGGTGACAAGAGAGTTGACTTGAAAGACTTTCGCAGGAAACATGGTCTACGAGCTCTTTCTTTCGCATCAGAAGACGACTTGTTGGCAATTATGGGATTGACATCTGGTTCTGTTACACCGCTTGGCATTTTGAATGATACTGATCGTAGAGTTCATTTTTACCTTGATTCTGAGTTTGTAGGAAATATGATTGGCGTACATCCAAACGAGAATAATGCTACAGTATGGATGCAAGCGGATATTCTTACTAGTTTAATTAGAGAACACGGGAATGAAGTAGATGTTGTTGAAATATAGTGCTAATAGTTTACTGTAATAGAAGAGTAGGAAAGATTCCAGTTCGTCAGCTGAATATGCAATGAACCACATCGGTTAGAAACTCTATATCATTGCTCATAATCCTAGTTTTTAAGCGATAATCAGCGTATCTGTTTTAAATTATTTAAATGGGCTGGTCTGTCACAGTGGAATCGTTTATAATGAAAAATAACCGGTAAGGAAATAATGTTTTTGAAGACGACATCTCACCGCACAAAAAGTCAAGAGAAACTCTCCATGTTCCTCTACAATAGGATTATACGGAAGGAGGGAGACGATGGACTGGATTTCGGGAGTGCAGCGGGCAATCGACTATGTGGAGGACCACATCGGGGAGCCTATTGATTATGAAGAGGTGGCAAAATGCGCGTATTCTTCAAGCTTTCATTTTCAGCGTGTATTCAGTATCTTATGTGGTTTTACATTGGGAGAATATATTCGCTGCAGGCGGCTGTCCCTTGCGGGAAATGAGGTGTTGGGTACCGATGATAAGGTGATTGATATAGCGCTGCGGTATGGCTATGATTCACCGGAAAGCTTCAGCAGGGCGTTTTCCCGTTTTCATGGAATGTCACCCTCACAGGCGAAAAATAACAAGGCAGTATTGAAATCCTTTTCCCGCCTATCCGTAAAACTTATTTTGAACGGAGGAAATATGATGGATTACAGAATTGAAACCCAGAAAGCGTTTAAGCTGGTCATGAAACGAAAGAAGGTTTCCGGGAAACAGGAGCTGACGGCGGCGGAGATTTCAGAATTCTGGCAGCAGTGCGGTATGGACGGCACCATCCAGGCGCTGTGCAAGTACATTCCGGAGGACAACATTTTTAAAGACTGCATTGTAGGGGCCTGTTTTGGAAAGGATGCTGCGGACAAAGAGTTTCCCTATGCGATTGGGGCCATGTATAATGGGAAGCCGGTGGAAGAAGACGATCTTTTAGTAGAAGAGATTCCGGCGCATACCTACGTGGTATTTCCCTGTATCGGAAAGATGCCGGAAGCATTTCAAAATTTGTATCAGCGGATTTACAGCGAATTCTTCCCGGCGAGTGAATATCAGCCCTGTGGAGGAACCGATTTTGAGGCATATCCGTCGGCAGATGTGACATCTCCAGACTATCGCTGCGAGATTTGGATAGCGGTTGAAAAGAGATAGGATCAGAAATACCACCCTTTGAGCCTTGACCGGCTTTAAGGGTGGTTTCTTTATGCCATGCGGGAATGTAAATAAGGGGTCATGGCCATATTTTCTTTACAGTAAAATGTTCGGGAGATATAATACAAATATATTATTTAAGAGGGCTTGTAATCTATCTGGCTTTAAATGCAACATTTCCGGGTCCTTACCTGTATTTATATTAGAATGCTGAATGAAGCAATTCAAATTTTTGTATACAGGAAGGAGTTTTTATTATGATGAGGAAAACGGCTGTTTTTTTATTATGTATGGTAATACTGGTTTTTAGCGCTGCCTGTGGGAGCACGAGGGGTAAAAACAGAGATAATACTGCGGAAAACGGCAGCCAGACGGAGATAGATTCTGCTGCGAGGGAAAAGGACGGTACTTTAGGCGCTCAAATTTCCAATCCTTTTTCCGACTGCGATACCATAGAAGAAGCCTGCCGGCAGGTCGGGTTTGATATAACGATACCTGATAAGGCAGCAGGTTATTCGGAAAAAAAGATTCAGACGGCAAGCAAAGAAGATATGAAAATGATACAAGTGTTTTATATGTTTTCCGGCGAGGAAAAAATTCTTATTCGGAAGGCTGTTTCCAGTACAGATATAAGCGGCGATTTTACGGACTATGAAGAAGAGGATGTGGTTTCAGCCGGCGGACGGGACGTTACTCTTAAAGGAAATGACGGCACTAAGTTTCTTGCCGTCTGGACAGACAAGGATTATTCGTATTCTGTGCATGTAAGTGATGGTATGGAAAGTGACAGCATGATGGGATTGATAGAATTGATAAATTAAAGTGAAGATAACATAAAAGAGTTTTAACTTTGTTCCATTAAATAAGGGGAAGCTATGGCTTTATGTGTTGGAAGAAAATACGGTCTCAGAAACCTTATGGCTTCTGTAGTTCAGTCATATCACCATATTTTGTTTGCGCTTTCAGAAAAAAAGACGGTGCAAGATATATCGGTCAGGCGGGAGGAAATCTGTTTACAGGCTGAAAGGATGCTTCAGAAATATGGTGACTCTATTTTGCGGCTTGCATATTCGTATTTGTGTAATATGAGCGACGCAGAAGATATTCTGCAGGATACTTTAATTCAGTTTCTTAAAAAGGCTCCTGTTTTAAACTCTCCATCCCATGAAAAGGCATGGCTTTTGCGGGTGGCGGCTAATCTGAGCAAAAATAAGATAGAATATAACCGGATCCGCAGAACGGATGAATTGGCGGAAAGATTAGCCGCTGAGGAACGAGAGGACTTGTCGTTTGTTTGGGAAGCGGTTAAAGAACTCCCATTAAAATACCGGGAGGTGATACATTTATATCATTATGAGGGATATTCAACGGCAAAAATTGCTGAGATTTTAAACAGGAAGGAATCGACAGTGCGCTCTGATCTGAGAAGAGGCCGGCTTAAATTGAAAGACATTTTAAGGGAGGCGTATGACTTTGGGGAAATATTGTGAAACCATGTTAAAAATAGAAATAACTGAAGATATGCGCAGACGGTTGATTGAAAACATCGGCCGGAAAGTTTGCACGAAACAAAACAAGAAGAGATATTCTCCCGTTGCTAAGATTCTTTCTGCAGCCGCCTGTTTTATTGTCTTGCTGACTGGTATTATTATATTGTCCGGTCGTATCAGTGATATGTCCCATAAACCGGAACCGGGAATATTGACTTCGCCAGATATCACAGAAAAAGAATCTGACAAAGAATTGTCAGATTACATTGGCTTTGTCATAAAGGATATCCCATCACTTTTAAAGGGGTCTGCGGAAGCTCACTATAAGGCTTATAATAAAGAACTGGCAGAAATTATCTATAGTTTTCCCGGACGGACCATTACTTACCGAAAATCTTTTGGTTCAAAAGATAATTCTGGCATTTACGGGATGTATGATGAGGAACGAATTATTAATTTGGGTGGATATGAAGTCACATTAAAAGGGAATGACGGTGTGTATCCGCTTGTACTGTGGAACGATGGTCACTACGCATTTTCAATTCATTCAGACAATGGATTATCGGAACAAGAGATACAAGAAATCATTTTAGAGATAACAGAGAACTGAGATGGGGATTCAGACTTTGACAGAAAATTTTTTTAGAAAAGGAAACAGAAGGAAGATGGATAAAAAACGTTCCTGCATGACTACGTTGTGCTATGTGGAAAAAGATGAGAGCTATTTGATGATGCACCGCATCAGTAAGAAAAATGATGTGAACGAGGGAAAATGGATTGGCATCGGGGGCCATTTTGAGGAAGGCGAGAGTCCGGAAGACTGCCTTTTGAGAGAGGCGAAGGAGGAGACCGGTCTGTCTTTAACCAGATATCGTTTCCGCGGGCTGGTGACCTTCACCCAGGCAGGATACGGCACGGAATACATGTGCTTGTATACGGCTGACGGGTTTGAAGGAGAACTGAAGGAGTGCGATGAGGGAAAACTTGAGTGGGTGAAGAAATCAGAGCTGAACCGGCTGGAGCTCTGGACCGGAGATAAGATTTTTCTGAAGCTTCTGGCTGCCGGCGCGCCTTTCTTCTCCCTGAAACTGGAATACGAGGGAGACACCCTGAAGCTTGCGGTTCTGGACGGCACACCTGTTTGATCTGGTAAGGACATCCTTATGTACGACAACACGGAGGTAAAATGAAAAAGAGAAATGAAGCATGGCTCCATGCAAAGCCGGCAGGCAGCGACCTTTGTATGGAGTAATTTCAGTCGCTGAATCCATATGCTGGCTTTGATACTTGTCGATTTCAAACAAGGAGGGAGCCTGCATGAGATATAAGAATGCGAACGCTGTGCTACCGGAGGGACTGGTCAGAGAACTGCAGGAATACATACAGGGAGGATATCTTTATGTGCCTGTGGAGCGGAGCAGACAAAAACGCTGGGGAGAAGTCTCCGGCTACCGGGAAGAATTGCAGCAGAGAAATGACAAAATAAAGGAAGAATACCGCGGCGGGTCTGCAATCGAGGTTCTGGCTGACCGGTACGGGTTGTCGGTTTATGCCATACGTAAGATTCTCTATCAAAGATAGATCGGGGCCAGGCGCGGCAGGGGAGACACTTCGTGAAGAAGCTGAAATGTGGTTTTTGAGCCATGGCATTGCGACCATGCTTTTTACTTCTTATTTTGACCTCGGTATGGATGCCGTCAGTGAGATGCCGACAGACGCGTATGTGAGCTTTTTACCGCATTGAATAAACAGGATCACTTACAGGCGGCAGATGGATGAAGCGGAATAGCTGTATTGCCCCAGGTGTAAAGGAAATACGAGGGGCATGATCCGCAGGGACACTTATGCAGAGCCGATAACCTGAGAGAAACTCACGGTTACCGGCTCATTTTATTTTTCATGGGATTGGGCTGTCAATAGAAAAGGAAAATCTAAGGGCAGAATCATGGGCCTGCCCGATTTATCATATACAAAACATTGCCGGGCTATAGTGTATATTGAAGAGGGATAAGTCAATAGATAAAATATAGGTGAATACCAGAAGGAGGTAAACGGTAATGTCCGATACAGAAAAACAGATCTATCCCCGCACGGGAGATAAAGAAACGGTGTACTTGAACAGTGTGGTCAAAGACCCAAGTATAGTGATCGGGGAATACACGATGTACCATGATTTTGTCAACGACCCGGCTCAGTTTGAGAAAAACAGCGTCTTATACCATTATCCGATCAACCACGACAGGCTGGTAATCGGAAAATTCTGTTCCATAGCCTGCGGAGCGAAATTTCTCTTTAACAGCGCCAACCATAAAATGTCCTCTTTGTCTACCTATCCGTTTCCTCTGTTTTATGAAGAGTGGGGATTGGACCGCGCGGATGTCGCCGGCTCCTGGGATAACAAAGGGGATATCCTCATTGGAAACGACGTATGGATTGGTTACGAGGCCGTGATTCTGGCCGGTGTCACGATTGGCGACGGTGCGGTCATAGGAACACGGGCGGTGGTCACGAAGGACGTACCGCCGTATACGGTGGTCGGGGGAATACCTGCCAAAACCATTAAGAAGCGCTTTTCAGAAGAAACCATTTCCGCGCTGCTGGAATTAAAGTGGTGGGACTGGCCGAAGGAAAGAATCGCGGAGAGCATCGGCGCGATTCAGACAGGCTCCATAGAACAGCTGAGGAAATCGTCACATTTTTGATACTTTCTTTTTATAATCGTTCCCCCAATCCACCATGGCGTCCAGCACCGGCTTGAGGCTGTATCCGGTTTCCGTAAGAGAGTACTCTACTCTTGGAGGAACCTCCGGATATACCTTTCGGTTCACAAGACCACTTTCTTCCATGGAGCGGAGATTGGCGGTCAAAACTTTCTGCGATATGCTCCCAATGGATTTTTTCAATTCTCCGAACCGTTTCTTTCCATCCATCAGATCCCGGATGATCAATACCTTCCAGCGGTCGCTGATGAGCATCAGGGTGGTCTCCACCGGGCAGGCGGGCAGTTCTCTGTTCATAAAAACCTCCAATTCATGCAATAGTTTCGTTTGGGTGACTAGGGCACAATAAAGTGCTTACTTTACCAATAGCCCTTATGGATATATTATATTCTTACAGGTGAGAAGTTACAAGTGATTGAAAGAAAAGGATGGAGGAATTCAAAATGAAGATTGCAGTCGTATGTGCAAATGGAAAAGAAGGAAGCCTGATCGTGAAAGAAGCGATGGACAGGGGGCTTGACGTCACGGCAGTGGTGCGTGGAGAAAACAGATCGGCCGCAGAGAAGGTCATTCAGAAGGATTTGTTTCAGCTGACTGCCTCGGATCTGGAAGGCTTTGATGTGGTCATTGACGCTTTTGGGGCATGGACACCGGAGGAGCTGCCGAAGCACAGCACATCTTTGAAGCATCTGTGTGATACTGTCAGCGGAAAAGATACAAGGCTTCTGGTGGTCGGAGGGGCGGGGAGCCTCTATGTGAATACAGAGCATACGGCACAGGTAATGGATGGCCCCGACTTTCCGGATATCTTTAAGCCGCTTGCGTCCAATATGGGGAAAGCGCTGGAGGAGCTGCGCGCCAGGAAGGATGTAAAATGGACTTATTTAAGCCCGGCCGGAGACTTTCGCGCCGACGGAGCAAGAACAGGGAACTATATTCTCGGCGGCGAGGAGCTGACGCTGAACTCCAAAGGGGAGAGTGTTATCAGCTATGCGGATTATGCGATTGCCATGGTCGACGAGGCAGTGAATGGAGGCCATATTCAGCAGAGGATATCTGTTGTCGCGGAATAAATGGAGGAGGAAAGCACGATGGGTGCGGAAGAATATCTGCAGATCTTAAGGGAGGACATTCATTCGGTGATATTTGCGACGGCAGATAAGGACGGACATCCCGTGACCTGCGCTGTAGATATCATGCTGTCGGACGAAGACAGCGTGTATTTTCTGACGGCAAGGGGAAAGTCCTTTTATGAGCGGCTGTGTGCGGATCCGTTTATATCCCTGACGGGACTGAGAGGAAAAGATACCATGTCCAGCCAGTCCATCACCATCCGGGGGAAGGTTCGGGAAACAGGCGGCGCGCTTTTGCCGAAGATTTTTAAGAAGAATCCTTATATGGTGGAGATCTATCCCACTGAGACCAGCCGGTCGGCCCTGACCGTTTTTCAGATCTATGAAGGCAGCGGGGAGTACTTCGATCTGAGCTGCCGTCCCATTTACCGGGAGAGCTTTTCCTTTGGAGGCGCCAGGGCGGCCGCAAATGAAATGGATGTAACGGAGGAATGTACTGGCTGTGGTCTTTGTTTACCCGTATGTCCTCAGAAGTGCATCGATATTTCTGCCCGCCCGGTGAAGATTCAGCAGGAACACTGCCTGCACTGCGGGAAATGTGCGGAAATCTGTCCGCAGCAGGCGATCGCGAGGAGGAAATCATGTCACAGCAGGAACGATTGCTCTATCTGATACAGTATTTGATCAAGGAAAACGCCAAGTATAGTAGGCTTAAGATCCCGCGGTCCACAGAAGAACAAAAGCGCCTGTTCCGTTCTCTGATGAATGTTCGCCCGCCGGAACCGGTCACAGATGAGTTTTTAAAGATTCAGGACGCATATCTGATAGAAGAGCGGGACCGCAAAGGGGTAGTTTCCGTATCGGAGCTGTCTCCGATACAGGAGGGAATCTGTCTGTGGAGGGGAGATATCACCACTTTGCAGGCGGATGCAATCGTGAACGCGGCTAACCGATCGCTTCTTGGCTGTTTCATACCTTGCCACAGATGTATTGACAATGCCATACATTCTGCCTCAGGAGTGCAGCTCCGGCTGGCCTGTCAACATATCATGGAAGAACAGGGAAGAGACGAACCGGCAGGGGCTGCCAAGATCACAGAGGCGTATAATCTGCCCTGCCGGTATGTGCTTCATACGGTAGGCCCGATCGTACAAGGAGAGCCGACGGAGACAGACAGAACGCTTTTGGCGTCCTGTTATCAATCCTGTCTGGAGCTGGCGGCGGACAGTGGGCTTAAGAATATCGCATTCTGCTGTATTTCCACGGGAGAATTTCATTTTCCCGGTAAAGAAGCGGCTAAGATTGCTGTGGAAACCGTGAAAGGTTTTTTACGGGCGGACAGCCGGATACAGAGGGTTGTTTTCAATGTCTATAAAGATACCGATTTTCAGATTTATATGGAATTGCTGGGAGGTTATCAATGCAGTCACTGAAAACTAATATAGGACAGAAAACATGGAAGGAGCTGCTCGGCGAGACCGGTGCGATACTGATCGGGGCGGGCGCCGGGCTGTCTGCTTCGGCCGGCTTTTCCTATTCCGGCAGGCGTTTTGAAAAGTACTTTGCGGATTTCCGGGAAAAGTATGGTTTCCGGGATATGTATTCGGGCGGTTTTTATCCGTATGAGACGCTGGAGGAATACTGGGCGTATTGGAGCCGATATATCTGGATCAACCGGTTTATGGATGCGCCGAGGCCGGTTTATGAGGAATTGTTTTCACTGGTGGAAGACAAAGATTACTTTGTCCTGACTACAAATGTGGATCACTGTTTTCAAAAAGCCGGCTTCGATAAAAAGCGCCTGTTCTATACACAGGGGGATTATGGTCTGTGGCAGTGCTCCCGGCCCTGTCACGAAAAAACCTATGATAATGAAGATACTGTCCGTCAGATGAGGGCGGAGCAAGTGAATATGAAAATTCCAACGGAACTTGTACCGCGCTGCCCTGTCTGTGGCGCGCCGATGACCATGAACCTTCGCTGCGACGATACCTTTGTACAGGATGAGGGATGGCATCAGGCTGCCGGACGGTATCAGGATTTTGTACGCCGCCATCAGGGCCAGTCTGTTCTTTATTTGGAATTGGGTGTAGGAATGAACACGCCGGGCATTATCAAATATCCCTTTTGGCAGCAGGTCCGGCGAAATCCCCTGGCAAATTACATTTGTATTAACAGAGGGGAGGCTTATGTCCCCCGCGAGATTCAAAAACAGAGCTTTTGTCTGGATTGTGATATAGGAGCGGCATTGAAGGAACTACGCTCTCTATGACGGAATAAACAGGCCGTTTGTACTGATGATCTTAACTAGAAAGACGGCGTATCCAAGCCTTTCCCCTGCCATGAGGGAGGCGTGGAACAATGGACTGCATGACATACGTTTTAAAGCTCATCTGTAAAACTGCATACTAGTTTATTAAAGGCCGGCTGCTTGCCGGTCTTTTGTTACTTCCTGCTTAATAATCTTTGCTCTGTCGGGTGCCATATATACTATATAAATGCAAGATATATTTGACATGCGTAAATAGAAAGAATATAATAAAGACAGGAAAGGATAGAAACAAAGAGGTGAGGGATGAAAAACCTGAAAATGAAAATCGCAAGGATGGAGAAAGATTTGTCGCAGATTGAGCTGGCAGAACGAGTCGGCGTGACGAGACAAACCATTGGGATGATAGAGGCGGGGGATTATAATCCTACACTCAAGCTGTGCATTGCGATCTGCAGAGAACTCGGCAAGACGCTGGATGATCTGTTCTGGGAGGAGGGGGTTAGATGAAAGAAAAAGGTCTGGACGAAAGGCAGAGACAGGTTTCCGCCAGAACAGGCGCCGTCAGCTTTTATGTCATGTTTATCCTATGTACGGCGGTTATTCTGATAAAGCTGGCCGGAAAGGGAAGGCTGGAGGATGTCGCGGGTGAAACGGCCATATTGATCGCGGGCGGTATCGTCTATCTGGCCGGATGTATCAAAAGCGGCATCTGGACCAGGAACGGCGGCGGAATGACGGTGTGGCAGATGGCGCTGGGAAGCGTCGTGTGCTCTGGCCTCTTTTCGGCGTTATATGCTTGTATCATCGTACAAAAAGCTGGTGAAAATGCAGCCGTCGCCAAATATACCGTTATATTTTTTGCAGGAATAGCCGTTCTGTGCTTTATCTGCCTGTATACTTTGGAAAAGGCCGCACAGATGCGAAAACGGAAACAGGAGGAAAAGTATTCCGAATAGGGGGTGTATTCATGGAAGGACAGGAATTAGTGATGCTGGTCTCCGCAGCGGGCAGGACAGAGGCGGAGCAGATACTGCAGGTACTGAAAGAAAACGGAATCCCCGCCGTCAGGAAGGGCGGGGTCATGGACGTCTATATGGGAAATTCGATCACAGGTGAAGAGATCCTGGTCTCCCGGGAAAACCTGGATACAGCGAAAAAAATCCTGGAGGGCTTCCAGCCCATCAGTACGAATTCTGGAGGGGGCCGCCGTGCCTATTCTAAGGGCCAGAAAACAATCGGCTGGATTTTGCTGGCCGTCGTAGTTGTTCTCTGTGTAGTAATTCCCATTCTATTTTTATAGAAAGAAACCGAGTAAAACAAGACATGCCGCCGTCATGTTCCCGATGATATCCTGTAAAAAGGGATTCTGATATGGAAATACCGAGGCAGTCCGGCCAGAGATCAAGAGAAAGGACGACAATATGGAGTGGGCTAATATGGAGCATATGGAAAATTTGGTTTCTCTGCTTTGGAGCAAAGACCATAATGCGGGCTATGCAGCCCTTAAGCGGCTGGAGGAACTGTCCGGCGAATCGGATGCTGTGTATCTCTATACAGACAGATTTGCAGAAATGCTGGATTCAAAAAGCTCTTATGTTCGAAACAGGGGACTGCTCCTGCTGGCAGAAAATGCCCAGTGGGACGAGGAGAGAAAAATGGACCGGATCCTGGACAAATATCTGCTCCACATTGAAGATGAAAAGCCGGTCACTGCCAGACAATGTATCGGGGGCCTCAAGAAAATGATTTCCGCCCGTCCAGAATGGATTCCGCGGATAAAGCGGGCGCTTCTTGCGGCGGATACGGAGAAATATAAAGAGAGCATGAGAGGGCTGGTGGAAAAGGACATAGCGGATGTACTGCGCGTTATTGGGGAAAATTGAAAAATCATTCAAAAAAGTATTGACCCCTACGGAACGTCATGGTGTAGAGTGACGTTATCAAGGTCAGGAGGAAGCATCGATGAGAACAGTGAAAGAAGTTTCAGAGCTGACGGGTATCAGCGTGCGCACGCTTCATTATTATGATGAGATCGGCCTTCTGCGGCCGACTGTCTACAGTGGGGCGGGATACCGGCTTTATGACGATAAAGCCTTGGAGACTCTGCAGCAGATACTGTTTTTCCGGGAATTTGACATGCCGTTAAAAGAAATAAAGGCAGTCATGGAGAATCCTGATTTTGATGAGGAACGGATATTAAAGAGCCAGAGGAAGATGCTGGAGCTTAAGAGAGAACGGCTGGACCGTTTGATATCCGGCATTGATGATATTCTGAAAGGAGTCAATCGGATGAATTTTGAAGTGTTTGATGAGACGGAGATCGAAGAAATGTATCAGTCCATGGTCGGGAAGATGGACGAGCAGCAGGTTCAAGTCCTCACCGAAAGATATGGCGGGCTGGAAAATTTCCGGAAGCATTTCCTGGAAAGTGCGGGCAGCCAGCAGGCGCAGGAAAATTTTCAGAAAGTGGTGGAGTGGTACGGGGATAAGGAATCCGTCAAAGAATCGGTAAAGAATCCGGGCAGTTCGGAGATCATGCAGGCGTACCAGAACCGGATCGATGCAATCTACAGGAGGCTGGCAGATAAGAAAGGCACAGATGTGTCCGCTTTTGAAGTAAAAGCGCTGATAGGCGAATATGATTTTGTTTCCAAACAGCTGTATCAGATGAAGGATGTGAGCAAATTGATGAAGGAGCTGGCAGAATCCTGTCGGACCGACGAAAGGATGAAGGAAGCGCTGGACCAGCAGTATGGGGAAGGCGCATCCGAATATATCGGAGAAGCGATTCTTGAATTTTACAAGAGCTGATTATTGATATGTGAGATACTGCGGACCCGCATTGATATCAGCGGGTCTGCGGTTATTTTCTGAGTGTCTCAATCTCACCATTGAAAACTGAGCCAAAATTTTAATAGGAGTGTGATATGAAGAAATTGACAGTTACTTCTCCGTGCTTTGAAAACGGAGGCTTGATACCGATCGAGCATACAGGGTATGGAGCAGACCGTTCTCCGGAACTTCTGCTGGATTGTTTCCTCGATTTGCCGGTCGCGTCGAGAAAAAAGGTGTTGCTGAAAGCCATGGAAAGCGGGGAAGGACTGCGCCAAGGGGCGGCATTATTATCTGGGGTATTAAATATAGTTTTCATAGCGGCACTGTTCTTGCACTGACGTTCCCAGCAAGGTAATCGCCTGTTTGGGACAGCTGCTGATACATCGATAGCACATGGTACATTTTCCGGCGGGAATGGCTTTTCCGTTTACAATTGAAAGGTTTTTCATGGGGCAGAGAGAGGAACAGATTCCGCAGCCAATACAGGCGCTGCTTATCTTCAGCCGGTCAGAATACCCCTTCGTCTTTCCATAGAACCAGAGTCTTTGTCCAAACAGGCCCGCCAGATGAGAGAGGAACGTGATTCCTTCCCTCGGATAGTTCCCTTCGCGAATCATGGCTGCAGCCTGTTCTATTTTTCTATCCGCGTTTAAAAGGATCTGCTTATTCTGCTCCTTGGTCTTTTTGAGCAGCTTACTGTCACATACCGAATCAGGCATGCGGATATGCAGTCCTCCCAGGATAACGGCTCCGTGTTTTTTTAATATTCTTGCGGTACAGCCGGCGCCGTCTCCGCTGAACGCTCCCATGGTGGCCATGCAAAATATTTTTTTGTTTTTCCAGAGAGAGGCATTTTTACTTATAAAATTCCGGACCATGTAGGGTGCGTTTGAGTACTGGGTCGGATATCCCAAAACTACTATGTCATTTCTGATTATTTCTGTGATAACGCGTTCCGATTCTAGGGGTATGGTTATTGCCGGTGGGTCAAGAAGCGAGACCAATTTCTTTATACAATGTTCGGTGTTTCCCGTTCCGCTTAAATAAACTCCTATCATTTTTCGTCTCCTGTTTTCAAAAGAGGATTTCTGTGATTATTAAAGATACCGTCTTACTTTTTTCATGTACTGTTCGTAGCTCTCTCCAAATTTCTCCAAACACCATCTTTCCTCGGAAAGAATGATCCAATGGGTGGAAAATATAAATACGAGCACGATTCCTCCCAGCGGCAGCGATCTTGTCAGCAGGGCGCAGCCTGAAAAGCACAAAAAATAGGACGCGTACATGGGATTTCGGGAGTAACGGTAAAGACCGCTGGAATTTAGCCCCGAGGCGGAAGGGGCAGCGTAGTTAATCATGGAGACCGCGCAGAAAAAAAGGCCTGATATGTAGACGACGGCACCAGCGGCAAACAGCCAGGAAAAATCCATATTAACAGTGAGAAAGCATAAATACACCATAAGTGCGATATTTGAGATCTGATATATCCAATAGGCGGTCTTCTCATTTCCAACCACAGGAGGAAAATAAGCCGCGCGTTTTACCGCGCCTCTGCTCAAATGAGAAAGAAGTCCGAACCTTATCAGGAAAAATGGTATTAACAAGAAGAATCCATTCATTGAATTTTCACGTCCTTTTCTACGCTGCCTGTGATTCTCAGTATACTCTGCCGAATTTCCGGCTATGATTTATGTCTCTTTTTTTCTGGAGGCCTTCCAGCCTCCATATATATCTGTCCTTCCGGAAGACTAAACATGTCAGGACACCTGTCAAGCCGAGAAATAGAAAGAGCATGGCGGCTCCGGAGCCTTTCCCCCGGCCGAACAGGGCGAGAAAAAAACTGCCCTGCGGCCGGGCTTCTATGAATGGCTCAAATAGGTTATCCACGAACAGGCCTCCGAGAAGATATCCCAAGGGAATGGTGAAAAACTGAAGGGTATTGCGGACCGAGTAGACCCGTCCCTGCATCTCAATGGGGATGCGAGAACGGAATAACACGTCGATGTTGGTATTCATTACCGGTATGAACAGCCATCCCAGAATGGCTCCTGTACACCAGACCGGGAGGCTGCGTCCGAAAGCGAGCAGGAAATTTTCTGTGCTCATGGAAAACAACAGGGCATTGCAGATGGCGCGAATCCGGCTCTTGGGAGGAGGGCAGAAGGACATGAAGACGCTTCCGGCCAGATTCGCCAGACCTGTGCAGGCGTTTACCAGGCCGAGAGCCGTCTGGCTTCCGCCGTTCCTCGAGAGGAGCATGGCAGGAAGCGCGGCATTATACATGGACGCAATCAAATTAATGACAGCGAGAAACAGGATCAGATCCAGGATGCCGCGGTTTTTTCGAAGATATACCAGCCCGGCTTTCATTGTATCCCACAGAGAGCCGGCGCCGTTTTCCGGCGCTGCTTTCTGCTTGGGAAAATGGATGAAAAGGGCGAGGGTGAGAAACGCTGTGACGAAGGTGATCAGGTCGAAGAGAATGACTGCGGTCATCCCGAAAAAGGAAAGGACCGTGGTCGCGATGACCGGTGTCAGGACCGTCACCAGGGAGTTGGAAAAGGAACGCATCCCTCCGACGCGCTGGTACTGTTCTTTTGGCGCCAGCAGGCTGACCGCCACGTCAGAGGCGGGCTGCTGTACGGTGTTCATAAGGCCGTTCAAAGCGTTGATGAGGTATAAATGCCATATCTCCAGCCTGCCGGTGCCGAGAAGCGCCAGAACCAATACGGTAGTGGCGGCGGCCGCACTGTCACAGATGAGCATGGTGCGCTTTTTGTCCCATTTGTCACTCAGTGCGCCGGCAAAAATGCTGAGGAGCACATAGGGGGCATAGGAACAGATGGAAAGCATCGCAGTGGTCAGGGCGGAGCCTGTCCGCTGATATGACCAGATGACGAGCGCATAACTGGTCATGGAGCTTCCCAGAGTGGAAAAAGCCTGAGTTATCCATAAAAGGATAAACGTATGTAATCCGTAAAATGGGTTTTTTGATTTCTTCATTATGACTTTGCTCCTTTTAATATATTTATAATATTAAAATGCAAAGCCCGATCGGACGTAAAGAAACACGTCTCCATGCAAATCCGTCCGCTGATCAGACTCTGCATGGAGCGCCGTCAATACAGAGACGCATAGGTATCCCGCCTTTCTGTGATAGAATAAAACTCATAATTAATGTATCATCTTTTCCAGATTTAGTCCAGCGCAGAACAATATCCACAAATCTCAGCTTTTACCAGTATAATTAACTCGAAATTGACAAATACTTAACAATAAAAACCTATTTATACTTGCAGAGCAGAAGGAGGATCATATGAGCAGATTTACATTACCCAGAGATATTTACCACGGGAAAGGATGTCTGGAAGAGCTTAAAAACCTGAAAGGAAAAAAAGCTTTCTTCGTAGTGGGAGGAAGCTCCATGAAGAAACAGGGATTTCTGGATAAGGCTGTGAATTACCTGAAGGAAGCAGATATGGAAGTAAAGCTGTTTGAAGGGGTGGAGCCTGACCCCTCCGTAGAGACGGTCATGAAAGGGGCGGAGGCCATGAGAGAATTCCAGCCGGACTGGATCATTTCCATGGGCGGGGGTTCTCCAATCGACGCTGCGAAGGCTATGTGGGCATTTTATGAATACCCGGAGACTACCTTTGAGGACCTTTGCATACCTTTCAATTTCCCGGAGCTGAGGATAAAAGCAAAATTTGCGGCGATTCCCACTACCTCCGGCACGGCGACAGAAGTCACGGCCTTTTCCGTGATCACCGATTATCAAAAGGGAATCAAATATCCCCTTGCGGATTTCAATATAACTCCTGATGTTGCGATCGTGGATCCGGAGCTCGTGGAAGGGCTGCCCGCAAAGCAGGTGGCTTATACGGGGATGGATGCCCTTACCCATGCCATTGAGGCCTACGTGTCCACACTCCATTGTACCTTTACAGATCCGCTGGCAATTAAAGCTATCCAGATTGTAAACAGTGATTTGATCAAGTCCTATGATGGGGACATGAAGAGCCGTGAAGATATGCATTATGGGCAGTGCCTGGCAGGAATGGCGTTTTCCAACGCGCTTTTGGGAATCGTTCACTCCATGGCCCATAAAACCGGCGCGGTATTCTCCACGGGTCATATCACCCACGGCCTTGCCAACGCCATGTATCTGCCCTATGTGATTTCTTATAACGCAAAAGAGCCCGAAGCGGCCAAAAGGTATGCCGAGATCGCCAATGCCATTGGGATAAACGGCACGGAGCAGGAGTGCGTAGACGGGCTGAAGAAAAAAATCCGCTCTATGAACGATTATCTGGGAATTCCCAATACTATGAAGGACTGCGGTGTGAAAGAAGAGGAATTCAGGGAAAAAATCGGGGAGATTGCGAAGAACGCGGTGGAAGATGCGTGCACAGGCTCCAATCCCAGAACGATTGATGCCGCGGCGATGGAAAAGCTGTTCACCTGCATTTATAACGGGACCGAAGTGGAGTTTTAATAAATATATTCTTCTTTATACGAGCGCCGTTTTCTGCCTTCTTTTGGATGGCTGGATACGGCGCTCACGGTTTCCGGAAAAATGTCATTGACATACCCATCAATCGTATGTATAATAAACATACCGTTGGTATGTATGAGGAGAAAAGAAATGGCCAGAAATAAATATCCGGAGGAAACCAGGAATTTGATCATTGAGACAGCTACTAGGCTGTTTATAGAAAATGGATATGAGCATACCTCCATTCAGGAGATCATCAATCACCTGGGCGGACTGAGCAAGGGGGCTATTTATCATCACTTTAAATCAAAGGAAGACATCATGATAGCCGTGGCGGACCATATATATTCTGGGTCCGAGGAAAAAATGCAGAGGATTCGGGAAAGGAAGGACCTCACCGGAAAAGAAAAGCTCCGGCTCATGTTCCATGAATCTGTCTATCAGCCTTCCCAGATAGAAATGTTCACGGCCGCTCCTGATATGCTGAAAAATCCACAGCTTCTGGTCCGCTACCTGGCCGAATCCATACAGGATGAGTCCGTATCCTATATACTTCCCACGGTTCAGGAAGGGATAGAGGACGGTTCCATAGTGACGGATTATCCGAAGGAGCTCTCGGAGACGCTGCTTTTACTGGGCGGAATTTGGCTGAACCCCATGGTTTACCACTGCACACCGGAAGAGGCTGTGCGGAAAATGCGGTTTTTTCAGCACACGCTCCGGCTCTGGGGCGTGGATGTCATCGAGGACGGGATGGTCGAGCAGCTTGAAAAATATGTGGAAATGTACAGACAAAATAGAAAAGAGGAATGATTCGGCGGTGTTTCCGCCGGATATACCGGCATGAAAGGCATAAGAGGAATATTTTTTTGGCCCAATACATACCGACAGTTGGTATTAAAGAAATCAAGACAAACTCGCGGACACACAACAAATCGGAAGGATAGAGGTTTATTTATGGAAGGACAAAGGCAACAGATTGTTTCAAAGGATTTTGTCATGGTAGTGATCGGACAGATTATTTCGCTGTTCGGAAATGCGGTGCTGAGATTTGCTCTGCCGCTTCATCTTCTGAGGGAGACCGGCTCATCAGCTCTGCTGGGAGTGGTATCCGGCTGTACCTTTATTCCGATGTTCCTAATGTCCCCCATCGGAGGATTGATTGCCGACAGGGTAAATAAACGGAACATCATGGTGGCGCTGGACTTTTTTACGGCGGCCCTGGTATTTCTGTTCGCAGTCCTTTATGGGAAAGCGGATTTGGTGCTCATGATTCTGATTGTCCTATTTTTCCTTTATGGAATATCAGGAGCGTATCAGCCGTCGGTGCAGGCCAGTATTCCTCTTCTCGTAAACCGGGAAGGGCTGATGTCCGCCAACGCAGTCATCAATATGGTCGCGTCACTTTCCGGACTCCTGGGGCCTGCCTTGGGCGGCATCGTCTATCAGATCTGGGGAATCCTGCCGGTGTTATACGTTTGTACGGTGTGCTTCACCGTATCGGCGGTCATGGAAATATTCATCACGATTCCTTTTCAGAAGCAGAAGCGGAGAGAGCGGATCATCCGGACGGCATGGAAGGATTTAAAAAGCAGCGTCCGGTTCATAGGAAAAGAAAATGCGGTGATTGGAAAGATGACAATATGCTGCGCTATGATTAATTTTACCTTGTCCGCGCTCATCATCATCAGTTTTCCCGTGGTTGTCACACAGGTCCTTGATTTTCCGCCCAGTCTCTCTTCTCAGATGCTGGGATATCTGCAGGGAATCCTCGCGCTTGGAGGCTTGGCCGGCGGGATATTGGCCGGCGTACTGAACAAAAAGCTGACTATCCAAAAAAGCTGGAAGATCCTGGTGGCATGCTGTTTCGGCACAGCCCCGATGGGGCTGGTCCTGCTGCTGCGGTCCTCTGATTCAGTGGCATATGGGGTATTCGCTGTTTCTGGATTTCTGATCATGGTCTGCTCTACTCTTTTCACGATTCAAGTCATGTCCTATATCCAAATGACGACTCCAGCGACCATGATCGGAAAAGTGATTTCTTGGATACTGGCCATTTCCACATGTTCTCAGCCATTGGGACAGATGACCTATGGGCTGCTGTTTGAAAAGATGGCGGGCAGAGAAGGATGGATATTTCTGGCCTCTGCGTTTCTGTCCGCCGCGATCGCCTGGTTCAGCCGCCGGATATCCATGCAGATAGGGAATCAGGAGGATACCTCCTGCGGACAGGTGAATGTGGAAGGATAAAACAGAATACTTGACAGGAATGCCGCCGCAACGGTAGTATGGAGACAGCAAAGATAAAAACACGGCCCGGTTGGTAGTCCGGGCGCAGCGGCCGTAGAAGTGCGGCGGCTGTCAGTAGCCTTCCTCCTTGGTCGTCCGTTCTTTGTTCATTGAACTTTAAGGAGGAGTGAAAATGGACAGAGAATTGATAACGGTAACTGTGTTTTTTGAGGAACCATTCTGGGTAGCTGTGGTGGAACAGGTTTCAGAAGGAAAGCTGTCGGTGTGCAGGGTCGTTTTTGGCGCCGAGCCCAGGGACTATGAGGTGTATGAGTATCTGAAGGAGCATTATTACCGGCTGCAGTTCAGTCCGGCTGTGGAGACGGGACGGAAGGAAACGGGGAGAAATCCGAAGCGGATCCAGCGGGAGGCGCGCAGGCAGACAGAGAGGAGCGGGATTGGCACACGATCTCAGGAGGCCCTTAAGCTGCAGCAGGAACAGCGCAGATCCGCCCGGAAGGTATCGGCCCGGGAACGGAAAGACGCGGTCAGCGAACGTCAATTTCAGTTGAAACAGCAGAAAAAGAAAGAGAAGCATCGGGGCAGATGATGCCCCGGTGCTTTTCCGAATTCCAGCAATGGTCGCAGAAATATTATGTACTGCTTGTAATTTTTTCGGCGGAGTGTTATAATACATTTTGAAAAAAGTTTACGTTCTTCGGGGCGGGGTGTGATTCCCCACCGGCGGTGACAGTCCGCGACCTGCTTTGGTATATCAGGGCAGCTGACCCGGTGAGATTCCGGGACCGACAGTATAGTCTGGATGAGAGAAGAAGGTGCGTCAGAGAAGTTCTCAGGATAGTGCTTTTGATGCCGATGATACGGTGGGCACGGCCGGAGGACAGAAGGATGACAGAGCATATGCCCCGAATACTTTACGGTATTCGGGGCTTTTTATTCCATAGGAAAGTTCATTGTATTTTCAATAGAATAAAAGATCTCTGGATTTCACACTGACGTACGTCCTCTGATTTTCCTCTGCAGACCGCAGGGGATGCTTACTGGAAGAACAGACAGGAGGAAAAATGAAACGAGCGAAATTACTTACTGTGAAAAACCTGGTGACCATCGCGGTCCTGTCGGCCGTGGCGGCGGTGCTCATGTATCTGGAGTTTCCGCTGTGGTTTGCGCCGCCCTTTTATGAATTTGATTTCAGCGAGATTCCGGTTCTTGTGGGAGCTTTTTCCATGGGGCCGGCCGCCGGTTTTATCATCGAGGCGCTGAAGGTGGTGCTGAAGCTTCTTTTAAAAGGCTCCAGCACCATGGGGGTGGGAGACTGGGCGAATCTTTTGATCGGCTGTGCCCTGGTCATTCCCGCGTCGATGATCTATCGGAAGAATCGGACGAAGAAGGGGGCTGTCATTGGCCTGGCGGTTGGCACGCTGACCATGACCACCGTGGGCTGCTTTTTGAACGCCTATGTACTTCTGCCAACTTATGCACAGGCTTTTGAAGGAGCATGGCAGGGATTTCTGGTAATGGGCGCTTTTACAGCGGCAATCGCATTTCCCATATTCTTTTTCTACGGACGGGAAAAGGGAAAACATCCCATCGCAGTCGGCGTTGTGGTGGAAGCCGCCATTCTGGCGGCGGCCGTCCTGCTGATGAATGTCCTTCATCTGTTTTCCGAAGACAGCCTGGCCGGGCTTGTGGGAATGGGAACAGCGATCAATCCGGCCATAAAGGGGATTTGGACATTTGTGCTTTTGGCCGTTGCGCCGTTCAATCTCTTCAAAGGTGTGGTCGTTTCCTTAATTACTGTTTTGATTTATAAAAGAATCCGTGTTATAATGAAGCAGGCCGACAGTCCCAGACAGACGTCCGGGAAGGCGGAAAACCTGGAAAAGATATCCGGCGGAAAGGCATAATGCGGATGGAAGGACAGAGATCCTGCTGACAGAGGGCAGGAGGCTGTACATGGAGAATAAGGCCGGAGGTGCAGACACCTCCGGCTTTTTATAACATACCTTGACGCACGAAGTGCGCCTGCCCGGAGGGTATGCATTAAGGGATGCCCTTGGGTATACCTTGACGCACGAAGTGCGCCTGCCCGGAGGGCATGAATTAAGGGATGCCCTTGGGTATACCTTTGAATATTTTCAGACAAGCTTTCTTTGTATGATTGAAAGGCAGGAGGAAATCCACTTTCATCCAGGCAGCTCGCTGGCAGCCGGGAAGATCCTGCTAACGGTTTTGCAGCACTTGCCTTACGATAGAATCGGATTGTTCCTCCTGCTTCTCCTCCCGCAACGAAATAAGCTTCCAGTTGTTTTGAAAGCCATCCGAAACGGTGCGGCAGAAATGGCACCGGCAGAAAGATTCCGGGCCGGCCTAAAGGTGAACGCCGCAGGACAGCGGCCGGTGTTCCCCAGGCGGAGGGAGGCAGAAACGAAAAATACCGATTCCGTTTCTGAGCGAATAGGAGACGGAAAATCATCCGGATCTTCCGTCGACATGTGAGCGGTACTGCCGGAGCAGAGATAAAGCGGCCCCTGCATCGCCAGCGAACCGAAATCGTGACGGTCCGGAACTTCTGCCGGTGCCTAACTGGGGTTTGATCTGAGCTTATTAAAAAATGATTCCAAAAAGTATTTCGTATCATTTCATTAAGACCCATCTGTCCAATGACGTTAGAGAGGAGAAAAGGAGATGAGATTCAGGCCTTGCATTGATATCCACAACGGAAAGGTAAAGCAGATCATAGGCGGCAGCCTGAAGGATGCGGGGAATCAGGCCAGGGAAAATTTCGTGGCAGAGCAGGATGCGGAATTTTACGCAGAGTTTTATAAAAAGGACGGTCTGCGGGGAGGTCATGTGATTCTTCTGAATCCTGCGGGATCCGAACATTACGAGGCAACAAAGCGACAGGCCGCAAAAGCGCTGGCTGCCTATCCCGGAGGGCTTCAGCTGGGAGGAGGCATAAACGACCGGAACGCAGAAGAGTTTCTGAATCTGGGCGCGTCCCATGTGATCGTTACTTCCTTTGTATTTCGGGACGGCCGGATGGAGGAACGGAATCTGGAACGCATGATCAGAGCGATTGGGAAAAAAAGGCTGGTCCTGGATCTGAGCTGCCGGAAGAAAAACGGGAAATATTATATCGTGACGGACCGGTGGCAGAAATTCACAGAGGTTCCGGTCACCCCGGAGATACTCAGCCAGCTGTCGGCCGGCTGCGATGAATTTTTAATTCACGCTGTGGATGTGGAAGGCAAGGCATCCGGCGTGGAACGGGAACTGCTCTCAATGCTGGGGGGATTTACCGGGATTCCTGTGACCTATGCGGGAGGAGTGGGGAGCTTTTCCGACCTTCAGGCGGTAAAAGAGCTGGGACGCGGATATGTGGACGTGACCATAGGAAGCGCTCTTGACCTTTTTGGAGGAAATATGAAATATAAAGAGGTACTCGCTTATATGGGGGAATAGACAGAGACATCAGGGAGAATGACAGTGCTGGAATATGGCGGGAACAGGAGAAAAGGGGTTTTCATGGAACAGAAAATCAGCAACGCCGAAACTAAGCGGCTGAATAAAATAAAAATTGCAAAATATATCTATCATCACGGGGAGGCGTCCAAGCAGGAGATTGCCGCCGACCTGGGATTTTCCATGCCCACGGTGCTGCAGCGGGTGAAGGAGCTTTCTGAAGAAGGCGTTCTCGTTGAAGCGGGCGAATATGAATCCACAGGCGGCAGGAAAGCGAAGGCATTGTCCATCGCCGCGGATATCCGTTACGCGGTAGGGCTTGATATCACCAGGAACCACATAAGTTTCGTGCTTTTGGACGTCAGCGGAAAGGTGCGGTATAAAAAGCGGCTGCGGTCTGCGTTTGAAGACGGGGATGACTATTACCGGGAACTGGGAATCCGGCTGGAGGAGTTCCTGGATGCCTGCCGGACAGACAGAAAACGAATTCTGGGAGTGGGAATCTCGATTCCCGGTATCGTGGATGAGGAGCGCAGATGGATGACCCAGTCCCATGTGCTGAGACTGGAGGAGTTCGACCTGGGCAAGGTATCGGCGTATATTCCCTATGAAACCAGCTTCCGGAATGACGCCAACAGCGCGGCTTACGCGGAGCTGCGGGGAATCGGGCAGAATACGATATACTTGTCTCTGAGCAATACAGTGGGCGGGGCGATCTATATAGACGGAGATATTTATAAGGGAGGACATTTCCGGAGCGCGGAGTTCGGCCATATGATCCTGGTACCGGGCGGGACGCCCTGCTACTGCGGAAAAAAAGGCTGTATGGATTCCTACTGCTCCGCAAGGGCGCTGGCCAAGTGGGCCGGGGACGACCTGGACGCTTTCTTTCAGGGCCTGGAACATGAGAATCCGGTATATCAGGCGGCCTGGAGAGATTATCTGGGATATCTGGCGATTGCCATCACCAACCTGCGGATGGCTTTTGACTGTGACGTGATCCTGGGAGGCTATGTAGGAGGCTATATGGACCGGTACCTGGGGGCGCTGGAGGACAATATCCTGGAGTATCAGATATTTGAGTCGGATCAGAACTATGTCAGGACCGGACGATATAAGCATGAGGCGGCCGCTATCGGAGCCGGGATTCGATTTGTAGAGGAATATTTTGACTCCCTGTAATGACAGCGCCGGGGTAAAAAAGCATGGTTTTTTTCGGAATCTGCCGGAGAGGTATTGACAATTTAAGGGGATGGTGGGATAATATACTCACTTAGATAAAAGGCTTTATGAAAGTGTTTGCATTGAGAACAGATTGGCATCCACGAATGGAGGAGGGTAAGCCATGGAAGGCAAAATGAAAGTAGCAGTCATGGAAGGCATCGGAAAGATGGGGTTCACGGAACGGGACATCCCTGCGCCGAAAGCGGACGAGGTGCTGGTAAAGCTGGATTACGTAGGAATCTGCGGTTCCGATCTCCACTATTATGAGACCGGACGCATTGGTGATTATATAGTAGAGCCCCCCTTTGTGCTGGGACATGAGCCCGGCGGCGTCGTAGTGGAGGTGGGAGCTGATGTAAAGCATCTGAAGGTCGGGGACAGGGTCGCTCTGGAGCCTGGAAAGACTTGCGGACACTGCGAGTTCTGCAGAGAGGGAAAATATAATCTCTGTCCGGATGTGATCTTTTTTGCGACTCCGCCGGTGGACGGTGTGTTCCAGGAGTATGTGGCCCATGAGGCGGATCTTTGCTTCAAGCTTCCGGAAAATGTGAGCACTCTGGAGGGCGCTCTGATCGAGCCCCTGGCGGTCGGCTTCCATGCGGCGCAGCAGGGAGGCGCTCATGCCGGACAGACTGCGGTCGTGACAGGTTCCGGCTGCATTGGACTGGTTTCCATGATGGCGCTGAAAGCCATGGGAGTGTCCAAGGTGTATGTGGTGGACATCATGGAAAAACGTCTGGAAAAGGCCATGGAGCTGGGAGCGACCGGAGTGATAAACGGAAAAGAGCAGAACGTGGTCGAAGAGGTGAGACGTCTCACCGGCGGCAAGGGATGCGATCTCGTGATCGAGACGGCCGGGACGGAGATCACCACCAGACAGGCCATTGAATTTACGAAAAAAGGCGCGACCATCGTGCTGGTGGGGTATTCCAAGAGCGGAGAGCTGACGCTGCCCATCAGTCTGGCCTTGGATAAGGAGCTTACGTTTAAGACGGTATTCCGCTATCGCCACATCTATCCCATGGCAATCGAAGCAGTTGCCGAGGGAAAAGTGAACCTGAAAGGTATTGTGACCGATGTTTTCGATCTGGACGACGTACAGAAGGGGATGGATTACAGCATCAACAATAAGGCGGAGATTGTAAAGGGAGTTATTAAGATCAACAAAGAAGCAGAATGACAAAAGTATGAAACCGTGTGAACATAAAACAGATGGAAAAGGAGAACGATATGAGTTATTTGGATGAAGTATTTGGATTGACAGGAAAAGTTGCGATCGTGACCGGCGGCGGAAGAGGCATCGGACAGACTGTTGCCATCGGTCTGGCAAAGGCTGGCGCAGAGGTAGTCATCATTGCGAGAAGCAATGCGGATGAAACGGTTGAGAAGATTACGGCGGAGGGCGGAAAATGTTATTTCGTCAGGGCCGATGTGACAAAAGAGGCCGATGTGGACGCAGCGCTGGCTGAGATCATGAAAAAATCGGGCCACATTGATGTGCTGTTCAACAATGCCGGAATCTGTAAGCACCAGGGGACCTTTGAAGCATCCATCGAGGACTGGAGAGAAGTGATCGACGTGAACCTGACCGGCGAATATATCATGGCCCGCGCCGTTGGAAAGATCATGGCAGACAACGGTATTCACGGAAGCATCATCAATATGGCTTCCATGTCCGGGACCATTGCCAATATTCCCCAGTGGCAGTGCTCTTATAACGCTTCCAAGGCCGGCGTTATGCACATGACCCGTTCCCTGGCCCTTGAGTGGGCAGAGTATGGTATCCGCGTGAACAGCCTGAGCCCCGGATATATCGCGACTCCCATGTCTGTGGATACTCCTCAGGAGCTTAAAGATGCGTGGCTGCCTTTGATGCCGATGCACCGCATGGGCAAGCCTGAAGAACTGATTCCCGCCGTACTGTATCTGGCCAGCGACGCCTCCGGCTATACCAATGGAAGCGACGCAATCGTGGACGGCGCTTATACCTGCTTCTAAAGTCATTATTTCAATATACCCATTGGAAAAGGATGTGCCGATTGTTCGGTACATCCTTTTCACTTCAAGAGGGCCGCTTTTTCCTGCACGGGCAGGTATATTTTTCAAAAAACAGCCCCAGGGCAAACCAGAGCGGCGCGAAATCCAGGCGGATGAGACCGTCCACATTGAGCTTGGCGCCGCTGTAATCCCAAGGACAGCGGCCGACTTTCCGCAGAAGCCAGCCCGTACAGTATTCGGTGATGAAGATCAATCCGGTATAGATTCCTCCGCGGCAGAGAGGGCTCTTGTTCAGTAGATCGCTGTGAGAGCAGAGGGTGCGGCTGATCGGGTTGATGGCTGCCGCCATACCGTAGATTGGGAACATAAAGAGAGAGGTCTGTCCGATCATACGCTTGTCATGCTCCATCGTGCGGGAGATCAGGCTGCTGAAACATAGCTCGGCGGTCCAGCCTGCCAGACCGCATTTAATAAAGTTGTTTTCCATGGGGTTAGTATGAGAAATGTATAAAAAAATATGCAGGAAAAAAGCGGTTTTCCTTCGGGAAAGGTTGATTTTGACGGGAAACGTGATAGTATAAAATGATGGATGACAAATAATACATTAATGAACGGACATCCGGGGAGCAGAGAGAGCACAATGGACTTTACGGAAGCAATCGACTATATCGATCAAGTCACGAAGAAAAAAAATATTGTTCTGGGACTTTCCTCCATGAGAGAACTCCTTTCCCGACTGGGAAATCCACAGGATGATCTTTCTTTTATCCATATAGCGGGAACCAATGGAAAGGGATCTACGCTGGCCTTTATCGCGTCGGTATGCAGGGCGGCCGGCTGCCGTGTGGGGAGGTACAATTCTCCTTCTGTCTTTTCCTATTGTGAGAAGATCCAGATAAACGGTGTGCCCATATCGGAGGCCGATGTGGCGCGCCTGATGACGGAGGTTCGGACGGCGGCTGATTCTATGGAAGCGGATGGGCTTTCCTGTCCGACGGCATTTGAGATAGAAACGGCTGTGAGCTTCCTTTATTTCCGTGAACAGAACTGTGAGCTTGTGGCGCTGGAGACCGGCATGGGAGGAGAGACGGACGCCACCAACGTGGTGAAGACCACGGTTTGCAGCGTGATCACGTCGGTCAGTATGGATCACATGAAGTTCCTGGGGAATACCCTGGAGGAGATCGCCCGCGTGAAGGGCGGTATCATCAAGCAGGGGCGTCCGACGGTCCTCTGCGGTCAGAGCAGTACGGTGACCGAGGTTATCCGAGGAATATGCAGGGAAAAGGAGTCTCCTTTAAGGATATCCCGCCCGGAAACAGTGAAGATCGTGGAGACTGGGGCGGACGGGACAGTCTTTGATTATGGCCCCTACCGCGGGGTGAAGATCCCTCTTCTTGGAGCATATCAGGTGATTAATGCAAGTACGGCTCTCGAAGTGGTTGAAATTCTTAAGGAATTGGGCTATGATATTGAAGTGAGCGCGGTTTACGAGGGTATGGCGTCGGTGGTATGGCCGGGCAGGTTCCAAAAGCTTTTGGACAGGCCGGTATTTGTGATCGACGGAGCGCATAATCCGGAGGCGGCGCAGAGACTCAGGGATTCCATAAACTTGTATTTTACAAACAAAAGAATTTTATATATAATGGGGATATTGGCAGATAAGGATTACCGGGAGATCACAGCAATCACCGCGCCCTTGGCGGAGCGGATCTATACAGTGACACCGGGAAGTCCCAGAGCCCTTCCGGCAGAGACGCTTAAAGCCTGTATCGAAGGTCAGGCGGAGACTGTCGGCTTCCACGGGACGGTGGAAGCAAAGGGAAGTCTTTCGAAGGCTGTGAAAGACAGCCTGAGCTGGGCGGGGGAAGAGGATGTGATTCTGGCGTTCGGTTCCTTGTCTTATCTGGGAGAACTGTCAAATGTCTTAAAGGAGAATATCCATGATTGATAGAGAGAAAATCGAAGCGGCCGTCCGCCTTATGCTGGAGGGCCTGGGAGAGGATATCAACCGTGAGGGCCTGGTCGGGACTCCGGACAGGATCGCACGGATGTGCGAGGAGATATACGGCGGTACCGATGAAGAAGTGGCGGTGCATCTTTCCAAGACGTTTCCGGCGTCCGGAAATGAGATCGTACTGGAAAAGGACATTGCCCTTTACTCCATGTGTGAGCATCATCTGCTGCCTTTTTACGGCAAAGCCCATGTGGCCTATGTGCCTGACGGCCGCGTGGTGGGTCTCAGCAAGCTGGCCCGTACGGTGGATGCATTTGCCAGAAGGCCTCAGATTCAGGAGCAGCTGACGGCGCAGATCGCCGACGCCCTCATGACATATTTGAAGCCAAAGGGCTCTATGGTCGTCATCGAGGCCGAGCATATGTGCATGACCATGCGGGGAATCCGGAAGCCGGGCGCGCAGACCATGACCTATGTCTGCCGCGGTGCATTCAAAGAGGATCCGGCTCTCTGCGAACGGGTATTTTCTATGATACGCTGATCAAAAGCCGGATAAGACTGTTTCCGCTCAGTTAAAAGCCTTGCTGCCGAGCAGGGAGCTTTTGCTCCTTTTATGCGCCGGCGGAGGGCTTTTATTTTGTTTTTATCTATGCTATAATTACTCTGATTATGCGTAGAAAGGCATGGGCAGATTATGGAACGAGTGAATCAGATCATTCAGCATGAGACCTTCATCCGGGAGCTTAAGAAGCTGTCCCGCCTGGAGCGGGACAGGGTGTACTGCCGCCACGATATCGACCACCTGCTGAGCGTGGCGCGGGTGGCATATATCACGGCGCTGGAAGAAGAGCTTACGGTCAGGAAGGAAATGATATATGCAGCGGCCCTTCTCCATGACATTGGACGGGCAAGCCAGTATGAGACGGGGATTCCTCACGACCGGGCAGGCGCGCTGCTGGCGGAGACTGTTTTAAAGGACTGCGGCTTTGATGAAGACGAGACCGCGGAGATTCTGGACGCTGTCGGGCGGCACCGTTCCAAAAGTGAAGCGGAGGAACGGCCTCTCGCCAGGCTTTTGTACGCGGCGGACAAGAAATCCAGGGCCTGTTTTGCCTGCAAAGTACAGGCGTCCTGCAACTGGCCTCTGGAAAAGAAAAATTTTAATATCAAACGATAGGGACGGGAAGGCGACAGTATGAAGATCGGAGACAGAGAGTTTGAGATTGGAAAGCACACGTATATCATGGGAATCCTGAATGTCACGCCGGATTCATTTTCAGACGGAGGGAAATGGAACCGTCTGGACGCGGCGCTTAAGCATGCGGAGGACATGCTCTCAGAGGGGGCGGATATCATTGACATAGGCGGGGAATCCACCAGGCCGGGGTACGGCGAGGTGCTTCCCGATGAAGAAGAAATGGAACGGGTCCTTCCGGTCATCGAGGCTGTGAAGGAACGGTTTGAAACGCCGATTTCCATTGATACATATAAAAGCGGGGTGGCGGAGGCGGCGGTCAAAGCCGGCGCCCATCTGATCAATGATATTTGGGGATGCAGATATGACGAGAAGATGGCCGGGGTGATCGCGAAGTATGGAGTCTGCTGCTGTCTGATGCATAACAGGAAGGAACCGGTATATGAGAATTATCTGGAGGAAGTGGCAGACGATCTGAAAAAATCGGCGGCGATCGCGAAAAAAGCGGGGGTGGCGGATGATAAGATCATCCTGGATCCCGGCATCGGTTTTGGAAAGACTTACGAACACAATCTGAGACTTATGAATCACCTGGAGATACTGGCGGGGCTGGGATATCCCGTGCTTTTGGGAACATCCAGAAAGTCCATGATCGGGCTCACGCTGGATCTGCCGGCTGCAGAAAGGCTGGAAGGGACTCTGGCGACTACAGTCATGGGTGTCATGAAGGGCTGCGCCTTTGTGCGCGTCCACGACGTGAAATCGAATAAAAGGGCGGTTCTGATGACGGAAGCTATTCTGAACGCGAAATGACCGGACCCGGAGGGCAGAAAATCCCGCGGGTGAGCCGCGGATGAAACAGACGAGGAATAAACGCTATGGATAAAATAACCATTCAGAATCTGGAGGTATACGCAAATCATGGGGTGTTTCCGGAGGAGACGGCGCTGGGACAAAAATTTCTGGTATGCGCAGAGCTTTGGACGGAGATACGGACCGCGGGGCGGACCGACGATCTGGAGTATTCCATAAATTATGGGACGGTGTGCCAGGAGATCACCAGATTTATGAAGGAACATACCAGCCGGCTGATAGAGGCGGTTGCGGAACAGCTGGCGGAGTATCTGCTTCAGACACTGCCGCTTTTAAAAGGGATTACTTTGGAGATCAAAAAACCCTGGGCGCCGGTGGGACTGCCTCTCGATACCGTATCGGTGAAGATTGAGCGGTGCTGGCACAGAGCTTATGTGGCCTTTGGCTCCAATATGGGGGACAGGAGATCTCATATTGATTCGGGGATACAGGTTCTGCGGGATGATCCGGCGATTCGTGTGGGCAGCATTTCGGATATGATCGTCACGGAGCCTTACGGCGGGGTGGAGCAGGAGGATTTCCTAAATGGCTGCCTGGAGCTGGAGACTCTGCTCACTCCCATGGAGCTGCTGGCTGTCCTCCAGAAGGCGGAGCAGAAGGAAAACCGGGAAAGGCTGGTCCACTGGGGACCGAGGACTTTAGACATGGACTTGCTGTTTTATGACGACGAAGTCCTAGAGGAGCCGGAGCTGGCAGTACCTCATCCGGAGATACCAAAGCGCAGGTTTGTTCTGGAGCCTTTATCGCAGATCGCTCCTTATAAGATGCATCCGGTATTGAAAAAACGGGTGAAGGAGCTTTTAGAGGAACTTTCAGACAGGGAATAAGTGCTTTGCGGCATAGGAGTGTGGGAGAAGAAAAGATGGATTTAAGCGAGCTCAGAAAAGAGATTGACGATATCGACAGAGATTTGGTGCAGATGTTTGAAAAGCGTATGGCTCTCTGCCAGGAGGTGGCGGAGTATAAGATAAAGACGGGCATGCAGGTACTGGACAGGAAACGGGAGGTGGAGAAGCTGGAGGCTATCCAGCAGATGGCGGACTCCGATTTCAACCGTTATGGCGTCCATGAATTGTTCACTCAGATCATGGCAATCAGCCGGAAGCTGCAGTATCAGCTGCTGGCGGATAAAGGGGTCATCACCGGTCTGCCCTTTGAGATGGTGCCGAACCTGCAGAAATCCCGGGCCAATGTGGTTTTCCAGGGAGTGGAGGGGGCGTACAGTCATGTGGCTGCTCTCCAGTTTTTCGGGGAAAAGGCAAAGGTATTCCATGTGAAGACCTGGGATGACGCCATGAAAGCCATCTGCGCAGGAACGGCTGATTTTGCGGTACTTCCCATAGAGAATTCTTCGGCAGGGAGTGTATCGGATGTCTATGACCTGCTGGTGAAATACGATAACTATATCGTGGGGGAGACTTTTGTAAAGGTGGATCATGTGCTTTTGGGACTGCCGGAGGCGGAGATCTCCGATATCCAGACGGTCTATTCCCACCCCCAGGGGCTGATGCAGTGCAGCCGTTTTCTGGAGGAGCACAGGGAGCTTACGAAATACAGCACCAGCAATACGGCCCTCAGCGCCAAGCGGGTGCAGGAAGAAAAGGATATCACCCATGCGGCCATTGCCAGCGAAATGGCCGGCAGCTTATACGGCCTTAAGGTCCTGGACCGGAATATCATGAACAGCCGGGGGAATACCACCCGTTTTATCGTGGTGGCCAGCCGGAAAATGTACGTGGCGGATTCCAATAAGCTTAGTCTCTGTTTTGAAACAAACCACGAGAATGCCGCGCTTTACAACATGCTGTCACATTTGACTTACAACGGGCTAAATATGCTGAAGCTGGAATCCAGGCCCATCCTGGGACGTCCGTGGGAATTCCGGTTTTTCGTGGACTTTGAAGGGAATCTGGGAGACGCGGGGGTGAAGAATGCCCTCAGGGGGATTCTGGAGGAAGCCAACTATTTCAGAATCCTGGGCAATTACTATACGGATAAGGGAAAGAACATCGATGAAAACAAATAATCTGATATTATACCGGGAGCCGGGACATAAAGAGCTTCTGGAAGAGATGGCGGCGCTCATGGAAGGCAGCCGTGTGCCGGACCCCTACAGGATTGCCGGTGCGCTGGTGGAATTTTCCGCTTCTCATGGGTTTAAGGGGAATCTCTGGCACAGTTTTCTGGCTTATATTCTGGCGACCAATGAAAATGCGTTCAGCACCGCCTGTGAGATTCGGGGAAAGGTAAAGGGCACCATCAATTCTCTGGCGCGCCACGATTTTGAGATTTTCAAGGAGTGGTTTGACTATGACCTGGAGCGTCTGGATGAGGAGACGGGGTGCCCGGTATTCGGACTTTTAAAGGATTATGAAAGCACCGGGACTCACAGTAAGATTTTCAACCGGCGCATCCGGGATAATATACAGTCTCTGAGCGTGGCTTTGGCGGAAGCGGAGAGTCCGGAAACCTGGCTGGATATCGTTACAGAATTCTACCGGCATTTCGGAGTGGGCAAATTTGGCCTGCACAAGGCGTTTCGCGTGGAAAGGGAGCAGGAAAAGACCCATATCGTCCCCATAAAGAATATTGAACATGTCTATTTGGATGATCTGGTGGGATATGAACTGCAGAAGCAGAAGCTGATAGAGAATACAGAGGCGTTTGTGGAAGGGCGGGAAGCCAACAACTGTCTGCTGTTTGGTGACAGCGGGACAGGGAAGTCCTCCAGCATCAAGGCTATCCTGCATAAGTATTACGACCAGGGCCTGCGGATGATAGAGATTTACAAGCATCAGTTCCAGGACCTGTCGGCGGTGATCGGACAGATCAAAAATCGGAATTATAAATTTATTATTTATATGGACGATCTTTCCTTTGAAGAGTTTGAGATAGAATATAAGTATCTGAAGGCCATCATAGAAGGCGGCCTGGAGGTAAAGCCAGGCAATGTACTGATCTATGCCACCTCCAACAGGCGGCATCTGATTCGGGAGAAATTCAGCGACAAGGAAGAGGTGCGCGAGGACATGCACCGTTCTGATACCGTTCAGGAAAAGCTGTCCTTGGTGGCCCGGTTCGGCGTGACGATTTATTATGGAAGACCGGAGCCGAAGGAGTTCCAGACAATTGTGAAGACTTTGGCGGAGCGGAACGGCATTTGTATGCCGGAGAAAGAGCTTTTGGCTGAGGCCAATAAATGGGAGCTTTCTCACGGCGGCATATCCGGCAGAACGGCGACTCAGTTTATCACCTATCTGATGGGAAAGCGGAAATAAAATTAGAATGATCGGTCAAAAAGGGTTTCCCGGCGAAGTCTCCGGAAGGAGGAATGTCCGGGGAACCCTCTTTACGTGTTTCTTACTTGCATTTTAGCTGAAAGATGGAGTAAAATAGTAACAAACGAAGAATTCCGGCGAGGGGTGATAAAATGGCAGTTGCGACATTCGCAGCAATCGATGTGGGATCTTATGAACTGGAGCTTACGATATACGAAATCTCTCCGAAAAAAGGGATCGCGCAGTTAAACCGGGTGAGGAAGGTCATCGGCCTGGGGCGCGATACCTATGACAGAGGTATCATCAGTTATGACCGGGTGGATGAGATGTGTAAGCTGCTCTCCAAATTCAAGGGAGTCATGGCAGAGTTCCAGGTGGACGGATATAAAGCTTACGGCACCAGCGCGATCAGGGAGGCGGAGAACCGGGAGGTGGTGCTGGATCAGATCAAGGTCCGCACCGGCCTGGAAGTAGAAGTACTGAGCAACTCGGAGCAGCGGTTTTTATGCTATAAGGCCATCGCGGCCAAAGAAAATGAGTTTAACAATATCATCCAGAAGGGAACTGCCATCGCCGAGGTGGGGTCCGGCAGCATGCAGATTTCCGTGTTTGACAAGGATGCGCTGGTGACGACGCAGAACCTCCAGCTGGGAGCGCTCCGTATCCATCAGATTCTCGCCAAGACAGGCGGGACAAACAGTGATAAAAAGCAGATCATCCAGGAGCTGATCGACAATGATATCCAGACCTTCAAGAAGCTGTTCTTAAAGGAACGGGAGGTGAAGAATATCATTGCCACGGGAGTATGCGCCTTATATATGGGCCGCGGCGCCCATGCAGACAAGCAGCGTATCAGCGTCCAGGAGTTTCAGGAGTTCTATCAGGCGCTGCGGGATATGAGCGAGGAGCAGATTGCGGAGAAATACGATATTCCGGCGGAATTTGTGGCCCTGATCGTCCCCGGGGCCATGGTATATAAAAAGCTGATCGAGATCACGGGAGCCGAAATGGTATGGCTTCCGGGAGTCCGTCTGGGGGACGGCATCGCAGCAGAGTACGCGGAGCAGAAAAAACTTCTGAGGTTTCCCCATGATTTTTCACAGGATATCCTGGTGGCCGCCCGGAATATCGCAAAACGGTATATGAGTGATAAAGAACATTCGGCGATCTTGGAGAAGAATGTGCTGAATATATTTGACAGCATGAGGAAATACCATGGTCTGGGGAAACGGGAGCGGCTGCTCCTGCAGATCAGCACGATCCTTCATGACTGTGGAAAGTATATTAGTATGCGGACCCCGGGAGAGTGCGCGTATAATATCATCATGTCTACGGAAATCATTGGTGTTTCCCATAAAGAAAGGGAGATCATTGCCAATGTGGTGAAATATAATACGATGGAATTCGATTATACGGCGGATTCCTATACGCTCAATAAGGATATGAGAATCATCATAGCCAAGCTGACGGCGATTCTTAAGATCGGGAACGCCATGGACAGAAGCCATAAACAGAAATTCAAGGACATTCGGGTATCCATTAAAGACCAGCAAATGTTTCTGACTACCGATTCATCGGAGAACATCATGCTGGAGGAGAGCCTGTTCAAACAGAAGGCGGATTTCTTTGAAGAAGTCTATGGTATCAGGCCGGTGTTAAGGAAGAAGAAGGGAATATAAACTATGGCAGAGGGAAAGGAATTCCAGAAAAGCGAATATTTCCAGAACAGGGAACTGTCCTGGCTTCAGTTTAATATCAGGGTTCTGGGAGAAGCGAGGGACAAGAGCAATCTGCTGTTTGAACGGCTGAAGTTCTTGTCTATCACCGCCTCGAATCTGGATGAATTTGTAATGGTCCGGGTGGCGTCCCTTAAGGATATGGTACATGCGGATTATACCAAAAAGGATATTGCCGGCATGACTCCCAGAGAGCAGCTGGAAAAGATCGGGGAGGGCATGCATCAGCTGGTGGATACCCAGTATTCCACCTGGAACCGCTCCCTGCTCCCGCTCCTTAAAAAAGAGGGACTTGTCTTTATTCCCCGCCATGAGCTCATGGATGAGGAGCAGAAGCAGTTTGCGGATCAATTTTTTGAGACTTCTGTCTATCCGGTGGTGACGCCCATGGCGGTAGATTCCTCCAGGCCCTTTCCTCTGATCCGGAACAAGACACTTAATATCGCGGCTCTTTTAAAAAAGAAGAAGGGCAGTGAGGGAAAAGGAACCCTGGATTTTGCTACGGTACAAGTGCCCGCCGTGCTTCCAAGGATCATAGAGCTGCCGGGAAAGGACGGCGTGAGGAACGTTATCCTTCTGGAAGAGATCATTGAACGGAATATGAGCAGGCTGTTCCTCAATTATGATATCGTATGCGCGCATCCGTACCGGATCATGCGAAACGCGGACCTGCCCATTGACGAAGAAGAAGCGGAGGATCTGTTAAAGGAGATCGAAAGGCAGCTGAAACGGCGCCAATGGGGCGAGGTTATCCGCCTGGAAGTGGAGGAGAGCATTGACAAACGGCTTTTAAAGATCCTCAAAAAAGAGTTTGTGATCCGGGACGAGGATATCTTTACGATCAACGGCCCTCTTGATCTGACGTTTCTAATGAAGCTGTATGGAATAAAAGGCTTTGACCATCTGAGGCAGAAGCCCTGGGTTCCCCAGGCGGTGCCGGAATTGGCCAACGAAGATGACATTTTTACAAATATAAAAAAGGGGAATATATTCCTGCATCATCCCTATGAGTCCTTTGATCCGGTCGTGGATTTTGTGCGGCGGGCCGCTTCGGACCCTCAGGTTCTGGCCATCAAGCAGACGCTCTACCGAGTCAGCGGAAATTCCCCGATTGTGGCGGCTCTCGCGAAGGCCGCGGAAAATGGCAAGCAGGTGTCGGTCCTGGTCGAACTGAAGGCGCGATTTGATGAGGAAAACAATATCATATGGGCTAAAAAATTAGAGCAGGCCGGCTGCCACGTGATCTATGGACTTTTGGGTCTTAAGACCCACTGCAAAATATGCCTGGTAGTCAGGAAGGAAGAGGAAGGGATCTGCCGCTATGTCCATATGGCCACAGGGAACTATAACGATTCCACGGCCAAGCTCTATACGGATACGGGAATCATGACCTGCGACAAAGCCACCGGCGAGGATGCCAGCGCGGTTTTCAATATGCTGTCGGGATACTCGGAGCCTTTGGTGTGGAATAAGCTTTCCCTGGCTCCACTTTGGCTGAAAAACAGGTTTGTGGCCCTGATCGAGAGAGAAATCAAATGGGTGAAGAAAGGGCATGAAGGCAGGATCATCGCGAAGATGAATTCCCTCTGTGATCCAGTCATCATCCAGAGTCTTTACAAGGCCTCTGCAGCCGGAGTGAAGATCGATCTGATCGTTCGGGGCATCTGCTGTCTGAAGGTGGGGATTCCCGGGATCAGCGATACCATATCGGTCCGTTCCATCGTCGGGACATTTCTGGAGCACAGCAGGATTTTTTATTTTGAAAACGGCGGAGATTATGAAATTTATATGGGAAGCGCGGACTGGATGCCCCGGAATCTGGACTGCCGGGTAGAGCTTCTCTTCCCGGTGGAAGTACAGGAAAATAGGGAAAAGGTACTCCACATCCTGGAGGTGGAGCTGGAGGACAACGTAAAAGCCCATGTCCTGCTTCCGGACGATACCTATGAAAAGCCGGACAAACGGGGAAAAATCCTGGTGGATTCCCAGAGCCAGTTCTGCGAAGAAGCTGTGAAAGCGGCTAGGCCGCCGGTGAAAGGGAGGAACGCGGCGGTAACAGGCAGAGTCTTTGTTCCTAGGGAATCTCCGGAATAAATTGCTCTTTTTGGGTCTTTATGTTAAAATAGGACTGAAATTGCGAAGGAATTGCACTTGAGATTTTTGTGAACAGAGAGGAGGGGCTGTTTTGCCCCAGGTGAATATACTCATCGTAAGCGGAAAAAAAGAAGCGGCGGACACCATAGAGCTTCATCTGGTCAGTGCGGGATATCAGGTGTACCGGGCGGGAAATGCCGAAGAGGGGTTTGATATCCTGGACGAAAAAGCCATTCATCTGGTGATTCTGGGTATGGCGATATCCGGTATGGACGGCGTCACCATGTGCAGGCAGATCAGGAAGGTCAGCAACATTCCGATCATCATGCTCAGCGAAAAGATGGAAAATATGGATAAGATCATCGGCCTCAGAAGCGGAGCCGATGACTATGTGACGGAGCCGGTGAATCCCCTGGAGGTAGTGGCCAGAGTGGGAGCGCAGCTCCGCCGTTATATGGAAATGGATACAGGCCAGGAGGAGCCGGACGGAAAGGATATCCTGTCCATCCGGGGACTGGTCATGGACCGGGTGAGCCGGCAGGTAAAGGTATACGGAGAGGAAGTGCGCCTGACGCCGATTGAGTTTGACGTATTGTACCTGCTCGCCTCCAATCCGGGGAAGGTCTTCAGCACCGATGAAATCTTCAGCCATGTCTGGAGAGAGCGGGTATATGAAGCGAATAATACAGTCATGGTCCATATCAGGAGGCTCCGGGGAAAGATGAAAGAAGATACCAGGCCGGAGAAGATCATTACCACAGTGTGGGGCGTGGGATATAAAATTGAGAAATGATAAAAACGCCGGCGTCCTGCCAGCCTTCAGGAAGGAGTGCCATGAAAGAAGAAAAGCATATGGAGGATTCCATGACGGAGCAGGTTCATCTTCTGTTTCCGACCCATTTGAATGGGGCGGGAAGACTGTTCGGCGGCCAGCTCCTGGAATGGATAGATGAGGTGTCGGGCGTTGTAGCCAGAAGGCACAGCGAATCGAACATCATCACGGCGGCCATCGACAATCTTCAGTTTAAGCAGGGCGCTTATGCAGGGGATACGGTGGTCCTGGTGGGCCGGATAACTCATGTTGGGAATTCCTCCATGGAAGTGCGGGTAGATACTTATGTGGAATCCCTGGATGGTATGAGACGGCCTATTAACAGAGCGTATATCGTGATGGTGGCGCTGGATGAAGAAGAAAGACCGAAGCGGGTGCCCAGGCTTATCGTGGAGACACCAGGACAGCAGGCCGAGTGGGAAGGGGCCGAAAAACGCCAGCGTCTTAGGAAGCGGAGAAGACTGGAAGGATTCTGAAAGAAAAATGCCTTTAATTTTCGGCTTTTTTGTGATATAATAAAATCAGCAACTGCTGTTTTATGAATCTGAGGATTTTTAAATGGCTCCACAGGACTGGAAAGCAGGGTGAAAAATTGTATCGTGTGAATGATGTAGTAGTGTATGGATGCAGTGAGGTTTGTTCCGTCATGAGGATAGGGACTCCGGACTTTTTGGATGGAGGTACGGAATATTACTATCTGCAGCCATTGTGCTGTAAGGGGACGACGCTTTATGTGAAAACGGAAAATCCGAAAAAGAGGATTGTCCGGAAGATCATGAGCGGGCCGAACGCTGAGAAGCTCCTGGCGGGGATACCGAAGCTGAAATCCTTGTATAATGAGGATGAGAGACAACGGCAGAAGGAATATGCAGAGGTACTGCATTCCTGCGAGTTTGAAAAGTGGCTGCAGATGTGGAAAGGGATAAAGGAAGAGAAGCGGAGGCGTCTGGCCCATGTGAAGAAGCTGGGTATCTCGGATGAGCAGAATTTGAAAAAAGTGGAGGCCAGTCTCTTAGCGGAAACTGCTGAGATCTTCCAAATCTCATTAGAACAGGCAGAGGACAGACTGAACGGAGCCTTGATAGAAGGATAATGTACCGGGCGTAAGAGTGATCTTACGCCTTTTAAAGTTAGCGGAAGGTGAAAACAGGCTGTTCGAAGGCGGCTTCCGTTTTGCGCCTCTTATGTATTTAGAAGCGGTTCTTGAGAATATTGATAAGATGCCACAGTCTACGTTTGATGAAATTATAGAAAAATATGTAGAAATGAATATCGCCCATCCCTTCAGAGAAGGGAATGGGCGGAGTACACGTATTTGGCTTGCTGAACTTTAGTTGTCCTCTGCGTCGGATTCCGACAGACTGTAGCTCTTCTGCCGTTTCCGGGCCATTTCATCGCTCTCCAGGTATTCGTCATAGGTGGTGATCTTATCGATCAGGCCGCCGGGCGTGAGCTCCATGATCCGGTTGGCTGTGGTCTGTACAAACTGATGGTCGTGGCAGGAGAACAGGATGACGCCGGGATACTTGATCAGGGCGTTATTGAGGGCCGTGATGGCCTCCATATCCAGATGGTTGGTAGGCTCATCCAGTATCAGCACGTTTGTAGCTTGGATCATCATCTTGGACAGCTGGCAACGGACCTTTTCACCTCCGGACAGGACCTTCACCTTTTTGACGCCGTCGTCTCCGGCGAACAGCATACGGCCCAGGAAGCCGCGGACATAGGTCACGTCCTTCACCGGTGAGAACTGGGTCAGCCAGTCCACGATGGTCAGGTCGTTGTCGAACTCCGAGGTATTGTCTTTGGCGAAGTAAGCCTGGGAAGTGGTCACGCCCCATTTGTAGGAACCCTCGTCAGGTTCCATTTCTCCTGCAAGGATTTGGAATAAAGTGGTTTTTGCCAGCTCATCGGAGCCGACGAAGGCCACTTTGTCATTCCGGCCGAGTATGAAGGAGATGTTGTCGAGCACCTTTACGCCTTCGATGGATTTTGAGAGGTTCTCGACGGTCAGGATTTCGTTCCCGATCTCCCGCTCAGGGCGGAAATCAATATAAGGATATTTCCGGCTGGAGGGTTTGATCTCGTCCAGCTGGATTTTTTCCAGGGCGCGTTTCCTGGAGGTGGCCTGCTTGGATTTGGAGGCGTTCGCTGAGAAACGCTGGATGAATTCCTGCAGTTCTTTGATCTTTTCTTCTTTTTTCTTGTTGGCTTCCTTCATCTGCTTGACCATCAGCTGGCTGGACTCATACCAGAAATCATAGTTTCCGGCATAGAGCTGAATCTTTGCGTAGTCGATGTCCGCGATGTGAGTACAGACCTTATTCAGGAAATAACGGTCATGGGATACCACGATGACTGTGTTTTCAAAGTTGATCAAAAACTCTTCCAGCCAGGCGATGGCGTCCAGGTCCAGATGGTTGGTAGGCTCATCTAAGAGCAGGATATCCGGATTTCCGAACAGAGCCTGCGCCAGCAGCACCTTTACCTTATCGTTGCCGTTTAAATCCTTCATGAGGGAGTAATGGAGCTCCGGGCCGATGCCGAGGCCGTTGAGCAGCGTAGCGGCGTCGGACTCCGCCTCCCATCCGTTCATATTGGCGAATTCTGCTTCCAGGTCGGCGGCCCTGATGCCGTCTTCATCGGAAAAGTCCGGCTTGGCGTAGATGGCTTCCTTTTCCTTCATGATCTCCACCAGACGGGGATTTCCCATCATCACTGTGTCCAGGACCACGCAGTCATCATATTTGAAGTGGTCCTGCTGCAGGAACGAGAGACGCTGCCCGGGGGTGATGATGACTTCTCCTTTGGAGGAATCCAGCTGTCCGGACAGGATCTTGAGGAAGGTGGATTTCCCTGCGCCGTTGGCTCCGATGAGGCCATAGCAGTTGCCTTCCGTAAATTTGATATTCACATCTTCAAAAAGAGCTTTTTTTCCGATGCGGAGTGTGATATTGTTTGCACTGATCATCTAAACTTTCCTTTCTATCTTTAACAGGTCTATTTTTACGGATTTTCCGTTTCCTGGCTATAAGCTGTCAATCCTATATTTTACAGGAAAATCCGCATTTTGCAAGTAAAAGTTTCGGTTGCCTGCATATGCGGGATGGTTTATAATGAAAACTAGCTTTACGCTGTTTGTGATTTACAGACCGGAGTCGGAAATTATTGGGAGAAAATTATGAAAAAAATGATTTCTTGGAATGTCAACGGGCTTCGGGCCTGCGTGACAAAAGGATTTTTAGAGTATTTTAAAGAGACAGACGCAGATGTATTTTGTATACAGGAGACGAAGCTGCAGGAAGGGCAGATTGATCTGCCGGCAGAAGGATACCGCCAGTATTGGAATTATGCGGAGAAAAAAGGGTATTCGGGGACGGCTGTATTCACGAAGGAGGAGCCCCTTTCTGCCGCATACGGCATCGGAGTGCCGGAGCACGACAAAGAAGGCAGAGTGATCACCCTTGAGTATCCGGAATATTATCTGGTGACCTGTTATACGCCTAACTCACAGAATGAGCTAGCCCGGCTTCCCTACCGGATGGAATGGGAGGACGCTTTCCTCAGTTATTTAAAAAAGCTGGAGGAGAAAAAGCCCATAGTATTCTGCGGGGATCTGAACGTGGCGCATAAGGAGATCGATCTTAAAAATCCCAAGACAAACAGAAAGAACGCGGGCTTCACCGATGAAGAGCGGAATAAATTCAGCGGGCTTTTGGAGTCCGGGTTTGTGGATACGTTCCGGTACTTTTATCCGGATAAGACGGAGATATATTCCTGGTGGTCCTACCGTTTCAGCGCCAGGGCAAAGAATGCCGGATGGCGCATCGATTATTTCTGCGTTTCAGAAAGCCTTGCGGACAAGCTGGTGAGCGCGGACATCCATACGGATGTGCTGGGTTCCGACCACTGTCCGGTGGAGCTGGTGATCGCGCTATGAACCTGCTCACCATTGAGGATTTGACGAAGTCTTATACGGACAGACAATTATTTGACCATGTATCCTTTTCGCTGGGCAGCGGGGAGAAGGTAGGGGTCATCGGCATCAACGGCACAGGGAAGAGCACTCTTCTTCGTATTGCAGCCGGACTGGAAGAACCGGACGGAGGCACGGTATCCATGGGGAACGGGCTTCATGTCCGTTATCTTCCTCAGACGCCGGTATTTAAAGAAGGAAGCCATGTCCTTTCCTGCGTGCTCGCGGGGAATGTGACAGAGCAGAATAAATGGGATATCGAGAGCCAGGCCAAAGCCATGCTGAATACATTGGACATACCGGATTTCATGCAGCCGGTGGAGGAACTGTCCGGCGGTCAGAGAAAGAGAGTGGCTCTGGCGAATACGCTGCTGTCTTCTGCAGATATCCTGGTCCTGGACGAGCCGACCAACCATTTGGACAGCGAAATGGCCGGATGGCTGGAGGATTATTTAAAACGATTCAGAGGAGCCGTCATTATGGTCACCCATGACCGTTATTTCCTGGACAGCGTCTGCAGCCGGATCGTAGAGCTTGACAAGGGGCGCCTTTACAGCTACCAGGCCAATTATTCCGGATTTCTTCAGCGAAAAGCGGAGAGAGAGGCCATGGCCCTGGCGGCGGAACGGAAAAGACAGAGCCTTCTTAAGACGGAGCTCGCATGGATGATGCGGGGGGCGCGGGCCAGATCCACCAAGCAGAAAGCCCATATCCAGCGGTTTGAGGAGCTTTTGAACGCCAAGGCGCCGGAGTCTGATGCCAGTGTGGAGATAAATTCGATAAAAAGCCGTCTTGGAAAGACCACCGTGGAGCTTCATGGGATATCCAAGTCCTACGGAAAGAATATCCTTTTAAAGGATTTCACTTATATCTTTTTAAAGGATGACAGGATCGGCGTCATCGGCCGGAACGGCTGCGGCAAATCCACGCTTATGAAGATCATCATGGGGGCGGAGACGCCGGATGAAGGAGAGCTTGTCGTCGGCCAGACGGTGAAGCTGGGCTATTTTTCCCAGGAAAATGAATATATGGATCTGAGCCTGAGGGTGATCGATTATATCCGGAATGTGGCGGAATACGTGCCGACGGCCGACGGCAGTATAAGCGCTTCCCAGATGCTGGAGCGTTTCTTGTTCCCGCCGGATATTCAGTATACGGTCATAGAACGTCTTTCCGGCGGAGAACGGCGGCGGCTTTATCTTCTTCGGGTACTGATGGAAGCGCCCAATGTGCTGATTCTGGATGAGCCGACCAACGATCTGGATATCCAGACGCTGATGGTCCTGGAGGATTATCTGGATACCTTTCCGGGAATCGTCATCGCCGTGTCCCACGACCGTTATTTTCTGGACCGGGTAACAAGAAGGATCTTTGCCTTTGAAGAAAACGGGGCGCTTGTCCAGTATGAAGGCGGATATACCGATTATCAGACAGCAGCGGAACGAAAACGCGCGGAGCAGGAGGCTCTGGATGCTTCCGGGAAGAGCCGGGGCCAGAATGGAAGGGCCGGGGGCCAGCGGGAGAACGGAGAGCAGCCGGCGGCGCAGGCATGGAAGCAGGATTCCCGGATGAAGCCCAGGAAACTTAAATTTACATTTCAGGAGCAAAGGGATTTTGAAACGATAGAAGGGGAGATAGAAGCTCTGGAGACAGAGATTTCAGAAAAAGAGGCGGCCATCGAGGAAGCGGCTGCGGATTATGGCCGGCTTGGCCGGCTGATGGAAGAAAAACAGGAGCTGGAGAGCAGGCTGGAGGAGAAAATGGAGCGCTGGATGTATCTGGAAGACCTGGCCGCCAGGATCGAGGCGGGGGAGACGGTCTCAAAATAAAAGGAGGATAGCCTTGGATAAAATTCAAGTGGAGACATCATGGGTTAGGCCGCTTCCGCTGGGAGCGCAGACAGAAAACGGACGTGTCCATGTGGCATTTACTTCTGAAACGGAAGGGACCGCCAGAATCCATCTTTATAAAAAGGGGAGAGAAAAAGAAACGAAAAGCTTCGTTTTTCCGGAGGAAAACAGGATGGGGGATGTGCGCTATATCGCCCTGTCCGGTTTTCGCCCGGAGGAATATGAATACAGCCTGTCGGTGGATGGAAAGCCGGTTAAGGATATGTGCGCCCGTCTGGTGGCCGGACGGAGCAGATGGGGGACGCAGGCTGAGGCCGGCGAGCCTGTCCGGTATGGGTTTTTAACGGAAGGCTTTGACTGGGGGCAGGATAAAAGGCCGGGCTATCCCTTTGAGGATACGGTCCTCTACCGTCTCCATGTGAGAGGATTTACAAAGCATCCTTCTTCCGGCGTCAGGCATAAAGGAACATTTGAGGGCATTTTGGAGAAGATCCCGTATCTGAAGGGGCTGGGGGTCACCACGGTGGAGCTTCAGCTGCCGGATGAGTTCACAGAACTCCCCGCCGCACAGTCATGTCCCGGCCCATTTGATTCCGGAAGGGCAGAGGGGAAGCTCAATTACTGGGGATATGGGCCCGCATACTGCTTCGCGCCGAAAGCGGCGTATGGACTGCCGGAAAATACAGCCGGGGGTGTGGACGTCCAGTTTAAGCGGCTGGTAAAAGCTTTCCACGAGAATGGGCTGGAGGTTTCGGTGGAGCTTTATTTTGAACCGGACGCGGGGACGCCGTATCTGCTGGAATGTCTTCGCCACTGGGTACAGGAATACCATGTGGACGGCATCCACATCGGCGGACGTTTCGACGCCAGGGCAGTTTCAGAGGACCCCTCCCTGAGAGGAGTCAAATTGTTCGCGGGCGGATGGGACGGGGTCTGCCCTGCCGGAAAACGGTATCTGGCAGATTACCGGGATGATTTTTTAAAGGATATGCGGAAGCTCATCAAGGGAGATGAGGACCAGCTCCGCCCTCTGATCTATCATATGAAAGAAAATGGAGGGGGCAGGGGAAAGGTCAATTTTCTGGCGAACACCGACGGCTTTACCATGATGGACATGGTTTCCTATGACAGGAAGCACAACGAAGCCAACGGTGAGAACGGAAAGGACGGCACCGATTACAACTACAGCTGGAACTGCGGCGTGGAAGGCCCGACTAAAAAAAGAAGGATTCTGGAGCTGCGGAAGCGGCAGCTGCGCAATGGCTGGGTCCTTCTCATGCTCGCCCAGGGAATACCCCTTATCTTGGCCGGAGATGAATGGGGAAATTCTCAGGACGGAAATAACAATGCTTACTGTCAGGACAACGCGGTGGGCTGGGTGAACTGGAAAAAAGGGCGTTTAAATGAAGACATATATCTGTTTTCGAGATTTATGATTCAATTCCGGAGGAGGCATCCGATGCTTCATAAGACGGGAGGTCTGAGGAGCATGGATTATCTAGGAGCCGGCTGTCCGGATTTTTCTGTCCACGGGGAGGCTCCCTGGTATCCGCGGTACGAGAATTACAGAAGGCAGCTGGGCTTTTTATACAGCGGGAAATATGCGGAAGGAAGTGAGGACGAGGATATCTACGTCATCCTCAATATGCACTGGGAGTCTCATGTATTTTCCCTTCCTCATACAGGCGTGCTGTGGCATCTCGCGGTCCATACGGCGAAGGAGGAAATGAACGGGTTTTTCCCGGAGCCGCCTGTTCTGGAGGAGCAGGATTCCTTTAAGCTGGAGCCGAGAAGCATCGCTGTCTTTGTCTCGAAAAGGAGCTCCCGGCCGGAAGCTGAGGAAAGTGAAAGACAGGATAAAAATTGGGAGAAAGCCGGAAAATGACAGAGAAGAAAATAGGACTCAGCGCGCTGGCGCTGAAATGGATAGCGGTGATCACGATGCTTACGGATCACTTGGGGATTGCCCTCCTTGGGACGGCGCCGGACGCGGTCTGCGGGGGCATGAGGATCGCCGGGAGGCTGGCGTTCCCCATTTACTGCTTCCTGCTGGTGGAGGGTTTTTATCATACCAGCAATATTAAAAAATATTTAATACGTCTGGGCGTGTTTGCGCTGGTATCGGAAATCCCCTTTGACCTGCTTTTATTCGGACGGATATTCTATGCGGATTATCAAAACGTATTTTTTACCCTGTTCATCGGCCTGCTGCTGTTGTATCTTTACAGCCGGTTCCTGGCTAATGTGCAGCCCATATACGCCATTATGGCTTTTGTTTCTATGCTGTGTCTGGCGTTTGTGATCCGGAGCGATTATGGGGCAGAAGGCGTGCTGATCATTTTTCTGTTTTATTTTTTCCGCACCCGTCCCGTCCCCATGGTCATCAGTATCGGCATCGTCCTGTTCTTAATGGGAGGGATTGAGCCTTTTGCCATGCTGGCGTTTCTGCCGATCGCGGTCTATAACGGAGAGAGGGGCGGCAGGATTCCGGATTCCCCGGCCAAGCGTATCTGGCAGAAGTATTTCTTCTATTGTTTTTATCCGGTTCATTTAGTTTTATTGTGGGCAGCGGAACATTTTCTGCTCACCTGAAAAAGACGAACATATAGAGATTGGAGTGTGTGTTATGGGAAACAACGCAGAGACAAAGAGAGAGGGAATCATCGTGGCAGGGACGCTCACGCTGGATTTGACCCCGGTATTTGAGTCCCAGAAAAAAGCGGGGGCCGTGGAGGAAATCCTGGTTCCCGGGAAGGTCGTCCATGTGGCGGGCATCGACATCCACCCGGGAGGCGCCGTTTCCAATACGGGCCTTGGCCTTAAGGTCCTGGGTGCAAAGGTACATCCTATCGGAAAAGTCGGCAAAGACGAGTTGGGAGACATCGTCTGCCGTTATTATGAAAAGTATGGAGCGGCGGAAGACCTAATCGTGGACGGCAGCATTTCCACGTCTTATTCCATTGCGCTGGCGCCTCCTGGAATCGACCGGATCTTTCTTCATGATCCCTGTGCGGGGAATACCTTCCGGAAGGATGATATCGACAAAACGCTTTATGAGACAGCCGAGGTCTTCCATTACGGATACCCGCCGGTCAGCCATTACCTTTATATCAATGACGGGGCGGAATGCATTGCCATGATGAAGGAAGCGAAGGAAGCCGGAGTGGCCACCTCCGTAGACTTATGCGCGGTGGATCCGGAATGTGAGAGCGGCCGCGCGGACTGGATCGGGATCATCCGGAAGCTTTCTCCGTATGTGGATTTCTTTGAGCCGAGCATTGAGGAGCTCATCTTCTATCTGGACAGGGATAAATATAACCGCCTGTTTGCCGAGGCACAGAACGGCGATATGATCGGGCTTCTGGATATGGAAAGGGATGTGAAGCCTCTGGCGGAGCAGCTGATTTCCTGGGGAGCAAAAGTAGTGCTTGTGAAATGCGGTTATAAAGGATTATATCTGATGACCGCGGGAGCCGGCGCCTTGGCCGGGATCGGCGGAGGTATCTCGCTCAATCCGGAGGACTGGGCGGATAAAGCGTGCTTTGAGAGAAGCTACGTGCCGGATCAGGTGCTTTCGGGCACGGGTGCGGGAGATACGACCATTGCCGCGTTCCTTTACGCGGTGACGCAGGGATATTCCAGAGAAAGATGCCTGCAGCTGGCGGCGGCGACAGGAGCATCCTGTGTGGAATCCTATGATGCGCTGGGCGGCCTGAAGAGCTTTGAGGAGCTGATACGGAAAATCGACGCAGGCTGGAAGAAACAATAGAGCAAATAAAAGGAGCTGCGCCGGCTGAAGTCATTTAGCGGGCTGCTGCTCCTTTTTGATTATGAACGGTGTATCTCATTCTCAGGAAGAAAGTCATAGCTGTGACGAGCAGGATGATGCCTGACCCTGTCCACAGATTCATCTGTTTCTGCCACGGGGCATCGCCGCCGAAAGTCTCAAGCATGGCTGTCTGTAAAGAAAACACGGAGACAAGGGCCGCGGTGAGTGTGACGGCTTTACTGGCTGAGTAAACGGGATTATTAAGCTTCCGGTATCTCACAATATTGACGATGGCGAGAATAAGGCTGTAGAAGGTATAGCCGGCGGCGGCATAGATGATGGAGCCGGGATACCTGGCTGCTTTTCCGAAATAAACGGTATATAAGCCTATGCAGATGACTGTGGCTGTCAGGATCGGAAGCAGGTATCCGGAAAACCGGAATTTTTGAAAATTCAGGCTGGGATCTTGCTTCTTTTTTCTGACACGGCGGAGCAGCAGGACCTTTTCTGTGCTGAGAAGCATGTAGTAGAGCGCTGTCATGCCAAACCATACAGAATGAAGACAGATACCCACGGCGGCTTTGTATATAGAATAGATCATGCTGACCGCGAACGACCCATAGAGGGATACCTCCGCTTTAAAATCCAGCTCCGTCAGATACCGGTGGAAGAAGACGCTGCGGTGGAGCAGAGCCCTTCCTTTTTTCACCAGGACGATCATCCGCAGAACAATGGCGGCCGTTGTATAAGCAGAGACCATGTATATGGTATAAGCGGCAGCCGGATTAACGGGTTTCCAGATAAAAACAACAGCCAGGAGCACGGAGGAAACAAGGGACAGAAAAATAAGCAGCAGGATATTGGGATATAACAGCCTGTGAAGGATCTGTTTTTGCCGTTCCATGGTCACACTTCCTATCGCAGCCCTTTTCGGACTGGTATGAGGCAGAGAAACAGGAGGATTCCCACGATTCCTACTACGATGCCGGGGATCAAAAGTCCTTCCCAGACCATGGTCATGCACATTCCAGTGCCCAGTACCAAAGCGGCTGCGACTCCAAGTGCGGCGGTCCCTGCAGCTTTTGCGCGCAGGACGACAGCAGGCTTTCCCTGCATCCGGCGGCGGACGATCCGCATTGCGAGCAGAACAACCAGACCGGCGATGCCGGCAAAAACTCCCTGCCGGAATGTTCCCCATTCGGAGATCAGACACATGCACATTCCCAGCGCGAATAATATTCCTCCCACTGTTCCCATGACCAGAGAGACAAAGTTGATTTTTTTCATTTACTTCTCCTTTCCTGGCGTTCGGCATGTTCTTTTTTTACCTGCTCAGCATGTTCGACGACTCTGGCCCTCGCTTCCTCGATGGTTTCTCCTTCATCGGCCAGAAAAGTATTGATAAACAGATCTTCCACCTTTTTATATCCGGAGACCACGCTGTTTTCCATCTTCTTGTATCCGCCTGTTACGGCATTTTCGATCTTTTTATTTGCTTCTTTGAATTTGGACATCTTGTTTTTTCCTTTCTGTGAAACAGTTGTTTGTGTTTCTGTTGTATAGTATAATGTCTCCGAAAGAACAGAACAATCATCAATATATGTGCATTTGTTGAGATAATGGAGGTCTGCATGAATACGCCGAATAATAAACGCAGGAGAGATTCTCAGAAAAGAATCGAGGCGGCCTTTATACAACAGCTCCAGTACCTGGATCTGAATAAAATTTCTGTTACGGATATCTGTAAATCGGCCGGTGTGAACAGGACTACTTTCTATGCGAACTATCTGGATGTCTATGACCTGGCGGATGCCGTGCAGAGAAAGCTGGAAGAAGAGGTTTTCGGCTTGTATAAGGAAGAGCGGGAACAAAAGTATAACAGCAATGATTTTCTGAAGCTTTTTCGCCATATCAAGGAAAATCAGATGTTCTACAAAACGTATTTCAAGCTGGGGCTGGACGGGAAATTTGAAATTACGGAATATGACGTACATCAGGCCGCATCCTATTATGACAATCAATATATTGAATATCATATGGAATTTTTCCGAAACGGGCTGAATGCCATAATCAAGAAGTGGCTGCAGAATGACTGTGAAGAATCGCCGGAAGAGATAGCCTCCATTATTATGGCGGAATATGGGGCAAAGTGAGCCGGGGAATATCCTCAGTGTGAATAATGCGGCCCGCTGCATTATGTGCGCGGGCCGCTTATTCTGTCCGATTAAAGGTTTGCTTTTTCCAGATAAGCCTGTATTGCGCGCCCGATGAATTCTGACGCGCCGATTCCGTATTTTTTGTCGGTGGTTTCGATGAAAGCGGGGCTCGTCAGATATAGCTCAGCCATGAAGGACCAATGGTTTTCTCCCATGTCCATGGTTCCGTTGCAGTCATCGGTAAAAGAGATCAATTCCCGGACAGCTTTCTGGACCTCGGGGGAGGCGGTGTCCCTGCCTAAGTCAGCCGTGAGCTTTTTGGTGAGCTCTTCTGTTTTTTCAATGAGACCGGGAACCTCCGGTTGGGAAACAGAAGGGCCGTGGGACAAATATTCCAGGAAATTTTTTTTCATGGCGTTTGTGAAATTTTCCAGGCTGCCATACTCTTTTACCGCCATATCTGCTGTTTCTTCTTCATTTCCTTTTAATCCAGAGATCATCTTGTCGAAAGCTTCCATGCTTCCCAGACGTTCCGTGATCTCATCCGCATGGGTCATTTTGAACTCATTCAGAGCGCGGAAATAATCGTTCATGTCAAAATCTTTAAATTCCATACATCGTTCTCCTTTCGCAAGCTTATCCAATAACTTTAACAGAGCGTTCAGCCGGTCTCGCTTTATGAGAATCAGTTCTCTCTGCTTTTTAAATGCCGCGGTTTTGTCAAACTGCGGATTCTCCATGATCGCCTTGATTTCCTTTAAAGTGAAATCCAGTTCCTTAAAAAACAGTATCTGCTGCAGAGTCTCCAGTGCGGCGTCGTCATATAAGCGGTATCCCGCGGCGGTCACCTCCGTCGGCCTGAACAGGCCGATCTCGTCGTAGAACTGGAGGGTCCGTACACTGATACCGGTGAGTGAAGATACTTGTTTTACTGTCATCATATCCGATCACCTCCTTGCTCTATACTGTACACTATCACCATGCGTGAGAGTCAATGGTTTTTTTCTCCTTTCTGCCGCACCATACATAGGAGCGGTCATTCTGGATAGTTGAGCCGTTCTTCTCCGATATTTGTGAGGACCTCTTTCAGGTACCGGTTGGCCAGATAGTTGGCCATCGGCAGGTTCATGTCCATATAGTTGCCGCAGTCTCTGGCTCTGGCGCCGGGGACTTCACTGCTGAAATCTCGGATGAAGGTGAACATTTCCGTCATCAGAGGTACGATGTCTCTGGACTCATAATCTCCCGCGAGCAGGAGATAGCAGCCGGTACGGCAGCCCATGGGGCCGAAATAGACCGTCTTGCTTCCGTATACAGGATGGTTCCGCAGGAATGTGGCTCCCAGATGTTCGATGGTGTGCAGCTCGGCGGTGTTCATGACCGGTTCATGATTGGGCCGGGTCATCCGGATATCGAAGGTAGTGACGACTTCTCCTCCCACATGGTCTTTTCTGGATACATAAAGGCCCGGCAGCAGGGCCAGATGATTTACGGTGAAGCTGGCGATTTTCTCCATAATTGTCTCCTTTTCCTTTTGCATATCAATGTCACCAGTATAACGGAACAGAGGCAGAAGAGCAAGAGAAAACCGTCTGTTGACAGGGGCCGGAGCGGGTGTTACACTAAAACCTAGAATGCCCGGATCTAAGAGTGATTCAGCCGGGGATGAACGAGATTATCTGCACAAGGAGGAAGAAACAGATGCTAGACGGAAAGAAGACCCTGTTCAGCGGCATGCAGGCTACGGGGAACCTTACACTGGGAAATTATCTGGGGGCCCTGAAAAACTGGGTGACCATCAGTGATGAATATAACTGCTTTTACAGCGTGGTGGATATGCATTCCATAACGGTCCGCCAGGACCCGGCCGTTTTGAGGAAGCGGGCCAGGACGCTCCTGACCCTGTATATCGCGGCGGGACTTGATCCGGTCAAAAACTGTATTTATTATCAGTCCCATGTTTCCGCCCACGCGGAGCTGGCCTGGATTCTCAACTGCTTTACCTATATGGGCGAACTCAACCGCATGACCCAATTCAAGGATAAGGCCGCGAAGCACGCGGACAATATCAATGCCGGGCTTTTTACGTATCCCGTTCTGATGGCGGCAGATATTCTTCTGTACCAGGCGGATCTGGTGCCTGTGGGTATCGACCAGATGCAGCATCTGGAGATCACGAGGGACATTGCCCAGAGGTTCAACAGCACCTATGGGGATGTATTTACTCTGCCGGAAGCGTATATCGGCAAGGTAGGGGCAAAGATCATGAGCCTCCAGGAACCCTCCAAGAAGATGTCCAAGTCCGATGAAAATCCAAATGGAAGCATCTATCTGATGGACGATAAAGACACCATTATGAGGAAATGCAAGAGGGCCGTCACGGATTCTGTGGGCATCATCCGTTATACCGACGATCAGCCGGGGTTGAAGAACCTGATCGACATTTACTGTGCATGTACGGGAAAGACGCCGGATGAGACGATGAAGGAATTTGACGGAAAGGGATATGGAGAATTTAAGCCTGCCGTGGGAGAAGCCGTTGCGGCAATCCTTGTTCCCCTTCAGGAGGAACAGGCCAGACTGACGGCCGATAAAGCGTATATAGACGGGATCATTAAGGAAAATGCCGAAAAAGCCGCTTATTATGCGAATAAGACGCTTCGCAAGGTGCAGAGGAAGATTGGATTTCCGGACAGAATAAGAAATTGAGAGAACATATTTATTAGAATACAGGGAGGGCTGAGATATGAAGCTGGTGACATACCGATATGAAGAAAAGGAAGCGGTGGGAGTGATATCCCCCTGTGGGAATTATGTATATCCGGTGAAAGACCTCGGATTTGCTTATGATACAATGAACGAGCTCATTGACGCTCTGTCCGGCGAAGGGCTTTGCGGCCTTCAGAAAGCGGCGGAGGCCGGTACAGAGGCGGAGATACCGTTTGAACAGGTGGAGCTTTTGGCGCCGATCCCGGTCCCGAAGCAGGATATGATCTGTCTGGGAATCAATTATATGGCCCATGCAGAAGAGTCGGCCCGTTATAAGAAAGAAGCCTTTGGCGGAGAACGGCCCTTTGCCGTGTACTTTTCCAAGCGGATTGGGGAAGCCGTGAAGCCTTATGGAGAGATAGAAGGTCATTTGGATATCGTGGAACGCCTGGACTATGAAGCGGAGCTGGCTTTTGTCATAGGAAAGGATGCAAAAAAGGTAGAGGAAAAAGACGCGGCCGGATATATATTGGGCTACACAGTCATCAATGATGTCAGCGCCAGGGAAATCCAGACGCGGCATAAGCAGTGGTATTTCGGAAAAGGCCTGGATGGCTTCACACCTATGGGGCCCTGGATCGTCACGGCGGATGAGATCTCGTTTCCTCCGAAACTGGGCATCCAGTCCAGGGTCAACGGAGAACTTCGCCAGGACAGCAATACGGAGCTTTTGATTTTTGATATCCCCCATATCATCCACGAGCTGTCTCAGGGGATCACTTTAAAAGCGGGTACGATCATTGCGACGGGGACGCCGGCAGGAGTGGGAATGGGATTTGACCCGCCCAAATTCTTAAAGGCGGGAGATGAGATCGCCTGCACCATTGAGGGCATCGGTACGATCAAGAATGTGGTGAAATGACGGCGGAGCTGCTGAGGGCAGCGGGCTGACAATACAAACGGCGGCAGGAGGGGACTCCTGCCGCCGTTTCATTTCGTAGGAAAGCTTATGTACTGCCGGAAAATTATTTTTTCGGTACGGCTTTCTGCAGAGCGGAGCTTATGGCCTCTGTGAGCGCCATAGAGGTGTACTGAGAACTCTGGTCATAGGAAAGGCCGGTCACTCCCTGGTTTGCCACTACCTGTTCTGCCAGGTTCTCCATGGCCGGAGCCATCAGAGGATACATGGTGGCTACGGAATCCTCCAGGTTCACGAAACGGACGGATTTAATCTGATCAGAGTCCACCACTACCTCCACATCAATGGCCTGGTTGTTCAGCGACAAAGATGAGGTATAGACGCCGGGAGTATATTGAGAAACGGTGGCGTTCGTTTCCGTTGTCTTATTTTTCGGTGCGAACATACAGACCAGAAGAATGATGAGAAGGATGCCCAGGGCAACGAAAATACCCGTGTAGATCAGCTCTTTCGTGCGTAATACAACTATTTTTGTTTTGGAACTCATAGACGGCTCCTCGATTTCCTTTGTACAGGATATGAGGAAGCGGACTGGAATATGACAGTTGTACCGAAAAGAGGGAAATGGTATAATAGGTATCACTCAGCGAAACAATACAGAGGAACACAGATAAGGGATTTGGAAAGGAACATATTTTGAAAGAACAGGAAAAAATACAGGAATCGGTCAATATAGAGCTCAAATGGGAAGAACGGGAATGGGGTGAGGATGAGTTTCCGAAGGGATCCGCTCCTGAGAAATTCTTCCGGGACAGCAAGGAGTTTGCCAATTTGATGATGATGTACAAATGCGCGATCCGGGAAGTGCAGACGAAGCTGGAGGTGCTGGACGATGAATTTTCTGTCCGGTATAAGAGAAATCCGATTTCTTCCATTCAGACCAGAGTGAAGAAGCCGATCAGTATTTTCCGGAAGCTTAAGAAGTACGGTCTGGAACTGACTCCAGAGAATATCCTGAAAGGACTTCATGACGTGGCGGGCGTGAGGGTGGTCTGCGCGTTCATAGACGATATTTATATGGTCGCCGCCCTCCTGGCGAACCAGGACGACATCACAGTCCTCCAGGTAAAGGACTATATTAAGGAACCGAAAGCGAACGGCTACAGAAGCTATCACATGATCGTGGAGATTCCGGTATTCTTTTCCAGGGGAAAGACGCCGATGAAGGTTGAGATCCAGATACGGACCATTGCCATGGATTTCTGGGCCAGCCTGGAGCACCAGCTTCGGTATAAAAAGGATATCGAGGACGTGGAAGGACACGAAGAGATCAGCGGGAGGCTGTTGGAATGTGCCGACACCATTTCGGATACGGACAGGAAGATGCAGGAGATCAAGCGGATGATCGGAGAGTTCAACGATCTGTCATGACGGATGTCAGGGACACGTTTGGGGCTTTGGAAAGAGGGATGATATGTCACTTCAGTTTATTTTGGGGGGAGCGGGCACCGGAAAATCTTACTATATGAATCACGCTCTTGTGAAAGAGGCGTCGGCGCATCCAGAGCGGCGGTTCCTTGCCATCGTGCCGGAGCAGTTTACGATGGAAACCCAGAAAGAACTGGCGGACATCCATCCGGGGCACAGCATCCTGAATATAGACATTTTGAGCTTTGAGCGCCTGGCCTACCGGGTTTTCGAGGAACTTTCCTGTGTGCCTCATGCTGTGCTGGACGATATGGGGAAGAGCATGGTGCTTCGGAAAGCGTGCGCCGGGGTGGAGAAGGAGCTGGAAGTCTATCGGGGACACCTGGACAGGGCGGGGTTTATCGATCAGTTAAAGTCTGTGATGTCCGAGTTTGGTCAGTACCGGATAGGAGAAGAAGAACTGAAAAGGCTGACTGTGAGTACAGAAAACAGGCCTCTTCTGCACAGAAAGCTGGAAGATCTGCAGGTGCTGTTCGGCGCGTTCCGCGCTTCCATGGAAGAGGGTACCATAACGGCCGAAGAACTGCTGGCGGCACTGTGCCGGGTACTTCCCCGCTCAAAAAAAGTGAGGGACAGTGTGATAGCGCTGGACGGATTTACAGGCTTTACTCCTGCGCAGTATGAGGTGCTGGCTCTCCTTCTCCGCCAGGGGCGGAGGGTCATGGTGGCTGTGACGATAGATGTGGATGCGGATCCCTATGGGGAAAAGAAAAGCCACGATCTCTTTTCTCTGAGCCGAAAGACCATCGGGACCCTCAGCCGTATGGCAGAAGAGCTCCGTGCCGGACGGGACGAGGATGTTCTAATGGAAAAAAAACGGCCTCAAAGATTCCGGGAATCGAAAGAGCTAATGTTCCTGTCGGAGCAGATTTTCCGTTATCCCTGCTGCGTATGGAAGGGCGCTCCGGAGGATATTATTTTATCCAGAGCCAAAACGCCGCTGGAAGAGACGCGAACGATGGCGCAGAGGATATCGGTCCTGGTGAGGGAGAAAGGGCTCCGCTATCGGGATATCGCCGTAGTCTGCGGGGATATGGCGGGCTACAGGCCGATTTTAGAGCAGGCCATGAAAGAGGCGGGAATACCCTGCTTTTTAGATGATAAAAGAAGCCTGCTCACCAATCCTCTGGTGGAATATATGCGGGCGGCCCTGGAGATCGTGGAAAAAGACTTCTCTTATGAAAGTGTTTTCCGTTATCTTAAATGTGGGTTTCTTCCGGTGGAAGAAGACATCCTGTACGAGATGGAGAATTATGTGCTGGCTCTCGGAATCCGCGGGCATAAACGATGGAGCAGTCCATGGGAGAAGACATACCGGGGCGGCGAGCATGTGAATCTGGAGGCGCTCAACCGGGCCAGAGAAGCTGTGGCCGGTCCCCTTCTCACCCTCCGGGAGGCGTTTAAGCAAAAAGGAGCTTCTGTCCGCCGGATGACAGAGGCGCTGTTTTTATGGATGGAAGGACAGGAAGCGGATTCTGTTCTGAGGCAGATGACGGAGGCGTTTGAGGAGGCGGGGGAATACAGCCTTGCAAAAGAATATGAACAGGCCTATGAGCTGCTCTTGGGGCTGTTTGACCGGATCGTCGGTCTGCTGGGAGATGAGGTCCTCTCTGTCAGGACGTATAATGACGTGCTGGACTCCGGCTGCAGAGAAATACGGGTAGGCGTGATTCCCGCGGCCATCGACAGGGTCCTGGTGGGAGACGTGGAGCGCAGCAGACTGAAAGATATCAAGGCGTTGTTTTTTATCGGAGTGAATGACGGAAACGTGCCGTCGCCCGGAAAACAGGGCGGGCTGTTGTCGGAGCTTGACCGGGAGGAGCTGAAGGCTTATGTGGAACTCACTCCCACAAGGCGTGAGAGCAGTTTGATGGATAAATTTTATTTCTATCTCACGGTGACAAAACCGTCAAGGAAGCTTTATATCTCCTATGCGGCCGCGGATGAAGCGGGCGGAAGTAAGAGCCCTTCGTCATATATCGCCTTTCTCTGCAGGGTGTTTCCGGAGCTGGAGACAGAGTCGGAGGCGGAGAGAGATTTCTCCCATATCCTCACCCCGCCTTTGGCCATGAAAATGCTGGCGGAGGGGATGGAAGAATATCGGAATGGGAAGGCATCGAGGACTTGGGCCGCTCTGTATGACTGTCTGTACGCGGAGGAAGAGAACCGGCATCTTCTGAAGCGGATGGCGGATGCCGCCTTTTATACTTATGGAGGGGACCGGATATCCAGGGCGGTGGCCAGGGTGCTTTATGGAGAGCCATTATATGGAAGCGTGACCAGGCTGGAGACGTATGCGGTCTGCGCGTACGCTCAGTTCCTGACATATGGGCTGAATCTGGTGAAGCGGAAGGAATTTGAGTTTGCCGCCCTGGACATGGGCAACGTGTTTCACCGCGCCATTGAGCTGTGCTTCAAGAAGGCGGAGGAAAGGGGGATTTCCATCGCCTCTGCTTCCAACGGAGAACGGCATGAGCTGGTGGAAGCGGCAATGGAAGAGGCAGCCGATTCCCTGGGGAGCGACATTCTGAAAAGCTCTTCCAGAAATCATTATCTGTACGATCGAATGAAGAAAATCACGGAAAAGACGATATGGGCTTTGGGAGAGCAGCTGGCTGCGGGTAGATTTGAACCGGCCGCTTTTGAACTGAGTTTTGCGCCGGGGGAAAATTCGGCCATGAGGATCACTCTTTCAGAAGGCGGAAGTATGCAGCTTAAAGGAAAGATTGACCGGGTCGATCTGTTTGAAGATGATGAGAAGGTTTATGTGAAGATCGTGGACTATAAATCCGGAGGCACGGATTTTGATCTGAATGCCGTATACCATGGCCTGCAGCTGCAGCTGGTCGTCTATCTGGACGCGGTGATAAGGCGGGAACAGGAAAGGCATCCGGGAAAAGAAATCGTCCCGGCGGGCATGTTTTACTATCAGATCCAAGATCCGGTGCTGGAACGGGAATCCGCGGGGGCGAGCCCGGAGGCCGCGGTTCTGGAAGCACTGCGTCCCAAGGGGCTTTTCAATGGCGAGGAGGAGGTCGTCTCCCTGCTCCAGCAGGAGGGGGGAGAAAACGGAGCGTCCAAATGGATCCCGGCGGTCATGAAGGACGGGAGCCTGGTGAAAGGGAAGTCTGCGGCCGTTTCGAAGGAACAGCTCTTTCATTTGAGAAACTTTGTAAGCGGCAGGATGAAGGAGTTTGGGACAGCCATCGCCGGAGGAGACGTTTCCGCGGCGCCTTATAAACGCCGGGACAGGACGGGGTGCGACTACTGTGATTTCCAGTCTGTCTGCGGTTTTGATAAAAAGACGGCGGGCTATGACTATAAACGGCTGGCAGAACGGAAGCCGGAGGAGATTTGGAAAGAGATGGCTGAGAAGGATGAAAGCGGCGGGAAAGGCAGGTGAGACAGTTGGCTGTGGAATGGACAAATGAGCAGAAACAGATAATCGGGCTGCGTGACCGCAACATTCTGGTTGCGGCTGCGGCGGGCAGCGGAAAGACGGCGGTGCTGGTTGAGAGAATCCTGTCCATGATCACCGATGAGGATCATCCTGTGGATATAGACAGGCTGCTGGTGGTGACCTTTACCAACGCCGCTGCGGGCCAGATGAAGGAACGTATTGCAAAGCGGCTTTCCGGCCGGCTGGAAGAAGAGCCGGACGACCGGAACCTGAAACGCCAGGAGGACCTGCTTCCCCATGCCAAGATCATGACCATCGACAGCTTCTGTCTTTATATAGTGCGGAATTATTTCAGCAGCCTGGACCTGGACCCGGATTTTCGAATCGGGGATGAAGGAGAATTGAAGCTGCTCCGCGAGGATGTCATGAAAGCCCTGCTGGAGAGAAAATATGAGGAAGCGGCTCCGGAATTCTTCCAGTTCGTGGAAAGCTATGCCGAGGGGAAGGGAGACGGAGGGATACCGGATTATATCGAGAAGCTGTATCAGTTTGCATCTGCTTATCCAAATCCATACAGACAGCTGGAACAGTGGAAGGACCAGCTGGAGGCCGGCTCCGCGGAAGCTGCCCGGTCTGCGGGATGGATGGAGTGTCTCATGGATGAGATCCATCTGGAGGCGGAGGAATTGGCTGCCCGTTTTACGGCGGCGAGAGAGGTCTGTCTGGAACCGGGAGGCCCATATTATTATGAGGAGATGTTCCGGTCAGATGAACGGATTGTCAAGGGCCTGCTGTCTGCCCAGTCTTATGAGGAAGCGGCAGAGATCTTATCGGGATTAAAAACGGCGTTTGTTCGTAAGCCTTCTAAAAAGGATCCGGCGGTGGACGATGAGAAGAAAGCGTTTTTGTCCGCCCTTCGGGATGAGATGAAAAAGGCTCTGCAGGACATGGCGAAGCAATATTACCTGGGGGATATGGAACAGGTGCTTTCCGATATCCGAGGATGCAGCGGACCGCTCTGCGAGCTGGTAGATCTTGCAGCAGAGTTCGGGCAAGACTATTCCGCGGCCAAACGGGAAAAGAATCTGGTGGATTTTGGGGATATTGAACATTTTGCTTTAAAGGTCCTGACGGAGGAAGGCCCGGACGGGGAATTTCTCCCCACGGAAGCGGCGGCGGAGATGAGCAAGAGCTTCTATGAGATCATGATCGACGAATATCAGGACAGCAACCGGATCCAGGAAGAGATTCTGCGCAGCGTATCCAGGGAAAGGGACGGGCATCCCAATATCTTCATGGTGGGTGATGTAAAGCAAAGTATTTATAAGTTCCGGCAGGCGAGACCGGAGCTTTTTATGGAAAAATATGAAGCCTATACGGCAGAAGACAGCCTGCATCAGAAGATAGATCTCCATCGGAACTTCCGCAGCAGGGAAGAAGTACTAAGAACTGTCAACTTCTTTTTTAGCCAGCTGATGGAAAAGAAGCTGGGGGGGATTTCATACGACGAAGACGCGGCCCTCGTTCCGGGACGTGAATTTCCGGAAGGAGATGGAGAACAGGCGGGGGAAAACCGCAGTACGGAGTTCATTTTCCTGGATTCCGGGAAGGACCGGGATAAGGAAGCCGACGCGAAGCTTGCGGAATACCAGGCGAAGGAGCTGGAAGCAAAGGCAGTCGCCAAACGGATCCGGGAACTGACGGACCCGGTCTCAGGATATAAGATTTACGACAGCCAGACGGAAGGATACCGGACAGCCAGATATGGAGACATTGTGATTCTTCTGAGGACAGTCACCGGCTGGGCGGAGGTCTTTGTGGACAGCCTGATGGAAGCCGGAATTCCTGCCTACGCTCAGTCCAGGACCGGATATTTTACAGCCAGGGAAGTGCAGTGTGTGCTTCATCTGCTGCGGGTGATCGACAATCCCATGCAGGACATTCCCATGGCCGCGGTGATGAAATCTCCCATGGGAGGCTTCACATCGGAAGAATTGGCGCTGATAACCGCTGATTTTCGCGCAGATATCGTGCCAAAGGAAACGAGAGGGCTTTATGGAGCCGTGAAACATTGCCTTGAAGAAAAGGGAGCAGAGGAACAAGGCGGAAGCTATGCCATGGTGTCGGAGGAGCTTCGCGGAAAGGTGCGCAGATTTTACGATATGATCCGTGACTTCCGGGAAAAAGCTGTGTATATGAGGCTTCACCAGCTGCTTCGCTATATTCTGGAAAAGACCGAGTACGAATATATCCTGGCTGCTTCGCCGGGAGGCCGGCTTAAGCTGGCAAATATAGAGATGCTCATAAAACGGGCGGTCGACTATGAGAATACCAGTTATCAGGGGGTATTTCAATTTGTCCGTTATATCGAGAACCTGCAGAAATATTCGGTGGATTTCGGCGAAGCTTCCCTGGCCGGGGAGCAGGAGGATACGGTGCGTATCACAAGTATCCATAAAAGCAAGGGGCTGGAATATCCCATTGTGATCCTGGCCGGCGCGGGCAAGCTGTTCAACCAGGGAGATGCGAGAGGGAAAATACTGCTCCATCCGGATTTGGGGATCGCGGCGGATTACATCGATACGGAAAGACGGCTGAAGGCAGCCACCCTTCCGAAGAAGGTTTTTCAGAGGCAGCTGCGCCTGGAGAACCTGGGCGAGGAGCTCCGAGTATTGTATGTGGCGCTCACAAGGGCGGAAGAGAAGCTGATCATCACAGGGACGGACCGCTATCTGGAGACGAAGCTCACGAAATGGAACAGTCTCCGCCTGGAGGAGGGAAGAGAACTGCCTTATCAGGAAGTTTCAAGAGCGTCTTCTTATCTCGACTGGATGCTCATGGCGCTGGTGAGGAGCCGTGTTTACGGAGAGATTCTATCCGAACGGGGGATTACCCCTCCGGTATTTCATCCGGTCTACGGAGAAGAAATACCGGCGGTGGTGCATGTGGAGAGTGTGGAGGCGCTGGTGTACCACGAGGTAGAGAAACAGGCATCAGGAGGGCTTCTCAGGGAAAGGCTGACGGATTGGGGCGGACTTCCGGATGAAGAAAAAGTTCTTTCGGGGCAGATAGCGGATCAGCTATCTTATGTGTATCCGTATTTGGCGGCCGTATCGGCGCCGAGAAAGTTTACGGTTTCCCAGCTGAAAGAGATGGGCATGACAGAAGGGGAAGAAGAGGCGGTCCGCCTTATGGAGGATCAGGACAAGGACGCGGACAGAAAACGCCCGGCCTTTTTGGAAAAAGAGGAAGAACTGTCGGGAGCGGCCAGGGGCACCGCCTACCACCGGGTGCTGGAGCTCCTCCCCATGACTACGGAGGCCAAAAGGGAAAGTGTGGAGGAAGCAGTCATGCTTCTGGAAAAACAAGGTCTTCTGCCCTCTGGTACGGGAGAGCGGCTGAATCTGGGGAGAATCACAAAATTTCTGGATTCTCCCCTGGGACAAAGGATGGCAGAAGGAGAACGTCTTGGGACGCTCAGGAAAGAGCAGCAGTTCGTCATGGGAGTGCCGGCGGCCAGAATCTGTTCAGAGTATGGGGAAGCCGGGCTGTCGGAGGAGAGGATGCTCGTTCAGGGCATCATCGACGCCTGGTTTGAAGAAGAAGACGGACTAGTCCTGGTGGACTATAAGACGGACAAAGTGGATAAGATGGAAGGAGAGGACGGCGTGAGGCGTTTCCTGGAACGGTACCGGACGCAGGTGGATTATTATCAGGAAGCGTTGGAACAAAACACAGGAAAACGGGTGAAAGAAAGATATCTGTACTCTTTTTCCCTGGAACGGGCGATCCCGCTCTGACGGGCGGCATGTGATCATAAAAAGACGTGGAAAACACGGACGGAGGGAATATATATGGATTCAGGAATTCTGATACCGCAGAGCTCGGTTCTCTGTATGGCGGTCTCACTGGCGGGGATGGTATTGGCGCCTGTTCTAGCGGTGGTATTTTTGAAAAAGAGGACGGGACAGAAGCTGTATCCGCTGTTGGTAGGAGCGCTGACTTTCTTTGTTTTTGTCCGCTTTCTGGAGAACATCTTACATCAGGTGGTGCTGGGGGTGCCCGGAGCGGGAGATATGATCTTGAATAACGGGTGGGTTTATGCAATATACGGCGGTCTAGCTGCCGGAATATTTGAGGAGATCGGACGCTTTGTGGCTTTCAAAAAGCTGCTGAGAAATGAAAGAGGGAAGAGGATATCCCTCATGTACGGCCTGGGACATGGAGGAATCGAGACTCTTCTGGTGGCGCTCAGTCTGGTGAGCACCATGACGCTGGCGTTTGCAGTCAATAAAATGGGGCTGGACGCATATATCGCGACGATTCCCGCCGCGTCTGCCGATACCGTGCAAAACGCCGCGGAATCCATCGCGTCGCAGCCGGCCTGGATCTATCTGCTGTCCTTTCTGGAAAGACTGGTCGCCATGGGGCTTCATCTGAGCCTTTCGGTATTGGTTTACGGCGCCGCCCGGTGCGGGAAAAAATGGCTGCTTCCGGCGGCGATCGGAATCCACGCTTTCAGCGACATGTTCGCGGGACTTTACCAGAAGGGGATACTGGCCAACGTATTTTTAACAGAATTCCTGATTCTGGCGGTCATGGTGATAACGGCTGTGTTTGCCAGAAAATTATATCTGGAATATCCCGATGAAAAAGAGGAGACGGCGGATAATCCAGAGAGGATACCGCAGTAGAGAAGAACAGAATAGAAAAGGAGAGATTGACTATGAGGACGTTTGAAAAATCAAAGAAGCTTGACAATGTCTGTTACGATGTGCGGGGACCGGTGGTCGACGAGGCGAACCGGATGATCGCCGAGAATATCGATATTTTGAAGCTGAATATCGGAAATCCGGCTCCTTTTGGATTCCAGGCGCCGGATGAGGTCATCCATGATATGCAGACCAGACTGCGGGAAGCACAGGGCTATTCCGATTCTAAGGGGGTCTTCGGCGCCAGAAAGGCCATTATGCAGTACTGCAGGATAAAGAAGATTCCCAATGTGACCATGGAGGACATCTATGTGGGAAATGGTGTCAGTGAGCTGATCACCATGTCCATGCAGGGGCTTTTGGATGACGGGGACGAAATCCTGATACCCTCTCCGGACTATCCTCTTTGGACGGCGGCAGCCAATCTGGCCGGCGGCCGGCCGGTGCATTATATCTGTGATGAATCAGCGGATTGGTACCCGGATCTGGATGATATGGAAAAGAAGATCACGGACCGGACGAAGGGGCTTGTGATCATCAACCCCAATAATCCCACCGGCGCGCTGTATCCCAAAGAGCTTTTGGAACGGATCGTGGATATCGCCAGGCGTCATGAACTGATCCTGTTTGCCGACGAGATCTATGACCGCCTTGTGATGGACGGTGAGTCTCATGTCTCGATCGCGTCACTGGCGCCGGATCTGATGTGCGTGACATTCAACGGCCTTTCCAAATCCCACCGGATCGCGGGATTCCGGAGCGGCTGGATGACGCTCAGCGGGAATAAGAAAAGAGCCAAAGGATATATCGAGGGGCTGAACATGCTGTCCTCCATGAGACTCTGCGCCAATGTCCCGGCACAGATGGTAGTACAGACAGCTCTTGGAGGCTATCAGCAGGAACATGTGGATGAGCTTTTGCTGCCGGGAGGACGGATTTATGAGCAGAGGGAGTTCATATACAACGCGCTCAACGATATTCCAGGCATAACGGCGGTGAAGCCCAAGGCGGCGTTTTATATTTTCCCCAAAATAGACGTGAAGAAATTCAATATTCACGACGACGAGCAGTTCGTGCTGGATTTCCTGCGTTCTGAAAAGGTGCTTTTGGTGCACGGAGGCGGATTCAACTGGAAGGAGCCGGATCATTTCCGCGTGGTATACCTTCCCAGGGTCGAAGAGCTTAAGAGCGCTGCCGGCCGTCTGGCAAGGTTTTTGTCTGAATACCGCCAGCCGTAAGTGAATCCGGAGCCATATCCGACAATTCTTTACTTTTTTTTCGGAAATCTTCAGATTTGATTCATGTTTGCACAAGAATTCTTATGTATACTAAGATAAGAGTTTGGATGAAAAAGCAAAGGAGACGCTCATGAATCAAATGACCACGGGAAAAGAGCCTCCCAGATGGCAGAATTCGGGGGAAGGATACGCAGTTGGAAAGAAAAGCTCCGGCAAAGAAAGAGGCGGGAGCGGAAGAAGAGCCGATACAGGGACGTATAAGGTATCGGGCCGGAGACCGGCAGGCCGCCTTGATACTTCCAGACTGGAAGAAAAAAAGCGCATGAGAAGAAATCAAAGGATAAGAAAACGGATCGGGCTTGTCTTCGGAGCTTTTGTCCTTTGTACCGGTTCTTTCCTCGCGGGAAGGCTGACGGCGCCTGCCGGGAGCAAGACACTGGGAAGGACGGATGATTCATTGCCCGGAGAGTCGGGAATGTCACGGAGCGGGTTTATGTCTACGGCGAGCGAACAGGATTTGGAGATGAGCGACGAGGAAAAAAGGGTCTATGTGCTGGAGCACCCGGAAGAGTATCCGGAATCTCTGGTGTCTTTAATGGAAAGCTCCCCGGAAGCATTGGATTTCGTCTATTCTTATCCGGAAGAAAAGAATAAAGAGACGGTCATTGATCTGTCAGGAGAATTGGTCAAAGGGGAGATTCCTCTTTTTATCCAGTGGGACAAGCGATGGGGATACTGGAAATACGGAGACGACCTGATGGCTCTCAGCGGATGCGGCCCCACCTGCCTTTCCATGGTTTATGTGGGACTTACGGGAGACACGTCTATGAATCCAAAGGTAATGGCCGCGTACAGCGAAAGTAACGGCTTTTATCTGGAAAACGTGGGCACCAGCTGGGAGCTGATGGGAGCCGGCGCGGAGGAGCTGGGACTCCAGTCGAATACGATTTCATTGAGCAAGGAGGCGGTCTTTAGAGAGCTGGATGCCGGGCGTCCGCTGATCTGCAGCATGCGGCCGGGGGATTTCACGGCGAACGGGCACTTTATCGTTATATATGGACGGGAAGGAGACGAGCTCCTGGTCCACGATCCCAACAGCCCAAAGCGGAGCGGGATGAAATGGTCCTATTCGGATCTGGAATATCAGATAAAGAATATCTGGTCCTATTCTGTCAGAAGCAAAGACCGGAAGGTTGAAAAAAGCTTTTCTCAGATATGATCTGTGCGGCCGGAAGGATTCAGTCCTTTCGGCCGTTATTGTGTCTTTCTGTAAAAATGCGGCATATAATTTATTGTTAGTTGTTGACAAACAATATTATATGATATATAGTATTAATCAAGAAATAATATTATATATTATAGATAAGGAGTTGGTCGCATGGTATTTAATACAGGTGCCGCTCTCCTGGATGCCATTGTGCTGGCAGTCGTCTCCAGAGACAAGGACGGGACATATGGGTATAAGATCACCCAGGAAGTCCGGGAAGCCATTGACATATCGGAGTCAACGCTGTATCCGGTGCTCAGGAGGCTTCAAAAGGATGAGTGCCTGGAGGTCTACGACAAGGAATACGGGGGCAGGAATCGAAGATATTATAAAGTGACATCGAAGGGAGATGCCCAGCTCAATCTCTACAAAGGGGAATGGCGGCAGTATTCCAGCAAAATATCAATGATCCTTCAGGAGGTGTGAATATGAACAGGGCAGAATATATGAAGGAGCTGGCTTATCTTTTACAGGACGTACCAGATGAGGAAAAGGAAGAAGCCCTTCAATATTATGAGGATTATTTTGACGATGCCGGGGTGGAAAACGAAGCTCAGGTGATCTCAGAGCTTGGCAGGCCGGAAAAGATAGCCGCGATCATCCGGGAGGGAGCGCGCAACGGATATGAAAACCAGGATGCGGAGTACACGGAAGCCGGTTATCGGAATGAGCGCTACCGCAGTCCTCAATATGAAGTGGTGCCGCCGGAGCACTGCAGAAAAGACACAATAGAAGATAAAAATGACAGCCGGGAAGAAAGCGCTTATTCTCAGCAGGAGGATTATCGGGACGCCTCTTATCGGCGCATGGAAGAAGAGACCGATCAGGGTGAGGCTACATGGCGGGAAGGTCCCCAGGAACATGAAGACGATTCGTATCATCAGACCTACAGGGAAGAGCGGCAGGACAGACGCCCGGTCCGGCGCCGTTTCAGCGTGCTGATGTGGATTCTCGTGATATTAGGACTTTTGATGGTATCACCGATTCTGCTCGGAGGAGCCGGCGTGGCGTTCGGAGCTGCCGCAGTGGTCGTCTGCGGCGTCGGCGGAGTGGCTCTGGCCGTGATCCTGGTCGCAGCCGTGCTTCTGGTAGTGAGTGTGATACTGATCGGCATAGGAATCGCGAAGCTTTTGATCTATCCGATAGCAGGAATCATGATATGCGGCGCGGGACTGGTGCTGCTGTCGATAGGAATGTTCTTTACATGGCTGTCCGTCCTGTTCTGCGGAAAAGCGGTGCCCGGCATTATCCATATGATAGGGAACTTTTTTAACTTTCTGTCGCGGAGACTGCGGAGAGGGGGTGCTGCGGCATGAAGCGTTTTACAAAAGTATGTCTGTGGATCTGCGGGATCTCTTTTCTAGTTGGCGTTCTCATGATATCCGTCAGCTGGGCCATGGGCTTCCGGGGATATCATCCGCATGATCGGTATGACTGGGAGCTGGTAGAGAGGAATCAGATCATAGAAGGCGATATCCGGAACGTTTGTCTCAAAGTGAAAGCGGGCAGCATTTTCGTAGAGGAAGGCGATGCCTTTGCGATCACCGCGTCAACAGCCGGAGAGCATTTCAAAAGTACCGTGGAAAACGGCACCTGGACGCTGGAGGAGGCGGAAAAGCACGAAAACGGCACCTCCATTGGCGGATTCTATATCAACGATGACGGTGTCTATCTGAAATCCACCCTGGGTGAAGTCCACATCACAATTCCAAGGGGGGTCCGTCTGGAGCATGTGGAAATAGACGTGCAGGCCGGCGCGGTGGAGATTGAACGGATTTCCTGCGAGACGATGGATATCGATGTGCAGGCAGGATCTGCGGATTTTGCAGCAGACGTGTCGAAGGAGATTTCCGCGGAATGTCAGGCCGGCGGCGTGAGCGGGTTCCTGGACGGGAGAGATGAAGATTTTAATCTGAGTATTGACTGCAACCTGGGAAGCGTTACAGTGGGAACCTATGAGTGCGGCGGCGTATTCAACCGGGATAATGTATCCTATGGCGCGGATAAGAAGATGTCGCTTTCCTGTGACGCTGGGAGCATTGAGTTCGCTTTTTCTGAAAATGATTGAGTTCATAGCAAATTTGAAGTAGAATGGGTGAGAAGCCCAAAGTATGCTTATAGGAGGAATGGAGCATGGAACCAAAAAGATTATACCGTTCTGTAAGGGACAGGATGCTGCTGGGCGTGTGCGGCGGTATCGGGGAGTATTTCGGCGTTGACGCTACGATCATCCGTGTGGTTTGGGCGCTTTTTGGCTGTACGGGCGCCGGTATCCTGGCGTATTTTATAGCGGCTGTGATCATGCCGCAGAATCCGGAAAATTAGTATAGGAAGGCCTGAATATTTTTCTTAAAAACGGCGATGCTCTAAGTAGCCCTGGAGGACAGGGGGAAAGGAGCATTGTTTTTATGGGAAAGAAAAAAGATAAGCCGATCGATTTGGAAAATCTGACGCCGGAAGAGAAATTAAAGCTGGAAATCGCCGATGAGATCGGCGTTTATCAGAAGGTGTTAGACGGTGGCTGGAGATGTCTTTCAGCGAAAGAATCCGGACGTATCGGAGGTCTGATGACGAAGAAAAAAAGAGAGCTGAGTAAATCCTGAAACTTCTTAATCTTTTCTAAAATCCGAAGGGAGAGACTGGAAAGTTAGGGAAGAATATGGTACTATGGATACCGAGAGAACTGCCGGAAAGCCGGCGGGAGGGAGATGTCCATGAACATATTGTTTTTCCTGACTCCCAAAAGTGATGTGGAATTTGTGTATGAAGACTATACTCTTCGGCAGACCATTGAAAAGATGGAGTACCATCGATTTTCCGAGGTGCCGGTCGTCAGCCGGGACGGCAGATACGCAGGCACTATTACGGAGGGAGATTTGCTCTGGTATGTGAAGGAGGACTGGGACCTGAACATACGCGAGGCAGAGAATGTCCGCATTATGAACATCAGGCGGAAAAAGAAGACCGCGGCCGTGTCCGTAAATGCGAAGATGGAGGACCTGATGGAAAAGGTCATGAATCAGAATTTCGTTCCGGTGGTGGACGATAATGATATCTTTATCGGCATCGTAAAACGGAAGGATATCATCCATTATTGTTATGAACATATGGTAAAATGTGAATAGTCCCCGAAGGACAGGGGATACGGGGTATTTTCCCGGCGGCGGAGCGGCATCGTTTTTGATGCCGCTCCGCTGTCTGCGCGGATAAGATCAGAAGAAGAAACGATTGTCAAAGAAGCGTTTATCTGTTAAGATTTTAGCGTCGATATTAAAAATACAAAATACTTTTTGGAATCATTCATAATAAGCTCCGATTAAGCTCCAGTTGGACACCGGCAGAAATTCCGGACCGTCACGATTTCGGCTCGCTGGCGATGCAGGGGCCGCTTTATCCCCGCTCCAGGAGTACCGCTCACATGTCGACGGAAAATCTGGATGATTTTTCGTCTCCGGTTCGCTCAGAAACGGAATCGGTATTTTTCGTTTCTGCCTCCCTCCGTCTGGGGAACACCGGCCTTTGCTCTGCGGCGCTCACCTTTAGGCCGGCCCGAAATCTTTCTGCCGGAGCCCTGCCCGCCGCACCGTTTCGGATGATTTCCGTTCCATTGATTCCAGAAAAGGATCGGATATCCACACGGCCTGCGCGCCTAACGGCAGCGGGCCGCGGTAGACCGCCCCAATAGCTTTTGAGGAAAACAGAAGATGCTTTGGTGCGGGAGGAAGAGCAGGAGGAACGATCTGATTCCATCGTAAGGCGAGCGCCGCAAAGATCGTGGTTACGGCTGCCAGCGAGCTGTCTGGATGGAAGCGGATTTCCTCCTGCCTTTCAATCATACAAAGGAAGCTTGTTTAAAAAGTATTCAAAGGTATAGTTCAAAAAGTCCGGCTATATTTGGCAGGTGGTATGGCAATATGAACGGAAATGGGGTAGAGTTATGAAAAAGAAAAGAGAAGAGATTCCCGGGAGAGACGCGTTCCGCAGCAGAATGGGTTTTATCGTGGCCTGTGTCGGCTCCGCAGTGGGAATGGGAAATATCTGGATGTTTCCATACCGGACAGGAAAATTCGGCGGAGCGGCTTTTCTGATCCCGTATTTTATTTTTGTAGTGTTATTGGGCTTTTCCGGCGTGATCGGTGAAATGGCTTTCGGCCGTTCCATGGGGACAGGCCCCGCGGGGGCCTTTGAGAAGGCCATGAAGCTGCGGGGGAAAAAGGGAGGAAAGCTGATCGGCTTGATTCCCGTAATCGGTTCCCTGGGAATTGCCATCGGATATTCGGTAGTAGTAGGCTGGTTTTTAAAATATCTGTGCGGAGCTTTGGCCGGAAACTTAGGGAAGGTTGGGGACATGGGAGCGTACTTCGGCGCTCTGGCCGGAAATTTCGGCAGTATTGGCTGGCATATGCTGGGGCTTGCCATAACCTTTGCCATCATGCTGTTTGGCGTATCCAGGGGGATTGAAAAAATGAACAAGGTAATGATGCCGGCCTTCTTTGTATTTTTTGTGATTCTTCTGGTTCGCGTTTTTACACTGGAGGGCGCCTCGGAGGGCTACCGCTATCTGTTCATTCCAAGATGGGAATCACTGGCGGATGTGAAGACTTGGGTCTACGCCCTGGGGCAGGCCTTTTTCTCTCTGTCCCTGGCAGGCTCCGGGACCATAGTCTATGGAAGTTATCTGAAAAAGGATGCGGACGTGGTGAGCTGCGGCAGGAATGTGGCAATATTTGATACCTGTGCCGCGCTCCTGGCGGGAATGGTGGTGATTCCGGCGGTCTTTGCCTTCGGGCTGGATGTCTCCGCCGGGCCGCCGCTCATGTTTATCACCCTGCCCGCCGTGTTTCAGAAGATGCCCTTCGGATGGCTATTTTCCGTAATCTTTTTTGTGGCGGTGCTGTTCGCGGCCATAACTTCTCTTGTGAATCTGTTCGAGACTCCCATCGAAGCCCTTCAGGAGCAGTTCCGGATGTCCAGGAAGATGGCGGTGGGCATTGTGGCCTTTGTGGCTGCCGCGGTGGGCATTTTCATCGAGAGCGCCGACGCGGTGAGCAGGTGGATGGACGTGGTGTCCATTTATATTATTCCTCTTGGCGCCCTGCTGGCGGCGGTGATGTTTTTCTGGGTATGCCCGAAGGGATACGCGAGAGAACATGTGCAGCTCGGCAGAAGGAAAAAGCTGGGACGCTGGTTTGAGCCGGTGACCAAATATCTCTTTGTGGGACTGACGCTCGTGGTGTATGTCCTGGGAATCTTATTTGGAGGAATCGGCTGAATAGAACTCCGCCGTTATGTTGACTTTTCTTGACGGAAATGGTAAGATGATACCGCATCGGTTTCGGGCCGGTGCGGCAGTTTTTCCTACGGATATGGTGGAATTGGCAGACACGCAGGATTTAGGTTCCTGTGCCGAAAGGCATGTGGGTTCAAGTCCCACTATCCGTATCAGATGAACGAGGCCAAACTTTGGAACTCAAAATTGAGAGAATCCAAATATTGGCCTCTTTTTCTATGCTATAAACTTAGGACCTGAGTGGAGAGGAATTTCCTGACGGTCCTTTTGTTTGTTAGATCGAGAACGGTATGATATAATTAAAAAGTTATTAGATGATTCGAGAGGAGGCCGTAATATTTGAATAAAACAGATATGATAGTATTCTGCAGTGAACTGGACAGGAAGTTGGATGGCTTTTTTGAGAAAGCAATTTTCATGTATCGGGAAAACCAAGAGAGGTATGAAAATTACTGTGAATCATATTATGATTACTTATATGGCAGTTTTATGTACATTTTAAATAATCATTATCGAAAATATCTTGAGTCGGCTGACCTGGAAGAATTATATCTTATTCGTGTCTTTCTTCAAATAAACGATCAGCACGAATGCCTGCGGAATATTGAGATATCCCAAATGTCTTTCCAAAAAATCATTGAGGCTGTTCCCTTTTATGAACTTTTAATACGGCTGGCTCCGCCTGCAGATATTTGGAAAAGCAGAACAGATAGACGGTGGAAACTTCATAGAAATACGGATGGAGAATCGTTGAATTTTGCTTTAAATGACAGCGTTTGGCAATGCACCTGCATGGAAAACATTATGTCTCATTTTTTGTACATAGATTTTCCAATAGAGTCTTTACACAACATGAATCATGATATCTCTTATAAAACCGAGGGGGTATATCAGGCCCTTTTGACAAATGAACTGACTCCCAAAAAAAGTAAGGAGTTTTCAGCGGAATATGTTAATTTAGTCTCACATATTCTGGAAGGCTTTTATCTTATTGATAACCGCCGCATTCTACTTGACAATGTTGAAATGATTGAAGGCGATCATAGCAATGATTTAGAAATCATTCGTGCAAACGCTTATTCAAATCAAAGTCTCTATATACATTTAAATAACTGGAGGATAACAAAGAATGAGAATACACTGAAATCATTTCTTATGGTAATGGCCTGTAATGTACATTATGTTACAGGCGGTGCAATCCAAATCAGTATTTGGAAAGGTTTGGGTCCAAGGGATCTGTCAGAGCAGATTTTGTCCTATATCAAAGGATATTTGGATGAAGTGAAACAAGTGAATGAAAAGTACGGGATGTCCCTGAACCGACGTGGGATATATGATGTATACGACTATGCCGTTTATGACGATGGGAGATGCCATCATCCTTTTCATAATGATACGATAGCCGCTTATGTGGAATTGTTAGATGATAAGGATTATGACATGGCGGATATTTCTCAATTCTTGCTTGAAAACGGATATGATAGACAAGACCTGAGGGAGTATATGATTAAATTTATAGCCAAATACACCAAGAGAATTGGTGCAGAAGCTGTTTACAACAAGCTTTATGCGCTGGCTGTTATTTTAGAAGGATTGTATTGGCTGAAAGACATTCTCAATTATTCCTTTAATGAAGCTGCTTTTGGTGTTTCCAAGTTATGTAATGAAATACAGAGTTATATCTATAAAGATGATTATGGGTATGAAATTATTTCTCAGGAGTTTGAAGAATTAAAAGTGTTGTCTTTAGATCGGAGGGAAACGGAATATATAAAAAATAAACATCAAGAATTTTTACAGTGTCTGGCAGAAGACCTTCACTCAGAATATACGGTCGATTGTTTATTAAACCTGAAATATGAGAGAATTACCCAGTTGCTGAATTGGGGCCTCGTAGCCGATACCTATGATTTGATGGCTGAAGTAACAAAACAGGTATTGGCATTGATCGAAAATCAAATTGCCGATAATGAAATATATCAGGTGATATATCGAAGGCTGGACCAAACTTTAAAAGCCGGATTTCTTCATATAAGCCAGTGCTTAGAAGCCTATTTACAATCTGACTTTAACCTGCTTTCACTGGAGAATATGTTTAAATCCATTTTGATATCCATGGCTACTGCGGAATTTCTATTTGAAAAATATGTGAATCAGGAAAACGAGTCGTATATTATGGATTATAGTTGTATAGCATTGGAGTATTTTAAAGCGTTGGAGACAATCATGAATCTTGTGCTGTATCGTCCCTACAGAATCAAGATTTTGATGCCGATGGTAAAAGAAGACTCATCTGCCGGCGTCAGCAAGAAATTGAAGCCGTACTGCGGAGACAGTTTGAGGGCAATATATATGACAGGAAAGAAGGCGCTTAAATCTGATCTGGAAATGGGGACCTTATGGAATTTTTATAAAAACGCGATAAACTTGGAAGGACCGTCTAAGTATCTTCAGAATCTGCAGATAGAAAAAAATATGGTTTTAATAATTCTAGAAGAACTCGATACGCTGCGTCCCATGAGAAATAAAGCGGCACATGGAGGCGGAATCGTCAGCAAAGAAGAAGTAGTTCAAATACGGAAAGCCATTGCGGGGAAATCTTCAAATATGGAAAATAGTATTTTGGGGAACATATTATATTTGCTGTAATGTTAGTGAAAAGAAGTTTTTAAATGAAAAGAGAAGCAGATTTTCCTGAAAGGCTGAAGCGGGAACTTGCTTTGCGCTGCAACTACATTTGCAGCAATCCGAATTGCAGAAAGAATACATATTTGGTTAAAAAAACAGCGGTGATGCATACAGCATCGGTCAGGCCTGCCATATTGAGGCAGCTTCTCCAAACGGACCAAGATATAACAAAGAATATACGCTAAGAGAAAAGCAGTCCATTGAAAATGCCATTTGGCTGTGTCCAAACTGTGCTGCGAAAGTTGACCGGGATGTTGACCAATATACGGTATTCGTGCTGAAAAAGTGGAAGAACGATGCAGAAGCTGGATTTAATAACAAATATAAGACTTCATTTCGTTTTTTTCTATTGCAAACCCTGCGGGAGGAACGGGAAAATCGTCAGCAGCGGCGTTTCTATCTCAGTCTGTCTCAATCGCTTGTCCTCAATACTTGTATGAAGAGAGTGGGGTATATGGATCACGAAAGTCTATGTACGATTCAGGAAAATCAAAGGCGTATTTGTCCTGCCAATTGGTACACATTTTAATACATCCGCAGGATTATCAACAATAAGAAGCTTATTGGCGGAAAGTAAAAAAACTTTACAGTGTGACCGGTTTATACCCTGGGATTAAGGATGAACAATGAAACAAGATAAGCAACCGACATGAAACCTGAAAGAGAGGATGTACATGAAACCTGATTTTATCAACATAACTACAGAGAACCTTGCCGATGAGCATTTATGCTGCATAATCCGCAGCAAAAAGCCTCATCAAGGCATCGAAGCTAAGCGGCAATGGCTTTCAGAACGGCTGAAGGAAGGCCACGTTTTTAGAAAGCTAAATGAAAGGGCTGTCGTTTTTATTGAATATGCCCCTCTTGAAACGGCATGGGTTCCCATAATTGGCGACAATTATTATTATCTGTACTGTCTATGGGTTTTAGGCGGCCAAAAGGGGAAAGGATATGGGAGGTCCCTGATGGAATATTGTCTGGCGGATGCCAGGGATAAGGGGAAATCCGGTGTCTGCATGCTCGGGGCACAAAAACAGAAGTCCTGGCTGTCTGACCAGGCGTTTGCGAAGAAGTTTGGATTCGAGGTTGTCGATACCACTGACTATGGATATAATCTGCTGGCGCTTTCATTTGACGGAACACTGCCGAGCTTCTCACAGCATGTTAAAAAACCGGAGATTGAAAATAAAGAACTGACGATTTACTATGATATGCAGTGCCCTTATATCTGTCAGAACGTGGAGAGGGTAAAACGATATTGTGAACAAAACGGCGTCCCCGTGTCCTTTATAGAGGTAGACACACTGCAGAAAGCAAAGGAACTGCCCTGTGTTTTCAATAACTGGGCCGTATTTTATAAAGGAAGGTTTGAGACGGTGAATTTATTAGACGCCGCCAGCTTAAAGAGAATACTTAAAAAGTGAGGGGCGTTTCCTATCTTTGTTGTAACGGTCCCTTAAATATGATAAACTTGTGGCACAGTAATGAAGTACGTATGGAGTGGGAGAGAATGGAAAACAACAGGACAAATGAACCGGTCTACATGAAGGTGTACCGGGGACTGAAGGCTGAGATTCAAAAAGGAACCTATCCGGTCAACAGCTTTCTTCCAAAGGAAAGTGAATTGGAGGGGATTTACGGTGTGAGCAGGACCACGGTCCGGAAGGCGGTGAAGATGCTCAGCCAGGAGAATATCCTGGAAGTGCGGCAGGGCTGTGGTACAAAGGTCTGTGATTATAAGGCGACGCAGGATTACAATAAGGTGACTTCAGTTACAGAATCCCTGAGAAAAAAGGGCTATTCGGTCTCCACGGGAAGTATGATGATCGATACGGTGGATGCTGTAGGGGAAATGGCAGAGGGGCTGGAGATACCCAGCGGGACGAAGCTTGCAAGAGTGCAGCGCCTGCAGCTGGCGGACGATAATCCAGTGACGATCATGGAAAACTACATTCCATATTCTTTCGTTCCGGGTATAGAAAAATATCAAGACAAGTTTGTGGCCTTTTATCAGTTTTTGGAGGAGACATATGGGATCACCATTGACAGCACGAAGGACAGGATATCCGCGGTATCGGCCACATTCATAGAGGCTCAGATACTGGGCATTAAACCGAGGGATGCGCTTTTAATGGTGCGCCGGGTCTGCTATCATGAGGACAGGCCCATATGTATGGACTATGTGAAGATCATAGGAAGCCGGTATGAGGTCGAAATTCACGGCCATGGGAGAAGCAAATAGAATGGAAGACAGGAGTATAGAAGCACAGAGGCTGGCCAGACATATTGATATCAGCTGTGTCCAGGCGTTTCATACCAGGGATGAGATTGGCAGGATGATAGAGGCGGCCAGGAAATACCGCTTTGTATGTGTATTTACCCTTCCGGCATTCAGCAGCTATGTGGCGGAAAAGCTGCGGGATGAGCCGGATATCCGCACGGGGGGCGTCATCAGCTTTCCGGGGGGCGGCGACACAGTGGCTCAGAAAGGGAGACAGGCCAGAGAACTCCTGGAGATGGGCTGCGGGGAGATGGACATGGTGATGAACCTGACGGCATTCCGGAGCGGTGAGTATGCCTGGGTGACGGAAGAAATCAGGGCTGTGATCGAGAATGCTTCCGGGATACCGGTGAAGGTGATCATCGAAGCCCCCCGGCTGACGGAGCAGGAGATCCGCCGGGCGGTGGATCTGTGCGCGGAAGCTGGAGCCGATTATGTCAAGACAAGCACAGGGTGGTATGTGGAGAAGACGAAGCTGGAGCACATAAAGATCATGGCCTCTCAGGCGGGGGGAAGGATCAAACTGAAGGCGGCGGGAGGGATTCGTACGGCCGGCACGATCTTTGCCATGGAAAAAGAGGGCTGCAGCCGCTTTGGGCTGGGGCTTGATTCGGCGCTTTCCATTATGGAAGAGCTGAACGGAGGGATTCTGGCAAATAGTACAGATAAGGTCCGCTGATTTTAGTAAATCTGCCAAAAGGTTACTGATTGATTACATAACCTTTTAGTGATATACTTAAAACATCTTTTGATAATGAAGGATGGAAAGGAGATATAGAACATGAAAGGTTATGCAATGTTAAAGATTGGCGAATCGGGATGGATTGAAAAAGAAAGACCGAAATGCGGGCCGATGGATGCAATCTGTAAGCCCCTGGCAATCGCCATTTGTACATCCGACGTACATACGCTTTGGGAGGGCGCTATCGGAGAGCGTCATAATATGATCCTCGGCCATGAAGGCTGCGCAGAGGTAGTGGAAGTAGGAGAGCTTGTCAAGGATTTCAAACCGGGAGACCGTGTCCTGGTTCCTGCCATCACTCCCGACTGGAACTCATTGGAGGCACAGGCCGGCTATTCCATGCATTCAGGAGGCATGCTGGCAGGCTGGAAGTTCTCCAACTTCAAGGATGGCGTGTTCTCAGAATTTTTCCATGTGAACGATGCGGACGGAAATCTGGCTCTGCTTCCGGACAATATCAATACGGTGGACGCGTGCATGCTCTCTGACATGGTCCCCACCGGGTTCCATGGCGTCGAGCTGGCAGACGTACAGTTTGGAGATACCGTTTTAGTGATCGGGATCGGTCCCGTAGGCCTGATGTCCGTAGCGGGAGCGAATTTCCGCGGCGCCGCCAGGATCATCGCGGTCGGCACCAGGCCCGTTTGTGTGGAAGCGGCCAAGGGATATGGAGCGACAGATTTTGTCAGCTATAAAAACGGACCGATCGCTGAGCAGGTGCTGGAGATGACCGGCGGCAAGGGCGTGGACAAGGTCGTGATCGCGGGAGGCAGTGTAAAGACCTTTTCAGAAGCGGTCAAGTGCCTGAAACCCGGCGGAAAAATTGGCAATGTCAATTACCTGGGTTCCGGTGAAGTGATCGATATCCCTCGTGTTGAATGGGGCGTGGGCATGGGCCACAAGCAGATCAACGGCGGATTGATGCCGGGCGGACGCCTGCGTATGGAGAAGCTGGGAGCGCTGGTTTCATCCGGGAAGCTGGATCTTTCACCTCTGAGCACCCATGTGTTTGAGGGCTGGGAGCATGTGGAAGAGGCGCTGTTCCTGATGAGAGACAAGCCTGCCGATCTGATCAAACCGGTCGTAAAAATCGAAGACTGATGAACATGGCCCAGTGCACTGCATTGGGCCTTATGTTTCTCCGGAGAGAGGCGCTGTCTCATTCCGGGTACAGGAAATAATAGAAAAGGTAAGGGAATCAGCTCATGAAGATACTTGTGATATCCGGTTTTCTGGGAGCGGGGAAGACTACTTTTATTAAAGCATTGGCAAAGCATACGGGTAAGGATTTTGCGATCCTGGAAAATGAATACGGTTCCGTTGGGGTCGACGGCGATACGCTCAAAGACAGTATGGATGCGGGAAATGTCAACATTTGGGAGATGGCAGAAGGGTGTATCTGCTGTTCTATGAAGGGAGACTTTACGGCCTCTGTCCTGACCATCGCCAATACGGTGGATCCGGAATATCTGGTGATAGAGCCCACAGGGGTGGGTATGCTGAGCAATATCATACAGAGTCTCCAGGAAATCGAATATGAAAGGATTTCACTGCTGGCGCCCGTCACCATAGTGGACGGGCACAGCTATGAGCGTTACCGCCGGGAGTTTCCGGAGCTTTATAGGGATCAGATCGCATCCGCCCGTACTATAGTCGCGTCCAAGATGGAACAGGCAGATGCAGAGGAAAGAAAAGTTCTGGGAAAGAAGCTTAGAGAATGGAATCCGGATGCTCTGATAGTCACAGAGCATTACAGCGGTATGAGTTCGGATTGGTGGAACAGACTGCTGGAGTCAGGCTATGACGGACAGGTCCTGAAGGATGCGGGAGCGAACACAGAGGGGATGCCGGATACATTTTCTCTGAACGGTGTCTCCCTGGAAAGTCCGGAAAGGCTGATCCTTTTAATGGAGCAGATCGTCTATGGACAGTTTGGCGACATTTTCCGGGCCAAGGGACACCTGCGGGCCGGCGGCCGGATGTTTAGGTTTGATGTGGCGGACGGCCAGTATTCGGTAATGGATATGGATACGGATCAGGAAGGGAAAGCCGTATTTATCGGCAATGATATCAGCCGGCAGAAGCTGCGCCGGGTTTTTTTCAGGAGGAGGGAAAAGGGAGCTCCTGTGAAGGCGCGCGCGGAAATCTCAAGAAGTTAGGATGGCATAAATATCGTCTTTTGGGAAATAATAGGATGAGAATATAGTTCCGATGGAGGGCGATATGAAAAAATACCGGATAGCCTTGGCTGTTTCCGCCGTGCTGGTCCTGCTCAGCGGATGCGGCAGCAGTAAAAAAGAATTGAACGCGTATATGAGCGAGCAGGATGAGATCATGGATGAGATGATGGAAAAGATGGATGATGTGGAGCCTTCCGGCTCGGCAGCCGCGACATTTTTGAATCAGATGATACCTCATCATCAGTCCGCTGTTAAAATGTCTCAGAGCTATCTGCAGCACGCGGGAGAAAAAGGTGAGTTCAAAGAGCTTGCGGAACAGATTATCAGCACTCAGGAAGATGAGATAAAACAGATGAGTGAAATGGCCGCAAGGATCTTGGACGAAGGAAAGGCGGACGAGGAGCAGGAGACTCTTTATCTGGAAGAATACGAAGGTATGATGAAAAGTCACCATATGGCTCATGACTCCCAGGCAAAAAGCCTTGACAGGGCTTTTGCGGAAGGGATGTCGATGCATCATCAGATGGCGGTAGATATGTCAAAAGCCATTCTGAACCATACCGATGAGGAAGAGGTGATCCGGCTGGCCAATGCCATCATCACCCAGCAGGAAAAAGAGATTCAGCAGATGGAACAAGAGAACGGCGGACACGCCCATTGATAAAAGCCGGAGGGTGAAGCCCCCCCGGCTTTTTGGTCAGACAGCTGGCTGGGCGAACGCCTGGCCCAGATCCTCCAGGATATCGTCGATATGCTCGGTGCCTATGGACAGGCGGATCGTATTCGGATGGATTCCCTGAGCGGAAAGCTCTTCTTCCGTAAGCTGGGAATGCGTGGTGGAGGCCGGATGAATCACCAGAGATTTCACGTCGGCTACGTTGGCAAGCAAAGAGAAAATCTCCAAGCGGTCAATGAAATCCTGTGCTTCTTTGGCTCCTCCCTTGATCTCAAAGGTGAATATGGAAACTCCGCCGTGGGGAAAGTACTTTTGATATAAGGCGTGGTGGGGATGATCGGGAAGAAACGGGTGGTTGACCTTTTCCACCTGCGGATGCCTGGAGAGGAAATCCACGACCTTCAGCGCGTTCGATACGTGACGTTCCACACGGAGAGAAAGGGTTTCCAGACCCTGAAGGAATAAAAAGGCATGGAGGGGGGCCAGAGTCGCGCCGGTATCTCTCAGGAGGATCGCTCGGATTTTAGTCACGAACGCGGCATTTCCGGCCGCCTTTGTAAAGCTGATTCCGTGATAGCTGGGGTTGGGTTCGGTGAGAGAAGGGAATTTGCCGCTGGCTTCCCAGTCGAACTTGCCGCTGTCGATGATCACGCCGCCGATGGCCGTACCGTGGCCTCCTATGAATTTAGTGGCGGAATGGACTACAATATCCGCGCCATATTCAAAGGGACGTACCAGAAAGGGAGTCGCGAAGGTGGAATCCACGACCAACGGAATCTTATGCTTGTGGGCCGCAGCGGCCACGGCTTCGATATCGATCAGAGTGGCGTTGGGGTTGCCGATCGTCTCAATGAATACTGCTTTTGTACGTTCGTTTATGGCATTTTCAAAAGCGTTCTCTTCATCCGCGTCCACGAAAACGGCGGTGATCCCGTATTGGGGAAGCGTATGCTCCAGCAGATTGTAAGTCCCGCCGTATATGGTTTTGGCAGAAACGATATTGTCCCCGGCCTGAGCAAGATTTAAAAAGGTATAGGTAATGGCCGCGGCTCCGGAGGCTACGCCCAGCGCGGCAGTGCCTCCCTCCAGCGCCGCCATGCGCTGTTCAAATACATCGACGGTGGAATTCGTCAGCCTGCCGTAGATATTGCCCGCGTCGGTGAGAGCGAAACGGGCCGCCGCATGGGCGGAATCCTTAAATACATAGGATGTGGTCTGATAAATAGGGACGGCCCTCGCGTCCGTGGCGGAGTCGGGGGCTTCTTGGCCTGCATGCAGCTGGATCGTTTCAAATCGGTAGGAATGTCTGTTCATAGTGAGCACCTCTTCAGCTTTCATTTCTATTCTCTTTTTTATGGATACGAAACATATCAAGCACATATAACCTATGGAATTGATATGCTTTACATATTACATAAGGATTTTTTCTTTGTCAAGTAAATTTATCCAGAAAAGTAAAATAAGTACTTTGTTACAATAGGGATTGACAGATCAAGATCAGAGTGATATCATAAAACCTATAAAATTGATAGGTTTAATAAGATAAAAGAAAGAGGAATCGTTATGAGACAGTCTAAAAAAAAGAAACGATGTTGCCGCTAAAAAGATTTCATAAGGGTACGGGAAACTGACAGAATATCATAATAGGAATGATCAGGAGGAATAACGAATGCGGACATTTGAAAGAATCACAGATTTAATCGGCGGAACGCCTCTCTTGGAGCTTAAGAATTATGAAAAGGAGCATGGGCTTTCGGCTACAATCCTCGCTAAGCTGGAATATTTCAATCCGGCGGGAAGCGTAAAGGACAGGATAGCGAGAGCCATGATTGATGATGCTGAGGCAAAGGGCCTCTTAAAGCCGGGGTCGGTGATCATTGAACCGACCAGCGGCAATACGGGGATCGGTCTTTCCGCGGTAGCGGCATCCAGGGGCTACCGGATCATTCTCACGATGCCGGACACCATGAGTGTAGAACGCCGCAGCCTGTTAAAGGCATACGGTGCGGAGCTGGTATTGACGGAGGGCATAAAAGGGATGAAGGGGGCCATCGCCAAAGCCGAGGAGCTGGCAGATGAAATAGAAGGAAGCTTTATACCCAGCCAGTTTTCCAATGGGGCAAATCCTGAGGTTCACCGGCAGACAACAGGACCGGAAATCTGGGCGGATACAGACGGCAAGGTAGATATTTTTGTGGCGGGCGTGGGTACCGGCGGAACCGTGACAGGCGTTGGAGAATATCTGAAATCGAAAAATCCGGATATCAAGGTCGTTGCCGTGGAGCCGACCGGTTCTCCTGTTCTATCCAAGGGGACCGCGGGGCCGCATAAAATACAGGGTATCGGCGCGGGCTTTGTGCCGGATACCCTGAACACGGAAATATATGATGAAATCATGCTGGTGGAGAACGAAGAAGCCTTTGAAGCAGGCAGGAGCCTAGCGAAAAATGAAGGAGTGCTTGTGGGCATTTCTTCCGGAGCGGCCGTATCGGCGGCCGCGGTACTGGCAAGACGTCCGGAAAACGCGGGCAAGATTATCGTGGCGCTGCTTCCGGATACCGGAGAACGGTATCTTTCTACTCCGATGTTTTCTGAATAGTTAAAAGCCAGGAGCTATATCATATAATCATTGCTGTACCGTTCTCTCTGCCGGTCTAAAAGGTCCTGCAGGGTGATGCTGTCCAGATATTCATTGATCACCCGGTTAAGCCCCTGCCATACGGAAAGCGTGGCACATTCGTCACAGCGGCTGCACTGATTTGGCTCATGGTCCAGACAGGCGACGGGAGAGAGGCTTCCCTCCGTGAGGCGCAGAATATCTCCCACCGTATATTTATCGGGGGATTTTGCCAGCCGGTATCCTCCCTGGAAACCGCGGCTGGCCTGGAGGATACCGGATTGATTCAGGATTGGGATAATCTGTTCCAAATATTTTTTAGAGATTCCCTGGCGGGCGGCAATATCTTTGAGCGCAGTGTATCCGTCATTTTGGCGCTCGGCGAGGTCCAGAAGCATACGCAGGGCGTAGCGGCCTTTAGTTGAAATTTTCATTTTTACACCTCCCAATATATTAACCATAATAACATGTATTTAGTAGGCTTTCAAGCCTGAGTGATTTGAGTCTCTGGCCATAATGAATATGAAAAAGCAGAAGGAAGGCGTCTATATGGATAGAACGGCCTTTCTTCTGCTTTTTTGTGGGGCAATATTGCGCAGAGTGTTATTTGCCCGAGATTTTTAATACTCCGGCGCTCAGCGCACGGTTTCTTTATACGCGATCAGAACGATTTTTTCTTTGGTCTCCTTCTCCAGCTCTTTTTCCAGGGCTTTGATTTTATCCAGGGTATTTGTTGAAACATCAGCTACATTGTACTCTTTGTGGTTTTCCATCGTTATCACCTCAGGCTTAGTATGCCTGGAACGGCGAAATTCATGCGAAAACAAGAATTTTCTAGTTTAGATGGAACGTAATAAAATCCTAACAAATTTTTAATGGGAAGCGTGCTATAATATAAGAAATATAAGCTGAAGGAGGATACGCATATGAAGATGATAATGGCGATCATCCACCACGAGGATGAAATGGATACGGTAAGATGCTTGAATGAGCAGAACTTTTTTGTGACAAAGCTGTCGACCACAGGCGGATTCCTGAAAGGAAAGAACACTACCATCATGATAGGTACGGAGGATGAACGGGTGGACGACGCGGTAAACGTCATCCGGGAAAATGCCGGAAAACGGAGGGCCATACGCTATGATAATTCCGGAAACCTGACGGGAGGCTCATATACGGGAATCAATATGCCGGTGCCTTTAGAAGTGGAAGTGGGCGGCTGCACGATATTTGAATTCCCGATCGACCGGATCGAAAAATTCTGACTGCATAGAAAACAGATGAAACGGAGCGTTTGAGATGGATACGGTAGTGGGAATGCTGGCTCATGTGGACGCCGGAAAGACGACTCTTACAGAAGCTATGCTCTATGAAGCGGGAATGATACGGAAACGGGGCAGGGTGGACCGCGGAGACGCCTTTTTGGACAGCAGCCGGATAGAGCGGGAGAGAGGAATCACGGTCTTTTCCCGCCAGGCAGCGCTCGATTTCGGCGGAAGGAGTTTCATACTGCTGGATACTCCGGGACATGTGGATTTTGCCGGAGAGATGGAACGGGTTTTGGACATCCTGGATTATGGAATTTTGGTAGTGGATGGAAACGCCGGGATACAGGGGCATACAAAGACCATTTGGAGACTTCTTAAAAAAAAGGGGCTTCCGGTGTTTCTATTCATTAATAAGATGGACAGGGAAGGCATCGGAGAAAAAGCCATATTGAAACAGCTGGAGACAGCTTTTGGAGCCGGGTTCGTACCGGCTTCTTTGGCTGCGGCGGAGGACGGGCAGATCCGGTTTTCAGAAGAAATGAAAGAGGAGATTACGTCCCTTGAAGATGAGGTGCTGGAAGAATATCTGGAAGGGAAGATATCAGAGCTCCGGTGGCTGGAGATTTTCCGCAGACAGATAAGAGAACGGCTGGCATACCCGTGTCTGTTTGGCGCGGCGCTGTCCGGGGACGGCGTGCCGGAGCTGCTGTCGCTCCTTGCGGCGTGTACAGATCAAAAGGAAGAATCCCCTGATTTTGGCGCAAAGGTATATAAGATCCTTCACGATGATCAGGGGAACCGGATCACGTTTCTGCGGCTGACGGGCGGAATGCTTCATGTGAAGGATATCATACGTTTTAAGGGGGAAAAAGAGGAGGAAAAAGTCAATCAGATCCGCCTTTACAGCGGAGACCGGTATCAGACTGTACAGGAAATCCGCGCCGGCACAGTGGCCGGGGTCACGGGACTTACAAGGACCCGGCCGGGACAGGGACTGGGGTACGAGGAGGACGGCGGGCCGTACCTCCTGTGCCCTGTGATGGCAGTCCAGGTGTTGGTCAAAGACGGCACAGATAGTTTGACAGCCCTCAAATATCTCCATATTCTGGAGGAAGAGGAGCCAGGCCTCGCTATCCGGTATCAAAGAGAAACAGGAGAAATCCAGGCATCTGTCATGGGGACCGTCCAGCTGGAGATCCTGAAAGCGCTTATCATGGAACGGTTCCATATGGAAATAGAATTCGGCCCGTGCCGGGTTCTGTACCAGGAGACGATCGCTGGGCCGGTGATGGGCTATGGCCATTATGAACCTCTGCGTCATTATGCGGAGGTTCACCTTCTGCTGCGGCCGGGAGGAAGAGGACAGGGGATAAGGGCTTTTTCAGACTGTAGTCAGGATGAGCTGGACGGCAGCTATCAGCGCCTGATCCTTCACCATATTCTGGAAAAAGAACACAGAGGAATCCTGACTGGGGCGCCGCTTACCGATGTGGATATCATCCTGAAAGCAGGGCGGGCCCATCTGAAGCACACAGAGGGCGGTGATTTCCGGGAGGCAGTATACCGGGCGGTGAGGCAGGGGCTGGAGAAGGCGGAGACGATTCTTTTGGAGCCCTGGTACCGCTTTGAGATTGAAGTACCGGAAGGGCTGTCCGGTAAAGTGATGATGGATATTCAAAAACGAAACGGAACATTTTTACCTCCGGAATCTGGGAACGGAAGGACGGTCATATGCGGCAGGGGGCCCGTGTCGGAGTTCATGGAATATCCTCTGGAGCTGGCTTCTTTGAGCAGAGGAGACGGCACCGCTTTGTTTCAGCCGGACGGATATGCGCCCTGTCATGATCAGGAGGAGGCGGCAGCCGCCTCAGGCTACGTAAAGGAGCGGGATCTGGAAAATCCGTCCTGCTCTATATTCTGCTCCCATGGGGCGGGATATGAAGTGAAATGGTACGATGTGGACCGGATGCGGCACATAAAAGGATGAGAAAAAAGAAGGTGCAAAAGACTTGTAAAAGGATGTCTTCGGTGATACAATCGGAATCGGTATAAGAAAAATAGTATGAAAAGCTTTGCGGACGGAACAGGGGAAAATACATGTTTTCAAAGAGGGATTTAAGGAGGCTGCTGATACCGCTGATCGTGGAGCAGTTCCTCGCGGTGCTGGTAGGAATGGTGGATGTAGTCATGGTGGCAGGAGTCGGAGAGGCAGCCGTGTCCGGTGTGTCCCTGGTGGATGCCATCAATCTGCTCCTGATACAGCTTTTGGGTGCGATGGCCACCGGAGGCGCAGTTGTAGCCGGCCAATACTTGGGCTGCAAAAATGAAGAGCGGGCCTGCCGGGCGGCGAATCAGCTTTTGCTTGTGACCACGGTAATCTCCGCGGCGATCATGGTGATCGCTCTCGTGGGGAACCGGGTCATTTTAAGCGTCATATTCGGTAAAATCGACGCGGACGTAATGGCAGATGCCAGCCTGTATTTTTATATTACTTCTCTTTCTTTCCCTTTTCTGGCCATGTATAATTCCTGCGCGGCCCTTTACCGGGCCATGGGTAATTCCAAGGTATCCATGAAGACCTCTCTGGTCATGAATGGGATCAACATTGCGGGAAATGCCATAGGTGTCTATGTGCTGCGTGTCGGCGTGGCAGGCGTGGCCGTTCCGACTTTGATCTCCCGTATGGTCGCCGCGGTCATCATGCTTGTTATCATACGAAATGAAAAAAATCAGGTACATGTGGACAAGCATCTCAGACTGGGCTATGAACCGGACATGATCAGGCAGATCTTAAGGATAGGGATTCCCAGCGGCATGGAGAGCAGTATGTTCCAATTGGGAAAGATCATGGTCCAGAGCCTCGTGTCTTCTTTGGGAACCGTCGCCATAGCCGGTTTCGCAGTGGCCACAAATCTGGCCAGCATCGAATATCTGCCGGGACAGGCCATCGGACTGGGACTTGTGACGGTGGCATCTCAGTGCGTAGGAGCAAAAGAATTCGGCCAGGTCAAGGAATATACGAAGAAGCTGGTGCTTCTGGATTATTCCATCCTGATCGGGATTATCGTCGTGATCGACCTGCTGCATAAGCCGATCATCGGTATATATAATCTGTCCCCGGAAGCGGCAGCCATCGCTGCAGGCCTGATCGTATTCCATGGGTTCGCCATGTTATTTTGGCCTCCGGCCTTTATTGTGCCCAATGCGCTGCGGGCGGCGTCAGATGTGACATTTACCATGGTGATCGCCGTGGCCTCCATGTGGCTTTTCCGGATATGTCTCGCATATCTGATGGTAAAGGTTTTCCATACGGGAGTCATCGGGATTTGGATAGCCATGAGTGTCGATTGGATCTTCCGGTTTGTCGTGTTCCTGTGGAGGATGATAAGCGGGAAATGGATCCGTCATGGCTCGGATGAACGGCTGAAACGAAAAACAGTATGATAAAAGCAAAGCCCTGCCGCTATGTGTTGCGGCAGGGCTTTGTTCCATCTAAAATAGGAATTGGAGAAACAGACTCGCTCTTACTGCGCGGCAAGTGCTTTCCGGAACGTTCGGACGGATTCGCTGATATTTCCGGATTTCATGATGCCGGCCGCTATGGCCAGTCCGTCTGCCCCGAGAGAAAGAGGAAATCCGCAGTTTTCCACAGTAATCCCGCCGATTGCCACGTCGGGAATGGATATGGAAGCGAGGATCTGCCGGTAAGTGTCCGGGGAGATGGGCATGGCGTCGGATTTCGTTTCTGTCCGGAAAAAGGCGCCGCTGCCGATATAATCAGCCCCCATCTGTTCGGCTGATACTGCCTGGGATACGGTTTTGGCAGTTGCGCCGATAATGAGACCGTCTCCCAAAACGTGCCTTGCTTCATCTACAGGTACGTCATCGGCGCCCAGGTGTACGCCGTCGGCGTCAGACAGAAGGGCGATATCAATGCGGTCATTTACGATAAAAGGAGTTCTGTATTTTCTGCAAAGGGCTTTTACGGCTTTGGCACGTTTCAGATATTCTGCGGAGGTCAGTCCTTTTTCTCTCAGCTGAAGCAGATCGACGCCTGCGTTCAGCACTTCTTCGATGGGCGAAAGTCCGCTTCGGCAGTCCACGATCACATAGAGTATCCCTCGTTCTTTTAAAAGTCTCATATTGTTTTTCCTCCTGACTGATAGATGAGGATTGTCTGCAGATACCGTTTAAAACCGTCTGCTTCAGTCCGGCTGAGAGCGTCCAGCAGATGAAGCTTGGAGGAGCCGTAGCCTTCTAGGACATCCACACGGAATTGGGCATAGCTGAAAAAGCTCAGTCCCGCGGCAGCGGCCAGAAAAAGATCCTCCGTGAGCGCCGCGAAGCATCCGCACAGACAGCCTGCTGCGCATCCCGTCCCGACAATGGCATGGGAGAGAGGAGCAGGATGTGAAAGGATGATTCTCCGATCATCGTCAAGGATGCAGTCCTCTTTCCCCGTGACAGCCAGAATCCTTCCGGAAAACAGCGGATCGGCGAGGGGGGAGAGTTCCGGAGAATCGAAGCCGACAGAATCCACTCCCTGATGAGTGAGCTGTCCGGTGCAGAGGGTGTGGATTTCAGACGCGTTTCCTTTTATGATGCCTTTCCAGGGGAGAGACAGGAGGGAACTGGCCAATTGATGCCGATATACGGATGCGCCGGCTCCCACCGGATCCAGTATGACAGGAATCCTGTTCCGAGCGGCGGAGAGCAGGGACTCCCGGACCGCCGCTTCTTTTTCCGGCGAGGGCTGCCCCAGGTTTGCGACAAAGGAGCCAGCATGCTCTGTGATCTCGCCGGTCTCCAGAGAAGAAACAGCCATGACCGGCCTCGCGCCGGAAGCGGACATGGCATCTGCGCAGAAGGCCGCCGAAACTTGATTGGCGATCACATGGACCAGAGGCTTAGTCTCTGGGAGAGCCTGCCAAAGCTCCAGGATTTTGGAAATCTGATCATTCTGTGTCATGACGGGGACCCCATTCTATACGAAAACAATGATCCACGGGACCGCGTCCATTCCCAAGCTCCAGACCGGCGGCCAGCGCGCCGGAAAGATAGGTCTTGGCTTCCCGGACGGCGCTTTCCAGAGAAAGGCCCAGGGCTAAGCCGGAGGCGATGGCGGAGGACAGCGTACAGCCGGTTCCGTGGCTGTTCTTGGTCTTTATCTGACGGCCGCGTAACCATATCTCTTCTCTGCCGTTCCATAGCAGATCGTCGGCGCAGCCGTCCAAATGCCCCCCTTTTAACAGGACAGGGTGGCCGGTGGCATCGTAGATTTTCCGCGCGGCGCAGGGCATATCAGTTCCCGACGCGATGGTCAGGCCGGAGAGGGCTTCCCCCTCCGGAAGATTAGGCGTGCTTAAGTCGGCCAGGGGAAGGAGAACTCGTATCAGGGTATCCATCGCGTCCGGCTCCATCAGCCGATGCCCGCTGGTGGATACCATGACCGGATCCATGACGATATTCTGCGCGTGGTATTCTGTCAGTTTTTCCGCGATCACTCGTATGGTTTCTTTACAGGAAACCATGCCGATTTTTACGGCGTCGGGACGGATATCGGTGAAGACGGCGTCCAGCTGAGCGCTTACCAGGCCGGGGTCTAAGGTTTCCACGCGGGTGACGCCGGTAGTATTCTGAACGGTGATCGCCGTGATGGCGGACATCCCGTAGCATCCAAATGCTGTCATGGTCTTTAAGTCTGCCTGGATTCCGGCGCCTCCGCTGGGGTCAGAGCCGGCGATCGTCAATACAGTACTGCGTTTCATGATAGAGCGCCTCCTTTCAGACTGCGCTGAAGATTTTCAAGCAGCCCCGATTTATAGAGGGCTCCCGTCAGGATAACGGCTATACAGGTGCCCGCCAGGGAACTCAGGAAAAAAGGCAGCACAAAAGCAAATACGGCTACGGTTTTTCCCATGAGAAAAGAGGCCACAGGGAAGCACAGGATTCCTCCCAGGATACCTGTGCCGAAAAGCTCTCCCACATAAGCGAAAATGAGTTTTTTGCTTTTTTTGTACAGAAGGCCTGCCAGAAGGGCGCCCACCATACTTCCGGGGAAAGCCAGGAGGCTTCCTGTCCCCATCAGATTCCGGATGAGGGAAGAGCAGAAAGCGGACGCCACCCCGTAAGAGGGGCCGAGAAAAACGGCGCACAGGATATTCACCAGATGCTGGACCGGATAGCATTTGGATGCGCCAATGGGAATATAGAATCCTGAAAGTGCGACGGTCAGGGCGACCAGCATGCCGCCCACGGCCAGCTTTTTAATATTGGGTCTCATGTTCATTTCCCTCTCATTCGTCATAAATGCTGACGATCTCTCCGTCGAGGATGCGGTTCATATTCTTGACGGCACAGAAATTGCCGCACATGGAGCAGGTATCTTCTTTTTCCGGCTTGGCGGACGCACGGTAGCGGCGGGCCTTTTCCGGATCGATGGACAATTCAAACATTTTCTCCCAATCCAGCTTCTTTCTGGCTGTGCTCATGGCATAGTCCCAGTCAGAGGCGCCCTTGACTCCCTTGGCGATGTCTGCGGCGTGGGCGGCAATCTTGGAAGCGATAATACCTTCCTTTACGTCATCCACATCGGGAAGGCGGAGATGCTCGGCCGGAGTCACATAGCAGAGGAACGCCGCGCCGTAGGTGGCGGCGATGGCCCCGCCGATGGCTGCGGTGATGTGGTCATAACCGGGAGCGATATCCGTGACCAGCGGCCCGAGTACATAAAAAGGCGCGCCCTTACAGATGGTCTTCTGGATCCTCATATTGGCTTCTATCTGGTCAAGGGGCATATGGCCGGGGCCTTCGATCATGACCTGGACATTTTTCTCCCAGGCTCTTCTGGTCAGCTCGCCGAGGGTGATGAGTTCTTCAATCTGAGAGATATCAGAAGCGTCGGCAAGACAGCCGGGACGGCAGGCATCCCCCAGGCTCAGTGTTATGTCATATTCCTGGCAGATATCCAGGATTTCGTCGTAATGCTCGAAGTAAGGGTTTTCATTTCCTGTCATTTCCATCCATGCGAAGATGATGGAGCCGCCGCGGGAGACAATATTGGTCAGGCGCTTGTTGTCCTTAAAACGGTCTGCGGTGTTTTTGTTGATGCCGCAGTGAATGGTCATGAAATCCACGCCGTCCTCCGCGTGCATTTTTACAATGTCCAGCCATTCCTGGGAGGTGATCTCCTTGAGGGGTTTATGGTAATATACGACGGCGTCGTAAATGGGAACAGTGCCGATGATGGCCGGGCATTCATGCGTCAGCTTGCGGCGGAATTCTTGGGTCTTTCCGAAGGAACTCAGATCCATGATGGCTTCCGCGCCCATTTTCACGGCGTCATTCACTTTTTCCAGCTCTTTATTCAGATCCACACAATCCCTGGAAGTTCCGAGATTTACATTGATCTTGGTCTTTAACATGGAACCTATAGCATTGGGCTCAATGCAGGTGTGGAGCTTGTTGGCGGGAATGATGACCTTTCCCTCGGCCATCAGCCGGAGAAGCTCCGGAATCTCCATCTGTTCCTTTTTTGCGACGATTTCCATTTCTTTGGTGACGATGCCTTTTCTGGCGGCATCCATCTGTGTTGTGTAGTTCATACCTATCCTCCTGATAAGAATGTCTGGCCGGCGCTCCGGATGACGGACGCATTCCGGAGAAGAGCCGTGATCTAGCCGGAAAAAAGGGGCCTGCCCGTAAGGACAAGCCCCAGATGTCATCATCCGGTGCGGGATGTCTTCCTACGACGGCATTATCCGTATCAGGTCATGGGTCGGAGCCATACTCCCTCTCAGCCTATTTCTAAGCTCCCCAGACAACTGACCAAAGGCCAGCTTAAATCCAGCTCGTATTCATTTATATGGCGATTATATGCTTTTTCCGTTGGAAAGTCAACCCATTACGGAGCGTCTGTGGTTTCCAACGCTTCCGGGCTGCCGGAGCCCTCATTTATCAGCGAGGATATGTCATATGGGACATAATTGATTGCCAGCTGCGCTTCTTCAGGCATTTGATTGAACCATTCCAGCCATTCCAGTGTCTCGTCGGAGAGCTTTGAGACCGGAAGGCTGCGGCCCATATAGACCACGGTCTCTTCCTCCGCTTTTTCTGTGTCAGGCGCCTTCCCCGAATCCATACAGGAGGCCAGAAAGAAGGCCATGAGGACAAAGGAAAGTAAAGCAAGAGGCAGTTTACTGAGTTTATTAAACTTTTTGATTTTCCGGGACATAGCATACTCCTTTCTTGGATCAAATCATACCTTATATCCGGTCCTTTTCTAGAATCAAGGAAACGAAAATCATCCAGAATGGTGCGGCAGGCAGGATACCGGCAGAAGAATTCCGGGCCGGCCTAAAGGCGAGCGCCGCAGGACAGAGACCGGTGTTCCCTAGGCGGAAGGAGACAGAAACGGAGATACCGATTCCGTTTCTGAGCGAACCGGAGACGAAAAATCATCTGGATTTTCCGGCGACATGTGAGCGGTACTTCTGGAGCGGGGATAAAGTGGTCCCTGTATCGCCAGCGAACCGAAATCGTGACGACTCGGAACTTCTGCCGGTATTTAATGGAGACCTTCGGAAATGATTCCAAAAAGTATTTTATTATATTTTATCACAGCTATGTGTAGGAAATGTGTTCTGCCTCCGGAACTCACTCTGGTAATGGGAATTTCTTTGTGCTATACTGAGACCATGGAAAATCAAAAAAAGGAATGGATGGCGGAACGGCAGCTGACAAAAATAACAAGGCTTTTAAAGCTGGGAACGGGAGTCCGGGTGGAGCTGGATTTTATTGACGCCCTGTCTGAGGAGGAGGGCATATTGATCGGAAATACCTGCAAAGGTTTCGTAAAAGCCATGTCGGAAAACCGGGAAGTGGATACTTATCCCAGACGTGTGTTCCGGGTAAATGCCGGCGCTCTCCATCAGTATGTTTATATGCGGGACGGGGTGACAAAATATCTGGCAGAAGTGGAGCCGGGAGATGAGCTCACGGTGTTTTCACCGGACGGCTTCCGGACGGCATTTGTCGGGCGCGTGAAAAAAGAAAAGAGGCCTCTGTGGAGGATCGAGCTGGAAAACGGCATATCTGCCACAGTTCAGGAGGCTGACAGCGTTTATCTGGAAGGGAGCGGGAGTCCTTCAGCATTTGCGGGGCTTTCAGAGGGCGACAGTCTGGCCTCTTATCCGGCAGAACCCAGCGGGCGTCACAAAGGCGAGGCTGTGGCAGAGTATATAGAAGAACTGTAAAATTTGGCGTTTTATAATAATTAAGGAGCGGCGTATATGAAATTCAGATTTGTGCATAACAATATTAACGTATATGATCTGGAAAGATCCATGGATTTTTATAAAAAGGCTTTGGGACTCACGGAAACGAGAAGGATTGAAAAGGAAGACGGAAGCTTTATCATTGTCTATCTGGGCGACGGACAGACCAGCCATCTTCTGGAGCTGACCTGGCTTCGGGACATGGACAGGCCTTATAACCTGGGAGACAATGAAATCCATCTCGCGTTCCAGGCGGATGATTTTGAGGCGGCTCATGAAAAGCACAGAGAAATGGGATGCATCTGTTTTGAAAACCCGTCCATGGGAATCTACTTCATTGAAGACCCGGACGGATACTGGCTGGAGATCATACCGGAGAAAAGATAAGGGAGCGCATCATGAAGGGTACCATAAGTGATTTGATCATACTGCTGGAGCAGGAGGGACTGCTCATAGAGGCTTCCAAGGAGGCGGGATGCCTTTCGCCTGATTCCCTGACTACGAATTCCAGGGAAGCGGGCCCGGGAGCCTTTTTTATCTGCAAGGGCTTTACATTTAAAAAAGAATATCTGGAGATGGCGGCTGAAAAAGGCTCCGTCCTTTATATGGCGGAGACGGACTTCGGCGGCATCCTGCCTCATATCCTGGTTAAGGATATCCGGAAAGCGTCGTCAATCGCGGCAAGATGGTTTTATGAGAATCCCGGGGATGAGATGTTCGTCACCGGAATCACGGGGACAAAAGGAAAAACTACAACGGCTTACATTTTAAAGTCAATTCTGGATGCGGGGGCTCCCGGACGGACGGCTGTCTTTTCCACGATGGAGGTCAACACAGGAAAGACGTCCCGACTGAGCCATCTGACTACTCCGGAGCCGGTCGAGCTTCAGTCTTATTTTCGGGAAGCGAAGGACAATGGATGTGATCACGTGGTAATGGAGGTGTCCTCTCAAGCCATGAAATTATCGCGTGTATACGGGCAGCATTTTCCCATTGGGATTTTTCTGAATGTGGATGAGGACCATATCGGAGAAAAGGAGCATGCGAGCCTTGAGGAATATGTGAGCTGTAAAATATCCTTTTTATCTCAGTGCGATACCGTTATAGTGAATAAAGAAACCAGGTTTTTCGACAAGGTCATGGCGGGATGTGCAGGAAAACGGGTACTGTTATATGGACACGACGAGACGTGTGACGGTGTGATACGGAACATAGAGGTCAGCGCCGGCGGGAGCCGTTTCGAGCTGGGATACAAAGGCAGGTGGTACGCCTTTGAAAGCAGCCTGGTCGGACGGTTCAATGTGGAGAACCTGACGGCGGCGATACTGGCGGCCTTTGTCATGGGCATCGGCCCGGGGACCATTGCGGAGGGAATCCGTCATATCCATATTCCGGGGAGGATGATGCTGATGGAATACGGCGGGTTTCACATTGTAGTGGACTACGCCCATAATTACTTAAGCTTTTTGAATTTATATAAAGCGGTGCAGGAAACGTTTGCCCCGAATCATATCCATTCGGTGTTCGGATGTGCCGGCGAGCGTTCTCCCATTAGAAAGCGGGACATGGGGATATTGGCGGACAAGTATGCGGATTTTGTATATCTGACGGCGGATGATCCGGGCTATGAGGATGTGGCGGAGATATGTCTCGAGGTTCAGTCCCATATCAAGAAACCGTGCAGGATAATCCCGGACCGGGAACAGGCCGTCCAGGCGGCTCTGGACGCGGCGGAGCCGGGTGACGTGGTGATACTGGCCGGGAAAGGCGCCGAGGTAACCCAGCGTGTGCGGGATTCCTATGAGCCGTATATATCGGACGCGAAAGCGGCACAGAAATGGATGGCTGAAAAACAGCGGGACCGTGTCTGAAAACTTATACCCTAGGGCATCCCTTAATTCATGCCCTCCGGGCAGGCGCACTTCGTGCGGCAAGGTATGATACAAATTACTTTTTGGAATCATTTTTCGTTAGCTCTAAGCAGAATCCAGACTGACACCAGCAGAAGTTCCGGGCCGTCACGATTTCGGTTCGCTGGCGATACAGGGGTCGCTTTATCCCCGCTCCGGGAGTACCGCTCACATGTCGGCGGGAAATCTGGATGATTTCCCGTCTCCCGTTCGCTCAGAAACGGAATCGGTATTTTTCGTTTCTGCCTCCCTCCGGCTGGGGAACACCGGCCTCTGCCCTGCGGCGCTCACCTTTAGGCCGGCCCGGAATCTTTCTGCCGGCGTCTTTTCTGCCGCACCTTTTCGGATGACTTCCATTTCATGATTCCAGAAAAGAATCGGATATCCACACAGCCCGCGTGCCTAACGGCAGCGGGCTGCGGCAGACCGTCCCAATAGCTTTTGAGGCAAACGGAAGATACTTTGATGCGGGAGGAGGAGCAGGAGGAAGGATCCGATTCCATCGTAAGGTGAGCACCGCAAAGATCATGGTTACGGCTGCCAGCGAGCCGCCTGGATGGAAGCGGATTTCCTCTTGCTTTGTGAACCAGACAAAGAAAGCTTGTTTGAAAGATATGAAATAAAAAATACCTGAGCGCCGGCATGGCTCCCAGGTGTTTTTTATTTTATGGCAGATCTTTTATGTATTCCCCGGTATCCAGATATTTCATTTTCGGGAAGGTGCTTCCCAGCAGACGATCCGGATAGTATTGATCCAGGTGACGTTCCAGGAAATTCCTGGGCGGTATATTCTTATGCCGTTCGCTCATGCGGATGAGCGCCAGGCAGGAGATGACCGAAGTGAATACCACCAGGCATACGGTACACCGGGTGGCGAACCGCCGCTTCTTTTGCGGGACCTTCTCCAGAAGCCTGGACAGGAACGGATAGATCCATTTGGCCCAGGCAATGGCCACCAAACCCCAGAAAGCACAGAAGACCAGGTTTACATAGTTTCCGATGGAGAGCGGTATACCGGAATAATCCCAGAACGTGACACCCAGCACGATCTGGCAGACGAAACCGCACAAAAATTCAAATGCACCGCCAAATATATAGCCTTTGATAAACAGATGGAAAGGCTTTGAATTTTGATTGTTGTGCAGCAGGATACTGAACAGGGCGCAGCCGGCTCCCCAGACATTGCTCATGGGGAAAAACAGATTGCTGCTCCTGTTGGAGTATCCGCCAAAGGCGAAATAACACCAGATAGTTTCTGCCAGGCATCCCAGGATGCCGCCGATTATATAGATCCAGAAGATTTTGTAAAAGTTACAGTCTGCATCTTTTGTTTTTGGTTTAAATGGACGTTTGAAAGCCATAGACCTCCTCCTTTCCAGTGCAACCGGTATCTTTTAATTGAAACCGTATATTTTTTGGGTCACGTTATAAGCTAGTACGGAACATTTCCTGCCGATCTTTCCGGGCAGGTTCATGGTGATGCCGAGCAGGGTCCGGTAACGGAACTTCCGGTAGAGGGATGGGTTCATATCCTTTAGTTCCTGCCATAACGCTTCTTTTTCCCGCAGATGCTCTTCTGTGCCGGATTTAATGGCCATGATGGATGAGATGCTCAGGATAATGTTCATGTAGGAACACATGTTTTTGCAGAGTGTCCTGCTCTTAAAAAGCGGTCCGGACTTCTCCAGGCAGTCGATCATCAGGCGGGTCACTCGGAACTGCTGGTCCAGTCGTGAGATCATTACAGATTCATTGACGGACTGGTCCTCCCTGCCGATAAAGTAACGGTAAAAGTCTGCATCGATATAATACAATGTCTTTACGTAGGGCATAGGCTGGAATACAAATAAATTGTCCACATAAAAGGTGTTTTTCGGGAGCTCCAGCCCGGAGCGCCTGAGGACAGCCGTCCGGTAAATGACGGAATGCATCAGAATGTAAATGGTGGGAGGAAGCGGTTTTACATCATCCCAGGTGAAATAAGTATCGGTGGGAAAATATTTCCGGTACTGCATGATCTTTTTATGGGCCGCCCCCTGTTTTTCATAGACATAGTTGGACAGCAGCAGATCGGGAAGACGGTCTTCCATGACTGCCGTTTTAAGAAAACTGAGGATTTTTTTGTATGCTTCCAGATCCACCCAGTCATCGCTGTCCACAACCTTGAAGAACAAGCCTGTGGCATGGGCGAGGCCGGTATTCACCGCGCCGCCGTGACCGGCATTTTCCTGATGGATGGCACGGACGATGCCGGGGTGTTCTGTTTCCAGCCGGTTTGCGATATCTGCCGTATCATCTTTGGAACCGTCGTTTACGATGAGGATTTCCACATCGTCTCCTCCGGGAAGCAGGGAATTTACACAGTGCTCCATATAGTCCTGAGAGTTATAACAGGGCACTGCGATAGATAATAATTTCACGGAATTCACTCCTTATCTTGACCAGCGTCTAAAATGCTGTATTTTATAGCGACTTGTTTTACAGCCATCTAACATTATACGGCTTTTTCCGAAAACTTGCAACGTCTGTTTGCTGCGGAAAACGGGATGGAGAAATAAGTTCCCTATTGATATACCTTTGAATACCTTTCAAACAAGAACTCTTTGTATGATTTAAAGGCAGGAGGAAATCCGATTCCATCCAGGCGGCTCGCTGGCAGCCGTAACCAGCATCTTTACGGCCTCCAGTCGGTCCTTTCCAACTGACATGGATAAACCTTAATTTTTCCATGTCAGATTCCAATAAAAACCTACATGAAATTCGGTTTTTACCTCCCTCGGCCGGGAAGATCCTTCTAACGCCTTTGCAGCGCTCGCCTTACGATGGAATCGGATCGTTCCTCTTGCTCTTACTCCCGCACCGAAATAAGCTTTTGTTTGCTTAGAAAGCCATTGGGGCGGTCCACCGCAGCCCGCTGCCGCAAGGCGCGCGGGCCGTGTGGATATCCAATACTTTTTTGGAATCAAGGGAACGGAAATCATCTGAAACGGTGCGGCAGGCAGATCGCCGGCAGAAAGATTCCGGGCCGGCCTAAAGGTGAGCGCTGCAGGGCAGCGGCCGGTGTTCCCCAGGCGGAGGGAGGCAGAAACGTAAAACACCGATTCTGTTTCTGAGCGAACCGGAGATGGGAAATCATAAAGATTTCCCGCCGACATGTGAGCGGTACTCCCGGAGCGGGGATAAAGCGGTCCCTGCACCGCCAGCGAACCGAAATCGTGACGGCCCGGAACTTCTGCCGGTGTCTAACTGGAACTTATTCAGAGCTTACAAGAATGATTTCAAAAAGTATTTTGTATTATAATATGGAAGAAAAGCGGACATAATTCGCCGGGAAATAAAAAAAGAACGGGATGATGGGAGCGGCTGTGAATGAGGGTAAAAAGGGATTGTGATTTATAGTGGACAGAAAAACGGTAAAATGGTATACTTTAAACAAGTATGTCTATTAGAGATTCTGTATATCTGGAGTCCATCTATTAGAAATTAAAGGAGGAACTATGATGAATACGTTGGAACTCAAAAAACAGGCCAATGAAATTCGCAAGAGCATTGTGTCATCCGTACACAGCGCGAAAGCCGGCCATCCCGGCGGATCTCTTTCCGCTGCAGAGATTTTTACCTATTTGTATTTTGAAGAGATGAATGTGGACCCGAAGGATCCGAAAAAGCCCGGCAGGGACCGTTTTGTACTGTCCAAGGGGCACACGGCTCCCGGATATTATGCGGCACTCGCCCACAAAGGCTTTTTCCCGGTTGAGGATCTTCTGACTCTCCGCCATCTGGGTTCATATCTCCAGGGCCATCCCTGTATGCAGCATATCCCCGGCGTGGATATGTCCAGCGGCTCTTTAGGACAGGGAATCTCCGCAGCCGTCGGCATGGCGATCGCAGGCAAGCTGGACAATGCGGATTATCGTGTATATACACTTCTCGGCGACGGGGAGATCCAGGAAGGGCAGGTATGGGAAGCTTCTATGCTGGCCGCTCACAGAAAGCTGGACAACCTGGTAGTCATCGTGGACAACAACGGCCTTCAGATCGACGGGAACATTGCGGATGTAAACTCTCCCTATCCCATTGATAAGAAATTTGAAGCGTTTAATTTCCATGTGATCAATATTGACGGACATGACTTCGAAGCAATCCGCGCAGCGTTCGCGGAAGCGAAGACGGTAAAAGGACAGCCTACCGCCATTATCGCGAAAACGGTAAAGGGCAAAGGAGTATCCTTTATGGAAAATCAGGCGTCCTGGCATGGAACTGCCCCCAATGACGAGCAGTATGCCATCGCAATGGCAGATTTGGAGAAAGTAGGTGAAGCATTATGTCAGAAATAAAGAAGATCGCGACAAGAGAGAGCTATGGTAAGGCACTGGCAGAATGTGGCGCTGAATATAAGGAACTGGTCGTGCTGGATGCCGACCTGGCCGGCGCTACTAAGACCGGAGTTTTCAAAAAGGCGTTTCCGGAGCGCCATATTGACTGCGGCATCGCAGAATGCAATATGATGGGCGTGGCGGCGGGCCTTGCCACCACAGGGAAGATCCCCTTTGCCAGTTCATTCGCAATGTTTGCGGCGGGCAGAGCCTTTGAGCAGATCCGCAACTCCATCGGGTATCCTCATCTGAATGTGAAGATCGGCGCTACTCATGCCGGCATTTCCGTAGGAGAAGACGGCGCTACCCATCAGTGCAATGAAGACATCGCTCTGATGAGGACGATTCCCGGCATGGTGGTGATCAGCCCGGCGGATGACGTTGAGGCCAGAGCGGCCGTGCGCGCTGCCATAGAGCACCAGGGACCTGTATACCTGAGATTCGGGCGTCTGGCGGTTCCGGTCATCCATGACGAAGCTTCCTATAAATTTGAAATCGGAAAAGGCGTTGTGGAGAGAGAGGGCAAGGATGTGACCATCATCGCCACCGGCCTGTGCGTGAGTGAATCATTGGCCGCTGCTGAAAAACTGGCGGCAGAAGGCATTGACGCCAAGGTCGTCAATATCCATACCATCAAGCCCCTCGATGAAGACTTGGTAGCAGCGGCAGCGAAAGAGACCGGCAAGGTTGTGACTGTTGAGGAGCACTCTGTCATCGGAGGCCTGGGAAGCGCCGTGTGCGACGCTTTGTCCGCGAAAGCGCCGACACCGGTACTGAAGATCGGCATTAACGATACCTATGGAGAATCCGGCCCCGCAGCAGCTCTGATCAAGAAATACGGCCTTGACGGCGACAGCATTGCAGAAAAGGTAAAAGCCTTTGTAAAATAAGCACAAATAATGTATTTTTTGAGATACTTGTTTGACATTCTTGTAACAAGAATTGTATAATGAGAAAGATGATTTTGTGCTATTTATATTAATCTATATCACATTCACTTATATTCCTAGAGGAGGAGAATATCTATGGGAAGAAAAATGAAAACCATGGATGGCAACCATGCAGCGGCTCATGCTTCTTATGCATTTACCGATGTGGCGGCCATCTATCCGATTACCCCTTCATCACCTATGGCAGAAGCCACAGATGAATGGGCGACACAGGGGAGGACAAACATCTTCGGACAGACCGTTCAGATTACAGAAATGCAGTCTGAAGCAGGCGCAGCGGGCGCAGTACACGGCTCTCTGTCGGCAGGTGCTTTGACTACTACCTATACGGCATCTCAGGGTCTGCTGCTTATGATCCCGAACCTTTATAAAATCGCCGGCGAGCTGCTTCCCGGTGTGTTCAATGTATCCGCGCGTGCTCTGGCCAGCCATGCACTTTCTATTTTCGGCGATCACTCCGACGTATATGCATGCCGTCAGACCGGCGCCGCTATGCTTTGTGAAGGCAGCGTGCAGGAGGTCATGGATCTGACTGCAGTAGCTCATCTGGCAGCGATCAAGGGCCGCGTTCCCTTTATCAATTTCTTTGACGGTTTCCGTACCTCTCATGAGATCCAGAAGATCGAGGTTTGGGATACGGAAGATCTGAAGGACATGGCCGACATGGATGCGATCGACGCGTTCAGACGCCGCGCCCTGAATCCTGAGCATCCCTGTGAAAGAGGTTCCGCTCAGAACCCTGATATCTTCTTCCAGGCAAGGGAAGCATGCAACTCTTATTATAATGCGCTTCCTGCCATCGTAGAAGAGTACATGGACAAGGTAAACGAAAAGATCGGCACAGACTATAAGCTGTTCAACTACTACGGCGCTCCGGATGCAGAGCATGTGATCGTTGCGATGGGTTCCGTATGTGAGACCATCGAGGAGACCGTTGATTTCCTGAACGCACAGGGACAGAAGACAGGCCTTGTCATCGTGCGTCTGTACAGACCCTTCTGCGCTGAGAAACTGATCGAGGCGATTCCGGATACCGTTAAGAGGATTTCCGTTCTGGACAGGACAAAAGAGCCCGGCGCACTTGGCGAGCCTTTGTACCTGGACGTGGTTGCTGCCCTCAGGAATACGAAGTTCCACAATATCGACATCTTTACCGGCCGCTATGGTCTGGGCTCCAAGGATACGACCCCTGCTCAGATTGTTGCCGTATACAATAATACAGAGAAAAAACAGTTTACCATCGGCATCGTGGACGACGTGACCAACCTGTCCTTAGAGACCGGAGAAGAGATCAGCGTAGCTCCCGAGAGCACGATCAGCTGTAAGTTCTGGGGCCTTGGCGCGGACGGTACCGTAGGCGCGAACAAGAACTCCATTAAGATCATTGGTGACAATACCGATATGTATGCACAGGCATACTTTGATTATGATTCCAAAAAGTCCGGCGGCGTGACGATCTCCCATCTGCGTTTCGGTAAGGATCCGATCAAGTCCACCTATCTGATCAGCAAAGCGAATTTTGTAGCCTGCCACAATCCTGCTTATCTGAGAAAGTACAACATGGTGCAGGATCTGAAGGACGGCGGAACATTCCTTCTGAACTGCCCTTGGGATATGGAAGGTCTTGAAGAGCATCTGCCCGGACAGGCTAAGAAATATATTGCCGACCACAACATCAAGCTCTGCCTGATCGACGGTATCAAGATTGGCAAAGAGATTGGCCTCGGCGGCCGTATCAATACCGTACTTCAGTCCGCATTCTTCAAGCTTGCCAACATTATCCCTGAGGATAAAGCCATCGAGCTGATGAAGGCCGCTGCAAAGGCTACTTACGGAAGAAAGGGCGACAAGATCGTTCAGATGAACTATGACGCCATCGACCGCGGCGCGAAGGATGTGAAAGAGATCACAGTACCTGAAAGCTGGAAAGACGCTCAGTATGAAGATCTTTCTGAGAAGGTACGTGAAGGAAGAGAAGAAGCCGTTAAATTTGTTAAGAACATTCAGCAGAGTGTAGCGGCTCAGGAAGGCAATAAGCTGCCTGTATCCGCATTCGTGGATTATGTGGACGGCTCCACACCCAACGGAACCGCTGCATTTGAGAAGCGCGGCGTTGCGGTAGACATCCCCGTTTGGAATCCTGAGAACTGTATTCAGTGTAATTTCTGTTCTTATGTGTGTCCTCATGCTTCTATTCGTCCTGCTGTAATGACAGAAGAAGAGGCAGCTGCGGCTCCCGAGAATATGAAGAAGGTTCCTATGACCGGTATGCCCGGCATGTTCTTCTCCATGACCGTGGATGCTCTGGACTGCATGGGCTGCGGCTCTTGTGCGACTGTATGTCCCGGCAAGAAAGGCGCAAAGGCGCTCACCATGGAGAACATGGAAGCCAACGCGGACTGCCAGAAGGGCTTCGAATATGGCCTGACGCTGCCTAAGAAGCCTGAGGTTCTTGCGAAGTTCAAGGAAAATACTGTAAAGGGAAGCCAGTTCAGACAGCCCCTGCTTGAGTTCTCCGGCGCTTGCGCAGGCTGCGGCGAGACTCCTTATGCGAAGCTGATCACTCAGCTGTTCGGAGACAGGATGTATATCGCAAACGCTACCGGCTGTTCTTCAATCTGGGGCAACTCTTCACCGAGTACTCCTTATACCGTGACTCCCGAAGGAAAAGGACCGGCTTGGTCAAACTCCTTATTTGAGGATGCAGCTGAGTTTGGATATGGTATGAGCCTGGCTCAGAATGCCATGAGGGAAAGCCTGAAGAGCAAAGTAGAAGCTGCGATTGCGAACAGCGGCAACGCCGATGTGGAAGCAGCAGGCAAGGAATGGCTGGAGACTTATTCCATCGGCGCACTGAACGGCGCTGCTACGGACAAGCTGGTAGCTGCTCTGGAAGCGTGCGGCTGCGAGAAGTCCAAAGAAATCCTCAAGGATAAGGATTTCCTGGCTAAGAAGTCACAGTGGATCTTCGGCGGTGACGGATGGGCATACGACATCGGATTTGGCGGTGTTGACCATGTTCTGGCCAGCGGCAAGGACATCAACATTATGGTATTCGATACCGAGGTTTACTCCAATACAGGCGGACAGTCTTCCAAGGCTACTCCTACCGGCGCGATCGCCAAGTTTGCGGCGGGCGGCAAGGATGTGAAGAAGAAAGACCTGGCTGCCATCGCCATGAGCTATGGCTACGTGTACGTTGCTCAGATCGCTATGGGCGCGGATTACAATCAGTGTGTAAAGGCTCTGGCAGAAGCAGAAGCTTATCCCGGACCTTCCCTGGTGATCGCATATGCTCCTTGTATCAACCATGGTATCAAGGCCGGCATGGCGAAAGCTCAGCTGGAAGAAAAGGCGGCCGTTGAGGCTGGCTACTGGTTTAACTTCCGTTTCAACCCTGAACTGGTTGAGGCAGGCAAGGCTGGATTCAGCCTGGACAGCAAGGCTCCTACAGGAGACTACAAAGAGTTCCTGAACGGAGAAGTACGTTACAATTCTTTGGTACGTGCAAATCCGGAAAGGGCTGCGAAGCTGTTTGAAGCTGCGGAAGAACAGTCCAAAGCGAAGTACGCTCACCTGCAGAAGCTGGTTAAGCTGTACGGCGTAGAAGAATGAACGTGTTGACTTTGAGTCAAGCGACAGCATAATAGACAAAATGGCTCCGCCAAAAGCAAGTATACTTGCGGAAGGCGGGGCCATTTTGGCTATGAGTGGACATTTGACGAATGTCCGCGTGCGCCCGGGCGGAGCCAGGGCGAAATGCTGGAGCCGTTTGGAAACATGAGCGGACATTTGATGGAAAGGAGGAAACTGATGATATATTTGGCGACGATTGGCAGCGGCAGTATCGTGGACCTGTTTTTGGACGCGGTGGAGAAGACGGAGGGCATCTGCTGTACGGCGGTGTATTCCAGGACGGAGGAGAGGGCGAAGGAATTTGCCAAAAAACATGGCGCCGGCAGCTGGTATTCGGATTTGGACGCGATGCTGAACGACAAGACCATTGATTTTATCTATGTGGCGTCTCCCAACAGCCTTCATTACGATTATGTGAAGCGAGCCCTTACGGCAGGGAAACATGTCATCTGTGAAAAACCATTTGTAGGAAGCTTTAAAGAGGCGGAGGAGCTGGTCCGTCTGGCTGGGGAAAGAGGCCTTTATTTGTTTGAGGCCATTACAATCCTCCACATGCCCAACTATAAAGTGGTTAAGGAATGGCTGAGGGAGATCGGCCCGGTGCGTTTGGTACATTACAATTACAGTCAATACTCCAGCCGCTATGATTCATATCTGTCAGGAAAAGTGACCAATGTGTTTGATCCGGGATACGCAGGCGGCGCGCTCATGGATATCAATGTCTATAACCTCCATGTGATCGCGGATCTTTTCGGGTTACCAGAAACGGCTTCTTATTTTGCAAACCGCGGCTTTAACGGCGTCGACTGCTCAGGAACAGCTGTGCTACAGTACGACGGATTCGTATGTACCTGCATGGGAGCAAAGGACTGTAACGGAAAAAATACCGGGCTGATAGAAGGGGAAAAAGGATATATCCTGGTGGAAGAAGCGGGGAATCTGTGCGGAAATGTGAAGCTTTGCCTCAGGAACGGGGAAACAAAGCGCGCAGAATATGACAGAAATGTAAACAGGATGACCTATGAAGTGGAGGACTTTGTAAGAGTTTATGAAGCCGGAGACCGGGAGGCCTGCGGCAGATGGCAGGAGGAGAGCCTGAACGTGATGCGGATCCTGGATCAGCTCCGTAAAAATAGCTGAAGATTTGCAATCATATTCCCATTAGACGGAGTATGCCTTTGAATAACCTTCAAACAAATTTTCTTTGTCTGATTTACAAAGCAGGAGGAAATCCGATTCCATCCAGGCGGCTCGCTGGCAGCCGTAACCAGGATCTTTACGGCCTCCAGTCGGTCCTTTCCAACTGCCATGGATAAATCGATATTTTTCCATGTCAGATTCCAATAAAAACCTGCATGAAATTCGGTTTTTACCTCCCTGCGGCCGGGAAAATCCTGCTAACGGCTCTGCGGCGCTCGCCTTACGATGAAATCAGATTTTTCCTCCTGCTCTTTCTTCCGCACCGGGGTAAGCTTTCGTTTGTCTCGAAAGCTATTGGGGCGGCCACCTCGGCCCGCTGCCGTTAGGCGCGCGGGCCGTGTGGATATCCAATCCTTTTCTGGAATCAAGGGAGCAGAAATCATTCGAAACGGTGCGGCAGAAAGAAAACCGGCAGAAAGATTCCGGGCCGGCCTAAAGGTGAGCGCCGCAGGGCAGCGGCCGATGTTCCCCAGGCGGAGGGAGGCAGAAACGAAAAATACCGATTTCGTTTCTGAGCGAACCGGAGGCGGGAAATCATAAAGATTTCCCGCCGACATGTGAGCGGTACTCCTGGAGCGGGGATAAAGCGGCCCCGGCATCGCCAGCGAACCGAAATCGTGACGGCCCGGAACTTCTGCCGGTGTCTAACAGGAGCTTAATCGGAGCTTATTATGAATGATTCCAAAAAGTGTTTTGTAGTATAATAACAGAAACATATCGGAACGTATTTTTCTGTATAGCAAACCATCTATCATTAGGAGGTATTTATGAATTTATCATTTCAGTCAGTCATCCGGCTGAACAACGGCGTGGAGATTCCTCGTCTCGGGTTTGGCGTGTGGCAGGCAAAAAACGGAGAAGAAGCAGAAAATGCCATTGGATATGCTCTGGAAGCGGGCTATCGGCACATTGACACGGCGGCGGTTTACGGAAATGAAGAAAGCGTCGGGCGGGCCATGAAAAAAAGCGGGCTTAAAAGGAATGAGATATTCCTGACCACGAAGCTTTGGAACGCGGATCAGAGAGAACACCGGCAGATGAAAGCCTTTGAGGAAAGCCTGGCGCGCCTGGATACGGATTATGTGGATCTGTATCTGGTCCACTGGCCGGTGGGAGGATGTATTTCTGAGACCTGGAAGGTTATGGAGGAGATTTACAGGAGCGGCCGCGCCAGAGCCATCGGAGTGTCCAATTTTAAAATCTATCAGTTGGAGGAACTGCTTATGGGGGCGGAGATCTGTCCGGCTGTCGATCAGATGGAGTTCAATCCCTGCATGCAGGACAACGAGCTGCTGGCATTTTGCCGGGAAAGGGGAATTGCTTTTGAAGCTTGGAGCCCTTTAGGAAGCGGCGCTTTTACTCGGGATAACACAGCGGTGCAGATTGGAAAAAAATACGGAAAGAGCGGGCCGCAGGTGATTCTGCGTTGGATCTTGCAAAAAGACATCATCGTATTTCCCAAATCTGTTCATAAAAACAGGATTGAAGAGAACAGGAATCTATTTGACTTTGAACTGACGGAAGAGGAATGTGCTCTTCTGGATGCTATGAACTGCGGAAAACGGACGGGCCCTGATCCGGACTGCGTAGATTTTTGATAAATGAATAGATATACAGGATCATTATGAATAGGGTCCGTATAACGGGAAAAGGCTTCCGAAGACGACACGGAAGCCTTTTCTCTTTAAAGAGGAATAAAAAATGTACTTAAATACCTGCAATAATCTCGGGAAGCATGACTTTTGGCGCAGCCTGGACCGGAGAGACTACGATGGCTTTATAGGTAGTATCCTCTGCCACTGCCACGAAATGTCCCTTGCCTTTTTCTATCTCCAGGGTGACCCCCGCGGGGATCCGTACAATCTGTGCGGTATCCATCACCGGACCGTTTTCATCCATGTCGATAAAGATCATAAGAGCCGTTCCTTCCAGAAAACAGAAGATTTCATTATCTTCATGGGTCTCCACTACCTTGAAGGTGGGGGTGTGGTGCCATCCCTGAAGGAGGCCGGCGGTCACTTCTGTAGTATTCAGGCGGCTGGTCAGTTTGAAAGCCGTCCACTCCAGGTAATCTTCCTTTACCGTTTCATAAGATTCCGGGAATATGGCTTTTACGCCGGACACATAAGTATCTTTTAAATCTGTGATTTTTACTTCCATTTGAGCTGTCTCCCTATCTGATCTTTTTTCTTTATTCTTTAGATTCTGTTATTTTCCTTTTAAATAAGCGCCGTTCGCGGTCCAGTCCCTGTAGAAATTGTCAATATAGTACTGGGTCAGCGGCATGGGCATCTGGAACACATCCATGAATACATGATAAGGCGCTGTGGTGATATCGGCTCCATGGACTGCGTAATCCACAAATTCCTGAGGTTTTTCAATGGAGGCTGCCAAGATTTCCGTTTCATAGTCCGAGGACGCAAACACCTCCGCGATCTCCTGGAGAGTGTCCAGCCCATGATAGCCGATACAGTCATTTTGTCCGGTATAAGGGGCTACGTAAGCAGCTCCGGCATGGGCGCAGAGCATGGCCTGGGCTGAGGTCAGGATGGTAGTAGCACAGGTCTTGATGCCCATTTCCTTTAAGGCACGTATGGCTTTGATTCCTTCTGCGGTGGCGGGGACTTTGACTACCACATTGTCTCCGGCGCTTCGGATACTCTTTGCTTGTTCCATGATCTCCTCTTTGGTGACGGCGACGACCTGCGCCAGCACCGGAATGTTGGGGAAGCGCCTGGAAAGCTTTGAAATGGTTTCCACGACATCGGCGCCTTCTTTGGAAGAAAGGGACGGGTTTGTGGTGATTCCGGCCAGAAGCCCCATTTCTTCCAGTTCAGTCAGTTCTGCCATATCGGCAGTGTCAGCGAATAACTTCATGATACTATCCTCCTTGTTGATTTTTCGGATCTTCCGCACCGCTTGTGAACGGCGGTTTCAAAATTTACCTTCCGGCTGCTTTTGCAAATGCCTGTCATACACCTTACCAGATGACAGAAACTCCGTACTTTTGGACTGCTGTCAGGAAGGCGGCGTCCGGTTTTTCATCTGTGATCAGAGTATCGACCTTATCCCAGGTATTGAGAAGGAAAACTCCCCTGGAGTTAAATTTAGTATGGTCTGCCAACAGATAGTTGTGCTGAGAATTTTTCATCATGATCCGGCGGATCTGGGTGCCGGTGGTGCCGTTATTAAACATGCCGTCCGCAGAAATGTCGCTGCAGGAAGTGAAGGTGGCATCCACATAGATCTGCTTACAGAGATCAACGGAAGTTATATCATCCATAGACGATACTTCACGGTTCAGAAACCCTCCAATGATGAAGGTATCGATCCAGGTCTTCGGCTGGAGAAGGTTCAGGGCAAAAACACTGTTGGTAAATACGGTCATGGAACGATTGGGCGGCAAAACCTTTAAAAGCTCCATAGCTGTAGAGCTGCCGTCTACATAAATGCTTCTTACATCACGCTCGGTGATAAAGTTGGCGGCATCCATAGCAATTTTCTGCTTGTAGGTGAGATTCATGGATTTACGCAGGTTGAATGAAAGCTCGGTCTTGCTTTCGTCTGCAATCTGCGCCTTCCCATAGGCGCGTTCGATGAGCTTTGAGCGTTCCAGCTGCTCCAAGTCTCTCCGGATTGTCATGGCGGATACGCCAAAGCACTGTGCCAGAGTATTCACGGACATTTCTTTGTTGGACTTTATCATGTCGTAAATCGCTATCTGTCTGGTTTCTGCATTCACGGGCGTTCCCTCCTTTATTTGATTTTTCGAAAGTCTATCTTAGATATATCATAGCATAACAAAAAAAGCAATAGCAAAAAACAAAGCGAACATGAAAAATGTTGACCATGTTCATTTGATGTCGTAGAATAACACCATGAGATACAGAAACATGTGCAATTGTATGATTTATTTTAAAAAATGGCACAATTGATTGTTTAAAATGACGATGAAGCAAACACCGATCCAATGCAAAAGGAACATGAAAACGAACAGGGAGGAATGGAAATGAAACAAAGCGTAATTACAGGATCCATGGGTATCCTCGGTGACAGATTCGTATTTGAAGGGTACAAGGAGGACTGTTCCTTCGCGGAGAAGGCAAAAAAACTGGCGGAGATTCCCGGCATCCAGGGGCTTGAGATCTCCTCAGGCGGAGAGGAAGCAGACGGAAAAGAAACAAAAAGAATCTTGGAAGATCTGAACCTGAAATGCGCCTGTATCAATGTGGCCATCGCGGGCAGGAGAGATTTGGGGAAAGGCTCTCTGGCCAATCCAGATCCGGCGCTCCGCCGGAAAGCCATCGATATCTGCAAACGGGCATCCGACTATGCGGCAGAGATGGGAGCGGAGGTCATCAACATCTGGCCGGGGCAGGATGGATTTGACTACGCGCTCTGTACGGATTACAGCAGGCTTTATCACGATTTCCTGGACGGAGCGGTGGAAGTCGCCGACCATAATCCAGACGTGAAGGTGGCGCTGGAGTTCAAGCCCAGGGAGCCCAGGAACCGTTCTCTGGTGGATACATACGGAACGGCCCTTCTGATGTGTGCGGAGGGAGGGAGAAAGAACCTGGGCGTGTCCGTGGACGTGGGGCATGTGCTCTATGCCAACGCCAATATGGCCGCGGCAGTACAGGCCTGTGCGGAAAGAGGACGCCTCTTCCACATGCATACCAATGACTGTTTGGGTTATTGGGACGACGACATGATCCTGGGGTCGGTCCGGTTTATTGAATACATAGAGCTCTGCTACGTGTTGAGAAAGGTAAAATATGACGGCTGGTGTTCCGTAGACATCTTCCCCAGCCGTGAAGATTCCTTCGCCTGTGCGGAAGAGAGTATTCTGTACCTCGATATGTTCGACAAGATGGTGGATAAGATCGGCATGGAGAATATAGAAGAATGTATCAGGCGGGGAGACGCGGCCTACGCCTCTAAAATAGTCCGTGAAAAGGTGTTCCTTTCAAAATGACAAGGAGAGAGAAAGGGTGTACATAGTATGGGTGAAATTCTTAGGATGGAGGGAATCTCGAAAAGCTTTCCCGGCGTAAAGGCTCTGGACAACGTGAACATCGTGGTCAATTCGGGAGAAGTCCATGCGCTTTTGGGGGAAAACGGCGCGGGGAAATCCACATTGATGAAAATACTGAACGGCGTCTATGCCCCTGACGAGGGAAAGATCATTGTAAAAGGAAAGGAGGTCTCCATTCACAACATTAAGGAGGCCCAGGAGCTGGGCATCAGCATTATCTTTCAGGAATTCAATCTCTGCCCGGATCTGACCGTGGCGGATAATGTCTATATTGGGCGGCATAAAAACAAATTTGGATTTGTGGATGCCAAATATGTGGAAAAAGAAACACAGAAGATCCTGGACCGGTTCAAGCTGAATATGATCAAGCCGGGAGATGTGGTAATGACCATGAGCGTGGCTCAGATGCAGATGGTAGAAATCTGCAAGGCAATGTCCTTTGACTCGGACGTGGTCGTGTTCGACGAGCCGACAGCGGCTCTGGCGGACTCGGAGATTGAGCAGCTTTTCATGGTCATCAAGCAGCTTCAGAAGGAAGGGAAAGGAATCATCTATATTTCCCACAGGATGGAAGAGCTTTCCAAGATCGCAGACCGTGTGACTGTACTGCGGGACGGCCAGCAGGTGGGAGATCCCTTTGATTTTGCCAGTGTGACTCTGGATGAACTGATCAACCGGATGGTGGGCAGGACCATGGAGGACAAATATCCGAAGCATGAGAGAAAGATTGGAGAAGTCTTCTTCGAAGCGAACCATATTCGGAATAAGAAGGTAAATGTGGATCATATTGACGTGCGTAAAGGAGAGATCCTGGGTATCGCGGGGCTGATGGGAGCCGGACGTACAGAAATGGCGAGAGCGATATTCGGCGCCGATCCGGTGAGCAGCATAGAAGTGAAGGTAAACGGCAAAAAGGTGAACGTGGGAAGTCCCGGCCAGGCGATCAAAAACGGGATCGCGTATCTGACTGAGGACAGGAAGAACGAGGGCCTGGCCCTCCGCCTGGACTGTGAGAAAAACATCAATATGGCTTCCATGAAAAAAATATCCAAATACGGTTTTGTTATCAACAAAACGGCGGAGGAGAACGCGAAGCACTATGTGGACGCGCTGTCGGTGAAGACTCCGAAGCTGGGCCAGCTGGCTCAGTTCCTCTCCGGCGGGAATCAGCAGAAGCTCGTTTTAGCCAAATGGCTGTCGAGACAGGTGGACCTGCTGATCTTTGATGAACCGACGAGGGGCATCGATGTGGGAGCCAAGTTTGAGATTTATAAGCTGATGAATGAGCTGAGCGACCAGGGTGTGGGAATCATTATGATTTCATCCGAGCTTCCGGAGCTTCTGGGCATGAGCGACAGGGTTGCTCTCATGCATGAAGGAAGCATTGTGGGGGAAGTGATTGCAAAGGAAACGACTCAGGAAGAGATCATGGAATACATCACTGGCCTGAAAACAAAGGGAACGGAGCGTGAAGGAAATGAATAATTCGAATACCGTAAAAAACAAGATTACCCGGACGAAATTTGCAAACTTTCTGGGCAGCATGGCCGGACTGTTCGGTCTGATCATCATTTTTTCTATCCTGTCGAGAGCCTTCTTGACCGTAGACAATGTCATCAGCATCACCCTTTCCGTGGCCATTTATGCGACTCTGGCCTGCGGCATTTCCTTTGTACTGATCATCGGCGGCGCCGAGCTGTCGGCGGGTTCCGTGGTCGGTGTGGCAGGAGCGATTTTCTGCGTCAGCCTCCGGGCCGGCATACCGGCATGGATCTGTATTATCATCACCATTGGGTGCGGTATTTTGTGCGGCCTTTTCAACGGATTTTTGGTTACAAAGATGCACCTGATCCCATTTATCGCCACATTGGGTACTCAGTACATATTCCGTGGAGCCACTTATATCATCTCCAGCGGTTCGTCCATTTCTGTGCGTGAAGTGGCCAGCGAAGGCGATCTGGCAGGACTTAAGTTCATCGGGAGCGGAAAGATCCTCGGCATTCCCATGCTGGTATATATCATGGTGATATGCGCGGTGATCCTGACCATCGTCCTTTCCAAGACGACGCTGGGAAGAAAAATATTCGCGACGGGCAGCAATGTGGAGGCGGCCAGACTTTCCGGTATCAGTACGGATAAGATCACGACCATCGCTTATATGTTCAGCGGCGGCATGGCCGGACTGGCGGGCGTGATGCTCACCACGAGGCTTCTGTCCGCGCAGCCCACGGCTGGGACCAGCTTTGAGCTGGAGGGCATCGCGGCATCCGTAATCGGCGGCGTCAGTATGATGGGCGGCCAGGGCACGATTCCCGGAGCTGTGATGGGCGCGTTTATCGTTGGTATCATGAGGAATGGGCTGAACCTTCTGGGGGTGAATACCTTCTGGCAGCAGGTTATCACCGGTGTGATCATCATCGTGGCCGTGTGGGCCGATATCATGCGGAGGCGCAGAGAGGCTTCCAAGAAGTAAAGGGAAAGAACGCTAGGAACAGCATAGGGCTGTTTACTATATAAAAATGTAAAAGGAGGAAGAAACATGAAACGAAACAAATGGACAGCGGTTGCAGCGGTGATGCTCTGCCTGATCATGGCGCTCTCGGGCTGCGGAAAGAAAGCGGCCGACGAGACCACTGCGGCAAAGAAGGACGAGACCACAAAGGCGGCTGAAGAGAAGACCACGGAAGCAAAAAAGGACGAGACCACCGAGGCCAAAAAAGAGGAAGGCGCATCGGGAAGCAAGACCATCTACGTAATTGGCAAAGAGTCCCAGTATAACCATTGGCTCTGCCTGCAGGACGGCGCGGAAGCATGCGGAAAAGAAAAAGGGTACGACGTGATCTATCAGGCGCCGCCTTTAGGAGAAGTGGACATTGAAAAGCAGGTATCCATGGTTGAGGCAGCTATCGGAACAAAGCCCGCGGCCATCGTTTTAGCCCCCAACGATACCGACGCCCTTGCAGGCGCCTGCGCTGAGGTCCAGGAAGCCGGCATCCCCATGGTACTGGTCGATTCTAAGATCTCCACAGAAGATTATGACTGTCTGGTAGCTCTGGACAATGAAAAAGCCGGCGCTGATGTAGCTGAGGAAATCGCTCAGAGGATTGGCGGCAAAGGACAGGTAGGCATCATCTCCGCAGTACCCGGCGGCGCGACCATCATGGCTCGTGAGAACGGCTTCATCAATTACATCAAAGAAAAATACCCCGATATCGAGATCGTTGGAGAAATCCTTTATTCTCAGAACGACTCTTCCAAGGCTATGAGCCAGACCTATGACATGCTGGCTGCATATCCCGACATCAAGGCATTCTACACGACCAACACTCCCACGGCTGAGGGCATCGCCTCCGCTCTGGAAGAAAAGGGACTGGGCGGCAAGGTCCTCCTGGGAAGCTTCGACTCCTCCGATACGATCAACGGTTATATCCAGAATGGAACCATCGCAGCATGCTCCGTTGCAGAAGCTTATAACATGGGCTATGAGTCTGTAGCGCAGGCCATTAATCTGATCGAAGGAAAAGATGTTGAGAAATTTGTGAACTCCGGCAACAGTATCGTAACTCCTGCGAACTTCGATGACGAACATATTCAGGAGCTTCTGTACCCCTTCGGGAAGTAATAAAAACCGATAACCATGCTTTACGGAACGCTGTGGTCTGTTTCCGCCTGCGGAAGCAGGCCACAGGTTTTGAAAAGGTGAATGTAAATGAAAGTATTCGGACGGGATTATACGAAACAAGAGCTTCTTTCCTACGCTGGAAATATCACTCAGATAGCCGGCGTGACGAGGAAGGAGCAGATTGACGGAAACGGGGATGGGATTCGCTTTCTGGAAGTGAAAAACGGGAGCGGAATGGAATTTTCTGTGATGGAAAACCGGTGCATGGATGTAAATTCCATGAGCTACAAAGGGATTCCCCTGAATTTCTTGAGCAAAAACGGCCTTGTGTATCCGCTCCGCTATCTTCCGGAATCTTCGGAAGACACACTCAGGCATTTGTGCGGCGGCCTGTTTTATACCTGCGGCACCCAAAATGTCGGGTATGATTGTGTGGACGCGGGAGAGAGGCAGGTGTGTCATGGACGGATCAAAGCCATGTCGGCGGTGAATGTCGCCGCTGCCGCCCATTGGGCTGAGAATGATTATCTCATTGAGCTGTACGGAGAAGTGAGGGAGACCAGCCTCTTCGGAGAAAATATTGCTCTCAGGCGGCACATGCAGGTCTCCATGGGGAAGCCGGCTGTGAAGATCACCGATGAGCTGGAAAATGAAGGGTTTGAGGAACGGCCGCTCATGTACATGTATCATTTGAACCTGGGTTTTCCCTTTGCAGATTCGGAGATGAAGATTTATGTGGAGCCATCGGAGAAATCCTGCAGGGACGAATGGGCGGCGCCGTATCTTTCTGAGTATCGGAAGGTGGAAAAGCCTCAGGTGCCGGGAAAGGAAATCTGCATCATGCACAGCTTCCGGGAGAAGAAGCAGGTGACAACTCTGGCGTTCAATGAGAGGCTTGGATTTGGATTTTATATCAAACAGGATACGAATGTAATGCCGTTTCTGCATGAGTGGAAAACGAACATAGCAGGAGCTTATGCGGTGGGCTTGGAACCTGCGAACTGCCATTGCGAGGGCCGGGTGAACGAAAAAAAATATGGGACGCTCCAGACCATCGCCCCTTTTGAAACGGTGCGGGTGGAGACAGAGCTCGGTATCCTGGAGGACAGGGAGCAGATAGAACAATTGATCAAAACATCAGAATAAGGGGGAAATCCTATGTCAAAAAAAGTGATAGGCCTTGTTTCGACTTTTGCGCCTGGGGACAGCTGGCCTCAGGAAACCATTGACCGTGTTGCGGCCACCCACGAGGTGGTGAAGGCCGCATTGAAGGAGATGGGCTATGAGGTAAAGGATGCCGGCAATGTGAACCGTACCATGGAAGACATGGTAAAAGCCGGAAAAGAGCTGCGCTATATGGGAATCCAGGCGCTGGTCCTCTACGTGGGGACCTGGACTTATGCCAACTGTGCCGCGGCATTGGTGCGGGAGGCGGGCGTCCCTGTGGTCATCTGGGCCGATGCTGGCGCAGGGACCTGCGGTTTGGTGGGCGGAGCCATCGCCAGAGGCGGAATGGATGAATTCGGATTTCATGCAAATCTGGTGTACGGCCCCTTTGAGGATGCTGCCACCAGAGAAAAATGCAGAGTCTATCTGGACGCGGCCTGCGCGGTCTCTTCTATGAAAGGAGAAAAGCTGGGACTGGGCGGAGGAACCTGCATGGGCATGGTGACGGCAGTGTGCGATCCCAATGTGGTGCGTGAAAAGTTTGGAGTGGAGATTGAGACCTTTGAACAAATGGAGATTATCGCCAGGGCGGAGAAAATAGACGACGACGAAGCGGAAAAATTTTATAAATGGATCGAAGAAAACTTCGGGGGCATTGTGACGACCAAAGAAGCCATGATGAAACAGATCAAGTTGTATCTGGCCATGAAGCAGTTCTGCAGAGAAAATAACCTGTCTTTTGTTTCCACTAAATGTCTGCCGGAGATGGCCAATCAGTATACATCGTTCTGTCTGTGCCATTCCATGATGGGAGACTGCGAAGACGCCTTTGGAAAGAAAGAGAGGATGGTATTCGGGTGTGAAGCGGATATCAATGCAGCGCTGACCATGGAGCTTCTCCATCATCTGCAGGAAGGTCCGGTGATGTTCACAGATTTGTCCCAATATGACTATAAGGACCGGGTGCTGACCACATGCAACTGCGGATCCCAGCCTACGGACTTTGCCAGAGATAAAAAGGAAGTCATCTGGGAAAGAGAAGGCGTGCACGAACACTACTGGAAATACGGCGGCACATGTCCCCAATACGTGACAAAAGAGGGGCGGGTGACCATGGCGAGACTGAATCGGAAGCAGGGAGAATATGAGATGCTGATCGTTCCGGCCAATGCCGTGTATTTTGACCGGGAAAAGCTCAGGGAGACCATATGGGAGAGACCTCACGCTTATTTTGAACTGCTCTGTGATAAAGAGACCTTTTTTGATGAGGTGCGCTCCAACCATATCCATGTGATATATGGAGAATATGAAAAGGAGCTGAAAGAAATCTGCAGTATCCTTGGTATCCGGGCGGTCTGTCTGGAAGCGGGGAAATGATCATAGTAACTGCATGAACAAAAAAGCCAATACAGGAGGAAAGACAAAATGAATGAACAGGAATTAAAGGCGTTTATGTGCGATATCGGAAAGCGGATCTATACCAATGGATTTGTGGCCGCCAACGATGGGAATATCACCGTAAAGCTGAATGAAACAGAGTACCTGACCACGCCGACCGGAGTCAGCAAGGGATATCTGACACCGGATATGATCGTGAAAGTGAATGAAAAGGGGGAAGTGCTGGAAGGCACCTGGAAACCGTCCTCTGAGGTGAAGGTCCATCTGCGGGTCTATAAGGAAAGGCCGGACGTGGGAGCCGTAGTACATGCGCATCCGCCCTATGCGACTACGTTTGCCGTTGCACATATCCCGCTGGATAAATATATCCTTCCGGAGGCTGTCTGCGCGCTGGGAGCCGTCCCCATCGTTCCTTATGCAAAGCCCTCTACGCAGGAGCTGGCCGACGCCATGATTCCGTTCCTTCAGACATATGACGCGTTCCTGCTGGAGAACCACGGGACCGTGACCGTGGGAAAGGATCTGACCACCGCATATTTTAAAACAGAAACGCTGGAGTACAACGCGAAGATTATTTATCTGGGCATGATGCTTGGAAAACAGAATGAGCTTCCCAGAAAAGAAATTGATAAGCTGGTGGAAATGTACCGGGGCAATAATCCGGAGGCGAAGCATCCGGGTTATGTGAAATTCTGAATATAGTTAGTATGAGTAAGACCGGCCGGCAGTATTTCCGCCGGCATTGTAAAAGGAGGAACAGATGGAGAAGAAATTCAGGATGGCGGCCCTGGACATAGGGACCTCCAGTGTCCGGACTTTTCTGGCAGAATACGATGGAAGGACAGTAGAGATCCAGGAGAAGAACCGGTTTTATCATGAATCGGTTCCTGCGCTGGGACATGAGTACTGGGACCTTTTAGGAGTGTTCGCTCAAGTGAGGGATGCCCTTTTGGCGGCTGCCAAAGACGCTCCACTTGACAGTCTGGCCCTGGATTCCTGGGGCACCGATATGACAGCTTTGGACCGGAACGGCGAATATCTCTGGGGAGGCATCTGCGCCAGGGACTGTCGGTTTAACGGCCTGAAGGAAGAATTCTTTGAGAGGGTTCCGGAAAAAGAGATTTATATGAGGACAGGTGTCCAGTTCTTGAACTGGAATACTCTGTACCTGCTTTATTATCTGGTAAAGGAAAAACCTTGGATGCTGGAATCTATATCCTGTATGCTGTTCACTCCGGATTTTTTCAATTACTTTCTGACCGGAGAAAAGAACGCGGATTATTCCATCGCTTCCACCTCCCAGATGCTGGATCCCTGGCGGAAAACCTGGGATGAGACGCTTTTGGGGGCTGTGCCGTTTCCCCGGGAAAAACTGCTCCCGGTCACACAGGCCCATATGCTTGGAAAAACAAGGGAGAGTATTCGGGGTCACCGGGTGCCGGTGATGTCTGGATGCAGCCACGATACGGCTGCTGCGGCTGCCGGAGTGCCCGCAGAATCCCAGGATTTTGTGTATATCGTATGCGGCTCCTGGGCAATGATCGGGATCGAATCGGATACTCCCATTATCAATGAAACTGCGGCGCGGTATCGCTTTACCAACGAAGGAGGATCTGACGGAAGGATCCGTTTCCTCAAAAATGTCATGGGCATGTGGATGATACAGGAATCCAGGCGCCAATGGATACGGGAAGGAAAAGAATTTAGTTTCGGAGAGCTGGCAGAGCTGGGGGCAGTATGCGAGCCTTTCCAAAGCGTGATCGATGTGGATGACGCCAGGCTGGTGCCTCCGGGAGATATCCCCGGCGTGATACGCCGTCTGTGCCTGGAAAGCGGACAGCCGGTACCGGAGACTGCGGGACAGGTGATTCGGTGCATAGATGACAGTCTGGCACTTAAATTTAAGGTAATGAAGGAACGGCTGGAGGAATGCAGCGGACGAAGGTTTTCCGTGATTCACATCGTGGCCGGGGGAAGCCAGGACGCGTCTTTATGCCAGGCTATAGCCGATGCGGCCGCGTGCGTGGTGAAGGCAGGGCCGGCGGAGGCCAGCGCATACGGAAATACCTCTGTTCAGCTTCTGGCCGGCGGATTGGCAGGGAGCCTTATGGAGACCAGGGAGATTGTGAGGCGTTCTGTGGAGATCCGGATTTATGAGCCAAAGAAAAATGACCGGATGGAGGAAGCTTTTGAGAACAACAGAAAGCTGTTTGAACGCATTCACTATTAGGCCTCTGTTATGGAAAGGAGCAAAAAATGAGAAAACGGATACAGATTCATGAAGCCGATGACATCATGAAGATTAACCGGATCGTATCGCAGTACACGTATGATATCTGGATTCACAGCAAATCGGGAATGGTCGACGCCAAATCTTTGCTGGGCATGTTCATCCTCAGCCTGAAGGAAGATATGTTCGTAGTGGTGGAAGACGACATCGACGCCGGAAAGCTCTTTGAAGAGCTTGGGGATTATTTGATAGAGGAACCATGACAATATAAGGAGGGTTTAAAACGATGGACAGAGAAAAGATACTGGAAGTTCTCCAGGTGGCAAAACGCCTGGATGAGAAGAACCTGGTGAATGCCTTTGAGGGGAATATATCGACAAAGAAAGACGGGCTGGTCTATATTACTCCGACAGGAAAGAATAAGGCTCTCTTGACTGAGGAGATGGTGGCTGTGATTGATTCGGACGGAAAACAGGTGGGAGGGAACTGTAAACCCACCTCGGAGCTTCCCATGCACATGGAAACCTATACCATCCGGGATGACATAGGAGGAGTGGTACACTGCCATCCCACCTTTTTGACTGCTTATGCTCTATGCTGCAAGCCGGTGGAGACAAGGGCATATCCGGAGATGATGGGGAACTTCGATTATTTTCAGGTGGCGCCTTATGGCCGGCCCGGCACAGAGGACATCCTGAAAGGGGCGATCCCGATACTTAAGCATCATGATATCGTCATCCTAGGCAACCACGGCGTACTGGCCGTAGGGGCGACAGTGACTGACGCCATGAACAGAGTAGAAGCGGCCGAGGCTATTACAAAAACGGTGTTCATTGCCAATGCCTTGGGGAGACAGGCAGATCTGAGTCCGGAGGAATGTGACTTTTTCTTCTCTTTAAACCAGAAGTGAACCGGACGGAGAGTTAGGACAATCCCATCGGAACAAGGTGCAGACTGACAGGGCAGAATCTCAGGAAACGGAGTTCTGCCCTTTTTCATGATCGGAGGGATATGATGAAGGAACAATATTTAGCCGTAGACCTGGGCTCCAGCAATGGCAAGATCCTGCTGTCCGGCCTGACAGACAGGAAGACAATAGAGATGCGGGAGGTGGAGCGCTTTCCCACTCCCAGGATTTATATGAACGGCCACGTATGCATCGATGTCTATGGAATTTATGGAGAGATCTGCCGGACGCTGGAAAAACTTGGACGGGAGGGCACGGCGGTCAGAAGCCTTGGAGCGGATTCCTGGTCCAGTGATTTTGGGATTGTGGATCCTCAGGGAGAATTGGTAGGGCTTCCAGTCTTTTACCGGGATAAACGGACGAACGGCATGCCCGAGGAAGTGGAGAAGAAGATCAGTTACCGGGAGCTTTATAAGCTGACCACCCAGCGGCGCATTCAGGACGCTACCCTGTGTCAGCTGCTGGCGGTAAAAAAAGAGAGCCCGGAGCTTCTTAAGAATGGGAATCGGATGATGCATTTGGGAGATATCCTGATGTATTTTTTTTCCGGAAAGGTATGTTCGGAATTTTCAGTGGCTTCCTATTCTCAAATGTTCAATATGAGGGATCAATGCTGGGAGGACCGGGTATTTGATCTGTTCGGAATTCCTAAAAGTCTTCAGCCTCCGGTAGTGCATGCAGGTGCATGCCTGGGGAGGATATCGGAGGAACAAGCCAGATGGTACGGAACAAACCGGTTTGAAGTGGTGGCCCCGGCCGTGCATGATACGTCGTCGGCGGGAGTGGCGGTCCCGGTGGATGACAGAAAGGATTGGGCCTATATTTCAACCGGGAGCTGGTATTTGGTGAGCATGGAGCTGGAGGAGCCGGCGGACAGCGGACTGTCCTACCACTATAATCTTTCCAATACGGGACTGGCCTTTGGAAAAACACTGCTTAAACGGAATGTATGTGCTATGTGGATCATTCAGGAATGTAAGCGGAAATGGGAACAGATAATGGGAGTTGACTATGATTATCCGGCCATTGTGGAGCTCGCCCGGTCCGCGGTCCCTTTTTACGCCGTTATTGATACGGATGATGATTGCTTTTATAATCCGGATGATATGACCGAAGCTGTAGCGGCCTATCTTAGACGGACAGGGCAGCCGGAAGTCCAAAGAGACGATGTGGGGCAGATGGCCAGGATCATCTATGAAAGTATCACATTTAAATGTCTGTATTCTCTGGATGCTTTAAAGCGCACTACAGGAAGGCGGGTTGATACGCTTTATGTGGTGGGGGGAGCCAGCGGCGTGGGCTTTCTGAATGAAATGCTGGCTTCCGCAGCTGATCTGGAAGTGATCGCGGGGCCGAAGGAGGCGGCTGCCATCGGAAACTCTCTGCTTCAGGCAGTGGGGACTGGAGTGCTTAATTCGGAGGAAGAAATAAGAGAAGTGGTGAGAAATTCCTTTAAATTTGAGATTTTTCATCCTAAAAAGGCAGAAGAGTGGAGAAGACACTATCGGGCGTTCCTGGATGTATGCGGACTGGAGCAGTAAAAGATTTGAGAAAAACCTTGACATAGGGTGAGGTTCGGATGTTATGGTATATCCAGGGGAATGGTTTCGAAAATAAATGGACATTCAGCATTGCGCCGGCAGAAGTTCCGGGCCGTCACGATTACGGCTCGCTGGCGATGCAGGGGCCGCTTTATCCCCGCTTCGGAAGTACCGCTCACATGTCAACAGGAAATCTTGATGATTTCCTGTATCCGTTTCTGCCTCCCTTTGCTTGGGGAACACCGGTTGCTGCCCTGCGGCGCTCGCCTTTAGGCCGTCCCGGAATCTTTCTGCCGGCGCCCTGCCTGCCGCACTATACTGGATAATTTCCGTTTCCTTGATTCCAGAAAAGGATTGGATATCTACACGGCCCGCGCGCCTTATGGCGGTGGGCCGCCCCAATGGCTTTTATAACAAACGAGCGCCTACTTTGGTGCGGCAAGAGGAGCGGGAGGAACGATCCGATTCCATCGTAAGGTGAGCGCCGCAAAGCCGTTAGCAGAATCTTCCCGGCTGCAGGGAGGTAAAAACCGAATCTCATGCAGGTTTTTATTGGAATCTGACATGGATAAATATCGATTTATCCATGTCAGTTGGAAAGGACCGACTGGAGGCCGTAAAGCTGCTGGTTATGGCTGCCAGCGAGCCGCCTGGATGGAATCGGATTTCCTCCTGTCTCATCTGGTTATAAAGATACGTTTTTTTAAAGATATTCAAAGGTATACCCAAGGGCATCCCTTAATGCACACACTCCAGGCGGCTGCATTTTGTGCGGCAAGGGATAGAAAGGCGGGATTCTTATGACAATTGCAGAGGTTAGCAGAAAATATGGTCTTACCGCGGATACTCTCCGCTACTATGAGCGGATTGGTCTGATTCCCCCGGTTCCGCGGACGGGAGGCGGCATTCGGGACTATGACGAAGAGTCCTGCGGATGGATCGAACTGATGAAATGTATGAGAAAAGCAGGGGTTCAGATTGAAGCCTTGATTGAGTACGTGACTCTGTTCCGGAAAGGGGACGAAACGGCCGGCGCCAGAAAAGCGATTCTGATCGAACAGAGAAATCAGCTTATGGACCGCATGGAGGACATACGGGCGTCAATCGAACGACTTGATAAAAAGATCGAGCGGTATGAGCAGGAGATGACAGCCGCGGAAAAGCGGCTGCAGAAGATGCAAAAAAGTCCCAGACCAGAAGCTTGATGGCCTGGAACTTCCAATGGTATTGCGATTCAGCACATGGTTCAGCCGTTTCCGCTGGTGTTGAAAAAGGGCTGCAGAGTTTTTGCGACATCGCTCACAGGCATAGTCTGTAAGATCACATGGCCGGGGCCGGTGATCCTGGTGTTGAAGATGCCTTCGCCGCCCAGAAACATATTTTTAACGCCAGGGACCTTTTGGATGTCCAGGCTGCAGGTGGAAGACATGGCGGCCAGATAGCCGGTATCCACAATGAGCTGCTGGCCGGGGGCCAGGTCGTATTCTATGGCGGCTCCGTCAATCTCGATGAAAGCCATGCCATTTCCGGACAGCCGCTGCATGATGAAGCCCTCTCCGCCGAAGAAGCCGGCGCCCAGCTTTTTCTGGAAGAAAACAGACAGATCCACTCCGGCGGTGGAGGCCAGGAAACCGGCCTTCTGCACGATCATGTCACTTCCGGGCATGATTTCCAGCGGCCGGATGGAGCCGGGGAAGCTGGAGGCGAATGCGATCATGCCGGGGCCGCCCTGGGCGGTATAGATATTCTGGAAAATGGCTTCGCCGGAAAACATCCGTCCGAAAGCTTTGCCGATGCTACCGCCGCCGCTGGTAGCCATCTGCATATTGGGTGACATCCAGCTCATGGACCCGCGTTCTGTGATCATCTGTTCATTGGCGTCAAGCTCACAGATGACCACGGGGAGATTGCCTCCCTGAATGTTATATTTCATGAAAGTATCCTCCTGATTCAGGTAAAAGATTGTTTACGATTGACAATTTCACTCTATCATGGCAGGATACATCCGTCAACTGGAATCCCCGCGGGCTTAACGGTCTTTAAGCCGGGAAACCGCCCTTTTCAGAACAGGTCCAACAAGTGCCGCCAGTACGATCTTGGCTGCGTCTCCCGGCAAATAGGGGACGACGCCGGCCATCAGACCTGCGGGGAATGACAGCTTCATCTGAATGCAGAGCCATACAGTGCCGAACAGATAGCATACGGCAGTTCCCAGTATCATTCCGAGAACCTGAAGAATGTGATTCCTGGAAAAGCGGTCGATAAAATATCCGGCGATCAGCGCCATGAACAGGAACCCGACCAAATATCCGCCGGTGGGGCCTGCCAGCTTGGCCGGGCCTCCCGTAAAGCCGGAAAAGACAGGGACTCCCACCAGGCCGATCAGAAGATAGACCAGATAACTGATGGTTCCGGCTTTCATACCGAGCACATACAGGGATATATATACGGCCAGGTTTGTAAAGGAGATCGGCACGGGGCTGATGGGAAGCGGGATCACCAGGGGAGCGAGTATGCAGGTTACGGCGGTCATCACACCGATCAGCGTCATCTGCATGATGGACAATGCCGGTTTGGCACTTTTTTTTGCACTGCTTTTTTCCATAGTCAGGGTTCCTCCAAACGTTCCATGTATTAAATAAGACTGCTGACATTATAGAATAGAAGCGATGAAATGTCAACTATATTTAGAATTAGATTGACAATTGAGAAGACAGCTTTCTATTGATATTTTTCAATTATTATGCTATAATCACAATATATGAAATTTACTATTTCATATTTGAAATAGTAAATACAAAATACATTATACATAACAAAATTGCCGGCACGGGGGTGTTGTGCGGCAGGGAAAGAAAGGAAGGTATTATCTATGGCAGAAAAGAATAAGAAACCGCTGATTGGCCTGATCGGGTTTTCCGACGGGGATCCGGAAGTACATGAGCAGCTCAAGGACGTTGTTCAGAAACAGGTGGACGTGATCTACGAAGAGCTGACGAAGAGCGGGGAAGTAGATGTGATCGTGGCGGACAGCCTGGTAAATAGTGTAGAATCTGCAAAAAGACTTGCGGAGGATTTGAAATGTAAGGGTGTGGACGGTACGATCTTCTCCTACGGCGTATTCGCATTCCCCAACTTCAGCGCGATCGCGGCTAAGAACGGCAAGGGTCCCTTCCTTCTGGCGGCTAACTTAAATCCCGACTGGCCCGGCATGGTGTCCATGCTCGCCGCAGGCGGAGCTTTGAGCCATATTGGGATCGATCATTTCCGCGTGGCCGGAGATGTGCGGGAAACGGAAGTCTTAAATAAGATCATTGATTTTGCAAAATGTTCTAAGGTGGTCAGCCGGCTGAACGGAATGAAATACGGCCTTATCGGCGGCAGAAGCCTTGGCATGTACAGCGCTACCGTTGACATGCAGGATTGGGAGCGCAACTTCGGCGTGGATATTGAGCACATTGACCAGCTGGAGATCGTCCGTCGGGCAGACAATGTCAGCGAAGAGCAGGTAGAGAAGGCATTCAAATGGCTTACCGACAATGTGGGCGAGATTAAATACAACGGCACCAGCTTCACGCCTGAAAAGCTGAAAACGCAGATCCGTCATTATGAAGCTACTAAGGAAATCGTTAAGGACAACGACCTGGATTTCATCGGGGTGAAATGCCATTATGAGATGAGCCGTCACTACTGCACTCAGTGCCTGTCCGCAGCTTTTATGAATGACCCCTATGACTGGGACGGCCCTAAAAAGCCCGTGATCTGTGCCTGTGAGGCGGACTCCGACGCGGCTTTGACCATGGAAATCCTTCATCTTCTGACCGATGATCCGGTCGTGTTCATGGATGTGCGCCATTATGACAAGGATTATGATGTGATGGTATTCTGCAACTGCGGATCTCAGTCTACCTATTACGCGGCAGCTTCTGATGATTATAAAGAGAACTTGGCAAAGACCACGCTTTATCCGGCGCTTCCCATTTATGCCGGCGGCGGCTGCCATGTAAACCTGATGACGAAACCCGGAAAGGCCACCATTGCCAGACTGTGCCGTCGGGAAGGCAAATACCGTATGACCATCATTCCGGCAGAATTTGTAGAGCTGCCCAAGGAAAAAATGGCGGAGACCACGGAAGAATGGCCTCATGTATTTGCAAAGCTTCCTTTTGATCATAGCATTTTCCTGGATAAGTTCGATGCCAACCACTGCCATGCCGTATACGGCGACCAGGTGGAAAAGCTGAAGATGATCTGCCGGATGCTGAACATCGATGTGGATATGATGGGCTAATAGAATATGCTTTGAGACTTTTATGCGGAAGCGGGGCGAGGCCCCGCTTCCTTTTTGAGTTGCATAAAAGCGTCTGATGGTTTTATGCAATAGTTAATGTGTTGCGGAAATAAATAATCTATTAAGAAAAAGAAGATTTAAATAAGGCGTTAATAATGAGATGATAAAAAAAACTGGTAAAAATTATATGAATACGATATACTAAGAATATAAACAACTAAAATCAAAAAAATAATAATAGTTCAAAAAATTGACTGTAAAAAGACTTTTAAGTGGCTAAAAAGTACTTATATGTAAAGGGTAACAAAGATGATAACATTTCAAAAAAGTTATTATTTATTTAAAAAGGGGGATTATGTATGAAAAAAAGTGCGGCTGTGTTTACTACAATAATATTATCGTTGGTTCTAGGATTTACAGCATCAGCAAATGGTAATACAGGTAGCTGTGATCAGATAGAAAATGATAGGTATTCGTATGAAGTGGGAATTTCAGATGAAAGCTGGATGGAAATGACATATACTGAAAAAGTTGAAGCATATTCTATTTCTCAGGAAATATTAGAAGATATGACTACTCAGCAATTGGTTCAGGCTGTAATGGATTATCCATTTTTAGTTGATTTGACATTGTTTAATACTTTGGAAGAGGGATATGCTCATGTATTAAGTTGTTCGAATGCTTTGCGAGAATTAGAAAAAAGAACAGATGGTTTTATGACATTGATAGAATATTATGAAAATATGCCCGTACCAATCAAGGAAGAAGAAGGGGATATAAGTATTATTAAATTGACTTTTGCGGAGATATTAATTAGTAATATGGCAGATAAAGTTACAGTTTCTGAAAAACAATTAGATGAATTGATAAAAGTGATAGATCAAAAAGATGATCAGAAAGCTTTAGCGTCCGAATTATATGGTACGGAGTCTAATCTAAGAATTGCCGGAATGCAGGTTTATAGAGCTGAATTTACTAGTCATACGGTAAAATCACTTAAGGGTGTAAATGTTTCCGTAATTCATTATCTGTCCGATTTGTCAACAGCACAGAAAAATCAGGAGAATATTGCGTATAGTCAAGCATATCCCCAAGCGACAATTCTTGGTACAGCTACTACAATGTATAACTGCGCCTCATATGCGATGGTTAATCGTTCCACATCAAACATCTACTGGTTAAATAATCTTTCGCCTACTGCGGCTGGCTATACAAGGTTAGGAAGTAGTCTGACAAATGCAACAGCCGGTGGGGTGATTTATTATACAAGAACAGATAGTTTGGGCAGTCATGTTGGAGTAGTACATAGCACTAACGGAGGTAAAATAATTATTCGTTCTAAAATGGGGATTGGCCCATTAGCTCAACATGAAATTCAAATGTGCCCTTATTATCTGGGAAATGGCGGCCTTATTTTTTATAAATAGGAGCAGATTTTATGAAAAAGTATGTCTCTGTCTGTATTTTAAATATATTTTTAATAATGTGCGTTTTGGGATGCTGTGCCTGTGGTGAAGAAATAAATAGTGAGGAAGCGGGAAGCAAAATTCAGGAGACTGAAACAGGGAAAAATCCGGATGAATTATATGAATTAAAAATAACAGAGAGTACTGTCTCGAATTTTTCGAATATGGAGGAGAAAGAAGAGTGGTATGGTGATTATAAATTCATAGAATATATCCGGCCACATTTTGGGTTTCAGCCGAATCCCGACAAGGAACAACGCCAGAGAATCTTAGATTACCAAAAACAAAGTATAGTATCCTTGAGTGAAAATTCAGTTAAATATTTAGGATCTGTAAACAGAGAAGATGAACCAGATGCTTACGAGGATTATAAATATGATCACTACGTAATGGAAGCTTCTTATGTTTTAAAAACCATGATACTGGATGAAAAAGTTTTGCAGGATATAACAAGCAGGTGGGGAAGGGAATATCATCTTGATGGAACGCCTGTGGACTTTTCTGAATGGGCTTATGGGGACGAGTCTTATTTTGCGGATATAGACTTTAAGGTTAGCGATTACGAAGGGCATTATATTCTGATTTTTTATGACGAACAGAACCCGTCAACAATTAAAGAAAGAGAATATTGGATTGACGCGGGCAATGGTGTTGTATATTCTCTTACAGACCAGATGGTATCTAAGTGGCAAAAAATTAGATAACAGGTTGAATTCATTGTGTTTAATGTCACGAATTTATAACTTGTACAGTGCGGGGAGGTTGTGCTATACTATATTAGATAATTATAGGCAGCGATGGTGATGTTTGACAGCTGCATGATGGATACTAGTGAGGGAGATCATGGAGAAAGCAAAACGTGTATTACTGAAGCTCAGCGGCGAGGCTCTGGCGGGGCCGGCCGGAAAAGGGTTTGACGAAGCTACGGTGAAGGCTGTGGCGAGGCAGGTGAAGCCTTCAGCAGAAGAAGGTGTGGAGATCGGCGTTGTGATCGGCGGTGGAAACTTCTGGAGAGGACGCTCCAGCAATGCCATAGACCGGCCGAAGGCCGATCAGATCGGGATGCTGGCTACGGTAATGAATTGTATCTACGTGTCGGAGATTTTTCGTTCCGAGGGAATGGACACAGAGATTTTCACTCCGTTTGCCTGCGGCACCATGACGAAGCTGTTTTCCAAGGATGCCGCGAACCAGTGCTTTCGGGAAGGAAAGGTGGTGTTCTTCGCGGGAGGGACGGGTCATCCATACTTTTCCACGGATACGGGCATTGTGCTGAGGGCCATTGAGATGGAGGCAGACATCATCCTTTTGGCAAAGGCAGTGGACGGCGTATACGACAGCGATCCCAGGACGAATCCGGACGCGAAGAAGTATGATACGGTTTCCATTGGGGAAGTGATCGAGAAAAAGCTGGCGGTGGTAGACCTGACCGCGTCTATCATGTGTATGGAGAATCATATGCCTATGGCAGTGTTCGGGCTGGGCGAGAAGGACAGTATCCGGAAAGCCATGAAGGGCGATATCACAGGCACCGTGGTGACGGTGGATGATAAATAGGGAGGATTCGGATATGGAAGAGAAGTTAAGGGTATTTGAAGAGAAAATGGAAAAAGCGGTGAGTGTGCTGCGGGCAGAATATGCGTCAATCCGGGCAGGCCGCGCGAACCCCCATGTATTGGACCAGATAACGGTGGATTATTATGGAGTGCCGAGCGGTATCCAGCAGGTGGCCAACGTATCTGTGCCGGAGCCCAGGATGCTCCTTATCCAGCCTTGGGAAAAGAGCCTCATCAAGAATATCGAAAAGGCGATTCAGGTATCCGATCTGGGCATCAATCCCAGCAACGACGGCAGCGTGATCCGTCTGGTGTTCCCGGAGATGACCGAGGAGCGCAGAAAAGAGCTGGCCAAGGACGTAAAGAAAAAGGGAGACGGAGCGAAGGTGGCAATCCGGAATATCCGCCGTGATGCCAATGATTCCATCAAGAAACAGAACAAGAGCGGAGAGATTTCCGAGGACGAACAGAAGCAGCTGGAAGAAAAGGTGCAGAAGCTGACGGACAAGTTCATCGAGAAGGTGGATAAGGAAATCGAGATCAAGAGCAAAGAGATTCTGACCGTATAGGATGCGGGAAGATACCATGAAATCATGAATAGCAGGGGGGGGCAGGCACAAGAGGTTCCTGCTCCCTTTTCTTCCGCCGGCAGTTTTTTATTTCATTGGACACACCTCCTATGAAATAAAAAACCCCTTGGGCCTTGCCCACTTTGTTACCGGCGAACAGAGATAAAGTTGGAGGAACTATGGCAGAGAAAGAGAAAACGGACTGGAAGATACCGAAGCATGTGGCCATTATATTGGACGGCAATGGCAGATGGGCGAAAAAACGGGGCCTGCCCAGGAACATGGGACATGTGGAAGGCTGCAAGGTAGTAGAGCAGACTGTTGAGGACGCGGCGCGGATGGGGATAGAATACCTGACTGTTTATGGCTTTTCCACGGAGAACTGGAAACGCTCTGCGGAAGAGGTGGGGGCTCTTATGCAGCTGTTCCGCTATTATATGAAGCGGCTTTTAAAGGTGGCAAAGCGGAATCATGTGCGTGTCATCATGATAGGAGAACGGAGCCGGTTCGACCCGGATATCATTGAGGGCCTGAACCGGCTGGAGAATGAGACGCGGGAGAATACGCGGATGGTATTCACGATCGCGGTGAATTATGGAAGCAGGGACGAGATCACAAGGGCGGTGCGCCGCATGATGGAAGACTGCAGGGACGGGAAGGTGCGCCCCGAAGAGGTGACGGAGGGCTTGATCAACAGCTATCTGGATACCAGGGAGCTGCCGGATCCCGATCTGCTCATCCGGACCAGCGGAGAACAGAGGCTGTCCAATTATCTTTTATGGCAGCTGGCGTATACGGAATTCTATTTTACCGATGTTCTTTGGCCGGATTTCAATAAAGAGGAATTGGCCAAAGCCATAGAGAAATACAATGATAGAGACAGACGGTTTGGGGGGGTGTGAGAATGTTCAGGACCAGGTTGATAAGCGGCGTTGTTTTGGTTCTCATTGCCATAGGCCTTCTTACGCTGGGGGGATATGTCCTAGCAGGAGGGCTGCTCCTCATTTCTCTTATCGGTATGTATGAGCTGTACCGGACCGTCGGGATAGAGAAAAGCCTGCTTGGAGCGGTGGGATATGCAATGGCAGCGCTTTACTATCTCATTCTCATCCTTTCGGAAAACCCGGCGGTGGATTCCATGCCGGTGATTTTCTTTGTCGTATTTCTGATTCTTTTGATGGCGGTCTATGTGTTCACATTTCCGCGGTACCAGGCAGGACAGGTAATGACGGCGTTCTTCGGGCTGGTATATGTGGCTGTGATGCTGTCCTATATGTACCGGACCAGGGTGATGGAGGGAGGTCAGCTTCTGGTATGGCTGGTGATCTTAAGCTCCTGGGGATGTGATACCTGTGCATACTGTGTGGGCATGCTCATTGGAAAACATAAGATGGCGCCCCGTTTGAGTCCAAAGAAATCAGTAGAGGGCGCGGTAGGAGGTATTCTGGGGGCGGGAATCCTGGGCGCCGTTTACGGCGCAGTTTTTGGAAGCAGCGTGGGGGCAGAGCTCACTTCTCCGGTCCTGGACTGTGCTATTATCTGTATGGTGGGAGCGGTGATTTCCCAGATTGGGGATCTGGCGGCCTCTGCCATCAAGCGGAACCATGATGTAAAGGATTATGGAAAGCTGATTCCAGGTCATGGAGGCATCCTGGACCGGTTTGACAGCGTCATTTTTGTTGCCCCGGCCATTTATTACACCATTGTCCTGCTGACCCGGGGAATGGAAGCGTTTAAATGGTTTTTATAAGGGCAGCGTATAATAAGTTCATATAACGGAGATAAAGATAAATGAAGAAGATTTCGATATTGGGCTCCACAGGCTCCATTGGGACACAGACCTTAGAGGTGGTGCGTGAGAATCCGGATATGCAGGTGACCGCGCTGGCGGCCGGAACTAACATAGAGCTTCTGGAGGCACAGGCGAGAGAATTCTGCCCCAGGCTGGTGAGCCTCTGGGACGAGGAAAAAGCGAAGGACCTGGCCGTAAGGCTTGCGGATACGGGGATCCAGGTGCTGGCCGGAATGGAAGGACTTCTTTCCGCAGCCACGGAAGAAACGGCTGAGATCGTGGTGACCGGAGTTGTAGGCATGATCGGCATCCGGCCTACCATCGCAGCCATTGAGGCGGGAAAGGATATTGCCTTAGCCAATAAGGAAACACTTGTGACGGCGGGGCATCTGATCATGCCGCTGGCGAAAAAAAACGGTGTGAGGATTCTCCCGGTGGACAGTGAGCACAGCGCCATTTTCCAATCCCGGAACGGGGAAGAAGGAAATAAAATAGAGAAGATCCTCCTGACGGCCTCAGGAGGCCCCTTCCGCGGATTTACGAGAAAACAGATGGAAGGAATACGGCTTCAGGACGCGCTGAAGCATCCGAATTGGTCCATGGGCCACAAGGTGACGATTGATTCCTCCACGCTGGTGAATAAGGGGCTGGAGGTCATGGAGGCGAAATGGCTGTTTGACGTGGAGCTTTCCGACGTACAGGTGGTAGTCCAGCCCCAAAGCATCATTCATTCCATGGTCCAGTATGAGGACGGGGCGGTGATCGCCCAGATGGGAACTCCGGATATGAAGCTGCCGATCCAGTATGCGCTTTTATACCCGGAAAGGCGGCACATGAATGGAGAACGGCTGGATTTCTGGAGTCTTCGTTCCATAGAATTTGAGGCTCCGGATCTTAAAAACTTTCCGGGGCTCTCCATGGCCTATGAGGCCGGAGAAAAGGGCGGCACGATGCCGACCGTGTTTAACGCGGCCAACGAATGGGCTGTGGCGGCATTCTTACGGCAGAAAATCGGATATTTGCAGATCACGGATATTATAGAAGCCGCGATGGCCCGTCATAAGCGGCAGGAGAACCCTGGATTGGAAGAAATCCTCCAGGCAGAAGCAGAAACATATTCCTATATTGAAGACAGGTGGTAGAAAGCATGATCTTAAACATTGTGCTGGCACTTCTGGTGTTCAGCATCCTGGTGGTGTCCCATGAATTCGGACATTTCCTTTTGGCAAAGAAAAACGGTATCGGCGTCGTGGAGTTTTCCGTGGGCATGGGTCCACGGATCATAAGCGGCGTAAAGGGCGGGACCAGATATTCCCTGAAAGCAATCCCGTTTGGCGGTTCCTGCCAGATGGTCGGGGAAGACGATGAGGATGAAAGTGAGGATTCTTTCAACAGTAAATCTCCTCTTGCCAGGTTTGCGGTGGTGGCAGGCGGACCGATCTTTAATTTTCTGTTGGCACTTGTACTTTCTATTGTGGTACTGAGCCTGGCCGGAGTAAATGAGCCGAGAGTGTATTATGTGTCAGAAGAATACGGCGCCGCCAAGGCGGGTCTTGAAGAAGGAGACTTGATAAAGGCCATTGACGGCCATAAGATCACCCTCGGGCGGGACATCGAGCTTTATTTCCTGAACCATCCGATGGACGGTTCCCCTCTCACGATCACTTATGAACGGGATGGAGAGACGTTCACCACAGAACTGGACCCGACTTATGAATCCTATATGACCGGATTTTCCTATTATGCCACGGAAGAACCGGCTGAGATCACCAGCCTGGTGGAAGGCCTGGATATGGAGAAGAACGGTGCGAAGGTAGGAGATACCATCACGGCTATAGATGGGATTCCCATTGCCAGCGGCACAGCACTTCAGACATATTTTGAAGAGCATCCCCTCAGTAAGGATAAGGCGGTGACGATCACCTGTGAACGGGATGGAGAAAGCTTTAATCTGACTGTAACGCCTGCGTATTATAAATCCAATACTTTGGGAATGGAAGCGGTCGGCTACCGGAATAAGAACGCGGGAGCGCTTTCCGTGATCAGAAGCAGCTTTTCGGAAGTGCGGTATTGGATGAGCTATACCCTTACTTCTCTTAAGATGCTGGTCACCGGAAAGGTAGGAGTAGATGATCTGTCAGGCCCTGTTGGAATCGTGAACATGGTCGGAGAGGTTGTGGAGCAGAGTAAGCCGGACGGAATCCTTTATGTGTTCTTGAACCTGATGAATTTCAGCATCCTGCTCAGCGTGAACCTGGGCGTACTGAACCTTCTGCCGCTGCCGGCTTTGGACGGCGGCCGCCTGGTGTTCATTCTCATAGAGATCATCCGCGGAAAGCCTGTGCCAAGGGAGAAAGAAGGAATGGTGCATACCATCGGTATCGTGCTTTTGATGGCGCTCATGGTGTTTGTCCTGTTTAATGATGTCCTGAAGATTGTCCGCTGACCGGAGCATGGGACAGCTGCGGGCCGGAAAACGGCGCGGCGGACAAATAGCTTACAGAAGATACGCAGTGTGGAGGAATATGCTATGGCATATCGGGATAATACAAAGAGAATCCGGATTGGAAACAGGGAGATCGGCGGCGGCAGCCCGGTCCTGATCCAGTCCATGACGAATACGAGGACAGAAGATATTGCCGCTACCGTGACTCAGATCCACAGACTGGAAGAGGCCGGCTGCGAGATCATCCGCTGTGCGGTGCCGACTATGGAAGCAGCCCATGCACTGAAAGAGATCAAGAAGCAGATATCCATCCCGCTGGTGGCGGATATTCATTTTGATTATCGGCTGGCAATAGCGGCAGTGGAAAACGGAGCGGATAAGATTCGCATCAATCCGGGGAATATTGGCTCGAGAGAGCGGGTAGAAGCCGTCGTAAACGCGGCGAAGGAGAGGCATGTCCCCATCCGCGTCGGTGTGAACAGCGGTTCCCTGGAGAAGGAGCTCATATCGAAATACAGAGGCGTAACGGCGGAAGGCCTTGTGGAGAGCGCTTTAGATAAGGCGCGTCTGATAGAGGATATGGGGTACGACAACCTGGTGATCAGCATCAAGTCCTCCGATGTGCTCATGTGTGCCAGAGCCCACGAGCTGATAGCGGAAAGGACGTCATATCCGCTACATGTGGGCATCACGGAAGCCGGAACGCTGCATTCGGGGAATATCAAATCGTCGCTGGGCCTGGGTATCATCCTGTATCAGGGAATCGGCGATACCATTCGGGTATCCCTCACGGGAGATCCGTTGGAAGAGGTGAGGTCGGCGAAGCAGATCCTCCGCACCATGGGACTCAGAAAAGGCGGCATCGAAGTGGTGTCCTGTCCTACCTGCGGCCGTACCAAGATTGATCTGATCGGTCTGGCAAATCAGGTGGAGACCATGGTATCCGGCATGGATGGCCTGGAGCTTAAGGTGGCGGTCATGGGCTGCGTGGTCAACGGACCGGGAGAAGCGAGAGAGGCGGATATTGGAATTGCGGGAGGGATCGGCGAAGGCCTTTTGATCAAAAAGGGCGAGGTCGTGCGGAAGGTACCCGAGAAGGAACTTCTGTCGGTACTTAAGGACGAGCTGTTGCATTGGAAGAAGTAGCTGCGGCATAAAAGGGCCGCGAATGGCAGGGAGTGCGGATAATGGGAAAGAAATTCTGGGAAGTCATTCCAAAGCTGCAGGTTTCGGACGAAATGAGGGAGCTTCTGGAGCTGGTCACCATAGAAAAAGTGGCGGCCAACAAGGACAGAAGCTCCATCCGTATTTATATCGTCTCCGAAAGGCTGATACATAAAAGAAACATCTACATATTGGAAGCAAGCATAAAGAAGCAGCTGTTCGGCGGCTATGAGACAGAGATCAAGATTCAGGAGACGTACCGGCTGTCGGCCCAGTATAATCCGGAAAAGCTGATGCGGGTCTACCGGGACAGCATCCTTTTGGAACTTAAAATGTACAGCCTTATCGAATATAATATTTTTCGAAAGGCCCAGTGGGAATTTCCGGAGGAGAATATCCTGACGCTGGAGGTGGAGAATGATATCGTCACCAAGAGCAAAGTGGATGAGCTTAAGAGGGTGCTGGAAAAGGTGTTCAATGAACGCTGCGGCTTTGGAATAGAAGTTCGCTATCTCTATAAGGAATGTCGGCTGGGACAGCATGAAAAGGAAAAAGAACAGCTTACAAAAAAGCAGGCTGCCCGGGTAGTGCGGCAGTCTTCTTTTGCTGCGGCAGAAGAAGAAAAATTAAAGGAGCTGGATGAAAAGAATGAGCCCGCGGCGGAGGAAAAAAAGCCGGCGCCCAGGACGGCAGTGAAAAAGGGCGGCTATTTCGGCAGAAGGAGCAAAATGCGTCATGACGACGTTTTGTTCGGATATGACTTTGACGATGGAGAAGAGGTGTCCTTAGACCAGATCATCGGCGAGATGGGAGAGGTGGTCATCTGCGGAAAGGTACTCCGATTGGAGGAAAGGGAGCTTCGCAGCGGGAAAACCATCATGATTTTCGATATCACGGATTTTACCGATACGATCACTGTGAAGATGTTCATCAAGCCGGAGATGATCGACGAGGTCCGCGGCTTCTTAAAGACAGGGATATTCCTCAAGATCAAAGGAATTACCAATATTGACAAGTTTGATGGAGAGCTTACGATCGCGTCGGTCACCGGAATCCGAAAGGCTGCTGATTTCACTTCCAAAAGACAGGATAACAGCGATGTGAAAAGGGTTGAGCTTCACTGCCATACAAAGATGAGCGATATGGACGGCGTTTCGGATGTAAAGGATCTGATAAAACGGGCCAAATCCTGGGGAATGCCGGCTATGGCCATCACCGATCATGGCTGCGTACAGGCATTTCCGGACGCGTTCCATACTTTCGATTATAATCAGTTTGAGACCATTAAGACAGATCCCTTCAAGGTGATATATGGCGTGGAGGGATATCTGGTAGACGATTTGAAGGATGTGGTGGTGCGTTCGGAAAACCAGTCTCTTTTGGATACTTATGTGGTGTTCGATATCGAGACGACAGGCCTCAGCGCTGCGAAAAACAGAATTATCGAGATAGGCGCGGTAAAGGTAGTGAATGGAGAGATCAACGATCGGTTTTCTGCCTTTGTGAATCCGGAGCTTCCCATACCCTTTGAGATTGAGAAGCTGACCGGCATCAATGACAGTATGGTCATCGGGAAACCGACCATAGAGACGGTCCTTCCGCAGTTTCTCGAATTTTGCGGAGATTCTGTCATGGTGGCCCATAATGCGTCCTTTGATATGAGCTTTATCGAGCACAACTCAGGGCTTCTCGGTATAAACTATAAACCAACTGTTGTGGATACGGTGACCCTGGCCAGGATCCTCCTTCCGGAGCTTAAACGGTATAAGCTGGATACGGTGGCAAAAGCCCTGGGTGTATCCCTGGAGAATCATCACAGGGCGGTGGATGATGCGGAGGCGACGGCACATATTTTTGTGGCTTTTGTGGAAAAGCTCCGTAAGAAAAATGTGGAGACTTTAGACGGAGTAAATGAGCTGGGCAGTATGTCCGTGGACAATATCCGGAAAATGCCCACCTATCATGTGATTATCCTGGCCAAGAACGATACGGGGCGCGTGAACCTGTATAAGCTCATTTCCATGTCTCATCTGACCTATTTTGCCAGAAGGCCCAGAATTCCAAAAAGTGAGCTTGCAAAGCATAGGGAGGGCCTGATTATCGGCTCGGCCTGTGAAGCGGGAGAGCTGTTTCAGGCGGTCCTGGGAGGGGCGCCCGACGAGGAGCTGGCGCGCCTGGTGAAATTTTACGATTATCTGGAGGTCCAGCCCATTGCCAATAATGCTTTTATGCTGAGGGAAGGCAAACACGGGATTAAGAGCGAGGAAGATCTGCAGAATCTGAATCTTAAGATCATTGAACTGGGAGAGCAGTTTAAGAAACCGGTGGTCGCCACCTGCGACGTACATTTTCTGAACCCTGAGGACGAGATCTACCGGAGGATCATCATGGCGGGCCAGGGATTTTCAGACTGCGACAACCAGGCGCCCCTATATCTGCGGACAACGGAGGAGATGCTTAAGGAATTCGCTTATCTGAGCCCGGAGAAAGCCTACGAGATTGTGGTGACCAACAGCAATAAAATTGCCGATATGTGTGAGAGGATTGCTCCAGTGAGGCCGGACAAGTGCCCTCCTGTCATCGAGAATTCCGACGTGGAGCTTCGTACCATGTGCTATGATAAGGCGAAGTCCATTTATGGGAGCCCGCTGCCGGAGGTGGTGGAGGAGCGTCTGGAGAGGGAGCTCCATTCCATCATCACCAACGGCTTCGCCGTTATGTATATCATCGCGCAGAAGCTGGTGTGGAAATCCAACGAAGACGGCTATCTGGTCGGCTCCCGTGGCTCTGTTGGCTCCTCCTTTGTGGCTACCATGTCGGGAATCACGGAGGTGAATCCTCTTTCCCCTCACTATTATTGTGAAAACTGCCACTACAGTGAATTTGATTCAGAGGATGTGAAAAAATTCAGCGGCGGTGCAGGATGCGACATGCCTGACAAGGATTGTCCCGTCTGCGGAAGGCCCCTTAAGAAAAACGGATTTGATATCCCCTTTGAAACGTTCCTGGGATTTAAAGGAGATAAGGAGCCGGATATCGACCTGAACTTCTCCGGTGATTATCAGAGCAAGGCCCATGCCTATACGGAAGTGATATTCGGGAAGGGTCATACCTTCCGGGCGGGCACCATCGGCACTCTGGCGGATAAGACGGCTTTCGGCTATGTAAAGAAATATTTTGAAGAGCGGGGGACCAGAAAGAGAAACGCGGAGATCAACAGGATCGTTTTGGGCTGCGTGGGCGTCAGAAGGACGACAGGGCAGCATCCCGGAGGCATCGTGGTCATGCCTCATGGAGAAGAAATCAATTCCTTCACGCCAATCCAGCATCCGGCCAATGATATGACCACGGATATTGTCACCACACATTTTGACTATCATTCCATCGATCATAACCTGCTCAAGCTGGACATTCTTGGACACGACGATCCTACCATGATCCGCATGCTGGAGGACCTGACGGGACTGGACGCGAAGGAAATTCCGCTTGATTGTAAGGAAGTTATGAGTCTCTTTCAGAATACCAGCGCCCTCAAAATAAAGCCGGAGGATATCGGCGGCTGTAAGCTGGGAGCGCTGGGAATCCCTGAGTTTGGGACAGATTTTGCCATGCAGATGCTTATTGACGCAAAGCCGACCTGCTTTTCCGACCTGGTCCGGATCTCCGGCCTTTCCCATGGCACGGACGTCTGGCTTGGGAACGCGCAGGATCTGATCCTCAGCGGACAGGCGACGATTCAGACTGCTATCTGTACCCGTGATGATATCATGATCTATCTGATTCATATGGGGATGGATAAGAGCCTTTCTTTTACCATCATGGAAGCCGTCCGAAAGGGCAAGGGCCTTAAGCCGGAGTGGGAAAAGGCCATGAAGGAGGCGGGGGTGCCCGACTGGTATATAGGCTCCTGTAAGAAGATCAAATACATGTTCCCTAAGGCGCATGCGGCGGCTTATGTCATGATGGCCTGGCGGATCGCGTACTGTAAGGTGTTTTATCCGCTGGCGTACTATGCGGCGTTTTTCAGTATCCGAGCATCCGGATTCTCTTATGAGATTATGTGCCAGGGGCGGGACAAGCTGGAATATTACCTGCAGGATTATAAAAATCGCTCGGATACTCTTTCTAAGAAGGAGCAGGATACCCTCCGCGACATGCGGATCGTCCAGGAAATGTATGCCAGAGGATTTGAATTCATGCCCATTGACATTTACCGGGCGAAGGCGGACAAATTCCAGATTGTCGACGGGAAACTGATGCCGTCTTTAAGCTCCATTGACGGGCTGGGGGGTAAGGCTGCCGATGCCGTGGTGGAAGCGGTGGAGAAAGGAGAGCGGTTCTTATCTCTGGAAGACTTCTGGCAGAAGACGAAGGTGCCGAAGACTACCATTGATCTGATGGCGGATATGGGTATCTTCGGGGATCTTCCGAAGAGCAATCAACTGTCGCTCTTTGATCTATAGCGCCGATACACATCGGCGCCAGGCTTTGCCTTTACGGAAAAACAGGTTTGTGGTATGATGGATGAGATACGAAAACAGGGCCGGAATACAGGAGGTTTTCCATGGATTGTAAAAAAGAATGCTGCAATTGCGGAAAGATGAAGCACCGTGATGAAAAAGAATATAAGGATTTGATTCACCGTTTGAACCGGATGGAGGGGCAGATTCGCGGAATCCGGTCCATGGTGGAAGAAGAGCGGTATTGCGTGGATATTCTGACGCAGGTGCAGGCGGTGAGCTCTGCGCTCAACGCCTTTAACAGAACGCTTTTGTCCAACCATATCAAAACCTGTGTGGTAGAGGACATTCGGGACGGGAAAGAGGCGTCTGTGGACGAGTTGTGTAAAACGATCCAGAAACTGATGAAATAAATTATCATATAAAACCGAAAATAATTTTTAAAGAAATTGCAATTATTTTCTTGACAATTCATATAATTTAGGATATACTCACATAGGTATCGAGGCGTGGCTCAGTTTGGTAGAGCGCCGCGTTCGGGACGCGGAGGCCGCAAGTTCGAATCTTGTCGCCTCGATTTTCCCTAGGATACTGATGATATGGCCTGTTGGTCAAGCGGTTAAGACGCCGCCCTCTCACGGCGGAAACAGGGGTTCGATTCCCCTACAGGCTATTAAAAGTTACATTCGAAAATTCTCAGCAAGGTGCTGAGTTTTTTTATTTCATAGGAAGTATATTCTTTGAAATAAACGCTCCATGAGAACCGTGACACACTCGTACAGGCTTTCTGCGAAAGGTTTATCCGCTGTTTGTCAGCAAAGCTGTCAGGAAAGGACGGACCAGGGCTGAGGTAAAGTATAATCTGCCGCGCGAAGTGCGCCTGCCCGAACGGTATGGATTAAAGAGTGCCCTTGGGTATACTCTGCCGCACGAAGTGCGCCTGCCCGGAGGGCATGAATTAAGGGATGCCCTTGGGTATACCTTTGAATACCTTTAAAACAAACTTACCTTTATAACCAGATGAGACAGGAGGAAATCCGATTCCATCCAGGCGGCTCGCTGGCAGCCGTAACCAGGATCTTTACGGCCTCCAGTCGGTCCTTTCCAACTGACATGGATAAACCTTAATTTTTCCATGTCAGATTCCAATAAAAACCTGCATGAAATTCGGTTTTTACCTCCCTGCGGCCGGGAAGATCCTGCTAACGCCCTTGCGGCGCTCGTCTTACGATGGGATCGGATCGTTCCTCCTGCTCCTCTTCCCGCACCAAAATAAGCTTCTGTTTGTTCCGAAAGATATTGGAGCGGACACCGCGGCCCGCTGCTTTATGCGCGCGGGCCGTATGGATATCCAATCCTTTTCTGGAATCAAGGGCATAGTGTGTATCTTGAAAGGTGCGGGAGGCCGGGCACCGGCAGAACGATTCCGGGCCGGCCTAAAGGTGAGCGCCGCAGGGCAGCGGCCGGTGTTCCCCAGGCGGAGGAAGACAGAAACGAAAAATACCGATTCCGTTTCTGAGCGAACCGGAGACGGAAAATCATAAAGATTTTTCGCCGACATGTGAGCGATACTGCCGGAGCGGGGATAAAGCGGCCCCTGCATCGCCAGCGAACCGAAATCGTGACGGCTCGGAACTTCTGCCGGTGCTTAACTGGAGCTTGAGCGGAGCCGGCTAAAATGATCCCAAAAAGTATTTTGTATCATACCCAAGGGCATCCCTTAATTCATGCCCTCCGGGCAGGCGCACTTCGTGCGGCAGAGTATACGTTGGCTGACAGGCTGCAGCCAGTCGGAACCAGAAAAGATTCTGGAAGAGACAGTGAACAGGATCACCGCATGCACAGGAATGGATTATTTTGAGGATGGAGAAAGGCGGGGAAATACAGAATGAAAAAAATTGTGGGTATCTTGATGACGGCGGCCGGAGCCGTTTTATTTCTTCTTTCCGCTCTTTTGGTAGTACACCAGATCACAGAGTGGATGAAGTGGGGATTTTATAAAAGTGAGCTCCGGCTTTTTTCTATTCTTTTTATCTTTATGATCCTGACGGCACTGCTTTGTATAATGGGGATTCAGTTGATACGAAAGCAGAATGGAGCTGCGGAAAAAGCTGGATTTTGTGAAGAATCTGCCGGTACAGAATGGCAGGCCGCGGCTCCGGATAAGAAAATATATAAAAGTGCGCCGGGACTGCTAGTGGCCGAATTTGCAAAAAAACTGGTTTTGATCGGATTTTTCTTATTCCTCCTATTTTATGTCCTTTTGGATGGGCTTAAATATCTGGCTCTTGCCAAAGGAGTCTGTATGGGTATCTGGCTGACCTGTACACTGAGTCTCTCATCATTCTGGGCATTTTACTGGTGCAGGATCCGGATCGAAGTGAGTACGTCAGGACTCAGGTTCTGCAGAGGAAACCGAAAATATGCGGAGTATCCGCTGAACACCGGATTTTGGGCGGTGACGGAAAAAAAGCGCCTGAACGGTATATTCACTGGAACAAACCGGCTGATTTTTGTGCCGGTTCGGCCGCATTATAATAAGGTATTGAACTGCTATGGCATTCAGGCGCTGGATTTTTCAGATTTGATGGAAGATATCAATAAGCTTAGAAAAGATGGGACTTTTGAAAAGATTCCAGAAGAACTGACGGCGGAATATATCTATGAAGCGTGTGACAAACGGGAATTCCAGATACCCAGAGAAAAACTGCTGAAAAGGGAACGCAGACGAGCGGCGCAGATTGGAATTGGCTGCGCGGCCGCGGGGGCAGTTTTAGCGGCCCTGTGGTTTTGTCTCCTATATAAAAAGCCGATGGATGCAAATGCCGTATTTTTGATACTGGTCATTTTTTTGCTTTTTTGTGTGCCCTTGCCGGTCCTTCAGGCTTTTCGCTGCTTCACGTATTCGAAAAAAATGCCGGAGCGGATTGTTCTGGCAGATTCCAGCCTGCGGGTGGATGAAACATCTTATCCAGCCAGAGAGATAAAAAGGATATCCATGACGCCTGTCGGTTTTAGAAGGTCAAGGAACGGGACTTCTTTCCACAGAATAATGGCCGTCCGATCAGAGGCGAAACGGGAGGAATACCATTTGGGCAGCACCACTTCTGGCGGTGTGCCGGAGGAACTGATCTACGATGAATACGGAGAACTGGTGGCATCTCTCAGGCAGTGGTGTTCCAGACACAGCATTTCCTTTCAGGAGGACCGGGAATGACAAAATACATAAACGCCCTTTTCGGCACAGGATTTTTTTTGTGGCCGAAAAGGGCGGTTAAGTATTATCCGAGCAAGTTCATGACGGCGGTGATATACACCTTTACAGCTGTGACGACATCACTGATATTGACCCATTCGGCGCCTGCGTTATAAGCGTCCAAGTCTCCGGGCCCGAAAGCCACGGTGGGAATACCGGCTTTGTTGATCAGGAAGTCCGCGTCCATATGGGCCCGCATGGCTGTCAGAGGAGCGGCTTCTCCTGTGACCTCTCTGCCGGCTTCTTTTAACATCTCGATCACTTCCGCACCGTCTTGAACGACGCCGGCGAGGGTATCATAGCCGAGGATGGCGGTAGCCTGGATGCGTTCGTCTTTTTTCTTCACTTCTTCCAGGATGGCTTCGATCTGTTTCATGAACTGAGCGCCGTTTTCTCCTTCGACAATGAATCTGGAGACCTTAAGCGTGCATTTCTCAGGAAGGACACAAGATCTTGAGCCGCCTTCAATCACTCCGAAGTTGATCGCTCCCTTGTTTAATATTTCACTGGTTCCCACCGGGATTTTTTTAATCTCCGACATGATTTCATACATGACCTCGATGGCATTGACGCCCAGCTCAGGATTGCACGCATGAACCGGGACTCCGGTGACTTCAATGATGACCTCCAGCATACCCTCACATCCGCGGCAGATGGTCAGGTTGGTGGGCTCCCCGATCACCACCATATCGGCATGGAACCCGTCGTCGATCAGGTTTACTGTGCCTTTTACTTTACATTATTTTTTTATTTTGCCTCAATATACAAATTATGCGAATTTCCTGCTTTTAAGTACATGTCGTTTGACAGCGGATTTTAGAAAATTTCAGATTTCTATTGACTATTTCATTTCAAGTGATAAAATAGAAGAGCACTGGAAGCATAGCTCAGCTGGGATGAGCGTTCGCCTCACACGCGAGAGGTCATGGGTTCGAGCCCCATTGCTTCCACTATGAAAAGCCTTGTATCTACGTGGATATTGCAGTATGTCCCGTAGAAACAAGGCTTTTAGTTTAATATAACAAAATACTTTTTGGAATCATTTTTAGCCAGCTCCGATCAAGTTTCAGTTAAACACCGGCAGAAGTTCCGGACTGTCACAATTTCGGTTCGCTGGCGATGCAGGGACCGCTTTATCCCCGTTCCGGCAGTATCGCTCACATGTCGGCAGGAAATCTTTATGATTTCCTGTCTCCGTTTCTGCCCCCCTCCGCCTGGGGAACACCGGCCTCTGCCCTGCGGCGCTCACCTTTAAGCCGGTCCGGAATCTTTCTGCCGGTGCCCTCCCTGCCGCACGATACTGAACAAATTTCATTTCTTAGATTCCAGAAAAGGATTGGATATCCATACGGCCCGCGCGCCTAATGGCAGCGGGCTGCGGTGGACCGCGCCAATGGTTTTCAAAACACGCGGAAGCCTTATCTCGGTGCGGAAAGAGGAGCAGGGGGAATGATTCGATTCCATCGTAAGGCGAGCGCCGCAAAGGCGTTGGCAGGATTTTCCCGGACGCAGGGAGGCAAAAATCGCATATCATGCGGATTTTTGTTGGAATCTGACATGGAAAAATTAAGGTTTATCCATGTCAGTTGGAGAGGACCGACTGGAGGCCGTAAAAATTTTGGTTACGGCTGCCAGCGAGTCGTCTGGATGGGATTGGATTTCCTCCTGTCTCATCTTATACATAAGACAAATTTGTTTTAAAAACGGCTGTGAAAGGATAAAGATATTATAAAAATCCGGCTAAAAGGGATGAATTTCCGGCTGCTGGAAAAAATAGGCGATAAATGAAAGGAGAAAGTGGAATGGAATTGGCGGATAACGGACGGGTGGTATATTACACGGAGGATGGTCTGGTCCATTCGGGCCGGATCATGGAGATAGAAGAGACAGACGACGGATTTAATTTTCAGATAGATACCTATGGGAACTGCGAGGGGCAGTACGTGATATCCTCTCATCAGATCGGACGTACGGTTTTCTTTGAGGAGGAAGCGGCGAGAAACAGTATATCCCTATAATAAAGAGCTTGCATTGAATGGAAAAATGTGCTATAGTATTAATGATAATGAATAAAGCAGGATGAAGAGTGGGCGGATGTCCACTCTTTGTTTTTGGCTTGCAGAGAAAGAACTCTGCTTTTTGTGAATATCACAAGAATCAGCAGAAAGGGGTCAGAGAATGCTGACAAGAAAAGAAGACATTGAGAAACGTACCGAGGAACTGCTGCTTCCGATCGTGGAATCTCACCAGTTTGAGCTGGTGGATGTGGAATTCGTCAAAGAGGGCGGGAACCGTTTTCTGAGAGCCTACATCGATAAGCCGGGCGGGATAGCGGTGGATGACTGTGAGACAGTCAGCCGTGCGCTCAGCGATATTCTGGACAGAGAGGACTATATCGCCGACAGCTATATCCTGGAGGTCAGTTCACCGGGACTCGGCAGGCCCCTTAAAAAAGAAAAGGATTTTGCCAGAAGCATTGGAGAAGAGGTAGAGATTCGTCTGTACCGTCCCTTCCATAAGGAGAAGGAATTTATAGGAATACTGATATCCTATGATGACCATTCGGTAACTATTGAAAAAGAGGACGGGGAATCCATTGTTTTTGAGAGAACCGATATTGCATTGATTCGTTTGGCATTTGATTTCGGCTGAGTATGAGGATACATCCCGGAAGGGAAAGGAAGAGGAGGAAACAGATAAATGAAAGAAAACAAGGAATTGAAGGAAGCCCTTGAGCTTTTGGAAAAAGAGAAAGATATCAGCAAGGAAACTCTTTTAGAAGCCATCGAGAATTCTTTGATTCAGGCATGTAAGACCCATTTCGGGAAAGCGGATAATGTAAAGGCGATCATAGACAGAGAGACCTGCAACTTTTCCGTATACGCCGAACGGGAGGTGGTGGAAAACGTAGAAGACCCCGCTCTTCAGATCACTTTGGAGGAAGCGAGGGAGATCGATCCCCATCTTGGCATAGGAGACGTCGCACGGGTGGAGATCAAATCCAAGGAATTTGGACGTATCGCCACTCAGAACGCAAAGAACGTGATTCTGCAGAAAATCCGCGAAGAGGAGAGAAAGGTACTGTTCAATCAGTATTACGGAAAAGAAAAGGAAGTCGTGACCGGCATCGTCCAGCGGTATCTTGGGCGGAACGTCAGCATTAATCTGGGTAAAGTAGATGCAATGCTGAATGAAAATGAGCAGGTAAAGGGCGAGACTTTTATGCCGACAGAGAGAATCAAGGTATATATCCTGGAAGTGAAGGATACGACCAAGGGTCCCAGGATCCTGGTATCCAGGACACACCCGGAGCTGGTGAAGCGCCTGTTTGAATCGGAAGTGGCCGAAGTGAAAGACGGGACCGTGGAGATCAGGAGTATTGCCAGAGAAGCAGGTTCCAGGACAAAAATGGCGGTTCATTCCAACGATCCCAATGTGGATCCGGTCGGCGCCTGCGTTGGTATTAACGGCGCCAGGGTAAACGCCGTGGTGGAAGAGCTGCGCGGAGAGAAGATTGACATCATCAACTGGAGCGATAACTCAGCGCTCCTGATCGAGAACGCTCTGAGCCCCGCAAAGGTCATCTGCGTGGTGGCTGACGATGATGAGAAAACCGCACAGGTAATCGTGCCGGACTATCAGTTGTCCCTTGCGATTGGCAAGGAGGGCCAGAACGCAAGACTGGCCGCAAGGCTGACCGGCTTTAAGATAGATATTAAGAGCGAGACTCAGGCAAGAGAATCCGGACTCCTGGAGGAGATCGGATATGAAGAGGGGATGGAAGGTGAATTCGACAACTATGAAGGGTTCGAGTATGAAGACGGATACGAAGAGGGATATGAAGAAGGAGACGGCGGATACTATCCGGAAGGGACAGAGCCGCAGGAGTAATTCATAACGGAGCGTGATTCCATGAGCGTAAAAAAGAAAAACCCACAGAGACAATGCGTCGGCTGCGGCGAAATGAAGAATAAAAAGGATATGATCAGAATTCTTAAGACAGCAGAGGGGGATATCGTCCTGGATGCGACCGGGAAGAAGAACGGCCGGGGAGCTTATCTGTGTTTTAACAGGGAGTGCCTGGAAAAAGCCGTGAAAGGCAGAGGGCTGGAACGGTCCTTTAAGATGCCGGTATCCGCGGAAGTGTACGACAGACTGAGAAAGGAGCTGGAAGCCATTGAGAGCAAATAGGGTAGCATCCCTTTTAGGCCTGGCCATGAAGGCAGGCAGGCTGGTCAGCGGCGAGTTCCTGACAGAAAAGGCTGTCAAATCCATGAAAGCCACACTGGTGATCGTTGCAGAAGATGCGTCGGATAATACAAAGAAAATGTTCACGAATATGTGTACTTACTATAAAGTTCCTTTGTACTTTTGGGGTAAAAAAGAAGACCTGGGTTCTGCCATCGGCAGGGAGCTTCGGGCTTCCGTGGCGCTGACAGACGCAGGTTTCCGGGATGCTGTGGTAAAACAGATAGAGAGTGAGTAATCAAACGGAGGTAGTAAGTATGGCAAAAATGAGAGTCCATGAATTAGCGAAGGAAATAGATAAAAATAATAAGGATATACTGGACGTACTTCAGGCGAACGGGGTAAACGTCCAGAGTCCTCTGAGCGTGATCGATGAAGCGCAGGCCGACATGGTCAGAAGGGCGTATTCACCGAAACCGGAGCCTCAGGAGGAACCCAAGGCAGAAACGGAAGCGGCACCGAAGAAGCGGATTACCGCAGTATTCCGTTCACAGAATAGTTCTCAGGCCGGAAGAAGCCGTACCGGAGCCAGACCGGCAGGACCCGGAACGAGACGTCCCGGCCAGACCGGGCGTCCGGCGGCTTCCGGTCAGCCGGTGAGACAGTCCACAAGGCCTGTCGGACCTAAGCCATCCATAAAACCGGCAGCTTCTGCGGCGTCTGCTCCACAGAAACCGGAAGGAACAGGAAGGCCGGCGCCTCAAACCGACGTACAGAAGCCGCAGATGAGAGCCCAGGCAGTGACGCCTGCCTCTGCGGAAGGCCGCCAGACAGCGCCTGCTTCGCGCGGAGAGAACCGCCGCCCGGATCAGCAGAGGACTGCCCGTCCCGCTGGAGAACGGAGCTTTTCGGATAACAGGGAACGCCGTCCGCAGGGAGACCGTCCGTATGACGCGAACAGAAGGCCGTCAGGAGATCGGAACGGGAGCAGGCCGACCGGCGACAGGACCGGCGGAAACCGCCAGGGCCAGCAGCGTCCCTACGATCCTAACAGGAGACCGGCTGGAGACCGGAATGGCAGCAGGCCTGCCGGCGGGGAAAGAAGCGGAGACCGTCCGGGCCAGTTTAACAGAGATAACAGAAGGCCCGGGCAGAAGCCGGGAGATAACAGGAGAAGCGGCGGATTTTCCGTTCCCGCTCCCCAGCTGGACAGCAGCCAGAAGAATTCAGGCAAGCAAAAGCAAAAGCAAGGGAACAGAGCCGGTAATAAGTACGACAAGAAGCAGGTGGACGATTTTGAGCTTAAGTCCGGGAAGCGCGGAGGAAAGGCATCTGTCAAGTCTCTGGCTAAAGTGCCTGACCAGAAGACAGAGCCGGTAGTAGAAGTAGTAAAGACCATCGTTCTTCCTGAGATCCTGACGATTAAGGAGCTGGCGGAAAAGATGAAGCTGCAGCCTTCCGTCATCGTTAAAAAGCTGTTCCTGCAGGGAAAAGTAGTTACGATCAATCAGGAGATCGATTATGATACGGCAGAAGAGATTGCCATGGAGTTTGATGTCCTTTGTGAAAAGGAGATCAAGATTGATGTCATAGAAGAGCTTTTAAAGGATACAGAAGATCCCGCGGACAGTATGATTCCGAGATCTCCGGTAGTGTGTGTAATGGGCCATGTAGACCACGGCAAGACTTCTCTGCTGGACGCGATTCGGGAGACGAATGTCATCGCCAGAGAGGCAGGCGGGATTACACAGCATATTGGTGCGTCGGTAGTGGAAATCTCTGGACAGAAGATAACGTTCTTAGATACGCCCGGCCATGAGGCGTTCACTGCCATGAGAATGAGAGGCGCGCAGGCCACGGACATCGCAATCCTGGTGGTTGCGGCGGATGACGGTGTCATGCCCCAGACGGTAGAGGCCATCAATCATGCAAAGGCGGCAGGCGTGGAGATCATCGTGGCCATTAACAAGATTGACAAACCCAGCGCCAACATCGACCGGGTGAAGCAGGAGTTGTCGGAGTATGAGCTGGTCCCGGAGGATTGGGGCGGAAGTACCATATTTGCGCCCGTATCGGCCCATACGAAAGAGGGGATTGAAAACCTGCTTGAGATGATTCTTCTGACAGCAGAAGTGAAAGAGCTGAAAGCCAATCCCAGCCGCTGTGCGAGAGGCCTTGTTATTGAGGCAGAGCTGGATAAAGGAAAAGGCCCGGTGGCTACGATCCTGGTTCAGAAGGGAACGCTCCATGTGGGAGATGCCATTGCGGCCGGTTCCTGCTACGGCAAAGTGAGGGCCATGATGGATGATAAGGGACGCCGAGTGAAAGAGGCAGGCCCTTCTACTCCGGTAGAGATTCTGGGCTTGAACGACGTACCCAGCGCCGGGGAGATATTTGTGGCGCCGGAGTCAGAAAAGGAAGCAAGGAGTTTTGCGGAAACCTTCATTTCAGAGGGAAGAGAAAAGCTCCTGGATGATACAAAAGCAAAGCTGTCTCTGGATGACCTGTTCAGCCAGATCAAGGCGGGCAATGTAAAAGAACTGGGCATTATCATCAAAGCAGATGTCCAGGGCTCCGTGGAAGCGGTGAAGCAGAGCCTTGTGAAACTTTCCAATGAAGAAGTGGTCGTGAAGGTCATTCACGGCGGTGTGGGGGCCATCAATGAGTCCGACGTGTCTTTGGCGTCTGCCTCCAACGCGATCATCATCGGCTTTAATGTACGCCCGGATGCGACGGCCAAGTCTATCGCGGAAAGAGAAAAGGTAGATGTACGCCTTTATAAGGTGATCTATCAGGCAATCGAGGATGTGGAAGCAGCCATGAAGGGGATGCTCGATCCTGTCTTTGAGGAGCAGGTCATCGGCCATGCCGTTGTACGCCAGACCTTCAAGGCATCAGGAGTTGGGACGATCGCAGGCGGATATGTCATGGATGGCAAGTTCCAGAGGAACTGCAGTGTGAGGATCAGCCGCGAAGGAGAGCAGATCTTCGAAGGCCCCCTTGCATCCCTGAAGCGGTTCAAGGACGACGTGAAGGAAGTGGCCAAAGGATTTGAATGCGGACTCGTATTCGAGGGATTCAATGACATCAAGGAGGACGACATGGTGGAGGCCTACATCATGGTGGAGGTCCCCAGATAGCCGTAATCCCGGAAGGATTGGTGAACTATGCGTAAAAACAGCATTAAGAATATCCGTGTCAACAGTGAAGTGCAGAGAGAACTGAGCAATATCATCAGGACTGAGGTAAAAGACCCCAGGATCCACCCTATGACGTCCGTCGTAGCGGTGGAGGTGGCGCCTGACCTCAAGTACTGTAAGGCTTATATCAGCGTCCTGGGGGACGAAGAGGCGGCAAAGGAGACAATCCAGGGCCTGAAAAACGCAGTCGGCTATATCAGAAGGGCCCTGGCGAAATCTGTAAATCTCAGAAACACGCCGGAGATCACCTTCATTCTGGATCAGTCCATTGAATACGGCGTTCACATGTCGAAGCTGATCGATGACGTTATGGGCGGCAGTACAGAGCCCGAAGAAAGATCTGAGGAAGAGGAACGGCAGGATTGAGAATGCCGCGGGGAAGACAGCGAAACAGGGATAGAAAGGAGCAGATATGGAACAGCTTAAGGAGATCTTGACCGAAGTGAATAATGTTGCTGTCATCGGGCACGTAAGGCCGGACGGAGACTGTGTCGGCTCCTGCCTGGGACTCCGGAACTATCTGGAGCTGTCGGCGCCGGAGCTTCAGGTCCAGGTGTACCTGGAACCTTTTCCGGAGGCATTCAGCTTTTTAAAAGGAGCGGATACTGTAAGTCATGACACAGCCGACGGAAATGTATACGATCTTTGTATTGTGCTGGATGCCAGTGACAAAGAACGGTTGGGAGGTTTCGCGGGTTATTTTGACCATGCGGGGAAAACAGTCTGCATTGATCATCATGTGACGAATACCGGTTTTGCCGGACTCATGCATGTGCGTCCGGAATGTAGCGCGACCAGTGAAGCTCTCTATATGCTGATGGATGACGCTTATGTGGACAGACAAGTGGCAGAATGCCTTTATATGGGCATCGTTCACGATACCGGGGTGTTCAAGCACTCCAATACTACAAGAGCTACTATGGAGATTGCAGGACGGCTCATTGAGAAAGGAATTCCATTCTCCGAGATCATAGACAGGACTTTTTATGAGAAGACTTATAAACAGAATCAGATTTTAGGCAGGGCTTTGACAGAAAGTGTGCTGTTTATGGACGGAACCTGTATTTATTCGGCGGTGCGCCAGAAGGACCTGGATTTTTATCAGGTGGATACTAAGGAACTGGACGGAATCATCGACCAGCTGAGAATTACCAAAGGTGTGGAATGTGCTGTCTTTTTATATGAAACGGCACCGCAGGAATTCAAGGTCAGCATGCGTTCGAACAACGTAGTAGATGTGAGCCGGATTGCCGCGTTTTTCGGCGGCGGCGGCCATGTGAGGGCGGCCGGATGCACGATGACAGGCTCTGTATATGATGTGTTAAATAACCTTTCAGAGCGTATAGAGATGCAGCTTATGGACGCCGGCCTGAGATAGCCTGGAAGCGGGAAGATCAGTTATGGATGGATTATTGAATATATATAAAGAGCGGGGCTTTACCTCCCACGATGTGGTGGCAAAGCTCCGTGGAATTTTAAAACAGAAAAAGATCGGTCATACAGGGACTCTCGATCCGGACGCGGAAGGCGTTCTGCCGGTCTGCCTGGGAAAAGGGACAAAAGTCTGTGAACTTTTGGCAGACAAGGATAAGACGTACCGGGCGGTGCTTCTGCTTGGAATGGAGACTGATACTCAGGATGTCACGGGACAGGTAATCGCCAGGTCTTCCGCAGATGTGAATGAGGAAAGTGTCCGGGAAGCGGTCCTGGGGTTTATCGGGCCGTATGCCCAGGTGCCTCCGATGTATTCTGCCCTGAAGGTCGGCGGAAAGAAGCTGTATGAGTTTGCCAGACAGGGAAAAGAAATAGAAAGAGCCGCGCGGCCGGTGACGATCCATGAGATCGCCATAGAAAAAATGGAACTTCCCCGGGTGACATTGACGGTTACTTGTTCGAAAGGGACTTATATCCGTACACTCTGCCATGATATCGGTAAGAAATTGGGATGCGGGGGCTGTATGGAGTCACTGATCCGAGTGAGGGTCGCCGGTTTTCGTTTGGAAGATGCGCTGACTCTTTCACAGGTAGAGCTTCTGCGTGATGAGGGAGCGCTGGGGGAGAAGCTGATCTCCATAGATTCTCTGTTCCCCGAGTATCCAGCTTACCGAGCGGCAGAAGGGACGGAGAAGCTTCTTTATAACGGAAATCCTTTGAAGCTGTCGGAGCTTGACAGAGAAGAAGAGGATAGAGCAGGAACAGATACCGGAGAGGAAACAGAGAATAAGACAGAAGAGAAGATTCGGCTGTATGACAGGCGCGGGCAGTTCATGGGGATTTATTCCTTTGACGAGGCTATTCGGCGGTACCGCCCTGTGAAGTTGTTTTTCACAGTTCCCGACGGAGTAATGGAGGAAAGATAATGGAACTGATCACCGGACGGACGGAGATTTCTACGGATCGGCCTTCTGCGGTTACCCTGGGGAAATTTGACGGCATTCACAGAGGGCATCAAAAGCTTATAAATGAATTGTTCCTGGCCAGGGAACAGGGGCTTCAGGCTGTGGTCTTTACATTCCTTCGCCCTCCGAAGAATCTTGTGGACGGCGAGGCACAGCCTGTGCTGCTCACAAACCGGGAAAAAAGGGCTCATATGGAAAAACTGGGCGTTGAACTTATGATAGAATATCCCTTTACTGAGGAAGTACACCATATGGAGCCGGAGTATTTTGTGGAAAAGGTATTGGCTGAGGGATTGAAGGCGAAAAAGATCATAACCGGACCGGACTTTTGCTTTGGATACAAAAGGCGGGGAAATGTGGCGCTTCTTAAGGAGCTTGCGCCCCGGCATGGATATGAAGTGGAAGTGATGGAAAAAGCAGTTGCGGAAGACGGACAGATCATCAGCAGCACGCTCATAAGAAGAGAGCTTTTGATGGGAAATGTGGAGCGGGCGAATGAGCTGCTGGGATATCCCTATACGGTAACGGGTGAAGTGGTGCACGGAAATCACCTGGGGAGGACCTTTGGCATGCCCACCATTAACCAGATTCCGGTGGAGGACAAGCTTCTTCCGCCCAACGGCGTATATGTGTCGAAGGTGGAAATAGACGGTTCGGTCTACCAAAGTGTGTCCAATGTGGGATATAAACCGACCATAGCCGGAAAATACCCGAAGGGTGTGGAAACCTATATTTTCGGTTTTGATAAAGACGTATATGGAAGGATCCTGGATGTCCAGCTGTTCCACTACCTTCGAAAAGAAGAAAAATTCAGTTCCGTGGCGGCGCTGAAGGCTCAGCTTAAACGAGACGCGGAGGACAGTCTTGCTTTTTTTGAACAGCGGCCGGGATTGTAACGGAAAACAAGCGCTTTGCATAAAAATCATGTTTACTTTTTGTAAAACGTATGCTATACTGGCATGGTGTAAAAATGCGCCGACACCCAGCTTCTGGATACTCCAACCGATGCCTGGTGCCAGGTGTGAATAAGAATAAGGAGGAAATTGAAATGATTTCTAAGGAAAAGAAAGCAGAGATTATTGAAGCTTATGGAAGGAAACCCGGCGATACCGGTTCACCGGAGGTTCAGATCGCGATCTTAACAGAGCGTATCACAGAGCTGACTGAACATCTCAAAGTAAATCAGAAGGATCATCATTCCAGACGCGGTCTTTTGAAAATGGTAGGTCAGAGACGCGGCCTTCTGGATTATCTGAAGAGAAGTGACATCGAGGCATATCGTAATTTGATCGTTCGTTTGGGAATCAGAAAATAATCGTGGATTTTGAAAGCATCAGGGTGGAGAAATCCACCCTGTTCTTTTAAGACAAAACCTATTAACAGGCGGGAGTTTACATTGAGACCACTGAAAAGCGCAGCTTATGTGCAGGGAAGCTGTGTTTCTCAGTAGTTTCGGTGTTTTCCGTCTCAGAAAGAAAAGGAGATATCATATGTATAAGAGTTTTTCAATGGAACTGGCCGGAAGAACCCTGACGGTTGATGTGGGCAGAGTGGCGGCTCAGGCCAATGGCGCTGCGTTCATGCATTATGGGGACACTGTGGTCCTTTCCACGGCTACCGCATCCGACAAACCCAGGGAGGGCATCGACTTCTTCCCCCTGAGCGTGGAATTCGAGGAAAAGATGTATGCAGTCGGAAAGATTCCCGGAGGATTTAACAGAAGAGAAGGAAAAGCTTCTGAGAATTCAGTCCTCACAGCGCGGGTGATCGATCGTCCCATGCGTCCTCTGTTCCCCAAGGATTACAGAAATGACGTCACCCTGAACAATTTGGTCATGTCGGTGGATCCGGAATGTAGTCCTGAACTCACGGCTATGCTGGGTTCTGCCATCGCAGTTTCCATTTCGGACATTCCCTTTGACGGCCCTACGGCAGCAACTTTGGTCGGCATGATCGACGGAGAGTTGATTTTCAACCCCACCGCTGCCCAGAAGCAGGTTTCTGATCTGGCTCTTACAGTAGCTTCCACCAGGGATAAGGTCATCATGATAGAGGCTGGGGCCAATGAAGTGCCGGAGGATAAGATGATTGAAGCGATCTTTGCGGCTCACGCGCTGAATCAGGAAGTCATCAAATTCATTGATACAATCGTAGCAGAGTGCGGAAAGCCCAAGCACAGCTATGAAAGCTGCGAAGTTCCCTCAGAGCTGTGGGATGACATGACTTCCGCAATTCCTTCTGACGCTATGGAAGCCGCTGTCTTTACGGATGTGAAGCAGGTGAGAGAAGAAAACATCAAAAAGCTGGAAGCCGAGCTGGAAGAACGCTATGCGGAAGAGCATCCCGACTGGGTGCCCCTTATTGGAGAGGCCCTGTATAAATACCAGAAGAAGACGGTTCGCAAGATGATTCTTAAGGATCACAAGCGTCCCGACGGCAGACAGATCACACAGATTCGCCCTTTGGCGGCAGAGGTGGATATCCTGCCCAGAGTGCACGGTTCCGGTATGTTTACCCGTGGACAGACTCAGATTCTCAACGCATGTACCCTTGCGCCGCTTTCTGAGCGCCAGAAGTTAGACGGGCTGGATGGCAACGAGACGTCCAAGAGATATATGCACCATTACAATTTTCCTTCCTACTCAGTAGGCGAGACGAAACCCAGCAGAGGGCCGGGACGCCGTGAAATCGGCCATGGAGCGCTGGCAGAAAGAGCCTTGATTCCCGTGCTTCCTTCGGAAGAGGAATTCCCTTACGCGATTCGGACGGTTTCGGAGACGATGGAGTCCAATGGTTCTACTTCTCAGGCCAGTGTATGCGCGTCTTCCCTGTCGCTGATGGCGGCAGGCGTACCCATTAAGAGAGCGGTTGCGGGCATCTCCTGCGGTCTGGTGACCGGGGATACAGATGACGATTACATTGTACTGACGGATATCCAGGGTCTGGAGGATTTCTTCGGCGACATGGATTTCAAGGTGGCGGGAACGCATAAGGGCATCACGGCCATCCAGATGGATATCAAGATCCATGGGCTCACGAGGCCGATCATCGAGGAGGCCATCGCCAAGACAAAGGAAGCCAGGTATTATATTCTGGATGAGGTTATGAACCCTGTGATTTCAGAGCCCAGACATGAAGTGGGTAAATATGCGCCCAAAATTCTGCAGATTCAGATCGATCCCACAAAGATTGGTGATGTGGTCGGCAAGCAGGGCAAGGTCATCAACAGGATTATTGAAGAGACTGGTGTGAAGATTGACATCGAAGATGACGGTTCCGTTTCCGTGTGCGGTACAGACAAGGAAATGATCGACAGAGCGATAACGATCATCAACCGTATTGTCAATGACGTGGAGGCCGGCGAAATTATCACTGGAAAAGTCGTACGGATCATGAACTTCGGCGCTTTTGTGGAGCTGGCTCCCAATAAGGACGGTCTGATTCATATTTCGAAGCTTTCTCAGAAGCGTGTGGAGAAGGTGGAGGATGTCGTGAACATCGGCGATGAAGTGACTGTGAAGGTACTGGAAATCGACCGTATGGGAAGAATCAATCTGAGTCTGAAGGATGTCCCTCAGGAAAAAGCGGGAGAGCCTTCTAAGTAAAAGAAGGTCTGATACCTGTAAACTGAATATGGTAAATAGAACTGTGCGGTAGGAGACAAAGGATTTCTGCCGCACTTTTTCTAAAAGCGGCTAATGGCAGCACATTTTTTCATGGGAGAAGAGGACAAGGCCCAGATGGCGGCCGGCCGCCCGGTAGACATAGATATGGTCAGATAGGACTTCATCAGGGGCGACGTCGGTTTCATTGATCTCCCGGACCATATTTTGAAGAGAATCCGGGGACGGGCTTTTTTTGCAGGGAAGGAGTATGACTTCATGTATAGAGCTGGGAAGAACATAGAAATCGTCGTTTAGTTCATTCGCAAATTTCTGCAGAACCTCGTCGTACAGCAGGCAGACCGCGCCAAAGGCACGTTCGCGGTTTGTCAGGATATACATGGGATTTGCCGGCTTTTTTTCCGGGGCATTGTCTGCCATGCCGGCTGACAGACAGTCGTAAACAGATGGGTCTTTTTTCAGAAAAGAATTGCCGTCACGTTCTAGAATCTCCCGTATCAGCTGATCCATAGGACGTATTTCACAGCCATAATGAGAGCGAGTGTTGGAAAATGCCAAAAGGTACAGTTCTTCCGCGGACGTTTCCCAGAGTTCCATATGCCTTTTATGGATAAGTGCTGTGGAGCTGCCGATAAAATCGTTTTCTATAGTGAAATAAAAGACAACAGCCAAATCCAAGAATGGAATGAAGGGAAGGTCCTCCAGCAGCGTTTTATTGGCGGCGCGGTTTATAAGACGGAAAGCAATCTTTCCTTTCAGCCGTTCAAAGTCCTGGAACAGCGCCACGTCGAAACTGGCGGGACAGCGGTGGGCTTCGTAGACGCATTCGATATCCGAGAGGATATCCTGCATGGAAGCGCCGTTCAGATATTCCTCATAGTAATCGTTGAGATATATGGTGGGAGTGATGTTTTCTCCCGGCTGCATAATAAGAAGGCCGTCGAGACGCAGGCCATTGTTTTTCAGTACAGGCTGAATGGATACAGAAGCCTGGCTGTCCATGCGGTGCTCCATCTGACAACGGATTTGAGACAGAAAATCAGGATAGTTCATAGAAAATACCTCCAAAGAAGCGGAATACCCGTGTAAGAAACGGGGTTTCCGTAAAAGAAATGAATAGTTAGGATACCAGGCAGGATAAGGGATGCAGAAGTATTAGAAAAAACAGCTGCAAAATAACTGCTGATAACAAAATCTTCAATTGACAAATTCTAAAAGGGAATCGGCGCCGAACGGCTGAAAAAAGAAGGACTGCACCTGAGTGGAATCGAACCACCGCACGTGGCTCCGGAGGCCACTGCTCTATCCACTGAGCTACAGGTGCATGTAAAAGTCCGTCGAAGAATATTCTAACTCATTTGCGAGAGAAGGGCAAGTGAAAAATGAAAAAAATTAAAAAATTATGAGTTTGTTGCATTTTTATGGTTTTTTTGCTATTATGTACACATGCTCAAGATGGCGGCCTGTCGGCTGCTTGTCAGAAAAGGAGGCTTTTGAATGGACGAACTGAAATCTTGGCAGAAGAAACCGGACTCAGACGAACAGAAGAAAAGCGGGAGCTCCCGCCGAAGAAGAAAAAAACGGAATCCCTTTGTTGAGTTTCTGCAATTATATGGAAAATATATCATCCTGGCGCTGGTCGCTATTCTTGTGGTTGTGACAGTGATCATAGTTGTGGGAAAAGTAAAAAAGAACGGAAAAGATAAAGAAACCACGGTGATCGATTTAAGCAGCAGTGCTTCACCGGAACAGGGAGGCACGCTGGAAAAGGATGCGCATCCAGAGATCAATGCACTGGTAAATTCCTATTTTACCGCGGTCCAGAACTGCGATGTGAGTGCCCTGGCAAAGCTTGTGGATTCTACAGAGTCCATCTCGGAGGAGCAGCTGAAGGCTGAGAAAGAATTTGTTGAGAGCTACCAGAACATGGTATGTTATACACTGAACGGTCTTGTGGACGGTACTTATATTGTTTATGTGTCTTATGATATGAAATTCCTGAATGTGGAGACGCCGGCACCCTGCCTGATTCGTTTGTATGTCTGTACCAATGACGCGGGGGACATTTATATCTACAATCAGGACGTGGATAATGAGATCGCCGCCTATATGGAGGAAGTAAATACTAGAGAAGACGTAAAGGCCCTTTTAAAGGAAACGGATGATAAGCTGACGGAAGCGATGGCCGGCGACGAGGCGCTGAACGCGCTGGTGACGAAACTGTATGGCAATGAACAGGATAACAACGGGGAATCTTCATCGGAGACGACAGGTTCTTCGGAGTCCTCGTCTGCCGATAATAGTGTGTTTACCGATGTGGATGAGACTGTTTATGCGAAGGAAAATGTCAAGGTCAGAAAGACACCGGATGCCAACGGGGAAGTGGCCGGATCTCTGGCGGGAGGCCAGTCGGTTCATCGAACCGGCTATAATGACGGCTGGAGCCGTGTGGAGTTTAATGGTGAGACCTGCTATGTTGCCGCCGGTTATCTTACGGCGACAGCCCCTGAAAGCCAGGCACAGGGAGACGGCTTTACAGAAGTAGATGAGACAGTCTATGCAAAAGAGACCGTGCGTATCCGGAAGACGCCGGATGTCAATGGAGAGGTAGCCGGTTCCCTTCTGACAGGCGAGTCCATAAAGCGGACAGGCTATAATGACAGCTGGAGCCGGGTCATCTATGAGGGTGAGACCTGCTATATCGGGGCCGGTTATCTGACTACGGCGGCTCCTGCAGAGTCCGAATAGCCCCCAAAGGTATTTTGAAAGTATGATACGGCCATGGTAAAATGACCGCAGCGGCATATGGAAAAGGGACGTGTGGGACGTCCCTTTTTCTGAGGTTTCATCACAAGTGGGAGAGAGATAACATGAATGTAAAGGATTTTGACTACGAGCTGCCGGAGGAACTCATTGCCCAGGATCCGCTGGAGGACAGGAGTTCTTCGCGGCTGATGACTCTGGATAAGCGCACGGGAACCGTCGGGCACAAGATATTCCGCGATATTGTGGATGATCTGATTCCCGGGGACTGCCTTGTCATCAATAATACGAAGGTAATTCCGGCCCGTCTGTTTGGCGTCAAGGAGGATACGGGGGCCACGATTGAAGTCCTGCTCCTGAAACGAAAGGAAAATAATATCTGGGAAACCTTGGTGAAGCCGGGAAAGAAAGCTAAGACTGGAACGGTGCTTTCTTTTGGAAATGGTCTGCTGAAGGGGACTGTAGTGGAGGTAGTTGAGGAAGGGAACCGGCTTATCCAATTCTCCTATGACGGGATATTTGAAGAGATACTGGATGAATTGGGCCAGATGCCGCTGCCTCCTTATATCACGCATCCGCTCAAGGATAAGAACCGTTATCAGACGGTGTATGCCAAATACGACGGATCTGCCGCCGCGCCTACGGCCGGCCTCCATTTCACAAAGGAGCTGCTGGAGGAGATCAAGGCCAAAGGAGTGGAAATCGCGAGCGTTACTCTCCATGTGGGGCTTGGGACCTTCCGGCCGGTCAAGGTGGAGAATGTCCAGGATCACCACATGCATTCGGAATTCTTCCGCATAGAGCCGGAGGAAGCGGAGAAGATCAATCGGGCAAAGGAGGGCGGCCATAGAGTGATCTCCGTAGGTACCACCAGCTGCCGGACCCTGGAGTCAGCGGCTGACGAGAACGGGCATATTGACGCGAAGAGCGGCTGGACGGAAATTTTCATATATCCGGGCTATAAGTTCAAGTGCATCGATGCGCTGATCACCAATTTCCATCTTCCTCAGTCAACGCTTCTGATGCTGGTGTCCGCCCTGGCAGGCAGAGAACATGTGCTGGCGGCATATGAAGAGGCGGTGAAGGAGAGGTATCGGTTCTTTAGCTTTGGAGATGCAATGTATATTGGGTGAGTAAAATTTTTGACAAGGAAAGAACCCGCAAAGGCGCAGTATTACTGGGATTTTGCGGGTTTTTGGCGTCCGAAATATGTGAATGTTAAAGCCCCTCGCTTATGGGTTTTCTTGTAATACAGGCTTCCGTATGCTATTATTTGACTAAACAATTGTGTTCAGAATATGGAAAGGACTGGTGATAATGGAGCTACGGGTTTTGAATTATTTCCTGGCCATTGCCAGAGAAGAAAATATCACAAGGGCAGCGCAGTCGCTTCATGTCACGCAGCCCGTTCTCTCCCGGCAGATGATGCAGCTGGAAGAGGAACTGGGAGTGAAGCTGTTTACCAGAAGCAATCACAGAATCAATCTCACCGAAGATGGTATGCTTCTGAAACGCAGGGCACAGGAACTGGTCACCCTTGCGGAGAAAACAAGGCGGGAGTTTATCCGCAATGAGAAGGATCTAGCCGGTGAAATTACGATAGGCAGCGGAGAATTCCGAAGTACGCGGATCTTCTCACAGGTGATGACTTCCTTCCAGAAAAAGCATCCATTGGTCCGGTTTCGGATTTACAGTGGAAATGCAGAGAACATAGGCGACTACATTGAACGGGGCCTTTTGGATATGGGCGTCATGGGGGAACCGGTGGATATCCGTAAGTATGATTTTGCCACTATTCCGGAGAAAGAAACCTGGGGGATCCTGGCACGGACCGATTCGGAACTGGCCCAAAAAGAGTGCATCACTTTGGAGGATTTGATGGATATTCCTGTAATCACAGCGTCACGGGATTTCCTGAATAGTTTTGGAAACTGGTTTGGAGACCGCTATGGTCAGCTGCAGGTTGTTGCAACCGGTAATCTATTGTACAACGAGGCGATGTTGGTGGAGAGCGGCATGGGCGTGGTTCTCTGCATCCAGCTGAACTGCACCTATGAAAATCTCCGGTTTATCCCCCTGTTTCCTGCGGTGGAATCCCGCACGGTGCTGGCGTGGAAGAAAGACCAGATATTCTCCAAAGCAACTGCATCATTTATTGAATATGCGAGATCATGCTTTAAGAACATATCTTACAATGATATATAGGAATTAGACATCAACTAAATAAGACGATACAATAAAGGTGTTCCAGAGAGGGGCGCCTTTATTTTTTTTGAAATATTGGTTACGAGGTGAAGAAATGACAATCAACGAAGCGAGTGAACGATATCAAATCCCTGTGGAAGTATTGAAAGAGTACGAGAGCTGGGGACTGTGCGGTGCGGTTAAAAAAGTAATGGGGGCATGGCAGTATGACGAAGATGATATCCAGCGGCTGAGTATGATTATGACGCTGCATGATATAGGATTCAGTAATGAAGAGGTAGAGACTTACATGCGCCTGTTGCTGGAGGGAGACTCCACGGAGGAGGAACGGATGTCCATGCTGAGCCGAAAGCGGGACAGCGCGCTGGATGAGATTCATTTTAAAGAAAGGCAGCTGGACCGTCTGGATTATCTCCGGTATAAAATGAAAAACGCAAAGAAGCCAGAACAATAAGGAGTCAAAAGCTGATTAAAAAGGAGAGTAAGTTTATGGAGAGCAATAAGAAGATGCCGTGTGTTGCGCTTGAAACCTGGTCCTGGGAAAGCCCTATGGCCTGAACGGAAAAGAAAACAAATAAATAGGAGATGATCACGTATGAAGAAATTACTAGCTTTAGCACTGTCTGTTCTGATGCTGACCCTGTCTGCTTGTGGAAACACCGGCACTCAAACATTGGAGGGACCATCAGAGGAGTCTTCCCAGATCAACAGCCGCATTTCAGATGAAACCCAACTCCCGGAAAAGGAAGAAAGTTCAAATACTGCAGTGACGGCGGAATCCACAGAGGATGCGTCAGACGATCCCGCCGGGGAAGATACAGGAAAAGCACTGGTCGTCTATTTCTCCTGGTCCGGTAATACAGAGACCCTGGCCGGTGAAATCCAAAGCCAGACCGGCGCCGACTTATTTGAACTCATCCCGGAAGAGCCGTATACGGATGATTATGATACCCTCCTGGATATCGCACAGGAAGAGCAGAGGAATGATGCCCGGCCGGCTATTTCCGGCAGCATTACCGGGTGGGAGAATTATGAAGTGATCTATGTGGGTTACCCAAACTGGTGGGGAGATATGCCCATGATCCTTTACAGCTTTTTTGATGAGTATGATTTGTCTGGAAAAACCATCGCTCCTTTCTGCACCAGCGGAGGAAGCGGTCTTTCGGATACGATCAATTCTATGAGGGCGCTGGAGCCGGATGCCGTTGTTCTGGATGGGCTGCACCTTGGCAGTTCCGCCGCATCTGCCCCCGGCAGTGCTGTAACACAATGGCTGAATGGGCTGGGCTTGACAGAGTAAGGAGGTGCCGAATATGAAACGATTGCTGACACTTGCCCTGTCGCTGCTGCTGGTATTTATGCTGGCGGCCTGCGGCCAGGCGGAAACGGATCATACAGAGAATACATTGGCGGAGATTCCCGAACAATTCATATTGATTGAGGGCGGGGCCTTTTTGATGGGAAGCCCGGAGTCGGAGGCCTGGAGAGGTGAGGATGAAGCGCAGCACGAAGTAGCAGTAAGCGATTTCTATATCTGCCGGTACGAGCTGACCCAGGCAGAGTATGAAGAAGTGACAGGCAGCAATCCCAGCAGCTTCACCGGAGAGTACAGGGAGACAACGGTTGAGATTGGCAGTTTCTTCCCGAATAAATTTGGCCTGTATGATATGCACGGAAACGTGAGCGAATGGGTGTGGGACTATTACGGCGCCTACGAACCCGGGGAACAGACAGACCCTACGGGCCCGGCGGAGGAATCCCTGCGCATATACCGGGGCGGGGGCAGCAGTGATACCATATTCTCTGCAGCCGCTGGCCCTGTTCTGAAATAGAGAAAGGGAGTGATAGAATGAAGATATTTGTAATCGAGAGCAGCCCGCACCGGAAGGGCTCTTCCAACCTGTTGGCCGAGAATTTTATGCGCGGCGTCAAAGAAGCCGGCCATCAGGTCACGGTATTTGACGCAGCCCATGCGGACCTGCATCCCTGTCTGGGATGCGAGGGCTGCGGCATGTCCGGGCCGTGCGTCCAGAAAGATGATATGGCATTGATTCGAAAAAGCCTGATGGAAACAGATTTAGTGGTGTTTGTGACTCCGCTTTACTATTTTGGCCTTTCTGCGCAGCTTAAAATGGTCATCGACCGGTTTTACAGCTTCAATGGGGCATTGACTGCCAGGCGGCTGAAGTCGGTGCTTCTTGCGGCGGCGTGGAACGGGGATGACTGGACCATGAAGGATATCAAAAACCATTATCAAACCCTGTGCAGTTATCTGAATTTCCGGGACCAGGGAATGGTGCTGGGAACCGGCTGCGGGACCCCTGACATGACAAAAAGAACAAAATTCCCCCAGGAGGCGTATGAGCTGGGTAAAAGAATAGGCGGGTGAACACATGAAACCAAAAGCTGTAATCAAGACCGTCATTGATATCTGGATGACGGCGGCCCTTCTTTTTTTGATGGGCTATCAGTTTTGGGGGGATATGGCACATGAATGGGCAGGAGCGGGAATCTTCCTCTTATTTATTGCACACCACCTGCTGAACCGGAACTGGTACAAGGGGCTCTTCAGGGGGCAGTATACTCCCATGCGCATCTTTCGTCTGTGCGTCAATCTTCTCACTCTTTCTGCCATGCTGGCCCTCATGTACAGCAGTATCGTCATGTCCCGCCATGTATTTGTTTTCCTGCCCATCGAGGGCGGGATGTCTCTGGCCAGGCGGCTGCATATCCTGGGGGCGTACTGGGGATTTGTGTTGATGAGCCTGCATCTGGGTCTGCACTGGAGTATGTTTGTTGGGATGGCCAGAAAAGGACTTAAAGTTCAGAAGTCCTCCAGGGTGCGGTCCGCCCTCCTGTTTGCGGTTGGGTTGCTGATTGCAGCTTATGGAATTTACGCGTTTGTCGGCCGGGATTTTGTGACCTATCTGTTTTTGCAGTCTGAATTCGTTTTTCTTGATTATAATGAACGCGTCCATCTGTTTTATCTGGATTATCTGGCGCTGATGGGGTTATTTATCTTTCTATCCCATTATGCTTCAAAGCTGTTGACGGCTATAGGGAAGAGAAAAAGAACACAGAGAAAAGAAAGCTTGAAACGATTCTTTGCGGCAAGGAGGATATTGAAAAATTGAGCGGTACAATTACGCTTTCGGTTTATGAGGAATAGGAGAAAAAGACTTATGGTGAATTATGTGAAATTGAATAATGGAATAGAAATTCCGCTGGAGGGCTTTGGTGTATTTCAGGTGACAGATCCCGCTGTCTGTGAACAGACGGTATTAGATGCTATTGAAACGGGATACCGGTTACTTGACACGGCAAGCTCTTACCAGAATGAGGAAGCGGTAGGTCGGGCAATCCAGAAATCCTTTGTCCTCCGGAAGGAGCTGTTTATCACAACAAAGGCTTACATCCAGCAGATGGGATATGAAAAAACCATGCAGGCTTTTGAAGAATCGCTGCAAAAACTGGGACTTGAGTATCTGGATTTATATCTGATCCATATGCCCTTTGGGGATTACTACGGTTCCTGGAGAGCCATGGAGGAATTATATAAGGAAGGGAAAATCAGAGCGATTGGCGTCTGTAATTTTATGCCAGACCGCCTGCTGGATCTATGTTACAATGCGGAGGTTATTCCTCAGGTGAACCAAATCGAGCGCCACCCTCACTATCAGCGAGCAGAAGATATGCAGATCATGAAGGAGCTTGGGGTACAGCCTCAGGCATGGGCGCCTTTTGCAGAGGGTCTGAGAGGGATGTTCACGGAACCGGTGTTAATGAAAATTGCAGAAAAGCACGGCAAAACACCGGCACAAGTAATTTTGCGCTGGAATGTACAGCAGAATGTGATTGTCATCCCAAAATCCGTTCACAGAGAACGCATGGCAGAGAATCTGGATATCTGGGATTTTGAACTGGATGCAGAGGATTTAGAAAAAATCGGCGGCCTTGATATGGAAACTCCTTCGATGCTGGATACCAGAAAGATCAGCGAAGTGAAACGGGTATATGGTTACCTCAACAACCCGGTATTGACCAGCTTATGATATATCATAGTGTATTGTGAGGATACAGCAATATAATAAAGAGTCCAATGAATATAGAAAATTAAAAAAGGAGGAAATCAAAATGGAATTTTATGAGGTGATCAGGGGGCGTTTTTCCTGCAAAAAATTTGACGGCCGTCCGGTAGAGAAACCGCAGCTGGATGCCATTCTGGAAGCAGGGCGGCTTGCGCCAACCGCAAAGAATCTGCAGGAACAGCATATTTATGTGGTACAGTCCGAAAAAGGGCTTGTCAAAATTGATAAGATGACTCCATGTCGCTATGGTGCCGTTACAGTCTTAGTTGTAGCCTTCGATAAAAACAACGTCTTTACTTATCCGGGTGAAAAGCGGGATTCTGGCGTTGAGGATGCCACCATCGTGGCAGCGCACATGATGCTGGCAGCAAAAGCGGAGGGCGTGGACAGCTGTTGGATCAACTTCTTTGACCCGGACATGGTGGCTAAAGAATTCGGCCTGCCAGAGAATGAAGAAGTACTGATGATGCTGGACCTGGGATATGCGGCAGAGGGCGCCGAACCGCTCGCATCCCACAGCCAGCGCAAGGAGATTTCTGAGACTGTTACTTGTATCTAACAATAGAAACGGAGGAATAAAAATGAGTAAAACTTTAGTCGCGTATTTTTCCGCCAGCGGCGTAATAAGGCAGATCTGGACTGGACAAATAAAATGAGCCGCAGCAGCGCAGAGATGAATGACAAGTCGTTCCGTCCGGCGGTTGCCAATAAAGTGGAGAACATGCAGGAGTACACCCATGTGTTTGTGGGTTTCCCCATCTGGTGGTATATAGCGCCTACGATCATCAATACCTTTCTGGAGCAATATGACTTGACCGGCAAGAAGATCATTCCGTTTGCCACCTCCGGCATGAGCGGCATGGGCTGAGAGCTTTTAAGGAGGAATACGTCCGGCCCATTGGGAATCACGCAAAACAGCACGTCCCACGCCAATCAGATCAGCTTTGGTATACTGTAATAAGAATGGTGTATGTAATAAGGGACAGCGTTACAGCTATGTGGCTGTAATGCTGTCCCTTTTCGTCAGCCATAAATCAAATCATGCAGCGGCGCTGGTCTGCTATTGCACTATCTCCTGCATTTTCAACAGGAACCTGGACGCCGCCCTGGAGAATACCTGATACCGCTTCCATACAAGGGTTGCGGTGGATTCCAGCTTGGGAGACAGCGGCCGGAAGCAAAGACTGCAATTTCCGTCGGTATAGATCAGCTTGTCAAAGCTCAGGGCATATCCCAGCCCTTCGTCCACCAGAAGCGAGGCATTGTATACCAGATTATAGGTGGCCACCACATTCAACTTGGCAATGTCCTTTTTCAGCCATTTGACTTCAGGGTCCGCCTGACGGGAGAGGATCAGCGGTTTATCCCACAGATCCTCCGGCGTGATGGTTTGTTTCTGAGCAAGCGGAGAATCTGTGCGCATCAATACTCCCCATGTGTCTTGAAGCGGAATCTCTCTGGATTCATATTTTTGAGGATCAACAGGTCCATATATCAGTCCCAGATCGATGAGTCCTTTGTCCAATTGTTCCAGTACAAACTCGATGTTCCCGCTGGATATGTGGTAGTGGATGTTTGGATATTGTGTCTGGAGCTCCTGTGCGGCTTTGCCGAAAAGACGGACAATATCTGTTTCAGCGGCGCCAATGTAGACATCGCCTTCGATTACATCATCGGAGGCGGCAATCTCCCGTTCGGTTTTCCCAACCAGATCGAGAATTTCCTCCGCACGCTTGCGCAGGATCATCCCCTCTTCCGTCAGTGTAATCCTACGGTTGCTGCGGATGAAAAGCTGTTTGCCCAGTTCCTCCTCCATGTCTTTTAACTGGCGGGAAAGGGTTGGCTGAGAGAGATGCAGCGATTCGGCAGCGCCGGAAATGCTTTGCTCTCTGGTAACGGCTAAGTAATACTGTAAAACGCGAAGTTCCATAAAGACTGCCTCCTTTCAACTAAACCCAGTATAGCAATTTTATCTATGCTTGTAAAGCAGAGATAGGCATCCGATATAAGTATTTGTTATTTCAGATGCGTGCTGGTACAATAAAATCAAAGCTGAAGGATAACAAAGGAGTGAAGTCGGATGAAAAAAAGATTTCTTGCCGTTTTGATGGCGAGTCTATCCATAGCCATGCTGGTGACCGGGTGCAGCAGCTCAAATGATAACCAACCGGATCCATCCCGTGGCGGAGGGAGTGCGGCGGAAAGCGAAACGGAAGCTGAGGAAACAGCGATTGCACTAACCTCTGAAATAGCAAAGCTGGAGGAGGGATTCTCTGCGGTACGGTTTGAGGGCGATGATGGGTTTGAAGCGTTTCTCGCCGCAGGCGGCGCGTCCTCCGATGGGGAGGTCGTGGAGTTTTTGTCCTCCCACCTGCTGGCGGATTTCGATATTTTGGGCAGCCTGTTTGGATGCAGCACCATCGCGGTTGGGAGTCCCGAAGGCGACCAGCTCTTTGGACGTAATTTTGACTGGCAGAACTGCGACGCACTGGTGGTTTCATCCAAACCCGAGGAGGGCTACGCCTCCATTTCCACGGTGAATATGGATTTCATCAGCCAAAGCGGCGGCGCTGTCGGCGCGGTGCTGAAGCTTAATGACGTGCGGACGCTGGCCGCTCTCTACGCGCCGCTGGATGGTATGAACGAAGCCGGACTTGCCGTATCGGTCAACATGATCCAGGATTCCGCGACCATTGATCAGAATACGGACAAGACGGATATCACCACCACCACGGCCATCCGCCTGCTGCTGAACAAGGCCGGAAATGTGGAAGAGGCACTGGGGTTACTGGAGCAGTACGATATGCACGCCTCGATGGGAATGATGATCCATTTTGCGCTTGCGGATACCACTGGACGCAGCGTCGTAGTGGAATATGTAAACAATGAAATGATCGTGACCGAGACGCCGGTGGTGACGAACTTTTATCTGGCTGAAGGCGAGAAAAACGGGATCGGCACGGCTCAGTCTCATGAGCGGTTTGAGATATTGACACAGGCCCTTTCTGAAAAGGGAACAATGAGCATGCATGAGGTCCGGGACGCGCTGGACAGTGTGAGCAAGGACAACTTTGGCGAATTTGAATCCACCGAGTGGAGCGCCGTTTTCAATTTGAATAACGGCACAGCACACTATTACCACCGTGAAAATTATGAGAACTGCTATGTGTTTCAGATCGGATAAGGGAGGCGAAGCGAATGAACTATTTAAACCTGTTGTGGGAACTGTATACCCTGAAGCAAAACGAAAAGAAAACCTGTGAAGAGATGGCAGAATTACAGCAAAAGAAACTGCGCCATATGCTGGCCTTTGCCTATGAGCAGTCCGGCTACTACCGCAAAGCCTTTGAGGCGGCGGGAATCACCAAACAGAGTATTCAGACAGCTCCGCTATCGCAATTTCCTGTACTCACCAAAGCAGAACTTCTCGCTCATTTTGACGAGCTGGTCACAGTTCCTGACTTGACCCAGGAGGAAATGCGGCGGTTTGACGCTGAGGAGGCGGTGGACCGCAAGCCCTTCAAAGGAAAATACCATGTGGTGCATTCCTCCGGGAGCACAGGAAAACCGGGATATTTTCTATATGATGACGCTGCGTGGAGTCATATGCTGCTGGGAATCATCCGGGGCGCGCTGTGGGGCATGTCCATGCTGCAAATCTTGAAGCTGCTGGCCCGCGGCCCCCGCATCGCCTATCTTGCGGCGACGGATGGACGTTACGGCGGCGCCATGGCGGTGGGCGACGGGATCGACGGCGTTCACGCCAAGCAGATGTATCTGGATATCAAAACGCCGCTTGCGGAGTGGATCGGTCACATTCAAGAGTTTAAGCCAAATATGATCATCGGTTATCCGTCGGCCATTAAGATTCTTGCTGAGCTTGTGGAACGCGGTGAAGTGGAGTGCAAGGTCTTTCGGGTGATCTCTTGTGGGGAACCGCTGGGAAGCAGCCTGCGGCACTATCTGGAGAAGACTTTCCATGCCGAGGTTGTGAATTTCTACGGGGCAAGCGAATCTCTCGCTCTGGGTGCGGAACTCGATCCCAGAGACGGTATGGTTTTGTTTGACGATATGAATGTGATCGAGGCGGAGGACGGGCACATGTACCTGACTTCTCTTTATAACTTTGCGCAGCCCTTGATCCGCTATGAGATTTCGGATCACCTGACGCTGCAGAAGCCGGACCGCAGTAGCAGGTATCCCTTTTCAAAAGCGGTTGGGCTTCTGGGAAGAAACGAAGACGTTTTGTGGTTTACCGACGGAAATGGAAATCGGGAGTTTTTACATCCCCTGGCCATTGAAGGCTTCTGCATAGAGGGTCTGCTTGATTATCAATTTCAGCAGACCAGTTTGGATACCTTTGAGATGCTGGCGGAAACCTCTGCGGCAGCGTCCAGAGATGAAATCCGCCGCGAGATGCTGGAGCAGATGAGCGGCATCCTAAAGGAAAAAAAGCTCTCCTATGTGCAATTTTATGTGCGGTTCGTGGATGAAATCACGCCGGATCCACAGACGGGGAAAAAGCGCCTGATTGTAAATTCGTTCGAGGAAGAGAGGCCTGCGGTATGAAAAAAGTTCTTTTGCAGGGCAGGGACATCTGCAAGTCGTTTGCACAAAACGGCGAAACCATCCCGATCTTAAACAAAGTGAATATGGAAGTTTATGAGGGGGATTTCACAGTGATCATGGGGGCGTCCGGTGCCGGTAAATCAACGCTTTTGTACGCGCTCAGCGGAATGGACAGCATCACAAGCGGAGAGATCGAATACCGGGGCAAGAGGATCAGCGGCCTTACGGAAAAGGAGATGGCCCGGATCCGGGCGAAGGAATTTGGCTTTGTTTTTCAGCAGACCCACCTGGTAAGCAATTTGACTCTGTTTGAAAATATCGTGGTGGCTGGATATGTGGGCGGCGGCAGACCAAGGGATGTACAGCAAAGAGCGTCTGAACTGCTCTCTCGGATGCATGTGGATGGTGCGAAGGATCGTCTGCCGTCGCAGACCTCCGGCGGAGAGGCGCAGCGTGCCGCCATTGCGCGGGCGATGATTCAAGGTCCCGGACTGATTTTTGCCGACGAGCCCACGGGTGCGCTCAATAAATCCAACAGCGAAGAGGTTTTGAACCTGCTGTCAACCCTGAATTCTGACGGGCAGAGCCTTTTGATGGTCACCCATGATGTGCGTGCGGCGATTCGAGGCAACCGGATTCTTTATCTGGAGGATGGCAAAATCCTCGATGAGTTTACGCTGCCCGTTTACAGCGCGGCTGATGCGAGGCAGCGTGAAACCCAGACAACACAGTGGCTTTCCTCTTTGCGCTGGTAAGGGGGGACTGAAATGGAATATAAAACTTTGTTAAAAGCAGGCATTCAAAAGCACAGGGGCGTCCTCACCGGGATTTTCATCCTGATCCTGCTGATATCCTTATCTCTTGGTACCGTACTAACGGTTTGGATGAATTCGAGGAGCTATATCAGCTCCGAACGGAACCGTGCGGGATTCGGGGATCTGACTGCCTGGGTGTCCGGTGTGCCGGATACCGAGAGCCTGACAGAGGGTATCACGGCGCTTTCCGATGTGGAGCGAGTGGAAGCACAGGACATTGTGTTCTCCAATTATACCGCTCATGAACAGGAGTCCGACAGTGAGGGGCAGCTCATTCTTTATACTTCCCAGGAAAGCCGTTACCGGTTCTTCACCGGCGATCTTGCCGGTTATCTGACGGACACACCAAAGATCGCGCCGGGTGAAGTCTACATTTCGCCGTCGCTCATCTCCATGATGGGCGTGGGAATCGGGGACGAAATCCACTTTGCCATCGCCCGTAACGGCAAAACGGTTTCTCTCACGATTGCGGGCTTCTACGAGGATCCCTTTATGGGCAGTTCGATGATCGGCATGAAAGGCTTCCTCATCGGTGAGGAAGATTATGCGGCAATCACCGAGACAGCCGTGGGCGCCGGGATTGACGCGCTTGCCCGCCCCGGCCAGATGCTTCATATTTTCCAGACGACGGACAGCACGCTGACCACTGGGGAGCTCAACGGAATCCTGAATGAAAATACCAGCCTGCCTGCCTACACGGAATTTGTCCACAGCAACCAGGCCATATCCGGGTTTATGCTGATTTTGCAAAATGCTTTCAGCGGACTGCTTCTAGCTTTTGTGGCGGTACTGCTCCTTGTGGTACTGGCCGTGCTGGGGCACAGCATCACCGGCGCCATCGAGGCGGACTATGTGGACATGGGCATTCTCAAAACTTGCGGGTTTACCAGTATGCAGCTCCGGTTGGTTCAGCTCATGCAATATGCCGCTCCCATTTTACCGGGGATGCTGCTGGGGCTTGGTTTGGCCGCACCGCTCAGTCTTCTGGTAAGCAGTGTCACCCTATCCACAACCGGTGTTTTGATTCCGGCCCGGCTCCCCTGGGGGCTATGTCTGGGTGCCTTTACCGCCATTCTGCTGCTGCTTGCAGGCTTTATCGTCTTAAAAACAGGGAAAATTGGGCGTGTCACCCCCATGAAAGCCATTCGCGGAGAGACGGAGGGCCCCGCCCATCCTATGGGGAAGACGGCCCCAATCAGCGGAAAGCATTTGAGCGTTTCGCTCGCCGTGCGGCAGCTAATCACAGGGAAAAAGAAGTATGTGAGCGCTCTGATCGTCGCCATCCTGCTGGTGTTCTTCGCCTCCATGATCGGGCGGATGGACGCCTGGCTGGGAGCGGACGGCAAGGGTATGATGGACGCTTTTAATCCTGCCGACCACGACATCGGCGTGCAAATGTTCGGGCAGCACACGGATGAGGAGGCACAGAACCTTGTGCTCTCCTATACAAGTATCACCGATACTTATCTGCTTGCCATGCCCGGCGTGGCAGTAAACGGCATCGACTACACCGCCAATGTCATTTCTGAGCCGGACCGCTTTCACATTTTGGAGGGAAGGACCAGTACTGCCGATCACGAGATTGTCCTGACCGAGTTTGCAGCCGCCGATTTAGACGTATCCATCGGCGATACGCTCACCGTCACGGGAGACAGCGGCAGCGGCGAATACCTGGTGACCGGCATCTACTCCTGCGCCAACGACATGGGCGCCAACGTGGGGATGAGCCGGGAGGGGTACCTCAAAATCGGACGCGACGACCCGCAGATCTGGTGTCATCATTACTTTCTCAGCGACCCTTCTCAAAAAGGGGCGATCACCGGGGCTTTGGACGCGGCCTTCGGCGGCGATGTTCATGTACATGAAAACACCTGGCCCGGCCTGTTCGGGATTATCTCAGCCATGCAGGCGCTGGTAGCTTTTCTGTATGGGATGGTACTGCTCTTTATCTTGATTGTCACCGTGATGACCGGCAGCAAGATCCTCTCGGCGGAGCAGCGGGATATCGGCATTTACAAAGCCATTGGCTTCCTGGACAGACGGCTTCGTTTCTCCTTTGCTTTACGCTTTGGAATCGTCGCTTTGCTTGGCTCTTTGGCAGGCGTGCTTTTGGCGGCGGCAATCACCGATCCGCTGGTTTCCAGCGTGATGAAGTTTGCCGGCATCAGTAATTTCGCATCCCATCCAGGTGTGGTTTCTGTCCTTTTCCCAGCGGTGCTCGTCACCTTGCTGTTTATGGGCTTTGCCTATCTTGCGGCGGGTAAGATTAAGCGGACGGATTTGACCGTCCTAATTACAGAATAAAAAATAGCTGAGCGGCAGCGGAGCTATTTGCTACTCTGCGATTCAGGAGGAATTGCAGAGGTTCCCCTCCCTCTTTTTATGGAGTGAGGAGCGAGCGCAATAAAAAATTTTAGGAGGATTCCATTATGGATCAGCAGATGTTACAAGGAAAAATCGCTATTATCACCGGGGCCAGTTATGGCATGGGCAGCACCATTGCCGAGGTTTTTGCCGAAGAGGGCGCGGCGGTCGTGCTGACGGCCCGCCATCAGGAGAAGCTGGATGCGGTTGTCGATGATCTGAAAGACAAGGGATACCGTGCCATCGGTGTGGCGGCGGATACCGGTTCCACAGAAGATACCGTGCGGGTGTTTAAGGAAACCATCAAGGCTTTTGGAGATGTGGATATTCTCGTCAACAATGCCGGAATCGGAGAGCAGACCATCATCGACGAGACCACTGATGAGTGGATGCAGCACATCATGAATGTCAATCTGGGCGGCCCTATGCGGTATATCCGCGAGGGACTGAAATATTTTCTGCCCAAGAACGAGGGCGTCATCATCAACATCTCCTCGGTGAACGGCACCCGCCCCTTCTGCGGTGCAAGCTATACCGCTACCAAGGGCGCGCTCAACACACTGACAAAAAATGTGGCCATGCGGCTGATCGAGACCAATATCCGCTGCAATGCGGTAGCGCCCGGCGCGACCGTGACCCCAGCACATCTGGCCAACCGGGCCGGCGAGCAGCCCGGCGGCGCCAAAATGCTGGAGCACAGCGGCCATTTCGTCTACTTCCCCGGCCCTGAATGCGAACCGATTGATCAGGCGTATGCCTGCCTGTATCTCGCCAGCAAAATGGGCCGTCATGTAAAAGGCCAGGTCCTGCAGGTATGCAATGGTGCCTTCCTTTGATATGAAAAACTTTGAACTCTCTGATGTGCCATACAAAAGGCGCAGGAAAGGAACTTACGATGAAAAAGAATACGCTGAGAAGGCCTTCTCTTCTCCTCGCCTTATCTCTTGTGTTTGTGATGATATTGGCCGGCTGCAGTCAAACGAACGGAACGGAGGGGGATGATTCTCCTTCCTCCACGCCAGAGGTGAGCAGCGTCCCAAGCTCTACACCTGACAGCACCGATGACCGCGGAGATTCTTCTTCGGAAACGGCTGCAGCCGCAGCAGAACTCTATGTACGGTTTGGTGACAACGGCGCATCCTTTACGATGCACCTCTACGACAACGATACGGCAGCCGCGATTGCCCGGCATGTGGGAACCGCCGACTGGAGACTTCCCATTTACCATTATGATGATTATGACAACTGGGAAGTTATGCAGTACTATGACATCCCCAGCCGGTATGAAATCCCCTCGAACCCTGAAAATGTGACCGCAGAGCAGGCGGGAACGGTCTACTATTCCGAACCGAACCGCATTGTCCTGTTCTTTGGGGACGCTGAGGTATCCGGTGAATATACACCGGTTGGCTATTTTGACGCCACAGAAGAATTCATCACCGCCGTTGAGGAGAATCCTGTGCTCGAAGGCTGGGGCAACAAGATAATCAACATCAGCGCCGACGAGTAAATAAGGGCAGGAAAATGGATGAGAAGGGAGGATATGCAAAGCTATGATAAGCGAACGATTGTGGGATATATTGGTCGATTCCTTCGGGAAAATCATTTTGCCCGGCCTCACCATGACGATCCCACTGACTGTAATTTCCTTTACTTTTGCACTGATCCTTGCAATTGCCGCCGCCATGGTACAGTTTGCCGATATCAAGGGCCTTAAACAGGTGGCCAGGTTTTATATTTGGGTGGTCCGCGGTACACCGCTGCTGGTACAGCTGTTCGTGATCTTCTATGGGCTTCCCAATCTAGGCATCGTTATTGACCCGTTTCCGGCGGCAGTCATCGTATTCTCCGTCAACGAAGGGGCCTACTGCGCAGAAACCATTCGGGCTGCGCTGGAATCGGTGCCTGCCGGTCAGCTGGAGGCAGGGTATTGTGCCGGAATGTCCTATCTGCAAACCATGCGCCGGATTATTCTGCCTCAGGCAATGCGCACCGCATTCCCGCCCTTGTCCAACTCGTTAATCGCTATGGTTAAGGACACCTCTCTCGCCGCTAACATTACGGTGACGGAAATGTTCATGGTGACACAGCGCATTGTAGCGAGGACCTATGAGCCGCTTGCGTTATATATTGAGGTCGGTTTGATCTATCTGCTGTTTTCCACCGTACTGACAAAGCTGCAGCGCATAGGAGAGAAGAAGCTTAATGCTCATGGCAAACAGGGAGGTTAATCATATGCTGGAGATCAAAAATATCCGAAAATCCTTTGACGGGACAGAAGTACTCGGCGGTGTGGATATCCATGTCGATCAAGGCGATGTGGTGGCGATCCTCGGTCCCAGCGGTTCGGGCAAGACCACGCTGCTGCGCTGCATCAACTTTCTGGAAACGGCGGATGCGGGTATGCTGGTGTTCGACGGGGAACGTTTTGAGTTTGATTCCATCAGTAAAAAGGAAATTGCTGGACTGCGAAAGAAAACCGCTTTTGTTTTTCAAAATTATAACCTGTTCCGCAACAAGACCGCTCTCCAAAACGTGACGGAAGGACTGGTCGTCGCACGAAAGATGCCGAAGCAGCAAGCGGTAGAGATTGGAAAACAGGCGCTGGATAAGGTAGGGCTTTCTGATCGGTACGATTACTACCCAAATCAGCTTTCCGGCGGACAGCAGCAGCGCGTAGCCATTGCAAGGGCACTGGCCACCAACCCGGAGATCATCTATTTCGATGAGCCGACCTCGGCGTTGGATCCGGAATTGACCGGCGAGGTGCTGGCCGTTATGCGGCAGCTTGCCGATGAGGGAATGACCATGCTGGTTGTCACCCATGAAATGAGCTTTGCCAGGACCGTATCCAATAAAGTGGTTTTTATGGAAAACGGAGCTGTCATAGAGTCCGGTGATTCAAGGACTTTCTTTGAAAATCCGCAGGAAGCCCGAACGAAGGAATTTCTCCGCACAATTAACGAGAGTGCCGGCTTAACAAGTTGAAATGATTACAAACCATAAAAAGGAGTACAAATTCATGAAAAAGAGACGTTTTTTGGCATTGTTTATGGCTGTTGCCATGCTTGGCATTTTTGCCCTGACCGGCTGCTCCGGGAACAACACACAGCAGCAAGATAATACATCTGCCCCTTCCGCACAGACAGCAGAGGGCGACTTGCTCGCCCAGATTCGGGAACGGGGCGACATCATTGTGGCCATGGAAGGGACCTGGGCGCCCTGGACTTATCACGATGAGGACGACAATCTGGTCGGCTACGATGTGGAAGTCGCGCAGGCCATTGCGGAAAAACTGGGTGTAGAGGCCACATTTGTGGAGGGCGAATGGGACGGTCTTCTTGCGGGCCTTTCCGCGGGCCGTTATGACATCATGGTCAATGGTGTAGATATCGATCCCGCGCGGCAGGAGACCTATGATTTTTCCGACCCCTATGCCTATAACCGCACCGCTGTCATCACCACAAATCAGAACAGCGACATCAATACGCTGGAAGATTTACAGGGGAAACACACCGCCAATACCATCTCCAGCACCTATGCGCAGCTGGCGGAACAGTATGGTGCAGAAGTGACCGGCGTGGACGATTTGAACCAAACCTTTGAACTGCTTCTCAGCGGCCGCATCGACGCCACGCTCAATGCGGAGATGACCTATTATGATTACATGAAAGCCCACCCGGAGGCGGAACTGAAGATCGCGGTGCTGACTGAGGAAGCCAACCGGATTGGAATTCCCATGCGCAAGGGGGAAGAAACCGCCGCGCTTCGGGAAGCGATCAACAATGCGTTGGCAGAACTGGGCGAAGAGGGGGTACTGTCTGAGCTTTCCGAAAAATACTTTGGCAGAGACATTTCTCAGGCTTCATAAAAGGAGCAGCGAATTTACCCTCGGACCAGTTTCGAGGGTTCTTTTGTGCTTTGATTATGCCTTTAGGGTATGGTTTTCCATTTGATATAGGTATTTGATATTGAAACGGACGACAGTTATAATAAATTTACAGGAAACAAAGAGGGAGACCCTAATGAAGAGGTATGAGAAAATGAAAGCGTATCAAAGCGAGGAGGACATCATTCAAAATCTGAAGGATGCAGGCTGTGATGAAGATACCATTCGGACCTTTCTGGAAGATTTACAGCGCGGAAAACGGATGACTGGAATCCAGCTGCTTGAGAAGCACAGGTGCTGTCTGGTGGATCACCTCCATCAAGACCAAAAGCAAATAGATTGTCTGGACTATCTCCTCTTTATGATGCGAAAAGAACAAGAAATCTAAGACTTGTACAAACAATACGCTGGGAGGTGAGAGAATTGGCGGGTTATTTTTTGAGAGGCATTTTGATCGGATTGCTGTTTGGCATTCCGGTCGGTGCGGTGGGCGCTATGACATTGCAGCGCACATGGAGCTTTGGATTTCGGGCCGGGCTGCTGACAGGACTTGGATCCTCTGTGGCTGACTGCCTCTATGCCATTGTCGGGGCTTTTGGACTGACCCTGATCTCCGATTTCCTTTTACAGCATCAGACAATCATCAACCTTCTCGGCGGCGGACTCATTTTGATTATGGGAATCCGGCTGATAGTAAAAAAAACCGAAGCTGTTGTGACAGAGGCAGAAGCAGCCCGAGGAGCGAAGATGTTCCTGTCCTCCTTCGCCATTGGAATTACCAACCCGGCAGCCATCCTTACCTTCCTGTTCGCCTTTTCCTATTTTGGTATTTCAGGAACGGCAGGGCTTCTTGAGGGAACCGGTTTGGTGTGCGGTGTGTTCATTGGGACCTATATCTGGTGGACAGCGCTATCCGCCGCAGCCTGTGCCATCAGGAAAAAAACAGGCAGCCGCAGCTTTCGCCAAATGAACAAGGTATTCGGTGGAATTCTCACTGTGTTTGGCGCTGTTGTGTTTTTACGGCTGCTCCTCTAAAAATGATTGCGAACCGTTACTGGTCAGAAAGGAAGGGAAAAATGAAACGAATCTTGATCGCTCTATGCAGCCTGGTTTTGGCACTCTCTCTGGCGGCTTGCGGCAGCAACGGACAAAATGGGGCTTCTGCAGGAGAAAGCGCGGCTCCCTCTTCATCAGAAATCGCAGATGTGGGAGACACATCCGCATCACTGAATCCGCCATCCTCAGAGCCTTCTGCGCCGTCTTCTTTGGAAGAGCCTGACTCATCCACACAGTCTTCCACGCAGCCTTCTGTGCAAACGCCGTCATCGGAGCCGGCAGACAATGAATCTTCAGAAAAAAATGAGGTACTAAAAATGAACGTGCAAGTTGGAAGCAGCACCTTTACGGCAACGCTTGAGGAAAATGCCGCGGTGGATGCTTTGATAGAGATGATGCAAAGTGCGCCTGTGGTGATCCAGATGAGTGATTACTCCGGCTTTGAGAAAGTAGGCTCTCTGGGAACCAGCCTTCCCGCCAGCGACAGCCAGACCACCACACAGGCCGGAGATATTGTACTGTACAACGACAACCAAATTGTTATCTTTTATGGTTCTAACTCGTGGAGCTATACACGGCTGGGGAAAATTGATGACCTGTCCGGTTGGGAGGAGGCGCTCGGAAGCGGAGATGTGCAGGTGACTTTCTCCATCGCCCCTTGAAACGGAACGAAACCAAGAGAACGGAGGGAATCAACTATGACAGCATTTGATATACCGGTCAATCGTAGGAATACAAACGCTCTGAAGTGGGATGTGGCGGAAAACGAGCTGCCCATGTGGGTGGCAGATATGGATTTTGAAACCGCTCCGGCAATCCGGGAGGCAGTCGCAGCACGGGCGGCGCATGGGGTTTTCGGTTATACCGTCGTACCCGATACTTGGTATCGGGCTTATATGGGCTGGTGGCAAAGCCGGCATGGGTTTTCCGTGGAAAAAGATTGGCTGATCTTCTGCACAGGCGTTGTCCCTGCCATCTCCAGTATGGTGCGCAAGCTGACAACACCGGCGGAAAAGGTTTTGATCCAGACACCGGTTTACAACATCTTCCATAGCTCCATCGTGAACAACGGCCGTCAGGTGCTGGAGAGTCCTTTGAAGTACGATGGGACGGAATACCGTATCGACTTTGCCGATTTGGAGGAAAAGATCTCCGACCCTCAAACCACGCTGATGATTCTCTGCAACCCGCATAATCCGGTGGGCAAGATTTGGGATTGGGATACGTTGGCGCGGATCGGCGAACTGGCGGCAAGGTATCATGTGACGGTCGTGTCCGATGAGATCCACTGTGATCTGACTGCTCCCGGAAAAGAATACATTCCATTCGCTTCGGTTTCTGATGCGTGCCGTGAGAACAGTGTCACCTGCATCGCCCCTACAAAAGCCTTTAACCTGGCGGGGCTGCAAACAGCGGCTGTAGTCGTTCCAAACAGGCATCTGCGCCACAAGGTCTGGCGGGCATTCAATACCGACGAGGTTGCCGAGCCGAATGCCTTTGCGGTGGACGCCGCAGTGGCCGCCTTTACCAGAGGGGCGGATTGGCTCGACGAACTGCGAACCTATCTCCATGAGAACAAGCTGCTGGCGGCAGCATACGCAGAGAAGGAAATCGGACGAGTAAGGGCTGTTCCGTCTGAGGCCACTTACCTTTTGTGGCTGGACTGTACGAAAATGCTCGGCTCCGTTTCCGAAGCGGCACGGTTTATTCGAGAAAAAACAGGACTGTATCTTTCGCAGGGCAGCCAGTATGGAAAGGGCGGCGAATATTTCCTGCGCATGAATATCGCCTGTCCGCGCTCGGTTCTGCTGGATGGACTGGACCGTTTGAAAGACGGCGTTTTGGCATATGAAGAGTGGGCTGTGGCGCAATGCTAAACCGAAATGCCCGTCCCTGAGCCCAACAGAAATTACGATGGTACGATAGGAGGAGAATACATGAATATTTTAGTTTTGAACGGCAGTCCACGCCCAAACGGAAACACTGCCGCTATGGTGGAAGCCTTTGTAGAAGGCGCAAAAGAGAACGGACACAACATCACGGTGGTGCCCGTTTGTCAAAAGAGTATAGCAGGGTGCCTTGCCTGCGAGTACTGTCACACCAAAGGTGAAGGCAAATGTATTCAGCAGGATGATATGCAGGAGGTTTACCCGGTTTTAGAGGCGGCTGAGATGATCGTGCTGGCATCGCCGGTTTACTATCACAGCTTTACCGGCCAGCTCCAGTGTGCCATCAATCGTATTTACGCACTGGATAAGCCGAAAAACCTCAAGAAAGCAGCTTTGTTTTTGAGCTCAGGCAGCGACAATGTATATGGCGGAGCGATCTACGAATATCAGAATTCCTTTTTGGACTATCTGAAGCTTACGGATATGGGCGTTTTCACAGCGTTTGATCAGCAAAACAAGTCAGAGGAAAAGCTCAGCGAGCTGCGCGAATTTGGGAAATCGCTTTAACAAGCATTTGTAGGAGGAACTTATGGAATATCGCATTTTACCGCATGGCGGAGAACAAATCAGCGTCATTGGCCTGGGAAGCAGCAGCATCACCGGAACAGAGCAGGAAATGACCGCCGTTCTGGAAGCCGCTCTGCAAAACGGGGTCAACTACTTTGATATGGCGCCCTCGGAGCGTGCGCCCTTTGCGGCCTATGCCAAAGCGTTTGCAGGCCGGCGAGACGAAATCATCACCCAGATGCACTTCGGCGCCATCTATAAGGGCGGCAAATACGGTTGGACGCGCAAGCTCAGTGAAATTAAAGAGCAGTTTGAGTGGGAACTGAATCATCTGAATACCGATTACACCGATATCGGCTTTGTCCACTGCACTGATGATTTGGAGGATCTGGAGGTCGTAATGAACGGCGGCCTCTGGGACTACATGAAAGGGCTAAAGGATGAAGGGAAAATTCGTCATCTTGGATTTTCTTCCCACAACCCGGAAGTTGCCCGCCGCATCCTCGATACTGGTCTCGTGGATATGATGATGTTCAGCATCAACCCCGCCTATGATTACCGCAAGGGCAGCTACGCCATCGGGGAGGTGGCGGAGCGGGCGGCGCTCTATCGGGAGTGTGAGCGCATGGGCGTGGGCATTTCCGTGATGAAGCCCTTTGCGGGCGGCCAGCTTTTAGATGCGAAAACCTCTCTTTTTAAGCGGGCGCTGACCCATGTGCAGTGTTTCCAGTATGCGCTCGACCGCCCCGCCGTGCTGACGGTGCTGCCCGGCGTGCGCAATATGGCGGATTTGCAGACGGCGCTGGGGTACCTTACAGCCACGCCGGAGGAGCGCGACTATTCCATCATTGGGGAATTTACTCCACAGGACGCGGACGGCATCTGCGTCTACTGCAACCACTGTCAGCCCTGCCCCAAAGGACTGGACGTGGGGTTGATCAATAAATATTACGATCTGGCGCTGGCCGGCGATGAGATGGCGGCGGGACATTATCAAAAGCTGCCGCTTCACGCGAGTGATTGCGCCCGGTGCGGCCACTGCGAAAGCCGCTGCCCCTTCCATGTAAAGCAGGAAGCGCGGATGCGAGAAATTGCGCAGTATTTCAACCAATAAATCTTTATCAGGAGGAAACGGACATGTTAGGAAACTTTAGCTATGCAAACCCCACCAAACTCTACTTTGGAGAAGATTCCCTCAACTATCTCAACGATGAGCTTCCAAAGTACGGAAAAAACGTGCAGCTTGTCTACGGCGGCGGCTCCATCAAGAAAAACGGCATTTATGACAAAGTGCTGGAAATTTTGAAAGCGGGCGGCAAAACCGTGTTTGAGGATGGCGGCGTGATGCCCAATCCCACAGTGCAAAAGCTCTATGAGGGCTGCAAAATCGCAAAGGAAAATGCGGTCGATTTTATTCTGGCTGTGGGCGGCGGCTCGGTATGCGACTATGCCAAGGCGGTTTCCGTCTCCGCTTATTGTGAGGAGGATCCGTGGGAGAGGTATTATCTTCGTATGGAGGACGTGGCGCCCAACACCCAAATTATCCCTGTCGGCTGCGTGCTGACCATGGTGGGCACCGGCTCTGAGATGAACGGCGGCGCGGTGATTACAAACCATGAACAGAAACTCAAAATTGGGCATGTTTTCGGGGAGAATGTATTCCCCAAATTTTCGATCCTCAACCCCACCTTTACTTTTACCCTGCCGAAATACCAGATGGCGGCAGGCATCTATGACATTTTCAACCATATCTGCGAGCAGTACTTCTCTGGTGAGGACGACAACACCAGCGACTACATCAGCGAGGGGCTGATGCGTTCCGTGATTCATTCATCCCGCATTGCCATCAAAAACCCCACCGACTATGAAGCACGCAGCAACCTCATGTGGACGGCTGCCTGGGCGCTCAATACCCTTGTGGCAAAAGGAAAAACCACCGATTGGATGGTGCATATGCTGGGACAGGCGGTGGGCGCTTATACCGACGCCACTCACGGCATGACCCTCTCAGCGGTTTCTATGGCGTATTACCGTTACATCTGCCGGTTCGGCCTTGCTAAATTTGTGCGGTTCGCTGTAAACGTGTGGGACGTTGAGTCCGCGAATAAAACACTGGATCAGATTGCCTCCGAGGGCCTCAATCGCATGGAACAGTGGATGAACGAACTTGGTCTTGTCATGAACGCGAAAGATTTAGGCGTTACCGAGGATATGATCGACAGCCTTGCCGAGAGCACCCTTATCATGGAAGGCGGTTTCAAAGTGTTGGCCCATGATGAAATCGTGGAAATATTCAAAGCAAGTATAAAATAAAAGAGAGACGAAAATAGGAGAAATAAAACCGTAGGTTATGTAATTCACTTAGTGATACGTAACCTACGGTTTTACCTTACTTTTTCCTGCCTTTGGCGTCGGCGGGCGGGAATGGCCAGGAGATTTCTCACCCGGCCTTCCAGGTGCTTCTCGATGGCGGCCAGATGTTCCTCCGGCAGATTGAGGATTTCGCGACGCTTGAAATGGAAACCGGTCATATGCCTGAGCTGCTCCTTCTGCTTAGTCCCCATGACCTCCGCGCACACCTCCTCGTAGAAAATTAAGGATTCTTTCTTTCAGGCCCGTTATGACATGCAGAACGAGGAGATTGAAAATATCCGCAAGCTGTATCTGGGATCGGCTGAGGATGTAATGCCCTGCGGGAGGCAATGGATAATCTGATTGAAGTTCAGACAAGAGCAGTCGTTTACGCAGATCAACATTCGGAGGATGAAGTTCAGGAATACATGGACGCAGAAGTGTATCCCTTGCGGTATGGTTTCCATCCCCATGGCATCAAGGTCATGCTGGAGGACGGACAGGTCGGCCGCGTGCAGGAGATAATCAGTAAGGCTTAAAACAAATAGATTATACTCTGTATTCTGTAGAAAAGTCACGGTTTTAATGTTGCCTGAACGAGTGTTTTGTGATCGCCTTTTGCGAGCTCCTTTACCCGTTCAGGGGAAAGACCCAGGGCTCTTGTCATGCGTTCGCCGTATTCCGGATCTGCCCATGTGCAGTGGACGGCATGGCGGTATTTGATATTTTCGGTGACAGGAGCGATATTCCGGGCGGTGTTCTCGATGAGAAGCGCCTTTTTATCCTCGGAGAGCACGCGCCACAGATCGCCGCCGGCCCGGAAGCAGTCATCGGTGGGATCGTCGGCCGGATCATAGGCATACATGGCGCCGGAAAGATCCAGCGGCGGCTCCATCACCTCGGGCTGGGCGGCCCAGACTCCCGCGCTGTTGGGGCTGTAAGCCGGAGCCGCGCCGTAATTTCCGTCCACCCGCATGGCGCCGTCCCGGTGATAGTCGAAAACGGCCGCGTGCTTTGCCTGGTTGACAGGGATCTGATTGGAGTTGACGCCTAAGCGGTAGCGGTGGGCGTCGCCGTAGACGAACAGTCTTCCCTGCAGAAATTTATCCGGTGAAAATCCGATGCCGGGGACCACATGGGCTGGGGTAAAAGCCGCCTGCTCCACCTCGGCGAAATAATTCTCAGGCCAGCGGTTAAGCTCCAGTTCACCTACCTCGATGAGCGGATATTCTTTGTGCCTCCAGATCTTCGTGATATCAAAGGGATTTTCATAATGTTTTTTTGCCTGTTCTTCGGTCATTACCTGAATGTACATGGTCCATTTAGGGAAATCACCGCGTTCAATGGCCTCCAGGAGGTCGCGGCCGGCGCTCTCACGGTCAGTCGCACAGACCTCGGCCGCTTCGGCATCCGTCAGGTTTTTGATGCCCTGCTGGGTGCGGAAGTGGAATTTCACCCATACACGTTCATTTTTGGCATTGTACATCGAGAACGTGTGCTCACCATAGAAATGCATGTGCCGAAAACCGTCCGGGATGCCGCGGTCGGACATGACGATGGTGGTCTGATGAAAGGTTTCTGGCAGAAGAGTCCAGAAATCCCAGTTGTTCTGGGCGCTTCGCATCCCCGTCCGGGGATCCCGCTTGACCGCCCGGTTCAGATCCGGGAAGTTATGTACGTCTCTCAGGAAGAAGGTAGGGGTGTTGTTGCCGACCAAGTCCCAATTGCCTTCCTCCGTATAGAATTTCACAGCTACGCCGCGGATATCCCGTTCTGCATCCGCGGCTCCGCGTTCTCCGGCCACGGTAGAGAAGCGGAGGAACAGTTCAGTCTCCTTACCAATCTCTGAAAAAAGCTTTGCTTTGGTGTACTTTGTAATGTCATGGGTAACGGTAAATTTTCCATAAGCTCCCCAGCCCTTGGCGTGCATCCGCCGTTCAGGGATCACCTCCCGGTCGAAATGCGCCAGCTTTTCCAGCAGCCATACATCCTGGAGCATTACCGGTCCCCGCGGTCCCGCGCTCAGAGAATGTTCATTTTCGGCGACAGGCGCACCGGCTTCATTGGTTAATTTCTTCGAATCGTTCATGTTATCAGCCTCCTTTATTATTTATTAGTAAATGCTGCCCGCTTTGCGGACAAGTGTTTCCATGAGCAGTTCCATTTTTTCTATTTCCGGGCGGTTTTGCAGGCTGTAGTCCGCCGCCATACGTTCAAGGCGGGGAAAGGCAAGCCAGGTGCTGCCCGTTTCGTCCTCCCAGACGGAAATACGGAGCGGCAGCTCCAGAGAGACGCTCTGATCCGCCTGCATCAGGCCGGTGCCAACTTTGGGAGAACCAAAGACCAGGACCGTGGTGGGACGAAGGGAGAGTCCCGCCTGTTTTGCATTTTCGGCGTGGTCGAACTTGGCGAATAGAGGAATCTCGCGAGCGGCCAATTCTTTTTCCAGCTTTCCGACCGTTTCCTGAACCGGCAGCTGACCCTCGAGCAGGTATAATTTGTTGTCGTCATAGTTGGTGGAGAGCAGGTCGCCAAAGGCTCCGGCAATCCTTCGGCCGAGATTTGTGAAATCTACTCCCTCCCGGTTTGCGAGCAGGGTCACGCAGACCAGCTCATCCGGGTGCGTAAAACGGCTTAAAAATGAGGAATATCCAGGGACAGAGCCTTTGATATCCATGAGTCCGCGGTGCTTATAGAACTGCCATCCGGCCACGGCGGGAACCTCCTCGCCGCTTGGGAGCTTCCAGGGGGCGTAGATCAGCGAGCGGTGCTCTGGCTCATGGATCAGTACGCCTCCTGCGAGTCCGATGTCCCAGAAGGAAATATCCTGCGCCGATGCCCAGATATCAGAGAATCCCCGAAGTGCCGAAGAAGAGACGCGGGGAATCAGCCTGCCGTCCGGCCCATAACTGGCAGCCGTTTCGGTGGGATCAATATAGGCTCCGTTCTTTTTAAAGATCTGGTGGACATTTTCAGAGAGGGAAACATCTTCGTGGACAAATTTATCCAGGTCCTCCGCAAATCCCGTGCGCCGCAGTCCTAAAAATTCAATCTGGCGCTGTGTGACGAAGTCATGATAGGTTTTTCCGCTCACTCGTTCAATGATTTCCGTCAGCAGCAGAAAGTTGGTGGCGCTCTGCTCTACATTCGTTCCGGGAGCAAATGTCAGGGGACGGCCTGCGGCGAGTTCTATGAGCCGGCTGAATTCCCATTCCTGGTGCGGGTCCCATGCTTCACTTTTGCGGTAATCCGGCAGGCCGGACGCGTGGCGCAGCAGCTGAAGAAGAGTGATCTTTTGCCACGTTTTCGGGATATCTGGGATGTATGTGCCGACATTGTCCGAAAGATTCAGTCTGCTGTCTTCGTATAGCTGCATTGCCGCCACGGCGGCAAACGCCTGAGAAATCGGTCCGGATGGCCACATGGTGTTGGCGGAGGCAAGACGCTTCTGCCCCGCGTCGGAAAGACCGTATCCTACAACTCGCGGAATGTACGGAGCCTGTACGATGGCAAGGGTCAGGCCGGGGATTTTCTTCCGCCGCATAAATTCCCAGATCATCTGGTCTACAGTCTCACCGAGGTAGGAGACATCGGCACTGCCTCTCATTTTCATGGTTTCACGTTCTCGTGTGTTCATATTGCCTTCCTCTCTGTGTCAGTGATATCTAATGACGTATACCACTGCCGCGAATCAGCAGTTTATTTGCCGCTGCCGCCAATAGTTTCATAAGGCCAGTCCACAATTCCGCCGAAATCGTAGATCTGCGTGTAGCCTAATTTCACCAGTTTGTCTGATGCCTGTTTACTGCGTACACCGGTACGGCAGTGGATCAAGAGTACCGCATCCTTATCAGGCAGCAATTCAGGCGGTTCCGTTCCAATGGATTCCACCGGTACCAGCACGGCATCAGGAATATGTTTTTCGGCGTATTCCTCTGCCGTGCGGACGTCCACCACGGTGACGCCGCCCTCATCGAGCATTTTCTTGGCTTCTTCCGCCGTGATCTTGTGGTAGGCTTCCCCATCGGACGGCTTGCTTTTTGAAGAACAGGCGGCGAACAGTACTGCACAGCATATAGCAAGAGTTAAAACTAACGGCATTCGTTTCATGAGCTTCCCTCTCTGTTCTGTATATATTTTTATTACAGTTATATTGTAATAATAGCAGGTACAGTATAGGCTGTCAAGAGAAGATTATAAAATTTTGTTACAAATGGTAAATAATCAGAGAATAATGGATTTTTCTTGTAACTGGCGGAAGATTGGATGGATGGAAGTATTTTCGAATTTCTCTTGTTACGATAAGACATTTAAAATCATCGGACAACCTGCTTTCGACATTTTTATTGACTTTATTTTACCAACCGGATATAATGATTTCATAGAAAAGCGGCGTTGGGAAATACTCCCGGCGCCGCTCATTTTATGAAGGCCTGCGGAGAACCCGCAGATGTGGCCGGCCTTTGAAGGCCGGCATCCGAAGTGAGGTGAGACTGTGTACCGTATTATGGTCTGCGACGATGATAAAGCTGACCGGGAGAAGACAGAAGCTTTAGTCATCCGCTTAATGGAAAGGCTGGGTGAAGCCTGCCGGACGGAATATGCGGCGTCTCCGGAAGAGTTACTGAGAGCCAGGGAAAAGGGGGCGGAATGGGATCTGATCCTTTTGGATATTCTGATGGACGGGCCTTCGGGCCTTCAGCTGGCGGAGGAACTGCACCGGGACGGCGACGGGACAGACGTGGTATTTGTCACCAGCTGCGCGGAATATGCACTGGAGGGATACCGTTCCTATCCGGTGAGCTATCTGCTCAAACCTTTGACGAAAGAGAACCTGATGCCGGTATTGGAGCACTGCTTGTCCCGCTGGCGCGAAGAACCGTTTTTAAACCTGGATATCGGGGAAGGAGGCAGGGAAATGGTGCCCCTAAAGGAGATCTGCTATATTGAAGTGTTCCGCCGGGAGCTGGTGGTGCACTGTGCCGGCCGGGACGTCACGGGCACGGGGGCGCTCTCGGCCGTCATAAAACAGCTGCCCGCCACAAAATTTTACAGAAGTCACAGGAGCTTTCTTGTCAATCTGGAATGGGTCACCGGGATCCAGCGCTATCACTATATCCTGAAAGACAGAAATACGGTTCCGATCGCGGTGCGGAGCTATGCGGAGGCGCAGCAGAAATGGCTGGACTATTTTAGCTGACGGAGCTGGGCAGGGACAAGATTCCGCGGACCGTAAAGGTTCCGTTCTCTTTCACAGCGCTCATGGCGCCGCTGTACTTTTCCGTGATGCGGGCTATCGCCGGCAGGCCAAGGCCGTGATTTTGGCTGTCCTGCTTCGTAGTGGGAAACGGCCCGGAGCTTTTTCCGGGGCCGGCGGAGTTGACGCAGAGAAAGGACAGCAGGTTCCCGTTCAGGGACATTTCAAAGCGGATATATGGCTTCACCTCGCGGGGAAGAGAAGTACAGGCTTCCACGGCGTTCTGCAGGAGATTGGAAAGCAGAGTGCAGAGCTCTGCGTCCGAAAACGCCAGTTGATCCGGCACAAGGACAAGGCAGTCCACCTTTATTCCTTTTTGGCGCGCCGGCTCCAGATAGCTGCACAGCATGGCGTTGATGAGAAAGTGGCCGGAGTAGTACAGGGAAGGGAGCGCGTTCTTTTCATTTCGGAGTACACGAAGGTATTCTTCGAGACGCGGAAGGCTTCCTTCTTTACAGAGAGCGGATAATGCTTCGATATGATGATTCAGCTCATGCTTCATGGCCCTGACTTGCCTGGCGTTTTTCTGCATCTGTGCTGCGCTCTCAGCCGCAAACCGGTATTGCAGAGATACGGTTTGGAGCTCCCTGCTTTCTCTCAAAAGGGAGAGAATACGGCGGACCATCATGACGGCAAACAAAAGAACTAGGAGGACGCCTGCGTACTCATTCTGCCACAGTCCGCGGATCGGTTCAAACATGTTGGAATCCCACAGATCAATCAGGACACTGACTCCGAGAACGGCGGCCGCCCCCATGATCAGAGCGGCAGATTCCGAATTTTTCCGATAAAGCCCGATGCCTGTCAGGACTGCCAGGACGGCCCAGACGAAAAGCTTGTACCAGTCGGTAAAGAAACCGTAGAATTTGACGAAGCCGCCGTCAGCGGGTATGAGGACCAGGACGGAGAACGCAGTAAAAAGACATGCGGCGAGGAGAAACGGCCGCAGCGCCCGGCGGTACCATTTTTCCCGTTCCAGGTGTGCCGACAGAGCGGCCAGATGGACGGCTTGAGCCAGCACAAAAAGCCAGGAAGAATCCTCAGCCGCATACCAGAGCCTGCCCGCAGCGCCTGCCTGCCAGATGAGGGGATGGGCGCAGTAAACGGAAAAAGCCAGGCACAGAAGGCCGAAATGGAAGAACAGCTTGTCCCTGTATTTGGACAGCCACACCGCCGCGGAAAATAAAGCAAGGGTCAGTCCGGAAAAGCAGACCGCGGTATAACATAAGGTGCGGATGAAGAACAGACGGCTGATCTCCTCCGGGGTTCCCAGGGCGGGAGGATAAGTCAGTCCGCTGTAGTAGTGGTCTTGGTTTACAGTCTCCAAGGTGAGCAGGGTATCCGGTCCGCCCACCGGGACGGCGGCCTGGGTCCCGTCCCCGTCGGTGACTGCGGGGACGCCGTTTATATATAAGGTATATTGTGTGAAGATAGTAGGAATCTCCAGGAGAAGGATACGGGGAGCGCCTTCATACCGGAGGGTGAGAGTATAAGTTCCCGTTCCGAAGGGGGAATTCCTTTCGGACAGATAGGAAAAATTGGAATACTGCCCGATAAAGACTTCCTGCCCGTCCAGCAGCCATCCGTCTATCAAAAATAACGGACGGCCGAGGTCGGATTCGGAGAAGGCAAACACACCGTTTTCCCCATATGGAGGGCCGGCGGTATATTTGTTGTCGGCCCTGTAAGCGAGGGCCAGGAGCAGAGAAAAAATCAGCAGCGCGGCGGCAGCGGGAGCTGAGGAAAGGAAGTGTCTTTTATGGATTTTTCGCATTGCAGAGCCTTTCTTATGCTGTGTGCGCTGTTGCTGTTTGGCGCGGCGGCGCAGGTATGTGCGGCAGACAGCGGACTGACAGGTTATTATGAAGATATTGAGCCGAAGGAGGATCTGTACCTCCCTTCCGGTGCCAGCTACGAGGATTTTAAAAGCGAAGCGGGCTGGTTTAGGTGGCTGTACTTAAACGGGGATGAATCGGAAGATCCTCTGTTCTTCCCGGTTGAATGGGATCAGTCGGAATATGAGGGCGCCTTGAGCAGAGGAGAAAAGGTTTTTTCTGTTCATGGAGAATATAAGCCGCCGGATCCGGAGTCTCAGGCGTGGGATGAGACGACCCATGACAGATGGGATTCTGGCGAAATCCAGATTAAACCTGGGAGCGCCATAGAGATCATTGTCCATATCCGCCCTGAGGATTTGGTCACAGTCTATAAACCCAGTCCCGACATGCAGATTCAGACAATCTGGATAGACCGGGATTCGCCTCCGGACTTTTCTTCCTTGTATTTGGCCAAATATGATTGCCTGATACAGGAAGAAAGTCCCTATGATACGGAATGGCTGGATTTCAGAATCATCTGGGATGAAGCATCTTATGTAAAAGGACTTCAAAGCGGGGCCGGCAGCTTTGAGGTCACGGGGATTTATAGTGAGCCCTTTTATCCGGAAACGTGGCAGCAGGAACTTTATGAAGCGGGGCTGATTCGTTCAGAAGGCCGTACCTTTGTTGTGGTACGAGTTAAAGATCCCGAGGAACAGATTTACGAGAATCCGTACAGCAGCCGCTTCGGCTATATGTTTCCCCATGAACTGAATGTCTATATCCGTCCGGATACCGGATTTAACGAGGCATTTTTGCCGGCGCTTGGAACCCTGACCATATCTGCCGGAGAAGCGGGCACGATAATGGAATTTGGCCTGGAATGGGATAGGGCAGAGTATGAAGCGGGAATCGCCGGCGGTGAGGACAGTTTTACCGTTTCCGGACACTACGGGCTTAACCCTGGATGGAGCGCAGAAGACCAGGATCGTTTTAAGGATGGACACATAAGGATTGCCGGAGGCACGCCTGAGCCTATCCTCACGGTACATCTCCTGCGGGAGGATCTGCCTTTTACAGTGAAGATGCAGAACCGGGGCGGAGAGCTGATTCCTACCTTTACTTTTCCCTGGCCAAACGGTGCAAAGGAGGTGAACTGGTCCTTTTCCTTTGACAAAGAAACCTGGTATCAGGGGAGCCTTTTATGGAGCTCGGAGTATGAATACAACGATGCATATGACACCGGCGTCGTCTATGATGAGGACGACAGGATGATCGCAGTCCCCGAGGAAGCGCCTGTTCCGCTCTATTGCAAGCTGACAGTGACAGGCTCTGCTTTTGCCGGTGAAACGAAGATCATGAAAGTTTCGCCGGATGGGGAAGGAAACTGGACCATGGACGAGGATCAGAGCGGCGATCACGGAGGAGGCGGACAGGGGGAACATGACCGCCCGGGGAAGGCAGAGACGGAAGACAGCAAAGTCTCTCCTGCGCCGGACATTCCGTCTCCCCCGGAGGAAGAGGCGGCCTCAGAATCCTACAAGGAACGGGAAACAGTTCCAGTATCTATATCCCTGAAAGACTTGCCGGCAGCGGAAACGGCCGGAGCAGTACCCTGCTGGCCCTCCGGGAACCAAGCTGCCGCGGAAGAATCCGCGGAACCTGTTGCAGAGCGGGAAGCGGAGGACGAGACGGCGTCTCTCAGGGAAGAGGCGGCCGATTCGGAGGACAGAGACAATGCACAGATTCCTGCGAAAAACGCAGGAATCCAGCCTTTTGCGGGACATACGCTTAAATATATCGCTGCTGCCGCTGCTACGGTTCTGCTCATATTGTTTGGCATCAGCCTGGAAATACACCATAAAAAGAAACCATAAAGAGAGAAAGCGCCATTGCACAATGGTGCTTTTTTTCTAAGATAGGCTTTTCCAATTTGTTCTTAATTTAACATACTAAATTCTATACGTCAACGGAATGGTATATCATTCGTACCCTATTTCCGTCATTCATGCGGAGTCTCTCCTATTTTCCATTTCTTTTGCTATAATGTGAAAAATCCTGCAATTCATGTCGAATATCCCACGGATTTTGTCAATTATCCCGACTGAGCGCGCAGGAAGGGAATTTATGGTAATTTATTATCGGAAGGGAGGGATTTCGGATGCTTTATATAGCGGTATGCGATGATATCGAAGAGGAACGTTCGGCGCTCCGCTGTTTTCTGAACTCCTATTTCGTTCAGAATCCGTATCCCTATACCATAACCGAATATGCGACAGGGGAATCTCTTTGCGATGATATTTCGGAAGGCTCCCGGTTCGATCTTATTTTCCTGGATATTTTCATGTCCGGTATGTCCGGAATTGAGACCGCCAGGCAGCTGCGAGAATATGACCGGCAGGCGGCGGTTATTTTTTTGACGACTACCCCCGATTTTGCCCTGGAGAGCTATGATGTACGCGCTTATGGATATTTGGTGAAGCCTCTGAAAGCGCAAAAGGCGGAGTGGCTGCTGGACTGCTATTTGCGGGAAGAATATGGCGGAAGGCAAAAGACCCTGATGGTGCGGGAGGGAAGCCGCGGAGTCCGTATTCCATACCGGGAGATTGAATATATTGAGAGCAATCGGAATCTGCTGCTGGTACACCTTGAAAACGAGGAAGTGCACCGGGTCTACGCCAAGCTGGACGATGTGGAGCAGGAATTGGCCAGCCATGGTTTTCTGCGTTGCCACCAGAGCTTTCTCATCAATATGGAGCGGGTGCAAGCGGCTCTTGACGATTTTGTCATGGAGTCCGGAACACGTGTGCCAATCCGGCAGCGGGGCGCTAAAGCAATTCGGGATAATTACTTTGAGTACATTTTGTCTCAGGCGGAACGGACACGGATTTAGGAGGGACTCAGATGTCTGACGGTCTTGGAGCCGCCGTCGCAGGCGGCGGAGTGCTCTGTTTTTTCATTGGTATGACGCATACCTTTTACCATTCCAGACGAAAGAACCTCCAAACGATTCTTTGCTGGGTACTCTGCATTTTATTTGTGTGTCTTTTCAGCAGCTTTTTACATCCCTTCTTTGGCAGCCGTTCGGTGGAAATGGCAGGCCTGTTTCTGATATTTGCTTATCTTTATTTGTTCAATGTGCCAGTCAGACAGCGGCTGTTCACTTTCTTTTTTATAAATACCTTCTTATATGCGGCAGTCCTGATGGCGAAATATACCGCTTTGCTGTTATGTGACGTCTGCCCGGCGCATTTTTCCCGTTTTGGTTTTATGATGTTCTATTTTATCTATACGTTTTTATGTCTCTGGATCTACTGGAAAAAGCTTCGGAAGCCGGTCTTGCGGTGGCTTCTTCAATTTGGGCGCCATTCCCGGGGCGCTGCAGTGTTTGCGGGATCCGGATATTTTTTGATGCTGCTTTTGTTTGATGTCTGGGGGAATCAGGGAGGAGCAGAGCCTGTAGAATATCTGAATGTCGTCTTGTTCCTGATCCTTCTGGCATCCGGATATTCCTTGGCCTTTTTCCATATGGCGGCCGCCGGAGAGGCGGATGAGGCAAAACGACGGGCCGAAAGGACAGCAGAAGAACTGAGAAAATCGGAGCAGTATTATAAAACGCTGACGCTACACCAGCAGAAGATCCGCCGGATGCAGCATGATATGCGCCATCATTTCCGGGTACTTGAATCATGCCTGCGAAGCGGCCAGCTTCAGTATATGCAGAGCTATCTGGACGGTCTGCTGGAAAATATTTCGGAGCATTCAGGCCAGGCGCTCTGTGCCAATTATACTGCCGGGATTCTGCTGGGGTATTACGCGGAGCGGGCAGAGGCGGAGGGGATTCGGTTCCGGTGCGATGCACAGATTCCGACGGAGATCTCCGTGCATGACAGTCATCTCAGCGTAGTACTGGGCAATGCGCTGCAAAACGCGCTGGAGGCCTGTCAGCGCCTTTCAGATAAAGAAGAACGGTTTATCGAACTTTTGGCGAGGGTGAGGGGCGGCTTTTTGATCCTGGAAGTAAAAAACAGCTTTGACGGCATGGTCATTTATGATTCTGAAGGCAAGATAAAAAGCGGAAAACTGGAGGATGATCATGGACTGGGCCTGGAAAGTGTCGCAGATATCGCGGGGCAGTATCATGGCTACTATTTCGCCGGACCGGAAGGGAAGATCTTTGTGCTGCGCGTCGTGCTGGGGCTGACAACAGAATGAAAACGGGTATGCCGTCAATTGTCCTCTTCAGGATGCCGTTTCTCCCAGGCGGGAATTCTTCTGCCCTGTTTGTGATAAAGTGAAATTACACAGGACGAAAGGCCAAGGTGGAGGAACCGTTATGAAAGACAGGCAGATGAGAACGATTATAGGCGTCACGGATGACGGATATCCGATCGTTACGGAAGACTACTGCTGTAAACACTGGACCCGCGCTAAAGACGCGGGCGGTATCAAGGAATGCTGGTACTGCAGATACGCAGACTTTCGTAAAAGCACGGAGCTGCATATCCATACCAGTATTTGCCGGTGCCCGGAAAACCGGGTGGACACAAAGCTGGACTTTCATAAAAATGAAGAAGGATAGGAGAAGTTTATTATGACTATTTCAAAAATTCAAATCGAATCCGAATTGACCGTCATTCTTGAAGGGCGCCTGGATACGACTACGGCGCCGGAGCTGGAGGCGGAATTGAAACAGAGTATGGACGGAGTTGATTGCCTGATTCTGGATATGGAGAAACTGGTGTATCTTTCTTCCGCGGGACTCAGAGTGATCCTGGGCGCGCAGAAGCAGATGAACAAGCAGGGGAAGCTCCTGGTACGCCATGTAAATGACACCATCATGGAAGTCTTTGAGGTCACTGGATTCACGGATATCCTGACGATTGAAAACTGATTGCCGGCCGGAGTGGCCATTGGAGCCGGTATGGAGGAAAATTCGATGAACGATGCGGTCATGCCCCTGCTGGAATCCCTGCTTTCAGAGCGAGAGAGAGCGGAAGATACGGTGGTATTGCATATCAACCACTGCATGGAAAATTCCTTTTATTTCACCGAACAGTTAAAAAAGGAATTCGGGCAGGTGGTGTTTGTGGCTGTCCCCTATAATGACAGAGGTGTGCCTGAAGGACTCACTTACGGCGCGTATCATGGCATACAGACAGATACCGGTTATATACTGCTTCGGAATAACCGGAAGGCAGAAGAACAGCCTCCGGGATTCCTCCGCGCGGTCCGGCGGATGATTGCCCTCGCCCTGGAGCATGAAGTGCGGGAGCAGCTGGAGCAGGGAAGGCGGCTTCTGGTCGTGGAAGACGGCGGATACCACTATCCGGTGCTGAGCCAGTGGCTTTCCGCGCATCCCCGCTTTGTGGATTCCGTCCTGGGGAGTGTGGAGCAGACTACCGCGGGGACCCGCGCCAGTAAAGAGGGGAAGCTTTTATACCCGGCTGTCAGCGTGGCCCGCTCGGCGTACAAGGTCCGTGTGGAGTCCTATTTTGTTGCCGACCGGGTGGTGGGAGAGCTGAAGCGGATGCTCCGGCGGCAAGGAAGTTTCATAGACTTTCGCGATGTCCTTCTGATAGGATACGGGATCATCGGACGGAGTGTGGCATGCTGTCTTTCACTGAATCATGTCCATATGCAGGTGTATGACACGGACGCGGAGATCCGGAAGACAGCGAAAGAAGATGGCCTCACCCTTTGGGACGGAGAGTTCCGCGACGATATGCTTGTGATGGGGAATGTGGGTAAACCTTCCTTTACAAAAGAAATGCTGGAATACTTCCTGAGAGGTACGTCGGGGCGGATTTTTCTGGCAAGCTCCTCTTCCAAGCAGGTGGAGTTTGAAGAGGTGTTTGATTTATTAGCCGGCGCACAGAGGACGCGGCTGTACCAGGCGGATGCTTACCGCTTTCCCGGTGGAAAAGAGCTGATTCTCCTGGCTCAGGGATTTCCCCTCAACTTCTATGACAAAAGCTCCGACAGCCTGACCTACGGCATGATCGATCCGGTGTTCTCGGAGATGCTTCTTTCTGCCAGAACGCTGTGGGAGCAGAGGGGACGGCTTCAGAACAGGACATATCTTTTCGGTGTGGATGAAGAACTGGGCGGAACGGAGAGGGAAACGGGTCTTTTAAACCGCTGGATGGAAATGAATCATCTGTATTTTGACAGCGCTACGTTTAATCGGCATCCGAATGAAGAGCGGCTGAGGGAAAAAGCATTGGGAAGGAAATAAATAAAGGAATGGAATATCAGGAAATCATCCGAAAAACATATCGAACTTTTTTTATCCCCACGGCAATCTCCACGATGGGGACGGCAGTCATGAGCCTGCTGAATATTCTGTTTGCCGGCCTGTTTTTCGGCGGGAAAGGAAGCTATGTGGTGGGGCTGGCCCTGCCTGTGATGATCTTCACCAATATCATCACTTATTTCTTCGGAGTGGGCGGCGGAATCGCTGTCTCCATCCGGCAGGGACAGGGAGATAAAAAGGAAGCCTCACGGATATTCACGGCCGCGGTTTTTGGCACAGCGGTCCTCGGCATTCTGGCTCTGATTTTTGGAGTCTTAATGAGCGGTTCTCTGCTTCCGCTTCTGGGCGCTCGGACATTCTCCGAGCAGGACGCGGCGGGAGAATACGTCCGGATCCTGTTCATGGGTATGCCGTTCCTTCTGCTCTGCGGCGTGCTGAACGCCTTTATCCGAAATGACAGCCATCCCGGAGTCGCAATGGCGGGCACCCTGATCTCCATTTTCTCAAATTTAATCCTGCTGTGGCTGTTCATCGGCGGGATGAAACTTCCGGTCTCCTGTATCGCGGCGGCGTCTGTGATTTCCAATGGGCTTTGTGTCCTGTTCTATCTGGGATATTTTTTGAGCGGAAGATCTGTCCTGAGGTTCCGGATAGGCTTCCGGGCGGGCAATCTGAAAGAAATCGCACAGCCGGGTTTTGCGGGAAGCATGATTTTTCTGGCTCAGACGATTCTGACGGTCATCATCAACAACGTCCTGCTGGACGTGTCGGGGACATCGGGGATTGCGGCATACGGCGTGGTGAAATATGCGGTCACATTCATCTATGCGGTTTATGACAGCGTGAATCATGCGGCTCAGCCCATGTTCAGTGTCTACTATGGAGAACAGGACGTAAAAAGCATACGCCTGACGGCTAAAACCGCCGGCCGCGTCCTGGCCTGCGGAGCCGTGCTCCTCTGTCTTTTATTGTGTGCGGGGGCCCCGTATCTGTCCCTTCTGTTTTCCCTGAACGTTACGGCGGCAGTTCGGATGATCGGCCTGTCCTGTCTGTTTTCTTCAGCGGCGGCGTTCTTAAACAGCCTTTACCGGTCCACGGGGAAACCGGGTCTGTCCTTGATATTCACGGTGCTTGATAACCTTTTATTTCCGGCTCTGTTCATCTGGGTGCTGGTATATGGGGCCGGGCTTTCAGAAAATGGGGTCTGGGCCTCTCTTCTCCTATCGGAGGTGCTGACACTTCTGACGGCTGTCCTGGTGACGAAAGGCAGTCTGCTTCAGATACGGGCATCGGAAATCCCGGAGGATCGGATTTATCAGACACTGATCTTGAACGAAGAGGCCAATATCGTTGCACTCAATGAAGAAATTGAAGCGTTCTGCAATAAAAACGGGATAGACGGAAAAAAACAGTATTATATCCTGCTTTGCATCGAGGAAATTGCGGTCAATATCATCAAATATGGGTTCAAGGACGGCAAAAAACATTACATCGATATCCGGATCGCAGTTGGAGAGCAGGTGCTCTTAAATATCCGTGATGACGCCGTTCAGTTCGATCCGACGGCAAAAAAGGACGCGGATATCACGGCCGGCGCGGAATCAAGAGATATCGGAGGGCTGGGGATTTATCTGGTAAAGAAAGTGGCGAAGGAATTCAGCTATAAACGAGTCATCGGCTTTAATAATCTCCACATCGTACTGTAAAGGAGGGAACGAGGTTGAATGTTATTTTGGATTCACTCCGGGACAAAAAGAACTGGCTCCGGCTGGTCCTTTCCGCCGTGCTGTTTTTTGCGGTGGCCCTTCCCTTCCGGCAGCTGCTCTCTCTGATGCCCGGAATCACGGAAATACGGCCGGCAAATGTGATACCTCCGGTGCTGGGACTCATGTGGGGCCCTGCCGCGGCGTTCGGTACGGCGATCGGGAATCTGATCTCTGATATGATTTCCGGAAGCAATGCTTTTGTGTGTATTATGGGATTCCTGGCTAATTTTTTTTATGCTTATCTGCCTTATAAGCTGTGGTATTCTTTTCGGGTCGATGAAAAAGACCTCTACCCGACACTTGGCAGTGTGCGGAAGATACTCAAGTACATTTATGTGATCCTTCTGGATTCCCTGGTGGTGACCGGGATGCTGTCCCTGATTTTTGAAACGGCAGGATTTTCCGGAAGCGGAAGCTCTTATGCGCTGCTGTTTTTCAATAATTTTGACTTTGCGGTTCTGTTGGGAGTCCCCATCCTGATATTTTTGGAACGTTTTCATCCCGACTACTATGTGCCTGGCGCAAAGCGCAGGAAAAAGGGGAGCTATCTTCGTTTTGACTGTATGCTCTTTGCAGCGGCGGCCCTGGGCCTGGGATGGTTCTGGATATCATTTTTGAGAGGAGCGCCGGTGGAAAGTATAAAAGCGCCGGCACTGCTTGCAGTTTCCATGGTCCTGGTGTTTCCATCAGTGGGAAAACCCTTTAATTTTGATAAAAAAGAGCAGCTCAGAAATATCCGGGAAGTAAAGACTACAATCAAGACAAAGGTGGTCATCGGGTTTTTGATGCTCGCCGTCATTTTTATCGCCTTTGTGGGCCTCACGGCTTATCATTCCCAGACAGGAGATGATACGCTGACCCATTGGCGCTATGTCTATCAGATAGTAGGCCTTGCGATCAATATTATTTTTGCCGTGGCGATCGTGTTCCTGTGGTATGTGGAGCGGAATATCGTCGACCCTCTGGAGAGATTGGCAGAAAACGTCAGGGAGTTCGCGGCCCAGCCCGCGGATTCGGGAGAGATACCAGAGCCAAAGATCACGGACATTGATACGGGGGATGAGATAACCCTTCTGGCAGATTCCTGCAATACCATGATGCGCGATATCACTGCCTATATGCACGACTTAAGGGCCGTCACTGCAGAAAAGGAGCGCATCGGGGCAGAGCTCTCCGTGGCGACTGAAATCCAGGCCTCGATGCTGCCCTGCATCTTTCCGGCGTTTCCGGAACGGCCGGAATTCGATATCTATGCTACCATGACCCCAGCGAAGGAAGTAGGAGGAGATTTCTATGATTTTTTCCTGGTGGATGATGATCATTTGGCGATAGTGATCGCCGACGTATCCGGAAAAGGAGTGCCGGCCGCCCTTTTTATGGTCATTGCCAAAACGCTTCTTAAAAACTGCGCTCAGACCGGCCTCTCTCCCAAGGCAGTATTGGAGAAGGTTAATAACCAGCTCTGTGAGAATAACGAAGCGCAGATGTTTGTGACCGTCTGGCTGGGAATCCTGGAAATCTCTGCCGGCCGCCTCACCTGTGCCAACGCGGGGCATGAGTATCCGGCTCTGAGAAAGGATGGCGGGGACTATGAACTCGTGAAGGATAAGCACGGATTTGTGCTGGCGGGCATGGAGGATGCCCGCTACCGGGAGTATGAGTTGGAACTCGGCCCCGGCGACAGCCTGTATGTCTATACGGACGGGGTGGCTGAGGCGACGGACGGGGACAATACGCTTTTTGGGACAGAGCGGATGCTGGAGTCTTTGAACCGCCACAAAGAAGCAGCGCCGGGAGAATTTCTTTCCCTTATCAAAGAAGATATCGACGCCTTTGTGGGCAGCGCCCCTCAGTTTGACGATATCACCATGGTGAGCCTGCGGCTCAGAGGAGCGAAGGAGAGAGGATCATGAAAGAGTTAACGGTGGCGGCCACTCTGGAGAATCTGAGTGCCGTACAGGACTTTATTGAACGGGAACTGGAACAGAATGACTGTCCCATGAAAGCCATTATGCAGATTTCCATAGCTGTGGAGGAAATCTATGTCAACATTGCTCACTACGCTTATAATCCTTCAGTCGGGAAGGCCACCATCCGATGCGAGGTCGGGGGAGAGCCGGTCCATGTGACTATTCAGTTCATGGACAGCGGAACGCCTTTTGATCCGCTGGCAAAGAAGGATGCCGACACGACCCTTTCCGCGGATGAGAGAGGGATCGGCGGGCTCGGCATACTCATGGTGAAAAAATCCATGGACCAGGTGGACTACGCTTATGAGAGCGGGAAAAACATTCTGACGATACGAAAGGAATTGAATAAATGACGGGCGGCATGGAGCAGTATGGCTGCGCGGTGGCCCTCCAGACGGCAGTGTCCATAGAGACCGCCGGCGTGATGCGGCTGTATGGGGAATGGCGGACTCTTCATTATCCGGGCGACAGCCAGATTTACTATGAGACAGAATTTGAGCGGGACGGAAAACACTTTCGTCTGGTCACGGCTCAGCAGGAGGAAATGGGGATGCCCGCGGCAGTGTCGCTTTCCCATAAGCTGATAGAACGGTTCCGTCCCAGGTACCTGATCATGCCGGGGATAGCCGCCGGGATAGGGGCGGAACAGATCTTCGGCGACGTGATTGCCGCCGACACGGTCTGGAACTATTCCTATGGAAAATTCGTCAGTGCCGATGAAGCGGGCATACAGTTTGGAACCGTGGGCTTTCTGCCGCGTCCCACCAGCCTCTATCTGGATAAGGAGGTAGAGCGTTACGTCCGAAGGGCCGCCAAAGCGCCGGACAATGAGTTCCATGTCCATATCGGCCCCATGGCCTGCGGCACGGCAGTCGTCTCCAACAGCGAGGTGGTGGAGAAACAGGTGAGGGCACAGTTTCCTCTGACGGCAGGACTTGATATGGAGTCCTACGGCGTCTTTTACGCGGCCCGCCACGCGTCGGGCCTTAAGCCGGAGCCGGTCGTAGTAAAAAGCATCTGTGATTTTGCCGACGAAGGAAAGAACCATATCTATCAGAAATTCGCGTCGTTTACCAGTTCGGAATTTGCCAGACTGCTTTATGAAAAGTATCTTCCGCTTGAATAAAGAAAGGTGTTTTTATGGAATTGACACAAGACCTGCTTAATGGACTGCTGGGCTGTGCGGAAGCCCTTTATATCGTGGAGGAAGTCAGCAAGACAGTTGTGTACATAAGCTGTTTTCCCAGTAGGAGCAAGACGGGAGGGCCATTTCTTGGCGAAGTCTGCTATAAGGCTTTTTTGGGGAGGGAGGAACCCTGCCCCTTCTGCCCTTCTCTGTCCGAAAATCAGGACGATGGAGCTCCCCCTTACACCTGGGATTATTTTGAACCGGATTCCGGGCAGTGGCTGAAGATCAAAAACCGCCTGGTCACGTCAAAAGGGATTCAGTACCGTGTTGGGAATATCAATGTCATCAGCGATATGATGGGACTCGGATGTGACGCAGTAAAGGAAGTCGGGATGATGCAGCGGCTCATCCTGGAAAGAGATGAGATGCGCGACCAGCTGTTTTATGAGCTGAGCCACGACCGGCTTACCGGACTTTTAAACAGGAACCAGTATAATCGGGACCTGGAAAGTGTCTACCGGGAACCGAAAGCGTATGGGATCCTGTATTTTGACCTGAATAACCTGAAGGAGGCGAATGACCGGTTTAATCATTCCGAGGGGGACGCCCTGCTCCGCCGACTGGCAGATTCCATTCGTACCGCTTTGTGTGAGGACCGATTCGGTTACCGGTTAGGCGGCGACGAGTTCCTGATCGTTTGGGCCGGATGCTCTAAAGAGGAGCTGAACCGTTGCAGGGATGATATCCTGCGGGAGCTGCGGCAGCGGGATGAAGGGCAGAGACTTGTCTGCAGCGTAGCGGTAGGGGATGCTTGGAACGGCTGTACGAAAGATCTGGAACAGCTGGTGTTGGAAGCAGATAAACGGATGTATGAGGAAAAGAGGAGAATCAAAGGCCATGGAACAGAATGAAGTGTTCAGAAAAACCAATTTGGAACGGATCTCATCGCCGGAGAAATTGAACGATTATATAAAGGTCATCAATCCCAGTGTCGTGATCATGCTGGCAGCATTGGGCCTTCTGCTGGCCGGAGGCCTGATATGGGGATTTTTGGGTAATATCCCTCTGACAGTCAGCGCTTCGGGAGCCTTTTATTCTGCTGAGGGAGACGAAACCTGTGACAGGCTGGCTGTGGTCGTACCTTCAGAAGATGCGGGAAGCCTGCAGACAGGGATGGAGGTTCAGGTTTCACCCAGCACGGCGGGGCGAGATTCCTACGGTTTTATCCGGGGAAAAATAGCGGAGATCGAGACGTATCCGGTGACGGAAGAAGAATTGACGGAGCTCTTGGGCAGCGAAAAGCTGCCGGAACTCATCATGCCGGATACGGCGGGAATTCTTGTGACGGTGGAGCTGGAGACGGATGAAAATACAGCGAGCGGCTTAAAATGGTCGTCCGTCAAAGGCAGAGAAGTGGCCGTCCGGCCCGGTACGACGGCCGCGGCCCTGGTGGTCCTTAAAAATCAGAAGCCGATCGATTTGATCCTGGAAAACTAAGGAGTTGGCAGATATGGTAAAACCGGTGAAAGTACCAGTGATCATACAGATGGAAGCTTTGGAGTGCGGCGCGGCTTCCCTGGCGATGATCATGGCGTATTATGAAAAATGGGTCCCGTTGGAACAGGTCCGTATTGCCTGCGGCGTTTCCAGGGACGGCAGCAGCTTAAAGGGTCTTAAGGCAGCCGCCGCGGAATACGGGTTCCAGGCAAAGGCTTATCGCTATGAGCTGGAGGCTGTGGGGGAAATTCCTGTTCCTGCGGTAATCCATTGGAATTTTAACCATTTTGTAGTGCTCTGCGGATTTACCCGGAAGGGAGCCGTCATCAACGACCCGGCCAGAGGGAGGACCGTCGTTTCCATGAAGGAATTTGACCGGGCCTTTACCGGCGTAGTCCTTTCCCTGGAACCGGGAGAGGACTTTGAAAAAAGCGGCGCGCCAAAGAGTATCTGGGGCTTTGTAAAAAAGCGCCTGGCCGGGACCAAGGCCGCGTTTGCCTTTATCATGGTCACGGCGCTGTTCATCGCGTGCATTGGCATCGTTCAGCCTCTATTCTCCAAAGTGTTCATGGACAGTATCTTAACAAGAGAACATGCGGAATGGCTGTATCCATTCATAGGGCTTTTGACCGCCGTGGTGCTTTTTCAGCTGGTGGTCACGTTTCTTAAAACAGTATACAGCAAGCGGCTGGAAGGGAAATTTGCCATTGTCGCCAATACGGGCTTTATCTGGCATGTGCTGCACCTGCCCATGAACTTTTTCTCACAGCGGAGCGCCGGAGATCTGGCGGGGAGGCAAGGGCTTAATCAGGGCATCACCAATACGCTGATATCGGAGATTGCTCCGACAATCCTGGATTTTATGACGCTTATCCTGTATTTGGTCATTATGATACGCTACAGTTTGATCCTGACCTTGGTAGGTCTTGTGACCGTCGCGGTCAATCTGTTTTCGGCACAGATCGTATCAAAGAAGATCATGAACATAAGCAGGGTTGCCATGCGGGAGCAAGGCAAGGTGCAGAGTGTCACCACCTCCGGCATAGAGATGGTGGAGACCATCAAGGCATCCGGCGCGGAGAACGGTTTTTTCCAGCGCTGGTCCGGGTATGTGGCGAGGGAAGCAGCAGAAAACAACAGGATGCTTTATGTGAACCTGTATATGAATTCCATTCCTCAGTTCCTCACCTCTCTGGCCAATATTTCCGTTCTGCTGATCGGGGCGCTGCTGATATTCGGCGGGAGCTTCACCGTCGGCATGCTGCTGGCTTTTCAGGGCTTCATCGGTCAGTTTATCGCGCCTGCGCTCACCCTGACCGCGGTCAGCTCTACTATACAGCAGATGCGCGCTTCCATGGAGCGCGTGGAGGATGTGATGGAATATCCCGCTGACAGGACAGAAGAGACGTCAGAGGCAGGGAGCCTCAAAGGAGCGCATAAGCTGTCGGGAGATATTGAGCTTGAGCACATCACCTTCGGATATAATACGATGCTCGCCCCTCTTATTGATGATTTCTGCATCCATATAAAGCCTGGCTCCAAGATCGCCTTTGTCGGCGGTTCCGGCTGCGGGAAATCCACCATGACAAAGCTGATCTCCGGACTCTATAAGCCATGGTCCGGCTCCATCCGTTTTGACGGCAGGCCGATGGACGAGATAAACCATATGATCTTCACCAGCTCTTTGGCGGTGATTGACCAGGATATCACACTGTTTCAGGATACCATCAGCAATAATATCAAAATGTGGGACGATTCCATCGAGGATTTTGAGGTCATCATGGCGGCCAAGGACGCCAGCATGCACGAAGAAATCATGCTTCGGGACGGCTACGGCTGTAAGCTGACCGAAGGCGGCAGGAACTTCTCCGGCGGACAGAGGCAGAGGCTGGAGATTGCCCGGGTGCTCGCCCAGGATCCCAGCATCGTCATCCTGGATGAGGCCACCAGCGCGCTGGATGCCAAGACGGAATACGAGGTCATCCATGCCATCAAGGAGCGGGGGATCACCTGCATCATCGTTGCCCACAGGCTGTCCACCATACGCGACTGCGATGAGATCATCGTGATGAATTACGGTGAGGTCGTGGAGCGGGGAACTCATGAGGAACTGATGAGTAACGGCGGGCTGTATACGCAGCTCATCACGACAGAATAAGGAGGAGGACTTCATGGGATGGTTTGAAGACCAGCTGCAGCAGCGGCAGGAAATGGATGACGAACTTTTCGTAAATGCGTTTTATGAGCTTTCCTCGGTAGTGATGCCTTCAGCCGGCGCACATGCCATGGAAGACGACATAGAAGCTTCAGGAAATGCCATTGTAGAGATTCTGCATTATCTGCATGCTCCTTCTGCGGAGATCCCTCCGGAGATCAAAAATCTGAATGACCGGTTGGAATACGCCCTGCGCCCCACCGGCATTATGCGCCGGCGGGTGGAGCTCACGGACACATGGTACCGGGACTCCATCAATCCGCTTCTGGCGGCCAAAAAGGATGGGACAGTCGTGGCGCTTCTTCCCAGCGGCGTCAGAGGATACCGCTATTTCGACCCGAAGAAAAAGCGGAGAGTCCGGGTCACAAAGAGGAATGTGGAAGAATTTGAACGAGATGCTTTCTGTTTTTATCAGGCGTTTCCTCAACGGGAGATGGGAATCCGGGATCTCCTGGTTTTCATCGCCCGCAGCCTGAGCGTGTGGGACTATGCTTATGCGGCGGCGATGACCCTCGTGATATCTCTCATCGGCCTGGTGACGCCCTACGCCACCCAGATTGTCTTTTCCAGCGTCATCCCGGCGGGAATCGCTTATTATCTGTTTCCCATCAGTGTGCTGTTGATCACGGCATTGGTAGCCAGCAATCTGTTCTCCATGTGCAGCAGTGTCCTGGACGCCAGGATTGAGCGGAAATTAAATATCGCGGTGAAAAGCGCCGCGATGGCGAGGCTTCTGTCACTGCAGCCGGGATTTTTTAAGGAATCGTCGGCAGGCGAGACGGCGAAGCGCCTGGAAAGTATAAGCAATCTCGCCAAAACCCTGGAGGATACTGTGATCAATACGGGACTTACGGCGCTCTTTTCCCTGGTCTATGTAGTCCAGATCATAAGCTTTTCAAAACCGCTTGCCATAGCGGGCTGTGCGATCCTCGGCCTGAATCTGCTCTACACAGTATTTGACAGCTACTTTCAGATGTCCTATTCCAGGAAGACGCTGAATGCGGATGCAAAGCTCAACGGTATGGTTTTCTCTATTTTCAATGGAATCCAGAAGATTAAGCTGTCCGGTTCGGAAAAGCGGATGTTCGGCAGATGGGCGAAGGAATATAAGGAATCGGCGAAGCTTTCTTATGATCCGCCGATGGTGGTGAAGCTGGGCCCGGTTGTGAGCGTACTGTTTTCTGCAGGAAGCCTGCTGGTGCTTTACACAGTGGCGGCGGTCTCCGGTGTGAGTCCAGCGACCTATATGGCGTTTACCGCTGCCTACGCTTCTGTCAGCACCGCGATCATGGGGCTGGCGCAGATTACGGGCGTTATAGCGAAAATAAAGCCCATGATGGAAATGGCTGAGCCGATCATGAAGGCAAGGCCGGATGTATCGGGGCATAAAAAGAGCGTCACAAAGCTGGGCGGAGGAATCGAACTCAGCAATATCACATTTCAGTATAAACAGGATGGACCGAAGATTCTTGACAATCTGTCCCTTAAGATCCGTCCGAACCAGTATGTAGCGGTAGTTGGCAAAACAGGATGCGGAAAATCTACGCTGATGCGTATTCTGCTGGGCTTCGAAAAGCCGCAGTCGGGGGCGGTCTATTACGATGGGAAGGACCTCGAGACGCTGGACGTGCGTTCTGTGCGGCGGAATATCGGGGTGGTAATGCAGAATGGAGCGCTTTTCGCAGGAGATATTTATTCCAATATTGTCGTTTCCGCGCCGTGGCTGACTCTGGAGGATGCCTGGGAAGCGGCGAGGATGGCCGGCATCGACGAGGACATCCGCAGGATGCCGATGAACATGCACACAGTTCTTTCCGAGGGAAGCGGCGGAATATCCGGAGGGCAGAAGCAGCGGCTGATGATCGCCCGCGCCATCGCTCCGGGGCCTAAGATCGTCATGTTCGACGAAGCGACTTCGGCGCTTGACAATATCACCCAGAAGCAGGTCTCCCAATCCCTGGACGGTCTGCACAGCACCAGGATCATCATAGCGCACCGGCTGTCCACCATCAAACAGTGTGACCGCATCATCCTGTTAGACCAGGGAAAGATCGCGGAGGACGGTACCTTTGACGAGCTGGTTGCCCAAAACGGGCAGTTTGCGGAGCTGGTGCGGCGGCAGATGGTATAGAAATAAAAATAGAAAGAAAGTGAGACACTCCGTTCTTCTGACCGTATATATAAGCAGAAGGCAGAGAAACAAAAGTCCAGAAAAAGAAAAGGAGATATTCAGATGAGTGAAGAGAAGAAATTTACGGAATTAAGTGAAGAAGCGACGGAGTCCGTGGATGGCGGTACGGCAGGCGTTTACTGCGGCAAGCGGATCATCACGGCTTTCGGAAAGGCATGCGGTGACTATTCGCCGGGCAGAAACTTTTTCAACCAAAGGGTCATTGCCATCAGCGGTACCTGCGGAGCGTGCAGACATATGGTCAGGTGCGACGGCTGGCATGTGTGCGACGCCAGGATCATTTCCGGCGGCGAGTAAAGCCGGAGTATTAGCCTGTATGTAAAATAATTTACATAAATAACCAATCTTAAGGAGGAAATGAACATGAGTGAAGAAAAGAAAGCAATGGAACTGACGGATGAGGAATTACAGTCTGTAGACGGCGGCAGAGCGGCATACGGCGGCCACAGGATCGTGACCGGAATAACGAAGGCCTGCGGAGATTACGCTCCCGGCTCGAACTTCTACAACAGGAAGATCCTGGCTGTCAGCGGTACATGCGGCGCATGTTCTCATTTGATGAAAGAAGACGGCTGGCATCTTTGCGGTTTTCACAAGGACTGATCTTAAAGGAAGTCAGACGAATTGTGCGGGCGTTTCGGTGAAACGCCCGCGTATTCGCGTATAAAGGAGACAGGAATGAAACGAAGCTGGGTGCGAAGAGATTTTTCGGCTGACAGCCCGATCCGGGAGACACTTCTTTTAAAACTGCTTAAACAGTCTTCTGCGGTCAGGGAGATCCCGGACCAGTATGACGAATGGATCGCCGCAGCCGGAATCCCGGAGGAAGAGCGGTCTGCCATGGACAAGGGCCTTTTCAGAAAAAAGGAATGACGGTAATGGAACGAGGAAAGGGTACTTTATGAAGAAGCGGTCCGGGAGGAAGAGAGAATGTCAGTCGATCTGGAGTCAAAGGACGGGATAAGCTGTATGTACGAACAGTATTTTCCCAAAATCTACAATTATGTGTATTACCGGGTTTATGACCATGAGATTTGCGGAGACATCGTCAGCGGTATTTTTCTGAAGGTATTGGAGCATGCACGGGACTACGACCCGCAGAAAGCCGGATTTTCCACATGGATTTATGCCATAGCGCGCCATGCGGTCGTCGATTATTACCGCAGGGCAAGGCAGCCTGCGGATAATTTGGACGATTTTATGGATACGCTCGCCTGTTCTCTGGATTTTGAAGAGGCATACCGTATATATTCTGAGGAAATGCACGGAGAGATCATGAGCCTGCTCGGAGTGCTGAGCGAAACAGAACAGAATGTCATATATATGCGCTATTTTGAAGGGCGGAGCGGCAGGGAGACAGCCTTTTCACTGGGATTAAACCCCAGTACGGAACGGACTCTCCATGGCCGCGCCCTCAAAAAAATGCTCCGATTTTTCAGAGAGCAGGGCATATCCCTGGAGGATATGGTCTGAGAGACAGGATAAAGATAAGGAGGAATCGAGAATGAAAGAAGAAAAGATGACAAATAGGAACGGCTTTTCCGCTTTGTCCGACGAGGCTCTGGACGGCGTAACAGGCGGTCTGAGGAGCATGGACTGGCGCACCTGCAAAACCTGCGGCTATTTGGGCGGGGGATGGCTGTTTACCGATGGAAACCGAAACGTCAGATGCCCCGAGTGCGGGGCAAAGCAGTCAGCCTGGTAGAAGGCGGCAGAAAAAGATACGCAGAAATACCTCGTGGGAATGGCAGAGGATTTTATATAAGCATTGGACATTGTGGCAAATAAGAAGTAAAATACAGATGTAGCCAGATATGGAATCATTTCTCTGGCGCATCTGTTTTTTGATGTGGGGAAGCAGCTTAAAACAATCTTGAACATGAAAAGAAAGTGAGGAAAGGAATATGAGTAAAATATTGGTGGCATATTTTTCGGCAAGTGGAGTCACTGCCAAATTGGCAAAGAAACTGGCTTCGGCGATAGACGGGGACCTGCACGAGATCGTACCGGAACAACCGTATACGGCGGCCGACCTGGACTGGATGAACAAAAAAAGCCGCAGCAGTATTGAAATGAATGATAAGTCTTTCCGCCCTGCCGTTGCGAATAAGGTTCCCAATATGGGGAAATATGATGTCCTCTATATTGGATTTCCCATATGGTGGTACGTTGCGCCTTCGATCATCAATACATTTTTGGAGTCCTATGATCTGGAAGGAAAGACTGTCATCCCCTTTGCGACCTCGGGGAGCAGCGGAATGGGTCAGACCAACGAAGAATTGAAGGTATCCTGTCCAGGCGCGCTTCTCAAAGAAGGGAAACGCTTTAATGCGGATGCGGAAACGGCAGAACTTAAGAAATGGGCGGACAGCTTCGGGCTGTAAAGAAGCGGAGAGCCTGTTGGCAGATAAATAAAAGAAAGAAGAGTGAGGACAGTGCGAATGGATCATTTAGGAAAAGAAATCAGAAAACTGGGTTTTGGCATGATGCGGCTGCCGCAGAAGGACGGCAGGATTGATATCGAACAGACCAAACAGATGGTGGATATGTTTTTAGAAGCCGGTTTTACATATTTTGACACTGCGTGGGCATATGCCGGCAGCGAGGACGCGGTCCGTCAGGCGCTGGTGGAGCGCTATCCCCGTGACAGATTTCAGTTGGCGACTAAAAACGCGGCGTGGATCGACTGTAAAAGCAGAGAGGATGCGGCCAGGCAGTTTGACGTTTCTTTGGAGCAGACAGGGGCGGGCTATTTTGATTTTTACCTGCTGCATAATTTGGGAGAGGGCCGCACCCATTTCTTCAATGACTTCGATATGTGGAGCTTTGTGCGGGAGAAAAAAGAGCAGGGGCTGATCAAACACATCGGATTTTCATTCCATTCCACGCCGGAGGAGCTGGATGAGCTTCTGACCAGGCATCCGGAAATGGAGTTTGTACAGCTCCAGATCAATTATGCCGACTGGGATTATCCGGCGGTGCAGTCCCGCCGCTGCTATGAGGTGGCGAGGAAACACGGAAAGCCGGTGGTGATCATGGAGCCGGTGAAGGGCGGCATGCTGGCCAATCCTCCGGAATCGGTCCAAAAGATTTTTAAAGCCGCTGAGCCGGACAGATCCATCGCATCCTGGGCCATCCGTTTTGCCGCTGATCTGGAAGGCGTGATCACGGTGCTGTCCGGTATGAGCGATCTGGAGCAGATGCAGGATAATCTTTCTTACATGAAGGAGTTTACCGGTCTTTCGGCGGAAGAGAGGGAAACCCTTAAAACCGCGCAGAAAGAGATCGCCCGGATTCCGTTGATTCCTTGTACAACCTGCAATTACTGTGCGAAGGTTTGTCCCGGCAACATCGGCATTTCCGGCTCCTTTACCGCACTAAATTATCTGACTCTGTATCAGGATATGCCGTCGGCGGCCCATCAGGAGGACTGGCTGGTGAGCGGGCATGGAAAGAAGAGGGCCGCTGAATGTATCAAATGCGGAAAATGCGAGGAGGTATGTCCTCAGCATATATCCATCCGAAAAGAGCTCGAAAGAGCTGCGGAGACCTTTGGGAATAAGGAATAAAGAGAGCGGACTAATGTTGTTCGCTTCAAGAGGACAGATGGGATTCTGTCCTCTTTTTTGCTTGCTCACTTTGACCTTCTACGGTTAAGCTCTATAATATTCCATGACGTAATTGGTCAGCAGGATACCCTGCCTCTCAATCTGCTGTTCCTTCACAACCTGATATCCCCTTTTTTCAAAAAATGGCTTCGCTGTGACAGAGGCCTCTGTGGTGATCCTGGCGTTACCGGCCGCGTGCTCCAATGCGTCGCAGAGTGCGGAAGCAATTCCTTTCCTTTGGTAATCCTTGTGGACGAACAGCCGGTCCAGATATCCGGTTTTGTCTATATCTCCAAAACCAACGATCATTTCATGTTCAACGGCTACGAAGGTATGATGATCAGAAAAGGACTGATTCCATTTTTCCAGATCTACATTTCCTGTTGCCCAGACATTCAGTTGTTCTTCTGTATAGTCTTCAGCGTTGACGGTATGGACAGTATCATAAAAGAGCTTTGCCAGCCATCTGCAGTCGGACGGCAAATAGGTGCGGATTTTCATAGGGTTTACGCCTTCCTCCAAAGCAGCATATTTCGTTCAAAGAAGGCGTCGGCTCTGCCGGTATCCTTTAGCCACGCAAGGTAAGAGCGGACGGTACTGCCCACCAGGACATACTGCTCAAAGTTCATAGTGAGGTCATATGCCGTAAAGATTTTTTGCAGCAGCAGTTCAAAGCAGATCGGTTCCTCACAGAAAGAGAGGATTTTTTCCGCGGTCTCCAATACCTTGCTGATATTATACTCTGCCAACGGGGCAATCGTTTCCGCAGCGTCCGCATGGGCCGGAACAAACATTTTTGCAGTCAGAGAACAGACCATTTCAAGTGTATTCAGATAAGCGGCGACATCATAGATGAAAGTTATCTGGTACTTGTCCAGGGTCTGCCTGCTGGACAGGCAGTCGGCCAGAAAGACAACATCATCCGGCGTCCTGAAGCCCACCATATCGAAAAAATGTCCGGGGAGCGGAAGGACCGTGAAGCCCTCCGGCAGGACGTCTTTCGATAGATACAAAGCGTCGCTTTCCTGTGCCATGAGAAATTTATGCCGCAGGTCCCGGGGCGGGAATGCTCCATAGAGAAAGGACGGCTCCAGGACCGGGTGCCTTGTAAATTCACAGTCGATGCCCGGCGCATAGATCCTGCATCCCGTCTGTCCCTGCAGATAGCGGTTTCCGCCGATATGGTCGGCGTTGGAATGAGTATTGTATATGGCGGTCAGGCGCCAGCCATGGGCATCCAGAATCTGGCGCACTTTACGCCCCGCGTCCTTGTCGCTGCCGCTGTCGATCAGGCAGACGTCGGTATCCTTTAGTCTGACAAGCCCGATCTTTGAGGGATTTTGGATATAATAGCTTTGCTCCGTCAGCTGTATCAATTCATACATTTTCGTCTCCTTCCATAACGCTTGGAACAGAATATCATACTGAGATCAGAAACAATCTTCCAAGGTGTTAATTTATTATAGCATGAAATAAAATACTTTTTGGAATCATTTTTTAATAAGCTCAGATCAAACCCCAGTTAGACACCGGCAGAATTTCCGGACCGTCACGATTTCGGTTCGCTGGCGATGCAGTGGCTGCTATATCCCCGCTTCGGCAGTACCGCTCACATGTCGGCGGGAAATCCGCATGATTTCCCGTCTCCGGTTCGCTCAGAAACGGAATCGGTATCTTTCGTTTCTGTCTTCCTCCACCTGGGGAACACCGGCCTCTGCCCTGCGGCGCTCACCTTTAGACCGGTCCGAAATCTTTCTGCCGGTGTTCTATCTGCCGCACCATTTCGGATGACTTCCATTTTCCTGATTTCATAAAAGTACCAGGTATCCGCACGGCCCGCGCGCGTACCGCAGCGGGCCACGGTGGCCGCCTCAATGGTTTTCAAAACAACCGGAAGCTTATCGTGGTGCGGGAACAAGAGCAGGAGGAATGATCCGATTCCATCGTAAGGTGAGCGCCGCAAGGGCGTTAGCAGGATCTTCCCTGCCGTAGGGAGGCAAAAATCGTATATCATACGGATTTTTGTTGGAATCTGACATGGAAAAATATCGATTTATCTATGTCAGTTGGAAAGGACCGACCAGAGGCCGTAAAGATCCTGGTTACGGCTGCCAGCGAGCCGCCTGGATGGAATCGGATTTCCTCCTATCAAGTAAATACAGACAAAGAAAACTTGTTTGCAAGGTATTCAAAAGTACAGAAAAACGACGGCCCCGAAGGGCCGCCGTAGAATAATTGCATTTTTTTCTTGTCAAGCGCCGTTTTTTTACCGGCAGACCCTCACGGTCGCTGAGGAGCGGTTGTTGTCTGGATTCGGGTCAGGAGTTGAAGCGGATACCACAGCTTGGTTGGTGATCAGCCCGCATGCGCACCGGTCCACATTGGCGGCGAGGAGTATGGTGAACGACGCGCCGCTTACCAGATCGCCGGCCGCCAGCTGTCCGGACCACGGATGCCATGAGAATCCGTTGTTCAGGGAATAACGGCCGTGCAGAAGCTCAGATGGAAGCTGATCGGAAACCATCACGTTTTTAGCCGTGCCGGGGCCATTGTTTGTCACGGTGATGTGGAAAGCCGCCGGCCTGCAGGGGCATACCGTATCAGAGCAGGCCGTCTTGGTAATGGAAAGGTCAGCTGCGTCAGGGACCGTGACCGTAACATTGGCCTGACTTCTGTTGTTGGTGTAATCCGGGTCCGGCGTATCGCTGCCAACATATACGATATTGGAAACAATGCCGGCTGAGGCGGTCACTGTCCCCCGGAGCAGGATCGTCCTGGTTCCCTGGTTCTCCAGATTTCCAAGCTGGTAGGGGCTGCTCCACGGAGACCAGCTTGCGCCGCCGTTTGTGGAGTATTCCAGATTGGAAAGTCCATTCGGTATATCATCACGGAGCCGGACGTTTTCGGCTTCTATGGTGCCGAGGTTCCGTACGACGATCTGATAGGTCACCGTATCTCCAGGACTTGCAACGGCGGTCTCAGCCGTTTTCTGTACGGAGAGGTCAGCAGTCTCAGCCACAGGTGTATTTATGGTATCCGTGTTGTTATCCGGATTCGGATCCGGGGTGGTAGAAGATACGGATGCCGTGTTTTCTATGCTTCCGGATGCGTCGGACGGAAGCAGGGTGCGGATCAAAAGTCTGGTTGAGGCTCCGCCGGATATGGTGCCCAGCTTGTAGGAACCGTACCACGGCTGCCAGCTTACACCACCATCCAGAGAATATTCCGCATTCCGCGTCAGGTCAGTCAGCAGGACATCGTGAGCCTCGGCAGGTCCCGCATTGGCGACCAAAAGGGTGTAAGTCAGATATTGCCCCGGGACGGCAGGTGACGGATGGGCCAGCTTTGTCACAGAGATGTCGGCAGCATCCTGTACAGGAGTGGTTTCGGTCACCGTATTGTCTCTGGGATTTGGATCCGGGGTGGAAGAGGATACGACGGCGGTGTTGATGACCATGCCGGATGCCGATGCGCTTAAGGTTCCTCGTATCAGCACCACGGCGGTGCTTCCGGCGCTCATGGACGCGATTTCATAAGGGGATCTCCAGGGCGCCCACGTAGCTCCTCCGTCAACGGAAAACTCTGTGCCGGATATCTGACTCGGCACCGCGTCGACTAAGGTGACGCGTCTGGCGGTTCCCGGCCCGCTGTTGGTCAGCGTCAGAGTATAGGTGATCTTCTGCCCAGGCACGGCGGGGGACGGAGAGGCCGATTTGGTAATAGACATATCAGCCATATTTTCTGCCCGGATGTTGAGGGAGGACGTGTTATTACTCGTATCCGGATCCGGTGTATCGCTGCTTACAGAAGCAGTGTTGGTAATGATAGTAGCCGATTCCGGCACGGTACCGCGCACAAGGAAATCCGGCAGTGTGCCGCCGGCCGGCAGCGCTCCGGCGTTATAGCTGCCGTTCCAGGTGTGCCAGGAAGCTCCGCCGTCGGCAGAGTACTGGACATTGGTCAATTGACCTGTCGCCTCAGTGTCCCTTATGATAATATTTTCCGCGGTATCCGGTCCCGCATTGCTGACTGTGATGCGGTAGGTTATCTGCTCACCGGGGGAGACGACGGCCTGCTGGGAGGTTTTGCGTACTGCCAGATCCGCGAGCTTACTTACAGGTGTTACAACTGTTGAGGTGTTATTGTCCGGATTCGGATCCGGGGTGTCACTTCCGATGACTGCCGTATTGTTGAGAGACGCGCCGCCGGTATCAGAGGCCGGCAGGAGTCCGCGGAGTATGACGGTCAGTGTGGAACCTGCCGGCAGTGAGGCAGAGTGAAAGGTCCCGTTCCAGGTATTCCACGTTTTGCCGCCGTCGGTGGAGTATTCCTGATTTGTGAGCCGTGCGGGCATGGTATCGGTCAGTGTGATGTTCTGCGCGTCCGCCGGTCCCGCGTTTGAAGCCGTCAGCGTGTAGATGACATAACTGCCGGGGACAGCAGGGGTGGGACTGGCAGTCTTCCTGATGGAGACATCGGCGGAGGGGGCGGCCGGACGTTCATCCACCGATAGATTATCCGTGGGATCCGGGTCCGGAGTGGCGGCCGTCACCACAGCGGTGTTTCGGACGGTCCCTGCCGCGGACGGATCTAGGGTCCCCCGTATGGTGAGAGTTGTTACAGCGCCGGGGGCCAGGGATGCAATCTGGAGAGTGCCGGTCCAGGGGGTCCAGCCGGATGAGCCGTCCGCCATATATTCCGCGTTGGAGAGGATTCCCGGTACCGTATCAATGACAGTGATTTCTTTGGCAAGAGAAGGACCGGCGTTTCGGATGGTCAGAGTGTAGGTCAGGAGCTCTCCGGGAACGGCCGGATTCGGCGTACCGGTTTTTTGGATGGAGAGATCTGCCGACGGGGCCAGCGGCGTTTCTATTGTCGTAGTATTATTATCCGGATCGGGATCGGGGGTAGTGGTAGTGACGGAAGCCTGATTGGTGAGCTGCCCCTCTTCTTCGGCTCCCACCGTGCCGCGAATGACGACGGAAACGGTTCCGCCGGCCGCCAGACTCCCGATCATGAGGCTTCCGGTCCAGGCCGCGTATGCGCCTCCGTTCAGAGAATACTCCGGATTTTCCAAAGCAGTTGCGGCAGTGTCTGTAAGGATCACATTCGCGGCGGTGTCCGGCCCTGCGTTGCGGACAGTAATAGTATAAGACAGTGGAGCGCCGGGAACGGCCGGATCAGGGTCCGCTGTTTTTGTTACGGAGATATCCGCCGATGTTCCTATCGGAGTCCGGTGTGTGAACGTATTGTTGTCTGGATCAGGGTCCGGTGTGACGGAAGAAACAGAGACCTCGTTGACGAGCAGCCCTGTGGCCGCGGCGTTCAAGGTTCCGCGGATCAGGACAGTCCTGGCTGCGCCGCTGTCCAGATTGCCTATATTGTAAGGACTGGTCCAGGGATTCCAGCTTGTTCCGCCGTCGGTAGAGAATTCCACCTGAGTCAGGTCTGAGGAGACCGCGTCTGTCAGAGCGACGGCTTCCGCGGTGTTTGGTCCTGCGTTGTTCACTGTGATCGTATAAGTCAAAAGCTGGCCGGCCTCTGCCGGGGTCGGAGAAGCAGTTTTTGTTACGGAAATATCTGCAGAGGTATTTACCGGCGTCAGGACCGTATCGGTATTGTTGGACGGATCGGGATCGGAGGTATCGGAACTGACCAGTGCCGTATTGCGGATGGTTCCCGTAGCTGCGCCTGATACCGTACCCCGCAGAAGAATCGTCACATCGCTTCCTGCCGTGACCGTTCCCAGGCTCAGGGTTCCCGGCCATGTGGTCCAGTTTGTTCCGTTGTCGGTGGAATACGTGACATTGGAGAGCAGAGAAGGAGCCGTATCTGAGATCTTAACATTCTGTGCGTCGGCCGGTCCTGCGTTGGAGGCCGTGATCGTATAGGTCAGAAGATCTCCGGGAACAGCCGGGTCAGGGCTGGCTGTTTTGGTGACAGACAGATCCGCTGAGAGATTCACAGGTGTTACAACGGTCGAGGTGTTGTTGCCGGTGTCGGGGTCCGGGGTACTGGAGGAAACCGTGGCAGTATTGGTCACAGAAGTGCCGGCGGAAGAGGCTACCGTACCTCTCAGATAGATAGTAGCGACGCTTCCCGGCTGGATGGTCCCGACGGTATAGGGACTGCTCCAGGGATTCCAGGTGGTTCCATTCAGGGAATATTCTGCTCCGGTCAGGGCAGCAGGCAGGCTATCCTCCAGACTCACGTCAGAGGCCGCGGAGGGTCCCGCATTGCTGATCGTGACGGTGTAAGTCAGAGCCTGCCCGGGAACGGCCGGATCCGGAGAGGCCGTTTTGACGACGGAGAGGTCTGCGCTGGCAGTTACGTCCGTGATCACAGAATCATCGTTATTGGATAGATCTGGATCCGGTGTGGATGAAGAGACGGACGTACTGTTTGTAAGACTGCCGGATGCGGACGGACTGAGGGTTCCGCGTATGCTGATCGTCACAGAATCGGAAGCGGCCAGAACCGGAATGGTATAGCTGCCGGTCCAGGGTGAATAGATGCCTCCGTTCACGGAATATTCTGTTCCGGTCACTGCAGCAGGGACGGCATCGGTGACGGACACATCCTGGGCATCGCTGGGGCCATGGTTTGTCACTGTTATGGTATACGTGACAGGACCTCCTGCCTCAGCCTCTGCCGGTCCTGTCTTTGTGACTTCCAGATCCGCAGAGAGGGCGGCAGGAGTGACGGTGGTGAAGGAGTTGTCATCGGGGTCCGGATCCAGGGTATCACTGGTGACGACGGCAGTATTTACCAGGTTTTCCGCCTGAGATATAGAGACGGTCCCCTGGATCGTAATGGTGGTGACGGCTCCGGCTGCCAGGGCAGATACCGTATATTGCCCGTTCCATGGCGCGTACGCACTGCCGTCCACAGAGTATTCTGGATTCAGGATACCTGCGTGCAGAGGATCGGTTACCGTTACATTTCTGGCGGGTGACGGCCCTTTGTTGGTGACGGTGATCGTATAAGTCAGCGTTTCGCCGGAGGTCACCGGTACGGGACTCGCCGTCTTGGTGATGGCCAGATCGGCTGTGTCCTCGGTAGTCACCGTTTCGGTATACGTGTTGTTGGACGGATCGGGATCCGGAGTGGAGGAGTCCACAGTGACAGTGTTGGAAAGGGGGCCGGAAGCTGAGGAAGGATCTACAGTCCCGCGCAGGTAAACCGTATAGACGGAGCCTGCTTCCAGACTGCCTGCCGCCAGAGTTCCCGTCCAGGGCGCCCAGTTCACGCGGTCCAGAGAATATTCCGCGTTTAAAAGCTCGGCGGGGATGGCATCGTTTATGGTGACGTCATCGGCGGGAGACGGACCGCTGTTGGATACGACAATGGTATAGTTTAACTGCTGGCCAAGGCCTGCCGGGTCTGGCTCTCCCGATTTTACCACGCTTAAGTCAGCGGAAGCATTTTTTGGCACCTGGACGGTGACGGTGTTGTCAGAAGGATCCGGATCGCCGGTATTGCTGGTCACAGAAGCCGTGTTGGTAAGGGTATCGGAGCTGCCGGATTCTACGGTCCCCCGGAGCAGAAAAGAAAAGGTGACATCAGGATCCAGTGTCCCGATAAAAAGCTGTCCCGTCCAGGGGAGCCAGTCGGCGCCGCCGTTCAGGGAATATTCTGGAGAAGATAAATCAGATTCCACGATATCCGTGATATCGGTGTTTTCAGCCGGATCGGGCCCTTTGTTGGTGACGGAAATGAGAAATTCAAATATTTCCCCTATGGTGGCTGATGCTGCCCGAGGCTCTTTCTGAATTACCAGGTTGGCAGAACGTTCAACGGGAGTCGTAACTGTGTCCGAGTTGTTTCCAGGGTTTGGATCGTCAGAGGACGCTGTGACAGTGGCTGTATTGACGACAGGGCCCAGGGTGGAACCGTCGAAAACTCCCTGCAGGGTGACAATGACCACCTGGCCGGGTGCCAGGGTGCCGAGGGGAAGGGAACCGGTCCAATAATCAAGAGGACCGCCGTTGACACGATACATGACTCCGGTGATTTCCGGCGGAACAATATCCTCCAGAACGACGTTCAGAGCTTCCTCAGAGCTGTTATTGGTAATCGTGATGGTGTATTGAATGGTATCTCCCGTGTGCAGCACCGGGAGATCTGCCGTCTTGGTCAGTGATAAGTCGGCGGTGGTGCCGATCTGCAGAATATAGTCCTCCACTTCGCCGTCGGAAGCAGGGCCGACGCTTCTGGTATCCTGCAGCTCCTGGCCGGTGTCGGTCAGGTTGTCACTGGTGATCCGGAGCCTCACAAAGGTGTGGTCCGGTGTCAGGACAGTGCCCGCAGGCCGGTTAAAGATGAGAGTGTATTGGCCGGTTCCGGAGCCTGCGGGAACTGTGACTGCAGTTGCTGCCTCTGAAGCCTCGAATAGTCCGTTTTTGTTAAAATCCACCCATCCGTAAAGATTTGCGGCACTGCCCGTATAGTTGGTCACGGTCACATTCAGGGAATAGGAAACGGCATTTACCGAAAGGAGAGGCAGAGGGATGGAAAGACCGTCGTCCTGGATGCCCTGGGTCAGATCATCCCCGGTCGCTGTCGCATTTTGATGAGCGTCTTCCTCTGCGGTCACCATCGTACCCAGATACAGCCCGGTGCCGATGCCATGACGGGGACCGTTGCTTGCCAGGAGTGTATTGTAGTTTCCGGCTCCGCCGCTGCCTCCCGCGTCTGGCGCGTCGCCGAAATCCAGCTCTATGACTGCGTAAGGGCACATGGCTGCGTCATTGAAGGCGTCCACCTGTGTGCTGGAAAAACGTGTGCCGGAGGCAAAATCTCCGTTTAGGATATATCGGTAAATGGTCCCGTCCGCGTTGTTCACCGCGTATAGATTGCCGTTTCCGTCTATGACCACCGAGCCAAAGGTCTCACCGGGGTTTGGACCAGCGGTGTCGAGAGGGGTAACATTTCCGGTTGTTTCGTCGATTCGGTATACGACACCGTTTCGTTCTACCCCGTACAGCCGGTTGTCTCTCGGGTTGAAGGCCCAGTCTCCGATGGTGAGTGGAGATGAGAGCGGAGTGCCGTAGTTGCCGGTCTGTTCCACATAACCGTTTGCAGGGTCCACAAGTTTCAGAAATGTCGGAGAATCCTGCCTCAGATCCACCGTATAGAACCGGCCAGTACCAGGAGCAAAAGCGTAATAAAAGCCGGCCAAGTCCATGGCGCCTACCGAATAGGCAGCCGCCGGCATTCCGGCGGGACGGGGATAGAGGAGCATGTCTTGAGCGTCCTGGCCCACGCGGATCAGGGTATTTGCAGCCTGGTCATATCCATAGATATGGTTGTCGAGGACATTGTAGCCGATGGCATTGACGGCGCTTCCCTGATTCAAAGGGCCATAGACCGTTTGGGCGCCGGTCACCAGATTGATGCCCAGGCGGTTAGTCGGGCGCCCTTCAAACAGATACATCTCAGCGTCGCAGGGAAGAGGAGAACCTAAGGTGTCATGGCTGAAATCAGGGCCGTTGACGGTCTGGTTTCCAGTGATTTGTTCTGGGGTCACGGTAACGGCCGCTTTTCGGGGGCCGTTGGAGTACGAGTAGCCGGCCGGCTGCCCCATGACGGACGGCGGACAGGCAGAAGAGGCCTGAACGGTCTCGTATACGGTATAGGTTCCGGCCTCCGCAATGGAAAAAGAATAGCGGCCGTCCGCCCCTGTGGTAGTCCCGGCACATCCGGGAGTGCCGGATGAAGAGCCTGGGACGGTATATAGGATGACATTCACGCCTGAAATGCCGGGGTCACCTGAGGTGAACTGACCGTCATGGTTCAGGTCGTGAAATACAGTGCCTGTGAGTGTTGCGGGCATATATGATTCCTCCTTTAGGTTGCTGTCAGATCTTGATATTTACAGGATGCGGGCATAAAAAAAGAATTCCGTCTGTCCTGTATAATATTAATGTATTCCCCGAAAAAAGAGGAGTGCACAAGGAGGGCACCAAAGCTTGTATCCCTGCTATTGCTATTTTTCCGGATTCTTTTATAATAGAACAAAGAAATCTCGGAAGATTTTAAGGGAGGAGATCTGGATGTATAAGATAATAGATGAATCTGGCAATCTATACTGCCAGTATAAGTATGAAAAAGAGGCGGAATTTGAACGGATGGTCGTTTCCAACGCAGAGGCGATCTTCGGCGCGTCGGGGATCTATTTTGACATGAAGAGGCTCATCGGGACTCCGAAAAAGGGGGCGGCGGTGCCGGACGGATACTATCTAGATCTGACCTTTCATGACAATCCCCGTCTCTATCTTGTGGAGGTGGAGCTCACAGGGCACGATGTCTACGGGCATATCGGAGAGCAGATCCTGCGGTTTGGAATATCATCTGAAACAGACAAGTACAAGATGAAGAGCCTGCTGCTTGACAATATCGACCGGGATTTTTCAAAAAAGGAAAAGCTCTGTCAGTTTTTTCGGGAGTCAAGATACGGAAACATCAATGAATTGCTGGATAAGGTCATCTTTGACAGCAAGCCGGCGGCAATCATCGTGATAGATGAGGCAACAGAGGAGCTGTCCAATGTGATGGGGCAGCTGACGATGGCGACGGAAGTCATCGAGGCACAGACTTATATCTGTGGAAACGAAAGGCTGCATCGTTTCACTCCCTTCAAGGATGACGTACTGACCGGCCTGCCTGCCGCGGAGGATGCCGATGAGCTGGATACGATCGTCGTTCCGGCCAGAAAAGAGGGCTTTGAGGAGGAGTTCCTGAAAAACAACAGATGGTTCGCGGTACGGATATCCGGAGCCATGCTGGACAGAATCCGCTATATCGCGGCTTATCAGGTGGCGCCGGTATCCGGTATCACTTATATAGCAGAGGTGGACAGGATTGAGAAATATAAGGATACCAACAAGTATATTGTGCTTTTCAGGCCCGGTTCTCTGAAAAAAATCAATAAAGTGGGCCTTGGGAGAAAAAAGGGCCAGGCCCCTCAGGCCCCCCGCTATTCCTCCTATGACAGGATCCTGAAAGCGGGATCTCTGGATGATATCTGGGATAAGTCGCTGTAAAATTTTAATTCTTATAATCTTGAACATTCAATGAAACATTACTTTTCTAATAGGACTGCGATTGTGTCGCTATCGGATTGATAGCTCTTTCCCGTAACATCACTATATATGCCGCATACTTTAAAACCAGTTTTTTCGGCTTCTTTTATTAAGCGTTTTCCTGAGAAATAAGTGTTCCATAGATAATAAGGTACGATTTCGTCTTTTGAGACGATCGTTATCAAATCCAAAGTCACATAATCCGGATACTTGTAGAAACCGCTTAAGGCAGCGTATTCATCGGGACGCCAAAATCCGCCGTTGCAGCAGAACTCCCAGATCTGCTGTTCTTTGAAATTATTAAATTTATTCATAGAAAAAACATCCAATAATAATTTTCCGCCTGGATTTAGATGATGAAAGATTTTGCCCAGGATAGCCTGTCTTTCATCTGGAGACAACACACCGTAATCGCAGTAAATCATCACAGAAAGGTCGAACCGGTCCATTAAATCCATATTTAAATAATTTTGATACAAATAATGAATGTCTAAATTCTTATCCATGGCAGATTGCTTTGCAAAATCAATAGAACGTTTCGAGAAGTCTATTCCAGTAACATGATATCCTGCTTCGGCAAATTTTTCAGCGTAGATACCGGGCCCGCATCCAACATCAAGAAGTGAAGGATATTCAGAAGGAGGGACAAGTTCATTTATCCATGCGGCAGATTGTTTAATAAATTCTAGCCTTCTGCTGGCTCCGTCAAATTCCGGATCCAAGTGTGCTTTAAGCATTTGCTTGGAAATATATCCATCGTTCCAAAACTCAGCATTTGATTTTGTATAAACAGGAGGCAGTATTAAAGATTCAAAAAAGCTGTTGTTCATTTTTTTCCTTTCTGATGTGGGGTATACCACAAGGAGCGCATGGGAAGAATAATTCAGCAAATCTGGATCACGAAGCAGAAATGGGCGGGAGATCCAGCGTACCGGCTTCTTCGATTCCCACGGAAACCGCTTTTTTTCTGCAAGAATGAAAAAGGGCGTGGAGGCTTTTTTCTAATTCCTCGGAAAAACGGCGGCTGTCTCCGGCCTCCAGGCTTTCCGCGAGGTTTACGGCATAAGCGCCCAGACTGGACGCGGGCGGCAGATATGAGAGCGGATATCCCCATATGAGATGACTCAATAGGTGTTCATAAATATCCCGGATGGATAAGTATTTTTCAGAGCGGAGCAGAAGATTCAGGCAGATTACTTCCATAAGGCCGGTCCGGTTCAATTTCTTTGCAATACAGAGTCTGGATGAGGCGTCGAGAAGCTCTTCTCTCTTCAAGCAGGGCAAAATCCCTTCTGTCACTTTTCGGCAGGTGATGGCCAGAATTTGAAGACAATACAAAAAAGAGAGGATTTTCTTTTGGACCTGGAGATCCTGCCAGTCGACCCTTTCTAAGCTTTCTTGTTCAGAGAGGACCCTTGTTCCTCTGCCGTTAATGGATTCTGTTATTCCAAGATTATCTAGGAGCTTGATGGTCCGGCGCATGGTAATGACCGCGGCAGAAAACTCTTCTGCCAAAACGGATGCGGATGGAAGAAAGGTGCCTGCGGGATAGATACCGCAGAAGATTCGGCAGACCAGCTTGGCGGCGATGCTCCCGCATATCTGAGGCTTTGACCAGCGGTAGAAGTTTTCAGCGGGCAGACTCTCAGACCGCGGGATAAGGACAAACTGATATTTCTGGTAAATTTTATTGACCAGCGTCCGAAGTTCGTCGAAATCTCCTTTCTTTCGTACGAAGAGAATCTTCCGGAAATACTGGCATATCAGTTCATGAGGCGTTTGCCATTTTGGTGCGTCCTGAAACATGCGGGAGAGGAAAAAGGGATAGGAATACAGCAGTACATCGTAGTAGAGATCGTCCAGCAGTGGATTTTTAAGTTTGCCGACGATTCCGGACAAAAACCGTATTACCGGCTCGTCCCAGGCGTTGCCGGGACAGCTGAGGATCCTGCCTAACGATTCCAGATCTTCGTCATCGCAGAGAAAGAGTCCGTAACAAAAAATGCTTGGCAGAAAAAGTGCCAGGCTTTGGTACAGATCCTGGAATGTCTGTTCCGAAGTATACAGGCAGGGCGGCAGTTCTCCGGCGGCGTCAGGAGTGCGGACGAGTACAGGCCGCTTATTTTTGGCTGTAAAAATATAACCGTCTTCTTCCAGCATTTTGTAGGCACAGCGTATCGTCATAGTCGAAACGCGGAACATTTTGCTGAGTCTGTGGATGGAAGGAAAGGGTTCCTTTTCTGGATAGAATCCGTAGTGGATTCGCGCCATCATATAACGGTAGATCAAAATCTGAAAATTTTTCTTCTCCAATAGTCCGACACCATTCTTTCTTAAATACCTGTGATAAAGTATACCATGTTTTTTAATTAAAATCTATTTTTGATATCCGTTTGAGTATTCCCAAATTATTCTTTCCATGTGGATAAAAATGTGATATGATGATAAAGGTCGAGGGATGACGACAGCCGACAGACTGCCATATAATGATAAAAGGGCGGCAGCCCCATTCCATTGTTTAGAAAGGTAATTACCGGGAGGATTCAATATGAAAAATGAGATAACAGACTCTGCCGGAATTGTGACAGCCCAGTCGGCTGATTATGAGTATAATACACTGATGCGGCTTTTGGGCGTCAGCGTGAGCAAACATCTGCTGGATGAACATTTTACGCTGGTCTGGGCCAACGATTTTTATTATGAGCTGATCGGCTGGCCAAAAGAAGAATATGAGGAGATTTTTCACAACCGTCCGGATTTATATTACGAGGACTTTCAGGATGAATGGAAGGAACTTACGGAGACGGTCATGGAAACAGTCGCGAAGCATCAGAACGGATATCGTCTGGTGGCGAAGATGCCCCAAAAAGGCGGCGGACATGTATGGGTCCAGATTTGTAATTCGTTTTCCGATGAGTATGTGAACGGATACCAGGTTTCGTATACGGTCATGACCAATATTGATGATTTGGTACGAGTTCAGAAAGAGCAGTCGGTCACTTACAGCAATCTCCCGGGTTTCGTAGCCAAGTTCCGCGTGGACGGAGACGGATTTCGTTTTCTATATGCCAATGACCGGTTTACAGAATCCTTTGAGGAATTTTCGGAAAACGGTCTTTATAAAGGAATCACGAATTATGGATCGGAGCAGAATCATTCTGCGTACCGTCAAAATTTTCCATTAATGCGTGCCGGTAAACCAGTTCATTTCACACTGCAGGCAAAGGACAGATCAGGCGGCGATATGTGGCTGCAAGTCAACGGAGACTGTGTTGACTGGCTGGACGGAAACCCAGTTTATTTGATTATCTATATTGATGTGACGGATATCACGGAACAGAGGGAACTGCAAAAGCAGCTGGAGGAGCGTTCAGAAATGCTGCACAATGCCCTGGAATCGGCAGAACAGGCCAACCGGGCGAAATCGGAATTCTTGTCCCGCATGAGCCATGACATCCGCACGCCCATGAATGCGATCATCGGTATGACCGCCATTGCGGGAACTCATATTGATGATAAAGAGCGGGTCTTAAATTGCTTGGAAAAGATCACATTATCTTCCAAGCTGCTTTTAAGCTTGATCAATGAAGTGCTGGATATGGCGCGGATCGAAAGCGGGCGGATCGCTCTCTCCGAGGAAGAATTCAGCCTGAGCGATCTGCTTCAGAATATTATTACGGTCATGCAGCCGTCTATCATGGATAAAAATCACCGTTTTAATATCCATGCTTACGGGCTGCGTCACGAAAATGTCATTGGCGATCCCCAGCGGATCCAGCAGGTCTTTTTGAATATCCTTTCCAATGCGGTCAAATACACGCCGGATGATGGGGAAATCCTGTTTGAAATCCGGGAAAAGCCGTCTCAGATCCAGGGCTGCGGCTGCTATGAATTTTCTTTTCAGGATAACGGATATGGCATGAAGCCGGAATTTTTGAAAAAGCTGTTCACCCCTTTTGAGCGGGCGGACGATGCCGACGTGCGTTCCATCCAGGGAACAGGGCTTGGCATGGCCATCAGCCAGAATATTGTCCGGATGATGAACGGCGATATCCAGGTGGAAAGTGTCTATGGGAAGGGATCAAAATTTACAGTCATTCTGTATTTGGAGGTTTGTGAAGAAGAGAAGCTGGATCTAAAGCTGAAAGAGACGTTTCCTGTATTGGTGGTGGACGATGACAGGATTGCCTGCGAAACTGTCTGCGAACGGCTGGATGAGATCGGACTGAGCAGCAGATGGGTGCTGAGTGGAGAAGAAGCAGTGGAAGAGGTTGAGAAGAACCATCGGATAAATGAGGATTTTCTTGCTGTGATCATAGATTTGACGATGCCGGGGATGAACGGCATTGAGACGACGAGGAAGATTCGGGCTGTGGCGGGTCCCGATATTCCAATCATCCTGATTTCCGCTTATGACTGGCTGGATTATGAAGAAGAAGCGCTGGCGGCGGGAGCCAACGGCTTTGTCGTCAAGCCGATGCTTAAGTCCAATCTGGTCTATACGATCAAAAAATACGTTCTGAAAGAAAACGTGGAATCCAACGCGAGGCCTCAGATACAGTCAGAACGATCCTACAAAGGGAAAAGGCTGCTTTTGGTGGAGGACAATGCCTTTAATCGGGAAATAGCGGAAGAAATCCTTGGCCAGACCGGGTTTGCGGTGGAGACGGCGGAGAATGGCCTGGAGGCGGTCGAACAGTTTTCTGCCGTTCCAGAATTTTATTATGATCTCGTCTTTATGGATCTGCAGATGCCGGTGATGGATGGGCTGGAGGCGGCCCGTCGGATACGGAGCATGGACAGAAAGGACGCGGCTGCGGTTCCTATCATAGCCATGACGGCCAATGCGATGAAAAAAGATATGGAGGCTTCCATATCCGCGGGAATGAACGCCCATCTGGTGAAACCCCTGGAATTGGAATTGCTGTATCAGGTGATAGAAAAATACATGGGCGGCTGAACGGCCGCCTCTTCTTCGCGGAAAGAAAGGCGAAATCAGAAAATGTCAAAAAGTATTCTTGACAAAATGGTTAGATGATGCTAACATGAGCATGGTTAGGAAAATCTAACCATATATTTTTGGAGACTGGTTAGTGCATACTTACCATTGAGAGAGGGATGAATATGATGCCGTTGACACTAGCAGTTATCGGGGAAGAGAACATGATCAGGAAGGTCAGTGGAAAGCCGGAGGTCCGGGCGCATCTGGAGAATCTTGGCTTTGTTTCCGGAGGCAGCATCACCGTGGTTTCCACTATGGGAGGAAATCTCATAGTAAATGTTAAAGATTCGCGCGTGGCGATCAGCCGGGAGATGGCCGGAAAGATCATGGTGCAGGCCAGTACAGAGAATCAGGAGGAGACAGTATGAAAACATTGAGGCAGGTGAAAGTGGGCGATTCGGCCAAAGTGGTGAAGCTCCACGGCGAAGGCGCCGTGAAGCGCAGAATCATGGATATGGGCATCACGCGCGGTGTGGAGGTCCATGTTCGGAAGGTAGCTCCTTTGGGCGACCCCATAGAGATTACCGTCAGAGGATATGAGCTGTCCATTCGGAAAGCGGATGCGGACATGATTGAAGTAGAATAACCATGGGGAGCGCGGCTCCCTGTTTTTCAGAACGAAGGTTAGAGGAGACTAATTATTTTTGGAAAGGACAGAATGCGATGGATATCAAAATTGCTCTTGCGGGGAATCCCAACAGCGGCAAGACGACATTATTCAATGCCTTGACCGGTTCTAACCAGTTTGTGGGAAACTGGCCGGGAGTGACGGTGGAAAAGAAGGAAGGAAAGCTGAAGAAGCATGATAATGTGATCATCATGGATCTTCCGGGGATTTACTCGCTTTCACCCTATACATTGGAAGAAGTTGTCGCCAGAAATTATCTGATAAGTGAACGGCCGGACGCCATCCTGAATATCATTGACGGAACGAACCTGGAGAGAAACCTGTATCTGACCACTCAGCTTACTGAGCTGGGGATTCCTGTGGTGGTAGCCGTCAATATGATGGATGTCGTCAAGAAAAACGGGGATAAGATCAATGTCGGCGAGCTATCCAGGCAGCTGGGCTGCAAGGTCGTGGAAATTTCCGCGCTGAAGGGAATGGGGATCATGGATGCGGCCGAGGAAGCCGTGAGGGCCGCGGAGGGGACGAAGACGGTGCCCCAGCACAGCTTCAGCGGAGTTGTGGAGCATGCGATCGCCCACATTGAGGAGGCGGCCGTCCATAATATGCCGCTGGAACAGCAGCGCTGGTATGCGATCAAGATATTTGAGCGGGACGAAAAAGTACTGGAACAGCTTAAGCTGGATAAGACGGTGCTCGCCCATATGGAAGGAGACATAAAAGCAGCGGAGAAAGAGCTGGATGACGACGCGGAAAGCATTATCACCAATGAGCGTTATGTCTACATAGCTTCCATTATAAAAGGCTGCTGTAAGAAAAAGAACGCCGGAGGCCTTTCCGTCTCGGATAAAATTGACCGGGTGGTGACCAACCGTTTCCTGGCCCTTCCGATCTTTGCGGCGGTCATGTTCATTGTATATTTTGTGTCAGTCAGCACGGTAGGGACCATCGCGACGGATTGGGCCAACGACGGCGTGTTCGGAGACGGATGGCATCTGTTTGGAATCGGTTCTTCCGCCTATGGAGAAGCGGCAGAAGAATATGAGGTGCCCGGCGCGGTGACGAAAGCATTTGAAGCTGCCGCGGAAGCAGCCGGGATGGATCCGGAGAATGCGGCGGATCTCGAAACGACGGCGTATCTCTACGACGACAACGGAAATGTAGAAGAAGAGATTCCGGTCACCTATGATACTTATTTGGAGGCTGCGGAACAGGAAGAACCGGATCCTGCCGATTTCGGCGTGTGGGTGCCTGGAATTCCCGGACTTGTGGAAAGAAGCCTGGATGCGGTAAATTGTGCTTCCTGGCTGAAAGGACTGATACTGGACGGGATTATTGCCGGCGTCGGAGCCGTACTCGGATTCGTCCCGCAGATGCTCGTTCTGTTCCTGTTCCTGGCATTTTTGGAGAGCTGCGGTTATATGGCGCGTATCGCTTTCGTCATGGACCGTATTTTCCGGAAGTTCGGGCTTTCCGGTAAATCCTTTATCCCCATGCTGATCGGTACCGGCTGCGGCGTTCCCGGTATCATGGCGTCCAGGACCATTGAAAATGACCGTGACCGTAAAATGACGATCATGACCACGACTTTTATCCCCTGCGGCGCAAAGCTGCCGATCATCGCCCTGATCGCCGGAGCCCTGTTCGGAGGAGCCTGGTGGGTAGCGCCCAGCGCCTACTTTATTGGTATCGCGGCAATCGTCATTTCCGGCATCATGCTGAAAAAGACGAAGATGTTTGCAGGCGATCCCGCTCCGTTCGTCATGGAGCTTCCCGCTTATCACTGGCCGACTGTCGGAAATGTACTCCGCTCCATGTGGGAAAGAGGCTGGTCCTTCATTAAAAAGGCCGGTACGATCATCCTGCTCGCGACGATTCTGGTATGGTTCACTTCTTCCTTCGGCTGGGCCGATGGAAGATTCGGTATGGTGGAAATGAATGACAGTATCCTGGCGGCTGTCGGAGGTGCGGTCGCGTGGATCTTCGCGCCCCTCGGCTGGGGACACTGGCAGGGTGCGGTGGCTACGGTTACCGGCCTGATCGCAAAGGAAAACGTAGTGGGAACCTTTGGAGTCTTGTTCGGAGGCTTTGAGGAAGTAGCGGAAAACGGCTGGCAGATCTGGAGCAACATGCGCGCCGCTTTCACACCCTTGGCAGCTTACTCATTCTTGGTCTTTAATCTTCTGTGTGCCCCCTGTTTTGCGGCGATCGGAGCGATCAAGCGCGAGATGAACAGCGCCAAGTGGACCTGGTTTGCGATCGGTTATCAGTGTCTGTTCGCCTATGCGACTGCTTTTGTGCTCTACCAGCTGGGTATGCTATTCACCGGCGGCGGAAATGTGGCAGGCGCGGTCATCGCGTTTGTGATCGTGGCGTTTATCCTGTTCATGCTGTTCCGTCCTTATAAAGAGAGCAGTGCGCTGAAAACAAAGGTCAAAATAAAAGCAAGAGCATAATATAACATCGTATAAAAGGATACGGAGCGTTGCAGTTTACTGCACGCTCCGTATTTGATTTTCTTCTAAATCAGAATTAATTTGATTTTTACCGGGAGAGCCTTTATATTTGGACATAGAAGTTCATTGATGCTTGTATCCAATTGCTGACGGAATGGTCTGGAAAGGAAAAAATATGACAGAACGGGAGAAAATGCTGGCGGGAGAATTATATGACTGCGGCGACGGGGAGCTTTTGGCCAGATGGCATAAAGCCAAAAATCTGATCCGTATCTATAATCAGCTGGATTCGGAGGATTCAGAAGAGAAGAATAAGATACTGAATGAGCTTTTGGGCGGACGAGGTACAAACCTTTGGATCACGGCCCCGTTTTTTGTGGACTATGGAAATAACATTTACTTTGGTGACAACTGTGAAGTGAACATGAATTGTACGTTTTTGGATGATAATAAGATCATCATAGGCGATAATGCCCTTATCGCGCCGAATGTCCAGATATATACGGCATTTCATCCGGTCAGCGCGAGGGAGCGGTTTGGAGATATAAAAGAAGACGGCTCCTTTTCTTTTTGCAAGACCAGAACGGCTCCGGTCGTGATAGGAGACAATGTCTGGATTGGCGGCGGAGCGATCATTCTGCCTGGAGTGACGATCGGCGGCAATGTTGTGATAGGCGCAGGCAGTGTGGTGACGAAAGATATTCCGTCTGATAAGATTGCCTGTGGAAATCCCTGCAGAGTGATTCGGGATAATTTGTGAGGCCGACGGGGCCTTTCACAAAGGAGGGGATTCAAGCCTTACGGAAATACGGGTCAGATAATTTTCTGCGCCGCTGACAGCCAGCTCATCCAGGAGGTAATCTTCAAAAAAATCTTCACTCAGGGCTTCGGAATTCGACGAAACGTACTGAAGAAGTTTCTGATAGGTCTCATCTATCCGGTTCCAATGCCCCTTATGATAAGCGCAGAGATAGCGGCCGGCCGGTTTTACTGTGTAGGCCAGCTTTTTTGGCGGAGTGTCAAAAAGCAGGTAAAAGATGTGGTAATCCTGGTAGACACCGCGGGATAATGAGGAATATTTTTGAATATAACCTACGTTATATGGACTTTTGAATCCATGCTTTTCGCAGTGGTCGTAGAGAGCGGCAATCTTCTGTGCCACTGCCGTATCTTCCGTCACAGCAGTATAGGTGGATACATAGTATTGTTCCGGAAATTCGAGAATCTCCAGAGAGGCCGATTCTTTTTCCAGGGATTTTTGCAGCAGGGCCGCTTTTGCCCGGAGCCAGTCCCGGGTTCTTTTCAGGCGGGCGATTTTTTGACTGACCAGGGCTTCCTCGTCGGCAAGAAGCTTTCGAAATGCTTCAGGGCTTTTGTGGGCGAGATAGTCCTGTATCTGGGACAAGGGCATGTCCAGCTCCCGCAGGATGCAGATGACATCGAAAATCTCCAGCTGCTCAATGGAGTAATAGCGGTAGCCGTTATCCGCCCGGAGGGCAGGACAGAACAGGCCGATGTCATCATAATGAAAGAGGGTATACTTGGTGGTGCCGGCGATCCTGGCGAATTCCCCAGCGGTAAAATAGCGGTTATGTTCCATATCCGGACCGATTTAACCTTTCTTAATGTAAAAATTTGTATTTTCTATTGACTATTGGGTTACCCGATACCTTATCATACCTCATGGAAGAGAAAAAAGTAAAGGAAAGAGGGAGTATTATGAGTAATTCGATTTCACAGGAATTCAAATTTTTTTCATTGATACGGTTCGCGCTCCCTACCATAATCATGATGATGTTCATGTCCCTTTATACCATTGTGGATGGGATCTTTATCTCACGGATGGTAGGGAGCCTTGCCCTGTCGGCCAACAATATTGTCTATCCGGTGGCAAATGTACTGATGGCGGCAGGCATTATGCTGGCGACGGGAGGAAGCGCTGTAATTGCAAAAAAGATCGGTGAAAAAAAGGAAAAAGAAGCCAATGAGAATTTTACGATGATCATTTTGGTGGGCGTCGGAATGGGCGTTCTGGGAATGGTCTTTGGAAATCTATATCTGGAGCCTCTGTGCCGTCTCCTTGGGGCCACGGACGCGCTGATAGAATACAGTGCCGCCTATCTGAGCGTCATCCTGTATTTTGCGCCCATGTGCATGCTGCAGATGCTGTTCCAGTCCTTCTTTGTGACGGCAGGCAGGCCCAAGCTTGGACTGGGACTGATCCTTTTCGGAGGAGTCGCCAATATCATACTGGATTATGTTTTCATGGGTCCTGCCGGAATGGGAGTCTCCGGCGCGGCTTTGGCTACCGGGATCGGGCAGTCTATCCCCGCAGCGGCGGGAATCCTGTTTTTTGCGTTCCGAAAGACCGGCCTTAGGTTCGCGAAGCCGAAATTTGATGGAAGAGTCCTGGGAAACAGCTGTTTCAACGGTTCCTCTGAGATGGTCACGAATCTGTCCACGGCGGTCATCACATATTTGTTCAACATCATTATGCTGAAGCTGGCAAAGGAGCCCGGAGTGGCGGCCATGACAGTGGTTTTGTACGGCCAGTTTCTGTTCAACGCCCTGTATCTGGGATTCAGCATCGGTGTGGCGCCGGTATTCAGCTATAATCTGGGCGCCGGACGGAAGGAACTGCTGCGGAGGATATATCGGATTTCCATTCGCTTTGTGATGATTTCCGCGGTCGTCATCACCGCTGCCGCATGGGCGGGAGCGCCTCTGATCGCCCAGGTTTTTATGGAGAAGGGGACAGAAGCCTATGAACTGGCCAGCAGGGGAGGGACCTTATTCGCGTTCAATTATCTGTTTGCCGGGACGAACATTCTGGCTTCCGGGATATTCACCGCCTTGTCGGACGGGAAGACCTCCGCTTTGATCTCTTTTCTGAGGACCTTTGTCTTTATCGTGGCTGCAGTACTGGTGCTGCCCCGTATTCTGGGAGCCGACGGCGTATGGCTGTCCATACCGGCGGCAGAGGTGCTGACCCTTACTGTGTCTTTACCTTGTCTATATTCATATTTTAGCAAAAGGGAGAGGAGAATGACGTCTTTTGATTGACAGATTGAAAGGCATATGCTATAATCCCTCTCAATAAGAGGGAGTAGCCAAACGTCGTGAGACGGGTTTGAAATCGTCACCCGATACCGAAGAGGTATCCGTATCAAATGAGAAGTGCAAGACTTTTATTGTGGCAGGTGTGCTGGAATAAAAGTCTTTTTTATTTCATATCAGATGGAATCTAATCATGAAATATATCCAGTTTCTTATCTGCCGCAGGAAATGCCTGAGGGCAGGAAAGGAGACATATGGAGGAAAAGAATGATATGCTGAGGAAACAGACGCGGGAGGTCTGCGAGGCGATCGAAGCCGGAGAACAGGCGCTTTACAGCCTGAAATGTGCGGAGGATCAATTGGGAAGCGCCAGGGGATGGGGCGTCTGGGATATGTTTGGAGGAGGTTTTTTCGCGAGCCTGATCAAACATTCCAAAATTGACGATGCCAGGGAGGAAATCGAGCGGGCTAAGCTTCATCTGCTTAAGTTTCAAAAGGAATTGTCGGATATACAGGTGCCCATGGAGTTTAAGGTGGAGATAGGAAGTTTTCTGACCTTCGCGGATTTCTTTTTTGACGGACTGGTTGCGGACTGGATGGTCCAGTCTAGGATACAGGAAGCCAGGGAGCAGGTCGAGGATGCCAGGATGAGAGTAGAAGAGATCCTGATGAGCTTAAGGAGCTGGTATTCCGGCCTCTGCCTGGAAGATAGGAGATAATGATATGGGATTGTTGGGAAATGTCGTCTGGTTTGTTTTCGGAGGTCTTTTAAGCGGGCTTAGCTGGTGCCTGGCGGGCTGCCTGTGGTGCATAAGCATCGTGGGTATTCCCATAGGCGTACAGTGCTTTAAGTTTGCGGGCCTCAGCTTTTTTCCCTTTGGAAAGGAGGTTCATTATGGCGGCGGCGCAGGCTCCTTCTTACTAAACATAATCTGGCTGGTCATATCGGGACTTCCTATGGCCCTGGAGTTCGCGGTACTGGGACTTTTGTTCTGTGTGACCATCGTAGGGATTCCCTTTGGGATGCAGCAGTTCAAGCTGGCAAAGCTGGCGCTGATGCCCTTTGGGGCGGAAGTGTACTAAGCATAGACGAACCACGAAGGCGGGGCGGGAGAGGCTCGCTTTGCTTGACTATGCCCGGAAGGAAAGTTATAATAAAGCATTAGAATCAAAAGGTTGTTTGCAGCATTTCATACAGCGTCTAAAATCAGAAACCGGAGGGTACGCAGATCGTGGAAGAACAGGGAATCCGTTTGAACAAATATTTGAGTGAAGCAGGCGTCTGCTCCCGCAGGGAAGCCGACCGGCTCACCTCGCAGGGCAGGGTGACGGTGGACGGCGGGACCGCGTCCATGGGCCAGAAGGTCCTGCCGGGCCAGCAGGTGTGTGTGGACGGCAAGGCGGTGGGAGGAAAGGAACGTCCGGTGCTCCTTCTGGTGAATAAGCCGTCAGGAGTAGTGTGTACCACCGCGGAATTTAAAGGTGAAAAGAATATCGTGGATCTGGTGAACTATCCGATCCGCGTGTATCCGGTCGGACGCCTGGATAAAGAATCAGAAGGGCTTATTCTGATGACAAACCAGGGAGAACTGGTGAATAAAATACTCCGGAGGGGAAATGCTCATAGCAAGGAATATCTGGTGAAGGTGAATAAACCAGTGACACCTGAGTTCCTGCAGGCCATGGCAAAAGGTGTGCCGATCCTGGATACGGTGACAGCGCCCTGCCGGGTAGAAAAGACCGGGCCGCAGGAATTCCGCATAATCCTGGTTCAGGGGCTCAACCGTCAGATTCGGCGGATGTGCGAGTACTTTGATTACCGGGTGAGAGGACTCAGACGGATAAGAGTCATGAATTTTACCGTGGACGGCATTCCCGTCGGAAGTTATCGGGAAGCGACACCAGAGGAATATAAAGCGCTTCAGGAGCTTCTTAAGGACTCCAGCGGAAAGCCGTGGAAAGAGCTCAATAAGAATAAAAATTGTTAAGACAACGGGCAGGTGCTTAGAATGGAAAAGGAAAGACAGATCGCACGGATGAAGGAGCTGGTGAACCTTTTGAGAGAGGCGGGAAAAGCCTACTATCAGGAGAGCCGGGAGATCATGAGCAATTATGAGTATGACGCACGGTACGATGAGCTTGTGGCTCTGGAGAAGGAAACTGGGATTACTTTATCCAAGAGTCCTACCAGACAGGTGGGCTATGAACTGCTGAGTGAGCTTCCCAAGGAAGCACACGAGAGCCCGATGCTGTCTCTGGATAAGACAAAGGATTCGGGAGCGCTGGCCGAATGGCTGGGGGATAAGGACGGCCTCCTGTCCTGGAAGCTGGACGGACTGACCATTGTACTGACCTACCGGGACGGGCAGCTTGAAAAAGCAGTCACCCGGGGAAACGGGGAAGTGGGAGAAGTCATCACGAATAATGCCCGTGTGTTTGCCAATGTACCCCTCACGATCGCCTGCCGCGGGGAAGTGGTGCTTCGCGGAGAGGCCGTGATCAAATATTCGGATTTTTATAAGATAAATGAAGAGATCGCAGAAGTGGATGCGAAATATAAGAATCCCCGGAACCTCTGCAGCGGAACGGTCCGCCAGCTGAACAACGAGATCACAGCGAAGCGGAATGTGAATTTTTTTGCGTTTTCTCTGGTAAAAGCGGAGGGCGTGGATTTTGGAAACTCCAGGGAGAATCAGTTCCTTTGGCTTTCCGAGCAGGGATTTGATGTGGTGGAGTATCGGAAGGTCAGCCGGGAAACTGTGGCGGATACAGTCGCAGATTTTGCCGGCAGGATTGGGGACAACGACTTCCCGTCCGATGGCCTGGTTCTGATTTTTGATGATATAGAATACGGCCGTTCTCTGGGCCGGACCGCGAAATTCCCCCGGGATTCCATTGCGTTTAAGTGGGCGGACGAGATACAGCCCACTCATCTTTCGTATATTGAATGGAGCGCTTCCAGGACTGGGCTGATCAATCCGGTAGCCGTATTTGAGCCGGTGGAATTGGAGGGGACTACAGTCAGCAGGGCCAGCGTTCATAATCTGAGCATTATGGAAGCCTTGGAGCTGGGTGTCGGGGATGAGATCACGGTCTATAAGGCCAACATGATCATCCCTCAGATCGCGGACAATCTGACGCGGAGCGGAAGCCTGGAAATACCAGAGGTCTGCCCCGTCTGCGGCGGCGCCACAGAGATACGACAGGAAAACGACGTGAAATCGCTGTACTGCACGAATCCGGAGTGCCAGGCAAAACGAATCAAGCGTTTTTCATTGTTTGTGAGCCGGGACGCCATGAATATCGAAGGGCTGTCCGAAGCGACTCTGGAGAAATTTGTGGATGCGGGTTTCGTACGGGAATTTGCGGATCTATTTTACCTGGACCGCTACCGGGAGCAGATTATTTCCATGGATGGTTTTGGAGAGAAATCCTATGAAAATCTTCAGTCATCTTTGGAAAAAGCGAAGGACACGACCATGCCCCGCTTTGTCTATGGGCTGGGAATCGCCAATATCGGAGTGGCCAACGCAAAGATGCTCTGCAAAGCATTTGATTATGACTTTGACAGGCTCCGTCATGCGGACCGGGAGGAACTGGAGCAGATAGACGGTATCGGCCCGGTGATCGCCGACGGCATGGTATCTTATTTCCAGTCAGAGAAGAATAATGAGGAGGCAGACCGAATGCTTTCGCTGGTGACATTTCATGATGAAGTGGCATCAGCGGAAACACAGATCCTGGCCGGAAAGACGTTTGTCATCACAGGGTCTTTGGAACGGTTTGGAAACCGGAACGAGGCAAAGGCACTGATCGAATCTCTGGGCGGTAAAGTGACGGGTTCTGTTACGGCCAGGACTGATTACCTCATAAACAATGACAGTTTATCAGGTTCCTCGAAGAATAAAAAAGCCAAGGAGCTTGGAATTCCCATTATATCGGAAGAGGAATTTCTGAATATGACAGAATAGGAGAGAGACTATGCCCATTAAGATACAAAATGACTTGCCCGCGCGCGCGATACTCGAAACGGAAAACATTTTCATCATGGATGAGAACCGCGCGCTTACTCAGGACATCCGTCCTCTGCAGATTGTGATCCTGAATCTGATGCCCATTAAAGAGGATACGGAGACACAGCTTCTCCGCTCTCTTTCCAATACGCCGATTCAACTGGACATCACATTCCTGCATATGTCTACCCACGAGTCTACCCATACCTCTGTGAGCCACCTGAACAAGTTTTATGTGACGTTTGACGCCATCCGCGCGCAGAAATTTGACGGCATGATCATCACAGGGGCACCCGTGGAGCAGATGGAATTTGAAGAGGTGGACTATTGGCCGGAGCTTGCGGAGATTATGGAGTGGGGAAAGACTCATGTGACTTCTACGGTACATATCTGCTGGGGAGCTCAGGCGGGTCTGTATTATCACTATGGGATCCAGAAACACGAGATGGAAAAAAAGCTGTTCGGTGTCTATGATCACAAGGTGCTGGACCGGACGGTCCCGCTGGTGAGAGGATTTGACGATGTGTTCCGCGCGCCTCATTCCAGGTATACTTATGTGAGAAAAGAGGATATCGCCGCCTGTCCGGAGCTTATCATACTGGCAGAATCCGATGAGGCAGGTGTGTTTCTGGTGCAAAGCAGGGACGGACGGCATATTTTTGTCATGGGACATCCTGAGTATGACAGGGTAACTCTGGACGGGGAATATCGACGCGACCGGGGAAAGGGAATGGATACGGCGGTTCCGGTGAATTACTATCCGGAGAATGACCCGGAGGAGAGGCCTCTTCTCACGTGGAGGATGCACGCCAATGCCCTTTATACCAACTGGATCAATTTTTATGTGTATCAGGTGACGCCATATATTTTGTAAATATGGCAAAATCCATGTATACGAACGGCCCGCTGCTTTATGCACGCGGGCCGTTATCATTTATTTTATGGGAATCAGGGTTGTCTGTGACTGCCAAAATGGCGCGTCAGCGCCTGACTTTTAGTAGAATTCTCTATGAATCTTTTCTTGCTCCACTTCCTCTAATGAATGGGCAGGCAAAGTCTTTTCCGGATAGCCCACCGCGATAATGGAAAGCACTGCCATGTGCTCTGGGATCCCAAGGAGCTTCCGCACATAATCCTCACTGCTCATTTCCTGATTGGATTCTCTTAACCGAATCTGTGCCCAACAGGAACCGAGGCCTAAACTTTCTGCTTCCAGCTGTATGATGACAGAAGCTATGGCGGCATCTTCAATCCATGTATCTGTTTTTTGCGTGTTGCTCAAAACCACAATAGCAAGAGGCGTCACCGGCAAAAACGGCTGTTTCGGATTCCGGCAGTTGCCGAGTTTTTGGAGTGTATCCTTGTTTTCAATCACTACAAATTCCCACGAACGGGTGCCTTTCCCGGTAGGTGCAAGCTGTGCCGCCTGCAGGAGCTTTTCTTTTTTTTCTGCTTCTACAGCTTTGTCTTCAAACTTCCGGCAGCTTCTTCTTCTAAGTAAGAGATCTAACATAAATTTTCCCTCCAAAGGTGAATAGAATTGACATGTTTTCTTTCATTCTAATGTCTGTTTCCGGAAATGTCAAACAACTTGTTCAAGGGGAAACGAACAATCCTATGGAGGGCGGAAAACAGGTGAAGAGGAAGAACAGGAGCGCGAGGATCGTAAGGAGCAGATTGAGAAGCAGAGTATATTTTTTTGACCGGCAGTTCAGGGTCCGGCGGTAAAAGACGAGGAACCCGGCTGCTGTGCTTACGAGGAAAACGGCGATATCCAGTATAAGGTTATGGAAGCCCAGGAAACCGCTGTAGGTATAAAAGAGGATCGGTATCAGAAAGGTGCCGGCAAGTATTCCTGAGGGCAGCGCGGAGACGGCGCAGGGATAGGAGGCCTTAAGTCTCGGCAGCGCCAAGAGCAGATACAGGAGCATGGGAAAAAATAAAAGCTTCATATGTTCCCAGGTGGATTCATTCACAGGGGAGACGAGTCCCACGAGGAAATTCCCTCCGCTTGCACCATAGGCGAAATGCAGCAGAGAGCCGAAAACAGATACCAGAAGGATACCGAGAAGCGTACAGCGAACTAATTTTTTGTGTTCAGTATTCATAGTTAGCTCCTTGATTAATTTAAGATGATAAGTTTCACTATATGCGGGAGGCGGAATGTTTATGCCTTGTCACATACAGGAAAAACAGGAAGCAGACGACGAACAGGATCCCGGAGATCAGTAGGTCTAACAGGGCGGGCATTCCTTCATGGATGGGAAGGGACGCGTGAGCCATGGTGATGCCGATGGACAGGAAAACGGCCAGGGTAGGACGGATGAGCTCATAAAAGGGGGAAAATGGCAGCTCGATCTTCTTTCGCAGAAAGCTCAGGTGGAACAGGGTAATGGTGAGCTCGCTGCACAGCAGCCCGTACAGATAAGCGCGGATTCCAAGCCTCGGAATCAGGAACATGACAAAACAGAGCCGGATGGTCAGACCTATGGCCGTATGAAAGAAGGTAGTCTTCGCATAGCCCAGTCCGTTGATGATGCTGTTTAGCGTACCGGATACATAGAGGAACGGACACAGCCATGCCAGGACGGACAAGAAGCTGCCCGCCGTTTCGTTGTGGAAGATGATCGGTCCTACGGAGGGGCCGAAATAGAGGAAAATCCCGGCGAACAGGATGCCGATGTATAAGCTGTATCGTATGGATACCGCGGAGGAATAGTTGATGCTTTCATAGGCCTTCATGGACTGAGCTTCTGCAATATGGGGGAGCAGCATGACCGAAAGGGAATTGGTGATGGCCGTTGGAAAAAGGATAAAGGGTAAGGACATCCCGGTCAGGACTCCATACAGGCTCAGGGCGTCGCCGGAGGAGAGACCGAAACTTCGCAGACGCCCTGGAATCATGATGGCTTCAGCGCTCTGCAGGAGGCTGATGACCAGACGGTTCGCCGTGAGCGGCAGAACCATCAGGACTAAGTTGCGGAACAAAAGGCCATAAGAAGAAGGCTCAGAGCCCCTCTCCTGGACAAAGCCCTTTTCCCGTGCCAGTTTGGAAGCATGAAAGGAAAAAGCCAGGAGGCTGGAGAGAAGGGCGCCGGCCTCACCGGCCAGATGACCGACTACCGCGTACGCGGCGGTAATGGTCTTTCCCGATGATTCTGCCATGTATACGACGGCAATCACGGTCATGATGCGGACACACTGCTCGATCAGCTGTGCGGCCGCGGGGACCTGCGCTTTGCTGCGCCCATAATAATAACCGCAGATGCAGGCATGTACGGCGCTCATGGGGACAGAGAAGGACAGGATACGAAGCAGATTTTCACAGCGGGGCTCAGACAGCACATGGAGAGCTAGAAACGGGGCATACTGATACATGATGGCCGCTGCCGCAAAGGAAAGAGAGAGGGCGAGAATCAACCCGCAGGCTAGATACCGGCGGCTGTTTCCTTCTCCTTTTTTACCGTGCTCGGCCGCCACAAATCGGGATATGGCGGTCTGGATGGATCCGCAGCAGAGGGAAAAGCAGATGCCATATATGGGATATACCAGCTGGTAGAGCCCCATGGCCTCTGTACTGATTTTATGTGAAAGAAAGATCCGGTAAAAGAAGCCGGCGATCCGCGCGGCGATTCCGGAGGCGGTCAAGAGCAGAGTACCCAGGATCAGCGGGTTTTTTTGTCTCCTTTTTTTCATGGCAGTACCTCAAATGGCGTTGTTACAGTATATTGTGGGAAATGCTTAAATAGTCCCATGTAAATATTTCCCAGGCGGTCTTGACAAAAATACCGGCCGGTGGTATAGTATCAATGAAATTCATAGTATTTTACTGGGAATTTGGAGGCGAAGGATGAAATTGTCAACGAAGGGCCGGTACGGCCTGCGGGCCATGGTGGATCTGGCCGAAACCAGTGAAGAGGGGCCGGTGTCGATCCAGACAATTGCAAAACGACAGGATCTGTCTGATAAATATCTGGAGCAGCTTCTGGGAATGCTCAAGAAAGCGGGTCTGGTAAAAAGCGTCCGCGGCACACAGGGCGGATATCAGATTGTGGGAGATATGGCCCAAATTTCCGTGGGTGATATCCTGAGGGCCCTGGAGGGAGATCTGACTTTGGTGGATTGTGCCGGACTTGAGAAGGACGGCGCGTGCAAGACGGCTAAATTCTGCGTGACAAAATATGTATGGAAGAAAATTCATGAAAACCTGGAGGATACGGTGGACCACATCACTTTAAAGGAACTTGTGGAGCAGAGTAAATCCATACAGGCAGGGACATGGGAAGAGGAATAATATAAGATAAGGAAAGAAGGGTACAAAAAATGGAACAGTTGATTTATTTAGATAACGCGGCTACTACAAAGGTGAATCCGAAGGTACTGGATGCAATGCTCCCATATTTTTCCGATAAATTCGGCAACCCGTCTTCTGTGTACGGCTTCGCGTCAGGAAACAAGCAGGCCATTACGGAAGCAAGAGAAAACGTTGCGGAGATATTGGGCGCGGATCCCAGCGAAATATATTTTACCGGGGGCGGTTCAGAAGCTGATAACTGGGCGCTGAAAGCTACGGCAGACGCTTACGAAAAAAAAGGAAAACATATCATCACGACGAAGATTGAGCATCACGCTATTCTCCATACCTGCGAATATTTGGAAAGCAAGGGATTTGAGGTGACTTATCTGGATGTGGATGAAAACGGCGTGGTGGACATGGGACAGCTAAGGTCCTCCATCAGGCCCGATACCATCCTGATCTCCGTGATGTTTGCGAATAATGAGATCGGCACGATGCAGCCGATCGCTGAAATCGGCCGCTTGGCGAAGGAGAAGGGGATTCTGTTTCATACGGATGCGGTGCAGGCGTTCGGCCATGTGCCGATAAAGGTAGATGAAATGGGGATTGACATGCTGAGTGCCAGCGGCCATAAGCTGAACGGGCCGAAGGGCGTAGGCTTCTTGTATATCAGAAAGGGCGTAAAGATCCGTTCCTTTATTCATGGAGGCGCCCAGGAGAGGAAGCGCCGTGCCGGCACGGAGAACGTTCCAGGTATTGTAGGTCTGGGAACTGCGGCCAGGATCTGCGCGGATACGATGGAAGAACGGGCCAGGAAAGAATCAGAGCTCAGGGATTACTTGATCGAGCGGGTGATGAAAGAGATTCCTTATACCAGGCTCAACGGGCACCGTACAAAGCGGCTGCCGAACAATGCGAATTTCAGTTTTCAGTTTGTAGAAGGCGAATCCATGCTGATCATGCTTGACATGGCCGGCATCTGCGGCTCCAGCGGATCTGCATGTACCTCCGGATCTTTAGATCCTTCCCATGTGCTTTTGGCCATTGGACTGCCCCATGAGATTGCCCACGGCTCTCTGAGACTGACCCTGGGAGACGATACCACAAGAGAGCAGATTGATTATGTGGTGGAAAAGCTAAAAGAGATCGTGGAAAAACTGCGCTCCATGTCTCCGCTATATGAGGATTTCATAAACGGAGGGAAAGAAGTGGCGGAGACGAAAACGGAAAAGAAATAAATCAGGAGGAATAAAATAATGTACAGCGAGAAAGTAATGGACCATTTTCAAAACCCTAGAAATGTGGGAGAAATAGAGGATGCCAGTGGAATCGGCACCGTAGGCAATGCCAAATGCGGAGATATCATGCGGATTTATCTGGATGTGGACGAAAATCAGGTGATTCAGGATGTGAAGTTTAAAACCTTCGGCTGCGGTGCCGCGGTGGCCACCAGCAGTATGGCCACGGAGATGGTGAAGGGCAAGACAGTCAATGAGGCGTTGACGGTGACCAACAAAGCGGTCATGGAAGCACTTGACGGACTGCCTCCGGTTAAGGTACACTGTTCTTTGTTGGCGGAGGAAGCAATCCATGCGGCTCTATGGGATTATGCGGAAAAAAACCATATAAAAATAGAAGGGCTTTCCAAACCGAAATCAGATATCAGTGAACACGAAGAGGAAGAAGATTATTGATTCATGAAAAAAAAGAAAGTCGTAGTAGGCATGTCCGGAGGAGTGGATTCCTCTGTGGCGGCCTGCCTGCTTTTGGAGCAGGGATATGAGGTCATAGGCGTGACCATGCAGATCTGGCAGGATGAGGACCGGACAGTCGTCGAGGAAAACGGTGGCTGCTGCGGTCTTTCTGCCGTGGATGATGCGCGTAGAGTGGCCGGAATTCTGGGGATTCCGTATTATGTGATGAACTTCAAAAATGTATTTCGGGAAAAGGTCATGGATTACTTTGTGGATTCTTATGTGCGTGGAAAGACGCCGAATCCGTGTATTGCCTGCAATCGTTATGTGAAATGGGAGGCGCTTCTCAAAAGAAGCCTGGAGATTGGCGCGGATTATATCGCTACAGGCCATTACGCCCGCGTGGAAGCACTGGACAATGGCAGGATGGCCGTCCGGAATTCTGTGACGGCGGCGAAGGACCAGACCTATGCTCTCTATAATCTGACCCAGGATCAGCTCCGGCATACGCTCATGCCGGTGGGAGCATATGCCAAGGAGGATATACGGAGAATGGCGGAGGAGAGGGGACTTCCGGTGGCCTCTAAGCCGGACAGCCAGGAAATCTGCTTTGTGCCGGATAACGATTATGCGGGCTTCATTGAAAGGAACACAAAAGTTCCTCTCAGAGAGGGAAACTATGTGGACAGGGACGGGAATATACTGGGACGCCATAAAGGAATCACGCATTATACGATAGGCCAGAGAAAAGGCCTAAATCTGTCCATGGGCCATCCGGTGTTTGTAACGGAGATTCGGCCGGAGACCGACGAGGTAGTCATTGGGGAGGCGGAGGATGTCTTCACCGATGTGGTGTACTGCAGTCAACTGAATTTTATGGCACTTCCGGATGTGGAGGACGGACAGCTCCTCACGGGAAAGATTCGTTATGCTCATAAAGGCGCGCCGTGCAGAGTGAAGAGAGTCGGGAGAGATGCGCTGGAGTGCAGGTTCTCAGAACCGGTGCGGGCGGTCACACCTGGACAGGCCCTGGTGCTGTATGACGGGGAATATGTGGCCGGCGGCGGTACGATCGTCCCGGTGCAGGATATAAAGAAAGAACAGTAAAATCCGGAGGAAGCGTGATATGAAGGAATTCAGGGAAGCCAGGCATATGGAAAATGGAAGAGGCAGAAAAAAGCGTGCACTGACAGGAGTGTTGGCGGTATGTCTGTTTTTGGCACTCGTACTCGCCGGCTGCGGGAATAGGAAGCCGGCTGCGGGGACAACGGCGGAGCAGTCAGGTGATACGGTTTCGACTGCTTCACCGAGTAAGGAGGAGCCTTCCACGATGGCGCCAGCCACAACGGCGGCCACCACGACGGCGGCGGCTACTACGGCGGCAGAGACGGAAACGCTTGCTTTTACCGATGTGGACGAGACAGTGTACGCGACGGATACGGTGAATATCCGCAAGGATGCAAGTGCCGGTTCGGAAGTTGTGGGCAAGCTGCGGGCCGGCCAGTCTGTCCGCAGGACCGGTTATAATGAAAAATGGAGTCAGGTGGAATATGGGGGACAAATATGCTTTGTATCCTCGGAGTATCTGACGGCGGAAGAACCTGCTGCCGTGCCCCCGGCGCAGGGACAAGCCGGCACGGGGATTTATCACGGCGGAAGCGGACCCTTGGTCTGCATTGACCCCGGTCACCAGGCCGTGGGAAACAATGAGAAAGAACCGGTGGGGCCGGGAGCTTCCGAGATGAAGAAAAAAGTATCCTACGGGACCGCCGGGGCCGCGTCCGGCCTGGACGAATCGGAGCTTAATCTACAGGTTTCTTTGCAGCTCCGGGATGAGCTGCTTTCCCGGGGATACCAGGTATTGATGGTCCGGGAGACCAATGATGTGGACATCAGCAATGCGGAGCGGGCTGCCATTGCCAATGAGGCAGCAGCTGAAGCATTTGTGAGAATCCATGCCAACGGATCAGAAAACACCGGGAAGACAGGTGCCATGACCATCTGTCCGACGCCGGAAAATCCGTATTGCAGCGAGATCTACAGTGCGAGCCGTTCTTTATCCGACTGCATACTGGATTCCATGACGGCATCCACCGGCTCCGGAAACAACGGAGTATGGGAGACGGATACCATGAGCGGGATTAACTGGTGCCAGGTGCCCGTGACCATTGTAGAGATGGGATATATGAGCAATCCCGATGAAGATTTAGCGATGGCTTCGGCTTCCTACCAGGCGAAAATTGTAAATGGAATCGCCAACGGAATCGACGTGTATTTTGGACGGTAACAGTTGACATTCCCTTCCTTTGAAGGTAAAATAGTCTAGTATGATTTGGAGACGTATCGAAGTGGTCATAACGAGCTCGACTCGAAATCGAGTTGTCCTCCGGGGCACGTGGGTTCAAATCCCACCGTCTCCGCGCCTATAAGTGCCGTATTTACGGCACTTTTTTCTGTATACAATCTATAAAGCAACTTAATCTCATATGGTACAAAAACAGGTGATGGATTTATTTTCTATTGCCTGTTTTTATATTTTATCAAAAGAGGAGCTTCGATTAAGGATTCAGAAGCTGATTGGAAATGGACCACGGTTAACAGATCAGGACTAAATTTCATAACATGTAATGCGATATCATTCAGAAAGGGGGAATAGAAGTTGGCGTTTTCCGTTTATATCGGCGGAGGACTCTTAGTACCTGCCGGGTTGTCCCTGCTCTATGGGTTTACGTCCGGCCGGGCTATGAGCGCGCTGGGATATTCCGTCAAATGCACGGATTGGAGCCGCCTTTCAATTTTGCTTCCTGTGATGATCATATTCGTTTTATGGGGAATGATCGATATTCCGCTTCCCATCGTTTATATTTTGGCCTATTTTGGAAAGGTATTTCAATTGTTCCGGAACGGGAATCGAACAAAGGAAATATTTTTGATCAATCTCACGCATTTACTGACAATGGCTCTTCACATGATTCTGATCGGTACGTTTTCCTTGGCAGCCGGGGTGCCGATGAATGAAATACTGGCGGCGCCATTATGGCGGATCGCGGCAATCAGTGTCGTCCTGGCTGTAAATAATCTGGCCGCCTTTATGATCCCCGGATTGAAGATGTTTCTTGAAGTGCTCCGGACGCAATCGGAGAGTGAGGAGATACGGCCGTTCTTTTTGTTTCTCTGGTTTTGCAATGTTTTTTTGCTGTCGGACAGCATACTGTGCTGTTCTAGAGTAGAATGGAACCTTTTGCCCTTATTTCTGATCGGAAGCACTGTATTGCTGGAGTCATACTTGATCTGTTTTCTTGATCATCTATACTCTATTCTCAAAATACACCATTTGGAAGATGAAAATAAACGTCTTTCAGCTGAGCTTTTGCGCCAGCATGCTGCGACTGAAAAATGGGCGGTCCAAAGTGGGACAGATCCTATGACCGGTATCTTTTCCAGGCGTTATGCCATGGAGAAGATTGCATTTAAACTGCAGTCTGAAGAACCGTTTTCCCTGGTTTTCATTGATCTGGACCACCTTAAACAGATTAATGATCAGAAAGGACATCGCGAGGGAGATTTATATTTGATCAATTTTACAAGAGCATTAAAAGATTTATTAGTAGAATCAGATGTATTCGCCAGGGTCGGCGGAGATGAGTTTGTCGTCCTGCTTTCGGGCTGCGGGAAGGAAACTGCGGAGAGACGTATGGAAGCGATCCGATTCGCTCTGACTGAAAAACAATCCTTTTCTTTTAGTTTTGGCGTCGCCTCTACTCCCTGCGATTCCATCAAAAATGCAGAAGACATGATACATCTGGCAGATCAGGCTATGTATCAGGATAAGGCAAAAGAAAACGATCGGAGGCGAAAAAATGTTTAAGATGCTTTTAACGGCGGGAACCTATTATTATTTTAACTGGCGATATTTTCATTTTGTTAAGGAGCTGCGGCAGCAGCCATCGCATTTCCGATTCTTTTTTATATGTTTTTTGGTTAATTATTCTTTTTTTATATTGTGCAGCATACAGGAACTGTATTTAATTGAGAATTGGCTGTTGTTTGCTGTTTTGCTGTTTATAGAAACACAGCTTTATACGGGGTGGGATACGAGATGTGCGCGGTTCAGTACTTTGATCGGTATCATCTATGGGCTCTCTGCCAATATTTTTTGCCGCAGCATAATCGCCGCCGTCATGAATCAGAATCTGCAGTATTTTGATAATCATATATCGAGTGCCGACAACCTGAAATGGCTTCCGGTCCTTTTGGGATTTCTTTTTGCAGGCGCTGCGATGCATTTTCTAAGCAGTCCCAAACGGATGGCCCGCAGCCGCCAAATCCTTGATTATCCGAAGCATCAGTCCTTTTTGCTTGGAATTATGATAGGGTTATTCTTATACTTGTTTCTCAATCTTCTGTTGTATTCCGCACCTTTTAATGATCTTCTTCTGAAGCTTTGGAGCATCAAGTCCTGTCTGTTTTGTATAGGGGGATTGTATATCGCAGTACGATATACGCGGCGGATCTGCGAACTGGATGGATATCGCGAGAAAAATCAATATATGGAAAAAAAACTGAGAGAACAAATCTCTCAGGGGGAGGCGTTCCGGCAGCAAGCCGTTCATGATCTGCTGACCGGTCTTTATAACCGGCAGCAGGCGGAAAAGACTATTCCTCTGCTAGTAAGGCAGGGACTGCCATTTGTCCTATGTTTCCTTGATCTGGATGGACTTAAGACGGTCAACGACCGATATGGCCATGATGAGGGAGATCGTTATATTCTGACAGTCACGGAGATTGTCCGTCAGGAGTGCCGGAACGGAGAGGATCTGCTGTTTCGCTATGGTGGAGATGAGTTTTTGATCCTGTTTATGGGGCTGACAGTCGAACAGGCAGAAAAAAGAGCGGAGCATATCAACGAGAAGCTAAGGGGGCAAGAAAACACGGGGAAGAATACCTACCCGATGTCCTTGAGCTACGGTGCGGTGGACAGTACGGCATATGGCACTCTGAGCGAGTTCATACAGGAAGCGGATAAAAAAATGTACGTACAAAAACAGAGTAAAAAAGCAGACCGTAAGGAGTGAGACGGACAGGAGATTTTATATATCGTCTATCCGCAGGAGGCTGAAAGCCGGAGACATATTCATGTCCTTCGGCTTATAACCGTGTTCTGTCAGAATTTTCTTTGCAATTTGATATTCGTTTTTCATGAATGTGCTGAAAAGCATCGAAAAATGGTCAATATCATTGTCTTTTAATGACTGGACGATCGTTTCTGTGAATTTTTTCATGGATTCATCAAGTCCGGGCATCTGTGTTCTGTATTTCTTCATGGGATATCCCCAGAGATTAAGCCCATAAAGCTTTCCATAAATCTCCTGCAATGCCTGCAGTGGACTGTGTTCCGCCGTAAATGCGAATATGCGCTGCGGGGATATATTATAGCGGCCTGTTTGCAAAGACTTTTCAAGCAGGCTGACCAATTCCATTCTTTCTGATTCGGTAAAATTTTTCAAGGCAAAATTCATTACCCTTTCACAGGATTCTGCGAGCAGCTCAAAGGACTGAATATAATAATTCATATTCTGCCGTATTGCGGGAGCTGTGAGATCCAGCGCCGTTTCTGCGTCCGTTTCACTTAACATTAAGATCCTGGTGCCTTTTCCGTTGATCGTCTGGGTGGCGCCGAGCTGGTTCAGCAGGCCGATCGTCCGCCGCATGGTACTGACTGAGACACTGTATTTTTCTGCCAAATTTTCATAAGAGGGCAGGAATTCTCTGCCGCAGTAGTCCCCAAAGTACACATCATGTATGATCCGTATGGCCAGGCTGCAGCATATCTGTGGCCGGTCCCGATAGACATTCCAGCAAAAGGAAAGAGGTTTTATCTGCGGAACGTTCGGAAGACGGCGTTCGATATAATTGAGGATTTCCTTTGAAACATCCCGCTGAAAGGCAAGATGTGCGTCATAGATGCGCGCCGGATCGCCCTCTCTGCCGCAGGCGATCAATTCTCTGAGCCGCCGACGGCTTGTTTCAGCGTCATAAAGAACGTGTCCTTTATGTTTTATGGGAAACGGAAGTCCCAGATAAAGCGTGCTTTCCCAGAAGAGATTCATGACGAGCGGATTTTTAGTTTTCAGCAGAATATAGCAATAAAACCGTATCTGATCTTCCGGATTCGGCTGTTCCGCCAATCTGTCCAAAATGGTAAAATCATTGTCGTCCATGAGAAGAAATCCCTTCGTCAGCATCGGCACGACCACCAGCTCCGTGGACTGATAGAGATCGGGAATAGCGGTGCGGCGTTCAGAAAAAAAACGTACGGCAAATTTACTGAGCCCTTTCTCATCTTGCTGAAAGAGGACCTTGGCACTCCGTCCGTGGCTTCTGGATATGTATCCTTCGTCGTGCAAACGCTTGAAAGCAGATTTTATGGTAAGAGAGGATACATTAAACTGCCGGCAGAGAGATTCGGTTTTAGGCAGACTGTCTCCTTTTTTATAATACTGGAATTGAAACCGGACAACAAAATATTCATATATGAGATTTGCAAACCCTTGGTCATTGAGCATATCCGTCACCGCCTTGTCTTTTTATTGTAGCATTTCAAGCTTTAATAAGCCAGAATATATTATGGTTTTTATGAAAATAGTCCCATATAAGAATTGGAATGTCATGAACAAGGGATTGAGGATTGAATTTTTCATGGAATGAGGTATAATAAAAAGGAATGATATGAACAAGGATAGAACCCATGGAGGAGGGGATTGCGGGATATGGGAGAAGGATATAAAATAATCAAAAAAATTTTGATTTTAGGGTTGTGTCTCGTATTATGCGGTGGTTTTACCGGCTGCGGGGGAAGCAGCGCATCTAAAAAAATAACGGTCACAATGATGTATCCAATCGCTTTGGAGCAATTTGAACGGCTGGTGGAGGAAACCTATTCCGATATCGATCTGCAGGTGGAAGCTACAACCACAGGGACAATCAATGGGGACAGCGAACGCCGTCTGCGAAACGGCCGGGGCACTGACCTGATCATTACTACTCTCCCCACCGGAGATGTGAAAGAATACATGCTGGACCTGAGCGCGACGGAGTATGCCGCCGGCTATCAGGCTACGGCGATGAACCCGGTCATGATCGAGGGGAAGACATATTACCTCCCTCTCCCCGGCCAGTATTCAGGCTACATACTCAACAAAACGCTGACAGAAAAGCTGGGTCTGCCGATACCTGCCACCAATATGGATCTGCTGGCTTTGTTTGGCGCCGGGAAAGAGCAGGGAGTCGGAGCAGGGACTGACGGCACCATGTTTGGCATTGATACTATAACTCCTGCGGCTATCGGTTCCTATATCATTGGAACCCGGGTTCCGGATTTTCTGGGTCTGATGGATGGAATCAAATGGATGGATGGGTTCAAAGAGGAAAAGGCCTCTTTCAACGGGGTCTGGGACGACAGCCTTAATATCCTTATGACTTGTGTGGAGAAGGGGTATCTGAATTCTAAAGCCATAGCGACAAAACAAGCAAACGCGCTTCCTGTGAAACAACGGATGCTGGAAGGAACGTTGCTGCTTTCCTATGGGAATGTCAGACTGCTCTCACAGCTTTGCAGTGAGACGGATAAATATGAGTATGTCATGCTGCCTTTTTTGAGCGATCAGGGAAACTCGCCATGGGCCATTTCTTCTCCTGACGGGTTTATAGGAATCAACCGTGCGCTGGATGAGAAAGGAAAAGAAGGCGAACTGGATGCCTGCCGGCGAATTTTAGGGCTTTTGTCCACTCAAGAGGGGCAGGATGCCTGGATCAGGGATACAGGAGCGACTAATTCTTATCTGTCCGGATACGAGGATAACGGCGGTCAGATTCCAGAGGGGCTGGAGACGTGTGCGGCAGGGGGGTATATCTATAATATCGAGCTGCCGTCTAAAGTGATTCAATATTTCGGGCAGAGTATGATCGCAGTGCTGAACGGTGAAATGGAGATGGCAGAAGCACTGTCTTCCGTAGACGATTATTACAGAAACGGATCGGAGGCCGTTGATTATGATCAGTCAGTGGTGGGAAGCGTGAGCGGGGATCTGCTCTATGAAAACTATAATACCAGACGGGAGGAGACTGCTATCGGAAATCTGGTCGCGGACGCCGTCGCGGAGTACAGCGGCGCGGATATCGCCGTGGTGAACGGCGGAGGAATCCGCGCCAGTCTGTATCAGGGAGATGTGATGGGAGCCGATCTGAGCGCGGTCTGTCCTTACTCGAATACCATCGTGGTAGTAGAGGCAGACGGGAGCGTCATTCTTGAAATGCTGGAAAACGGTATATCTCTTACAGCAGGAAAGGACGGTATTCCCTCGGGGCGTTTCCTTCAGGTTTCCGGGCTTCATTATTCTTATAAACCCGAGGACGGAAACACGCCGGCAAAGCTTTTGTCTGTTACTCTGCCTGACGGGACCCCGCTGGAGCCGTCTGGATCATATACCCTGGCCGTCAACAATTACATGGCGGGCTCCAGCGGCTACCTGGATAACAACGGGGACGGTTATACTATGCTCAATCTGTTCAGCAATGATGTTCCCAAGGCGGAAGGCGCGAAATTGATTCGAGATACAGAGGCGACTTATGCCGATGCCATGAGAGCATACTTTAACAGTCATCAGGAAGAGCCGGTAAGCGCCGAACTGGAAGGGCGCATTACAGTAGCATGTGAAGGGGAATGATATGCAGGAGGCTGAAAAACAGAAGAAGAAACGACGACCTCATTTCGCGGTTTTATTTATTGCGTGCATTGTCGCAGCCTGTACGGTCTGTTTCTTTATAATGATCCAATCATCCAATCTGGCGTCTCAGGACGCAGCTGTGGAAATGAGTACACTTTATCTGCGTGAACTGACCTCCCAAACCATCGGTCATTTTCAAACAAGCCTGAATGCTCAATTTTCCCAGCTGCAGACAGCGGTGAACGCGGTTTCAGAACAGGATCTGCAGAATCAGGAATCTTTAATGAAATTTTTAAACAGGGTACAAGAATACAACCGTTTTTCCTTTTTGGCGTTCCTGGATGATGAAGGCGAATACCACAGTACGGACGGTGTTTTTCCGGCTGCTTCGAAGATAAGTTTTATCGGAAAGCTCTTGAATGGAGAAGACAACCTTATTTCCTATAATGAGACTATTTTGGGCGATAACATGTTCCTGCTGGGTACGACCATTACGCCCGTGTCATATGGAGAACGGACATTCATTGCCGTCTTGGCGGGGCTCGATGCCGATTCGCTGAGCTGGCAGCTTTCTCTGGAGCGGGAAGATGCCCGTACTTATTCCAGCATTGTGGCGTCATCTGGAAATTACGTGATCAATAATACAGAGCATAATACCGGTATACCAAAAGGAGTTAATCTTTTTTCCAAATTAAAGCAGTATGCGGTGTTTGACGAGGGATATTCTGCAGAAAAAATCAAAGAGGACTTTCAATCTGGTACAGCCGGCCGGTCGGCGTTTACCATCGGAAATGAAAATCGTTATATATATTATGCGCCGATTCCCGATACGGACTGGCATATGCTGACCGCGATTCCTTACGAAGTGATAGCTTCTACCGTCGATAATCTGACCTATCGGCTGAACCGAAACGCGGTCATAATGCTGGCAGTGATCCTGGCGATTCTTTCTGCGGTGTTTTTCTTCTACTATACGAATATAAGCCGGAATGAACGTGCCCTCCGGAAAGCTAAGGCCTCGGCAGAGGCCGCCAGGAAGCGGGCAGAGGATGCGAACTATGCGAAAAGTGAGTTTCTGAGCCGCATGAGTCATGAGATCCGGACACCGATGAACGGCATTATCGGCATGAGTACCATAGCCCAGCAGAACATTGGCGATGACGGAAAGGTTGCAGATTGTTTAAAAAAAGTGTCTATATCTTCCAATCATCTCTTGGCTCTTATTAATGACGTGCTGGATATGTCCAAAGTAGAGAGCGGAAAGATGGAGATTCGTCATGAACGGTTTGACTTCCGGGCCTTTCTAGAAAATTTTGGGAATTTATATTATATTCAGGCCCAAAATAAAGGAATCTATTATGAGACGATATTGCTGGGCTCGGTGGACGAAGTGCTGATAGGTGATTCCTTGCGTCTTAATCAGATTCTTTCAAATCTTCTATCCAATGCTATGAAATTTACCCCGTCAGGAGGCCGTATCCGCCTCCAGGTCACACCGATGGCGCCGGCTGAGAAGTCGGGAGAACCGGGGGACGCTCTTTGGCTGAAATTTGAAGTGAGCGATACCGGCTGTGGCATTGCCAAAGAAAATTATGACAAGATTTTTGAGTCCTTTGAACAAGAAAGTGCGGATGTAACGCAGAGGTATGGAGGCACCGGCCTGGGCCTTGCCATCGTAAAGCGGTTTTCCGAACTGATGGGCGGCAGCGTACGGGTTGAAAGTGAACTGGGTGCCGGAAGCACTTTTATCCTGGAACTCCCTTTCGGACGGACGAACGAACGGCGGGAACCGGTCCGCTATGAAGATATCAATGCGCTGGTTGTGGATGACGACCGGGATACCTGTGAACATGTCCTGCTGCTTCTGGAGAAGATGCAGGTGCATGGGGAATGGGTAGATAACGGTTCCCAGGCGGTCGCCTGTGTGGAAGCGGCCCAGGGCCGGGGGAAAGGATATAATGTTTGTTTTATAGATTGGAAGATGCCGGATATGGATGGGATTGAGACTGCCCGGCAGATCCGTTCCATAGCGGGCGGTGATACCGCTATTGTTCTGATCACTGCCAACGATACGGCCGGTATGGAGCAGGACGCGAAGAACAGCGGAGTGGACGGCATCATTTATAAGCCTCTGTTTGAAAGCAGTATTTCCGACGCCCTGGCCAACATACAGCAGAACCGCCCTCTTCCAGGATATAGTACTGATGGCGTGCCGGACTATGATTTTCACGGTATACGTATCCTGCTTGCGGAGGACAACGAGATCAATATGGAAATCGCGGTCGAGCTGATCGGCGCCGCGGGAGCTGCTATCGATCCGGCCGAAGACGGAGCGCAGGCAGTGGAAAAATTCGTGTCTTCGGAGCCGGGGTATTATGATCTGATCCTGATGGATATTCAAATGCCGAAGATGAACGGCTATGAGGCCGCCAGGCAAATCCGGAAGCTGGACCGGCCGGATGCCGTCTCTGTACCGATTTTTGCCATGACAGCTAATGCTTTTGCCGAGGACGCTTTAAAAAGCAGGGAGGCAGGGATGAATGCCCACATTTCTAAACCGCTGGATATCTCAAAGCTGTACCAAGTAATGGATGAATGGCTGCGAGGGGACTTACATGAGTTTGAAAAATAGACTGAAAACAGACTGGAAGCAGTCCGGATCAAGGCTGCTCAGCAGAGCTCCAGTCAGCTAAATCCGGTGTTCTATGGACCGTATTCCGCGAAGGAACGGAGGCGGCCGGAGAAGGAAAGACCTATGTATCCTGTTTACCATGACAAATGGAGATGAAACGATCGAAGTACCTTATAACATTATGATATCGAATTAGACAGGAGAAAACGATAAAGATTTTAAACCGGCGGCATTTTTTTCTTGACTTAAAGTGTGCTCCAGGGTGTATGGTTATCTTGGAAACGATACAGTCAATGAAAACGAAATGTTTTGAAAGGAGTAAGAGGATATGATCTATAAGACATTTCAGGATATGCGTCTGTCCGCCTTAGGACTAGGCGCCATGCGCCTGCCGGTGACAGACGGGGAATACGCAGTAATAGACGAAGCAGAGACGGGAAGGATGGTCGCCTATGCCATGGAGCATGGAATTAATTATTACGACACGGCTTGGGGCTATCACGACGGCTGTTCCGAGGCTGTCTTAGGGAAAGCGCTGAGCCGGTATCCGAGAGAAAGATTTTTTCTTGCGGATAAATTTCCCGGATATGACCTTTCTAATATGGACAAAGTAGAGATGATCTTTGAAGAACAGCTAAAGCGGTGCGGAGTGGAGTATTTTGATTTTTATCTGTTCCATAATGTATGTGAGATGAACATTGACGCGTACCTGGATAAAAAATACGGTATTTTTGAGTATCTGTTGAAACAGAAGCAGTCGGGACGAATCCGTCATTTGGGTTTTTCTGCCCATGGAAGCTATAATGTGATGAAGCGTTTTCTGGAGGCCTATGGAGAGCAGATGGAGTTTTGCCAGATTCAGCTCAATTATCTGGACTGGAGTTTTCAGGACGCAGAGAAAAAAGTAGAGCTGCTGGGAGAATATCAGATTCCTGTGTGGGTGATGGAGCCTCTTCGGGGAGGAAAGCTGTCTGAGCTGTCTGAGGAAGACACAAAGAAGCTTAAAAAGCTTCGTCCGGAAGAAGACACGCCGGCATGGGCATTCCGGTTTTTGCAGACGGTTCCCAGTGTTACCGTGACGTTATCAGGCATGTCAAACCTGAAACAGCTGAAAGATAATATCCGGACCTTCGAAACGGAAAGGCCGCTTGACCGTCAGGAATTTGATACGCTTATGGAAATTGCGGACGGTATGGTAAAAAAGCGCATATTGCCTTGTACGGCGTGCCGCTATTGTACCAGTCACTGCCCGCAGCAGCTGGATATTCCTTCTCTTCTGTCTCTGTATAACGAGCACCGATTTACGGAAGGAGGATTTATTGCGCCGATGGTCCTGATGGCAGTGCCGGAAGAAAAACGGCCGGATGCCTGTATCGGATGCAGGAGCTGTGAGGCAGTATGTCCTCAGCAGATTAAAATTTCAGAAGCGATGGCTGATTTTTCCGGGCGACTAAGAGCCTGATGCGGCTCTCAGATTCCTCCTCATCCCGTATAACAAAGATGCCGCCGCCTTTTCCGGAGCAGGAAGTTCTCCTGCAGGAAAAGGCGGCTTTTGTGTTATTGATCACCGGCAGAGAAAATCAAACGTTACTTATCGATAAACAGATGATATTTAATGTTTATAGATAAAAATATATTGACATACATTAAATAAAGTGCTATGATGACATCATCAAGGCGCGAAGCGCCGGAAAAGGATAGAGGAGGAAGATATGAATCAGTTGAATAAGATTGCTTTGGTGGTGTCAAAGGTTTTGGAGGTGCTTCATTGGATAGGGGCGGCGGCCGCGGCGGGACTGTTGGTATGCGCGGTTGTGGCAGGGGACTGGATCTGCGGCATTCTTACAAGAGTGATGCCGGAGCTGGGAAAAAATCTTTCCGTTTATGGTTATGAAATGACAGCGGTCGGCGCAGACGGAAAAGTCCGTTATGCCGCGGTCATTTTGTTTTCCATTGGAGCAGTCTTGATTCTTTCTTTGATGGCGATGGTATTCCGGAATATCTATCTGATCTTCAAAACAGCTAAGGGAAAAACATGGTTTTCCAAGGGCAGCACTCCTTTCCAGAAGGACATCACGCGTATGGTGAGGGAGATTGGAATTTTTTATATTGCCGTCCCGGCAGCAGGACTTATCATGAGCGGCATTTCCAGGCTTGTGCTCGGCACAGAATTTGCGGAGATCAGTGTCAATCTGGAGGGTTTTATCACAGGCATTCTGATTCTCTGCCTTTCTCAGATATTTGCGTATGGAGCTCAGCTTCAGAATGATGTAGACGGACTTTTATAGGGAGGCTTATCATGGGGAAAATCGTACTGCGGCTGGACCGCATGATGGTAGAACGGAAGATTTCTTTAAATGAGCTTGCCGAGCGGGTAGGCATCTCCAACGTGAATCTTTCCAAAATAAAAAACAATAAGGTGACGGCAATCCGTTTTTCTACTTTGGCTGCCATTTGTGAGGTTCTGGACTGCGATGCCGGAGATATCCTGGAATATCAAAAGGACTGACCGGTTGAAATCGAAATCGTGTTTTGGAGTATGGTGGATCATCATCCCCTTTCTGTTCGCTCCATGACAAAAATCGTCGAGAGGTTTTTTCTTTTATCTGATAGGATGGAGCAGTAGGGAGGTGACAGAGATGAAGGAACAGGCAGAAGCGGTGCAAAGGATGCAGGAGTATATTGAAGTACATTTGGATGAACAGATCACCCTGGCGGATCTTTCACGGGTGTCTTTATATTCCCCGTGGCACTCCTACCGCTTGTTCCGGCAATGGACCGGCCGGACGCCCGCGGATTATATCCGGCGGCTGCGGCTGTCAAAGTCTGCGCTTAAGCTGCGGGACGAAGCCTGCAGGATCATTGATGTAGCTTTCAGTCTGGGTTTTGGGAGTGTGGACGGATATCAGAGGGCATTTTTCCGTGAATTTGGCTGCAATCCCAGTGAATACGCCGAGAATCCTATTCCTCTATATCTGTTCACTCCCTACGGTGCGGTTTACAGAGAGATCAGAAAGGAAGGAACTGCTATGGAAAAAGTAAAAAACGTGTTTATTCAGGAGGTTGACAAGCCTGCCCGCAAGGTCATCCTGAAAAGGGGTATCGAAGCGTCCGATTATTTCCCTTACTGTGAGGAGGTAGGCTGTGATGTTTGGGGGCTGCTCATGAGCATGAAGTCCCTCTGTGGTGAGCCGGTATGCCTTTGGCTGCCGGAGACGTACCGGAAGCCCGGCACCTCCGAATATGTTCAGGGAGTGGAAGTCGGCATGGAATATGACGGACCGGTGCCGGAAGGATTTGATACGATTGAACTGCCTCCAGCAAAATATCTGATGTTTCAGGGAGAACCATATGAGGAGGAGGAGTATTGCCAGGCGATTGAGGAGGTGCGGGAATCTATCCGGAAGTACGATCCATCTGTGACTGGCCGCGAGTGGGACAGGGAGAATCCCCGTATCCAGCTGGAACCGATTGGGTCACGCGGTTATATTGAGCTGCTGGCTGTAAAATAAAACAGTTACAGAATATTAAACTTTTATAAACGGATGAAATATTATAGACCACTCGGTCTGTTTGTGCTATACTGCAAGAACAGACCGAGTGGTCTATTTTGTATTAATCGAGTTCAGTGCCGGAGGTGTTTAGTTATGAAGAGAGAAGAAAAGAATCAGCTCAGCAGGCAGAAGATCCTTGAGAGCGCCATTCGGGAATTTGGGGAACATGGATATGGAATGGGTTCCATTAATTCCATCTGCAGCGACGGAGATATTTCCAAAGGAGCTCTGTATCATCATTTTAAAGATAAAGATCAGGTATATCTGATGTGTGTCGGAGAATGCTTCGATGCGCTTATATCCTATCTGCGCCGCCATTTGGAAACGGAGACAGAGGATGCGAAGGGGCGGTTGGAGCGGTATTTCGATACACGCATGGAGTTTTTCAGGGAAAATCCTTTATATCAGAGGATATTCTGCGAGGTGGTGATCTCCCCTCCGAGTCATTTGGCTGATGAAATAAAAAAAGTGAAAGGAACCTTTGATGAGCTGAATGTGGAAATTCTGGGCCGTATTCTGGAACAGGCGCTGCTTCGTCCTGATGTAACGAAAGAAGAGGTCATTGAGACCTTTGGACAGTATCAGGACTTCGTCAATGCCGGATACAGAGCGTCAGATATGGGCAGGGAATCCCAGGAAGAGCATGAACAAAGATGCAGGAGGGCGTTGGACATCCTGCTTTATGGAGTTATTAAAAGATAAAGGAGCGAAGACAGGCATGAGTTCTCTATTAGGTGAGGTAAAGACATCAAAAGCAATAGTCAGGCTGGCAGTTCCCGCTACATTGGCGCTGCTCGCAAAAGCTGTGTACAATATTGTGGATACAGCATATATCGGGATGCTGGGTTCGGATACTGCTCTGGCGGCAGTGGGAGTGACACTTCCGCTTCTTTTGATCATGGTATCGGTGGAAAATATTTTTGCCGCCGGCGCGGCAGTACTGGCCGGCCGGCAGCTTGGCGCAGACGATAAAGACGGAGCAGGCACGACCGTGACCAGCGTAGTGGGGATGTCAGTCCTGATCGGCGTAATCCTGTGCCTGGGAGGAATCGCCTTTATGGAGCCGCTTCTCCGGATGTTCGGCGCGTCGGACGCGGTGCTGCCCCAGGCAAAGGACTACGCTTTCTGGATGTTCATCGCCGCTCTGGCAAATCTGCCTGCCCAGAGCATGAACTGTGCCGCCAGGGCGGAGTCTTCCGTAAAGATTTCTTCCATTGCGGTCATCACCGGCGCTGCTCTCAATGTCGTTCTGGACCCGGTATTCATGTTTGAGTGGGGATTCGGCATGGGAGTGGAGGGGGCGTCCTTGGCAACGACGGTCTCCCAGATTGTGACATTTTTGATTCTGGCATGGTTTTACGGAAGCGGACGCTCTGTCATTAAGATCAAAAAACGCTATTTTAAGCCGACCTTTTCACTGATAAAGACAGTGACGGTGATAGGAATCCCTACGGCAGTCATTCAAATCTGCCTGGCTGCGGCGACTTCGCTGACCAATATCGCGGCCAAGCCGATGCCGGATTCAGATTTGATCATTGCGGCATATGGAGTCGTACAGAGATTAGTTTTGATTGGCTGCTATGTGGTGATGGGATTTATGCAGGGATATCAGCCTGTGGCGTCCTATGCGTTTGGAGCCAAGAATGAAGAACGGTTTCACGAGTCGGTACGCTTTTCGCTAAGGGCTTCTCTCGTACTTACGGCAGCGGTTGCAGTGATCTATATCCTGCTATCCAGGCCTCTCATTATGCTCTTTAACCGGAATCCCGCGGTGGTCGGATACGGGGCGAAACTCTTGATCTCGCAGGTGGCGCTTTACCCTGCCTTTGGGCTTTGCTACATGATGACCATTACCTTCCAGACAATAGGTGCGGCACGGTATGGACTGCTGCTTTCTGTAATCCGTCAGGGATTGTTCTATATTCCCTTTATCGTTATGCTGCCGCGTTTTTTTGGTATAAATGGAATTTATTTTGCACAGCCCGCGGCGGATGTTCTCACGGCTCTGGTCTGTATCGGCTCTGTACGCCGAATGAAACAGACTGCAAGCAGGAATATGGCGGGACAGACGATCGCAGGGAAATAAAAGATTTCCAGAAAGCAGAACTGCCATAAAGGAAACCTCTTTTCAGAAGCTTTCTTTATGGCAGTTCCGTATGCTCAAAATTTATTCAGCTGTGATAAAGGGGTTATGCAACAGCTTTCTTATGGGAAGTAGTATGTCTGCTTACAGCTGAGGTATAAAGATCAGAAGCGCTCGCTGTTTCTTCACGCTCTTCACAAATGACCACAACAGCTTTGATAACAAAGGATACAGCTAAAACGGCAACAATGGCAACAATCGTTAATAATAAATCCAACATGACAGAATCCTTTCCGATATGACATTTCATATCTCACACTATAATATTTATGACGTTTGGTTTTGAAATTTTTCTTGATTCAAGTAAGAGATATCAGGTCGGCAGAAGATGTCATATATTTTGTTTCTTTCTTTCCTTCACGGCTCATATTATAGCAGATAAAACAGCATAATTTCGTGGAATTTGAGGGGGTTTCCAAAGAAAAAATTGTATAGAATGATGGAAGAATGTTTAAAAACGAAAACAAGAAATGCTCGTTTGTATATAAATTAACAAAAAAATCCAGGGAGATTTTGGTATGGTGAAAACTGCATGAACATCTTTGTGTATATTGCTGAAATACTGTGTCCAGTCAAGGGGCCGGAGAAAAAGGAATTCTCCGGCCATAAACCACTTTGTCAGAGCGGCAGGAATTCTGGTTTCCGACCGCGAAAAACGGTATAGTATCGAAAGCCGCAGTCTTTTAACAGTGATCCCGCGCGGTCAAAGGAATATCCGATGTGGTCCGGCTGATGGGCGTCAGAGCCGATGGTCAGAATCTCTCCGCCCAATTCCCGATAACGTTTAAGAATGTCCTCCGTCGGGTTTGGATGCCCGAGTCCGGCTCTTAAACCGGCGGTATTACATTCAATGCCCTTGCCTTTGCCGATCAGGGTCCTTAATATTTCATCTAAAATGTCGGAGAATTTTTTATAGCTGTAATATTGGTTTTTATTCGGACCATATCGTACCACAAAATCCAGATGGCCTGCCACGTCAAAGCAGTCGTGGGCCCTGAAATTTTCCAGTTCATCCTCAAAATAAGAACGATATGCGGAATCCTCGGAGAGACCTTCGAAAAATTCCGGATAGTAGGGATCCATTCCGCGGGAGGCATGAACAGAACCAATGATGAAATCAAATGGGCAGCTGTCCGCATAAGCGGCCAGGTCTGTCTTGATATTTGTTTGAAGCCCTAATTCTACGCCGATACCAAGCCGGATTTTTTCCTGGTATTCTGTCTGCAGACGGGTCAGGGCAGAAAAATACTCGTCAGTATCCAATAAGAAGCTTATATCACCGGCAGGAAATTCGAAATCCTGGTGGTCCGTAATGCAGAGCGCCTGCATGCCCAGAGCACAGGCCTGCTCTATCTGCGCCCGGGGCAGCGTTTCCGAATCGCCGGAAAAGCTTGTATGCAGATGGGAATCAATATAAATGGGTGTCATCTCAGCGTATTTCCTTTCCATATTTTGATCGAACGGATACCCTTGTCCTTTAAACAGAATAGAATAAAACGAAATGATTGTCAAATGCCGGCTTCGATATACTGCTTGCGGCTTCTTTTATTTGACGCTATAATGGAAAAAAGATACGGCGGAGGAACATGGAAGAGGAGGACATCGTGGAGAAGGAAGAAAAGAAGAGAAAGAAACGGAACAAGGGAGCGTTTCGCACGGCTCTGGGAATGGAGCTACGGGAGCACAAGAGCTCCTTTTTCGTATATTTTATCCTGCGGCTGTTTGTTATTGCTACGATGATCCTGCAGCTATTCAGAGGAAATTATGAAAATGTGTTTCTTTGTATTTTGACTTTGGTGCTGCTGGTGATTCCCAGCCTGATCCAGGTGAAGATAAAGATCGAGCTTCCGACCGCGCTTGAGATCATCATGCTGCTCTTCATCTTTTCGGCAGAGATATTGGGAGAGATCAACGCCTTTTATATCCGGATACCGGCCTGGGATACGGTCTTACATACGCTGAATGGCTTTCTGATGGCAGCCATTGGATTTTCCCTGGTGGATATCCTGAACCGTCATGAGAGGTTTTCCTTTGAACTGTCTCCGGCTTTTATGGCCATTGTAGCCTTTTGTTTTTCCATGACCATCGGCGTCCTTTGGGAATTCTTTGAATGTGGTATGGATACCTTTTTTCATCTGGATATGCAGAAGGACACAATCCTTCATTCCATCACGTCGGTGATGCTCGATCCGAACGGCGGTAATGTGCCGGTCACCATAAAAGGGATTCAGGATGCAGCCGTCAACGGACAGAGTCTGGGGCTTGGAGGCTATTTAGACATCGGGCTTTATGATACCATGAAGGATCTGTTTGTGAATTTCATCGGTGCGGCCGTATTTTCTGTGGTGGGATTTTTCTATGTGAAGAGCCGCGGAAAAGGCAGTTTTGCCAGACGGTTCATACCGAGGCTTAAAAATAAAGATAAGGATTTTCTCAGCATTGCGGCGGAAAACAGTGACGATGCGGAACACGAAGGCGCGAGGGTGGAAAAAGAAACGGAGAACGGAGAATGACTAGAAAAGAATTCCAGGAGCTTGTAAAAAAAGGGACTGTATTGCTGGACGGGGCCACCGGCTCCAATCTGATGAAAGCCGGGATGCCCCGGGGAGTATGTACCGAGCAGTGGATATGCGGCCACCGCGGAGTGCTGGTGCAGCTTCAGAAGCAGTATCTGGAAGCCGGCTCTCAGATCGTCTATGCACCGACCTTTTCTGCCAATCGGATAAGCCTTGCCGGCCATGGGCTGGAGGGACGGCTGGAGGAGATCAACCGGGAGCTGGTGGGAATCTCCAGAGAGGCGGTGGGAAACTCCTGCCTGGTAGCGGGAGACGTTACAACGACGGGGAAAACGGAAGAGGAGTACGGCGTGCTGCTGGATGTATACCGAGAGCAGATCCAGATTCTGGCTGACGCGGGAGTGGACCTGATCGTAGCGGAGACTATGCTTGGGCTGGAAGAGACCATGGCCGCGCTGGATGCCTGCAGGGAGGTCTGCGGGCTGCCCATGATATGTTCCATGACTATTGAATCCGATGGCAGCCTGTTCTTTGGAGGGAACGTCTTTGACACTGCGGCGGCGCTGGCGGAGATGGGAGCAGACGCGGTCGGAATCAACTGCTCTGTGGGACCGGACCAGCTGGAGGCCGTGGTACGGACCATCAGGCAGACTGTGAGCGTTCCGGTCCTGGTGAAGCCGAACGCCGGCATGCCGGTGATCCGGGAGGATGGCGAGGCGGTCTATTCCATGGCGGCGGAGGAGTATGCGGGACATATGGCGAAGCTTGTGGAAGCGGGGGCCGGTATTGTCGGCGGATGCTGCGGGACCACTCCGGAGTATATAAAAAAAGTGGCGGAGAAGATATTCCGATAAATGAGGCGGAGATTCCATTGTCTATAAAATAATCTTAAAAGCGTGTGTTTCTGTAAAGAGATACGCGCTTTTTTCTTTTAATAAATGATATAAATCTCTTGACATCCGTGCCTGAATCAGCTATATTAAAGATGTAAGATGGTTAGTTACTTGAGCAACAAACATACAAACAAAGAGGGTGATGCGGTGTATATAGATACAAATACAGATAAGCCCATATTCATTCAGATAGCCGAACAGCTTGAGGATTCCATATTTACAGGGATATTTCCGGAGGAAACAAAGATACCCTCTACGAATGAAATATCAGCGCTGCTGAATATAAATCCTCATACCGTTTTGAAGGGAATGAATATGCTTGTGGACGAAGAGGTCATTTATAAGAGGAGAGGGCTTGGAATGTATGTGAAGGAAGGGGCAGTCAATAAGATACGCACAAAGCGGCAAGGACAGTTTTTCAGCCAGTATATAGAGGCTCTGATTACGGAAGCGGCGAAACTGAATATGTCGAAAGAGGAAGTTATCAAGCTAATAGAGAGAGGTTATGACAATGAATGCAATTCAAATTAAGAATGTCACAAAGCGTTATCATGATGTTACGGCACTTGACGATGTTTCTTTTACCTTTGAGCATGGGAAAATCTACGGATTTTTGGGAAGAAACGGCGCTGGAAAATCTACGCTTATCAACATTATCGCAAACCGTATTTTTACTGACGAGGGAGAGGTTCTCATTGATGATATGCCGGCAAAAGAAAACATGGACGTCCATGAAAAGATTTTTTGCATGAGCGAAGAAGATTTATATGCGGATGGAATAAAAGTTAAAGACCATTTTAAATGGATAGACTGCTTCTACGAAAGCTTTGACAGGAAGAAAGCATTTGAGATCGCCGAACGGTTTGGCCTCAATACCGGCAAGAAATTTAAGCAGTTATCGAAGGGTTATCAGTCAATTTTCAAATTGACGGTTGCTATGGCCCTTAACGTACCGTATGTGATTTTCGATGAACCAGTGTTAGGGCTGGACGCCAATCACAGAGAGCTGTTTTATGACCTATTGTTAAGAGAATATGAAAACAACGAACGGACGATCATTATTGCAACGCACCTGATTGAAGAAGTCGCAAATCTGATCGAAGAAGTTGTCCTGATCGATAAAGGAAAGGTATTGCTGCAAGAAAGTGTGGAAAATTTATTGGAAACGGGTTACAGCGTTTCTGGTATGGCAAATAATGTCGACGCTTACTGCGACGGTAAAAATGTGATTGGATATGACGAGCTGGGCGGTATGAAGATCGCCTATGTATTGGGGGAAAGGTTCCCGGCTCCACAGGGAAGCGGCGTACAGCTTTCAGCGATGAATTTACAGAAGCTGTTTGTTAAGCTGACAGAGAAAGGCGGCAATTGATATGAAAAAACTAAAATCTATTATTCGATATGAATGCATGACCTCGTTTAAGTATATTTGGATTTTTTATGCCATACAGTATGCTGCCGTTTCTCTTATTACACTGATCATTGGAATAAGCACAGGGAGTTTTGAAGAGGTAGGAACAAATAGTTTAGAAGTGAATACTTTGGTCTATGTTGGAATTTTGGGTGTATTAGGGTTTAAAGAAGACTTTAAGATGCTGATACAAAACGGATTTACCCGAAAATATATCTATACCGCGACATTTTCCATGTTCTGCTTTATATCTGGATCAATGGCGCTTGTTGATACGGCGGCCGGAAATATCATTCATCACTTTAACCATGGTTACTCTTCCCTCTATGGAGGGATATATGGCTACGAAAATATAGTTATGAATTGGCTATGGCTCTTCCTCGTCTATGTCATGGTCTGCAGCCTGCTTTATATAGGAATACTTGTGATCAATAAAGCCGGGAAAGCAATATCCATTTATTTGGGAGTTGCTGTCGGCGGTATTGTCTTGCTGATCATTGCATTATTCAGATATGTTTTTTCAGCCGGAACGGTGAGCAATATCTTAGAATTTTCTGCAAAAGCAATGGGCTTTATGACCGACGGAACGATTAATCATCTATTCCCGGTATTGACGTTACTGCTTGCCATTGTTATTCTGGGCAGCGGTTCTTATGCCGTTATCCGCAGAACAGAGCTCAGATAATATAGCTTATTGCTGAGCGGAAATGAGTTTTTAGCCCATGAAAAGGGGAGATGCACAGACCTAGTGCAATCTCCCTTTTTCTTTTGCAGGCATATCAAGTCTATTGGATGGCGGCATCCTGTCGGTTCAGGATTTCCATGAACTCTTCTCCGGTGATCGTCTCGTGATCATACAGATATTTTGCCAGCTGGTGGAGCTTGGCCAGATTGGACTTTAGGAGCTCCTCTGCTTTTTGATATTGTTTTCTCACCAGCGCGACGACCTTGTCGTCAATCTTCGCGGAGGTGTTTTCCGAACATGCAAGAGAAGCATCTCCTCCCAGGTATTGGTTTTTTATGGTTTCAAAGGCGACCATGCCGAAGTCCTCGCTCATGCCGTACCGGGTGATCATGGCTCTGGCCACCTTGGTGGCCTGTTCGATATCATTGGAGGCTCCCGTTGAAATGGAGTGGAAGATCAGATCCTCTGCCACACGGCCGCCGGTGAGAGTGGATATCTTGTTTTCCAGTTCTTCTTTGGACATCAGGTTCCGTTCATCCTGGTCCACCTGCATGGTATAGCCCAACGCGCCGGAGGTACGGGGAATGATGGTGATCTTTGTGACCGGGGCGGAATTTGTTTGGAGAGCGGCGACCAGCGCGTGTCCGATCTCATGATACGCCACCGTCAGCTTTTCTTTATCGGAAAGAATCTTATTCTTTTTCTGATAGCCCGCGATGACGACTTCTACGCTTTCTTCGAGGTCAGCCTGGGTCACATATTTCCTGCCGTCCCGGACGGCCCGGAGAGCCGCTTCATTTACCATATTGGCGAGCTCCGCGCCGCTGGCGCCGGCTGCCGTCCGGGCAATGGACATGAAGTCCACATTGTCGCTCAGCTTGATGTTCTTGGCATGGACGCGGAGAATGGCCTCCCGGCCCTGCAGGTCAGGCAGCTCCACAGGGACCCGTCTGTCAAAACGGCCGGGGCGGAGAAGGGCGGGATCCAGAGATTCAGGGCGGTTGGTGGCGGCTAGGATCATAACGCCGTTGGTGCCGTCGAACCCGTCCATTTCTGTCAGCAGCTGATTTAAAGTCTGCTCCCGTTCGTCGTTTCCTCCCATTCCGCTTCCGTCTCTCTTTTTGCCGATGGTGTCGATCTCGTCGATAAAGACGATGCAGGGGGCTTTTTCACTGGCCTGCTTAAAGAGGTCGCGGACCTTCGCAGCCCCCATGCCGACGAACATCTCCACAAATTCCGATCCGGAGATGGAGAAGAAGGGAACATTGGCTTCGCCGGCCACGGCTTTTGCAAGGAGAGTCTTTCCGGTTCCGGGAGGGCCCACCAGGAGGGCGCCCTTGGGCATCCTGGCGCCAATCTCCGTGTATTTTTTCGGATTGTGCAGGAAATCCACAATCTCCGTGAGGATTTCCTTGGCCTCGTCCTCACCGGCCACATCAGAGAATTTTATGCCGGTCTTGGACTCCACATATACCTTGGCGTTGCTTTTTCCAAAGCTCATGGCATTTCCCATGGATCCGCCCATTTTTTTCATCAGGCTCCTGGACAGCAGCTGTCCGATGACGACGAAGATGAGGATTGGAAATACCCAGCTTAAAAGGAAACTCAAAATCGGCGAAGTTTCTTTGACAATGGGCGTACCAAAAGAGGTGATGCCCGCGCCGTAAAGCCGGTCGATCAGCCGGTCGTCATTCATGTTTCCTGTCTTATAGTAGTTCGGCTTTTCTTCTTTATCGGAGAAGATGATCTCATTGTTTTCAATCTGAACTTCGTTTACTTTCCCCTCGTCGATCATGGAGAGAAAGACGCCGTAATCCACTTCGCTTACTTTTGCGCTGAAGATCTTGGGAAAGAACAGGGCGTTTAACAGCAGCAGCACGATCAGCGCTATAAGGTAATAAAAGAGAATCGGTTTTTTCGGCGGCTGTACTTCTTTCATTGGCTATACCTCCTCATTTATTAAAACAGTCAGCTGGTTTGTGACGTCTTCGATAACAGTACGTTTTTCTTCTGGAAGGCTCTTTAAAAATTGTGTCATGGCCCCGACCATGGACGCGGTGGCCTGGCGGACAAATTCATTTCCTTTGTCGGTAAGGGTCACATAGACGGCCCGGCGGTTTTCCTTCATACGGACTCTGGCGACCAGGCCGTCGTCCTCTAAGTCGCTTGTCAGCTTGGACAGCTGCTGCTTTGTCCGGCGTATGCGTGTGACCAGTTCCGTCATGGGGACCTGCCCCCTCGGGTCCTCTTTCAGGATATAGAGAACATGGAATGCATGGGAGCTGAGCTTGATCCCGCACAGGTTGACGGGATGCTCCTGCATCCTGTAATAAAAGGTCAGGACAAAATGGGTGAAGCTTTCCGCCAGCTCGTCAGGCAGCAAATCTTTTTCCTCAAGGGAAGAACCGTTACAATCCATGCGAATACTCCTCCTTTATTCTTATAAGGCGCTTTTACAACAGGAGTATATTACACTTCAGAGCAAAAAGTCAATGAATTATTTACTTTTATTAAATTGTTAATAAATAAGATATATTTATTATTCATTATTTAGGATTGTGGCAGGAAAGTTGATTTTATATCCATGATTGTTCCCAAACGATTGGAATTATGTTTGCCTATTTGGGGAGGAGGCAATATAATTAGAAGGAAACCTGATGGGGAGGAAATTTGATATGAAGATATTATTGGTGGAAGATGATTTAGAGATAAGCGGCATGTTGAGGGATTTTTTAAAAACCGAGAATTTTGAGGTCGTTCCCGCATACGACGGAAAAAGCGCCTGTGAGATGTTTTTTTCTGATGATTTCAGCCTGGTGCTCCTGGATCTGATGATACCGGAGCTGAGCGGTATGGAGGTCATGAGGAGAATCCGGGAGGTGAACACGGTTCCCATCATCATTCTGTCGGCAAAGGATACGGATTCCGATAAAACGCTGGGGCTGGGACTAGGAGCCGACGACTATATCACAAAACCGTTTTCTGTTTCGGAGGTCCTGGCACGAATCAAGGCGAACATCCGAAGGAGCACACAGTATGCCGCTGGCTTTGACACAGAACGGCCGATTTTGTCAAAGGGAGGCCTCGTCATGAACCTGAATGATCATTCGCTTTTGAAGAACGGAAACCGGATAGAACTCACCGCCAAGGAATTTGAGATATTAAGGCTGCTCATGCAGAATCCTCAGAGGGTATATACGAAAGAGCAGATATATTCTTTGATATGGAAAGACGCATATCTGGGAGATGAAAATGCGGTGAATGTCCATATCAGCCGTCTTCGCAATAAAATAGAAGACGATCCCAGAAATCCGAAACATATCATTACGGTCTGGGGAATCGGCTATAAGCTGGGGGATACGGCCGATGAATGAAAATACAGTGATCTTTTTTTTATCTGCGGCTGTCGCCGCCCTGTTCTTTGTCATCTTGTATCAAAGATATAAATTTAAGAAAGATCTGTATACAAAGCTTAGACAGATAACCGAAAAGCTTTCGGAGATCTTAGAGACGGGCAGCGATGAAAAAGTGATGGTTTTTACGGATAATAAGGCTTTGATAGGACTTGTGGAGCAGATTGACCGCCTGCTGGAGGATCGTCAGAAAATAAAAGTGGATTTTAAAAGAGCGGAGCTCTCATCTAAAAAAATGCTATCCAATATTTCTCATGATATCAAGACTCCTCTGACCGTTATATTGGGGTATTTGGAAATCATGCGCCTTGACAATGAAGATGATGAAGCTCTTAAAAAAGTGGAAATAAAAGCGAAGCAGGTCATGGAATTGATCGGTCAGTTTTTTACGTTGGCGAAGCTGGAAGCAGGCGATGCCGATATTCCCATATCCAGACTCAATATAAACGAGGTGTGCAGGGAAAACGTCCTGGATTTTTATGATATCCTGCTGCAGAAAAGGTTCACCGTGGATGTAGACATACCGGAAAAGCCGATCTATGTTCTGGCAAATAAAGAGGCAGTGCAGAGAATCCTTTTTAATCTCCTGTCCAACGCGATACGCTACGGAAGTGACGGAAACTATCTGGGCATCTCTTTGCGGGAGGACGAGAAGCATGTATTTATCAATATTACCGACAAAGGCAGGGGGATCGATAAGAAATCCGCCGCCCATGTATTTGAACGGCTGTATACGATGGAGGACTCCAGAAACAGGGAGATACAGGGCAACGGCCTGGGGCTGACGATCGCTAAAAATCTTGCGGTCCAGATGGAAGGAGACCTTTTTCTGGACAGCGCGCCGGATGTGAAAACTACTTTTACACTGATGCTCAGGAAAGCGGACAGTGAGAGTTTCTTCGAAAGAAATTCGTAAGATTTTGTCAAGAGTTTTGAAAATCCGCGCCGCTATAATGGTACTCAGAAAGGGGGCAGTGAATTATGCCATATATCATGCAGACAGACCGCCTGACGAAGACCATTGACGGGATAAATCTGGTGGAGGATGTCAGTATTCATGTGGAAAAAGGGGAAATCTATGGATTTCTGGGACCGAATGGGGCGGGAAAGACCACGGTGATGAAGATGATGACGAATCTTTGGAAGCCGACGGGCGGAACGGTCGAGGCGTTTGGAACCGTGCTGGGTCCGGCTTCCTATGAGGTACTGAAACGGATGGGAAGTATCATCGAATTTCCGACATTCTATGACCATCTGAGCGGAAGAGAAAACCTGTGGTTTCATTGTGAATACATGGGGTACTATAATCGGAAAAGTGTGGAAGAAGTCCTGGAAATGCTCAGGCTGACAGATTCCGCAGACAAGCCTGTCAGAAAGTATTCTCTGGGGATGAGGCAGAGGCTGGGAATCGCCCGCGCCATCATATGCAGGCCTGAACTTGTGATCCTGGATGAACCGACAAACGGGCTTGACCCGGCCGGAATGAAACAGATACGGGATCTGTTTTGCAAATTGTGTACAGAGTATGGTATGACCTTTATCATCTCCAGCCATCTTCTTTCGGAGATAGAACATATCGCGGATACGATCGGTATCATAAGCTGCGGAAGATTGAAAGATGAGATTTCCATGGACAGAATATCCGAAAAAAATACTGCTTTTATTGAACTGTCGGCCGAGGATGTCAGAAAAGCGGCTTATGTGCTGTCCGATAAACTGCAGCTGAGTAATTTTAAAATTGTGGACGACACGAATATCCGTATATACGAGGCGGATATCACGGTGCAGAAAATTTCTAAAGAGCTGATGATAAACGGCGTGGATATTGTCTCCATCAAGAAGAAGACGGAAACTTTGGAGGATTATTTTTTAAAAATGACGGAGGAGGTGAGACAGTAATGGTGAAACTTATCAGACTGGAATGGAAGAAAAACAGAATCGGACGATATATCCTCGCTGCGGCCGCGGTGGCTGTACTTCTCTGCCTGTTTATTTTCGCTCTGACATTTTGGGGAATTGCCAGTGAACCAGACGGAACGCTGGATGCCGCGCCCGGTGCGGGAAGAATATCTGCTTCCATAGAACTGTTTACAAGTATGTCTTTTCTCGTGTTTGCAGGAGTCATGCTGGCATCCTTTATCGTGAGCTCCTATAAGAACAAGACAATGAATCTGATGTTTTCTTATCCGATCAGACGTCAGAAAATATTGGCCTCTCAGATGGCCGCTGTTTGGATTTTTAATTTTACTGCGCTTATTCTCACAAAGGCAGCCGTTTATGCCTGCGTGTCCATAGGAGCAGGATTCCTGCAGTCGCCCTTTGCCATAGATTTTGACATGGGAAGCCTCTCTTTTTACATTCCGCTCATTTTAAAATCATTTTCTGTTGTGAGTATGAGCTTTATCGCCCTGTTTGCAGGCATGGCGATGAAATCCTCCAAGGCGACGATCATCACGTCATTTTTGCTGATCTTCCTCACACAGGCTAATGTGGGAGACCTTACCATGGCGGATCAGCCGGTCTTTCCCATTGTGCTGACTGTGATTTCCTTTCTGTTTGCGGGGATGTCTCTGTATAACGTGGAGAAGAGAGACCTTAAGTAAGCCGGACAGTGCCGGCATCATGTGGATGCAGGAAGCGCAGAGGAGCATTGCTTGCGGAAACAGGAAAAGTCTGATATAATGCAGGAAGTTACTGTTTGAAAAAGCACGCGGATCCTGCGTTCACAGATATAAGGAGAACTCCACATGAAAGAAATATTATTTGAGATAGGCCCGTTTAAAATATACGGATACGGCCTGATGATCGCCATCGGGGTCATCGCAGCTTTTGCGGTCGCCATGTACCGTGAGAAAAAATGGAAAATTGGCGATGATAAAGTGTTTGACCTCGGAATCTGGAGTCTGGTTGGCGGCTTGATTGGAGCAAAGCTTCTGTTTTGGATAACGGAACTGCCGTCCCTGATCGAAAATCCGGCCAAAATCTGGTCGACGATGTCCACAGGTTTTGTGGTATATGGCGGACTGATCGGCGGAATTCTGGCGGGTTATCTGTTCTGCCGTGTGAAGAAGCTTGTTTTTTTGAAATATTTTGATCTGGTGATGCCGTCCATCGCCCTGGCACAGGCCTTTGGACGGGTGGGCTGCTTTTTGGCGGGCTGCTGCTATGGGAGGGAGACCCACGCAGACTGGGGAATCATATTCCAGGAATCCGCCTATGCTCCCAATGGAGTGAGTCTGATACCCACCCAGCTGATTTCCAGCGGGTTGAATTTTCTGAATTTCCTCGCGTTGATTCTGATCGCCAGACGGACAAAGAAAAACGGTCAGGTGGGAGCCTTGTACCTGGTCTTTTACAGCATCGGACGGTTTGTGCTCGAGTTCTTCCGGGGCGATCCCAGAGGAAACGTAGGGGCGCTGTCCACTTCTCAGTTTATCGCGATCTTTATGCTGATTGCCGGTATTGCGATTTTTGTCGGCTGCGGAAGAAAAAAGGACAGTGAGGCAGAGGCGGCGGCTGAAGCCGCGGATGGAGAAGAAGAAAACGCTTCGGCGGAACAGGAACCAGAGGAAGAAACTGAAAAATAAGATTCCGGCCGTAAATGGCAGAGGAAGAGGAGCAGCGGCAGGCAGCCGCTGCTTTCATTTAACAGGAGATTCAAACAGGGAGATCGAGGATGAAGGACGAGCTGACTGCGAGGGATTTTGCGGTACTGCAGAAAAACAGGCTTTTTCAGGGGCTGTCAGGGGAGACGCTCCAGTATGCCCTGGATTTTTTTTCTGCCGTTCCCAAACGGTATGAGAAGGGAGAATTCCTTCATAGAGTAGGAAGCCGGATGACCAGGTTCGGCCTGGTATTATCCGGCAGAGTGCAGGTACATATGGATGACATAGACGGGAACCCTATCATCATGGCCAACGTGACAGAGGGGAATACCTTTGGAGAGTCCATGTGTTTTCTGGAGATAGAGGAAGAACCAGTCACAATCTGTGCTGCCACAGGGGTAAAAGTTCTGTGGCTGAGTACGGAGGAGATCAAAAGGATGCCGGGCGGCGGCACAGGAAATTCCCATAGTCTTACTCTGAGATTTATCACGCTGCTCACCGAGAAGACGCTGGCCATGAATGACAGGATCCAGATTTTGTCCAAAAAGAGCCTGCGGGGGAAGCTGATCGTGTTTTTTTCCCAATGCGCCCATCAGTACGGCAGCGATACGTTTACGCTTCCGTTTAACAGAAATGAAATGGCCGCCTATCTTGGCGCCGATCGGAGTGCCTTGTCCCGGGAACTGGCTAAAATGCAGGAGGAAGGAATCCTTCAGTTCTATAAGGAAAAATTCAGGCTTATGAAAAGAACAGAAGAGGATTAGAAAAGATAAAAAATTAACGAAAAATCAGAAACTTATACCATTTGGTTGCGGATGCAACGAATGACCACCCTGTGATGTGCTATGCTGATGAACGCTAACTTATAAAGAGTACAAAAGGGGGATTCACATGAAAAAAATAATATCTGCCGTTATGACGGTCATTATGCTGGCGATGGTATTCGCCGGATGCGGGAAAAAAGCAGAAGAGGCTGCGTCCATCCGGCTTGGAGGCCTGAAGGGGCCCACGTCCATGGGTATGGTAAAGCTTTTGGATGACGCGGAGAACGAAAAGAGCAAAAGCAAGATTGAGTTTACGATGTCTGGCTCGGCGGATGAACTGACGCCGAAGCTTTTAAAAGGGGATTTGGATATCCTGGCGGTTCCGGCCAATCTGGGGGCGATCCTCTATAACAATTCCGACGGGGCCGTACAGTTCTTGGCGGTCAATACCCTCGGGGTGATTTACATGGTGGAAAAGGGCGGACAGACTGTCAACGGATGGCAGGACCTTAAGGGAAAGACCATTTATGCCACAGGAAAAGGCTCCACTCCGGAATACGCGCTTAATTACCTCCTGGAACAGAACGGTTTGGATCCGGAAACGGACGTGACAGTAGAATGGAAAAGCGAGCCTGCAGAAGTAGTGGCCCAGATGGCGGCGCAGGAGAGCGCCATTGCCATGCTTCCGCAGCCTTTTGTAACGGTGGCGGGGGCTCAGATCGAGGGACTGAACGTGGTTCTGGATTTGACAGAAGAATGGAAGGCTCTGGACAACGGAAGCCAGTTCATTACAGCAGGTCTCGTGGTGCGCAAAGAGTTCGCGGAAAAATATCCGGAACAGCTGAAACAATTCCTGGAGGAATATAAAGCGTCCACAGAATACGTTAATGAAAATCTGGAGGATGCTTCTGCCCTGGTGGAAAAATACGATATCGTAAAGGCTGCCGTGGCACAGAAAGCGATTCCTTACTGCAATATTGTTTATGTGGACGGAAGTGAGATGGAGACGGCCATGAAGGGATATCTGCAGGTGCTGTACGATCAGAATCCTGCTTCCGTGGGCGGAGAACTGCCGGGTGATGATTTTTATTATGAAGGTAAATAGTCCTTTGGCTGGCTTATGAGGTGGGGATGATGAAGAGAAGACGGTTATATGAACGGGCCGCAGCTGTGATCTTTGCCCTGCTCCTATGGCAGGCGGCCTCGATGATTCTGGGGCAGCAGCTCTTACTGGTCTCGCCGGTCAGGGTTCTTTTGCGTCTTGGTGCGCTTTGGCTGGAGCCCGGATTCTGGCAGACTCTCTGGTTCAGCTTCCTGCGGATAGAAGGCGGCTTTTTTCTGGGCCTTTTCCTGGGAGCCCTTCTGGCAGTCATCTCGTCGAGGAGCCATTTGATAGAGACTCTCCTGTGGCCCTTTCTGGTGGCGGTCAAGTCTGTGCCGGTAGCTTCTTTTATCATTATCAGCCTGATTTGGCTGAGCGCGTCGGGTCTTTCCGTATTTATTTCGTTCCTGATGGTATTCCCGATCGTATATTTCAACGTGCTGCAGGGAATGAAAAGCACTGACGGCAGGATGCTCCAGATGGCGGAAATCTTTCAGATGCCGTGGAGGAGGCAGCTTTTTTATATCTACCTTCCTCAGGTAAGACCCTTCCTGTTTTCTGCGTGCAGTACTGCGCTTGGCATATCATGGAAAGCGGGGATCGCGGCGGAGGTGATCGGGATTCCCGATGGTTCCATCGGAGAGCGGCTTTATGAAGCGAAGGTATATCTGAGCACGGCGGATTTGTTTGCCTGGACCATAGTGATCGTGCTGCTCAGCGTCCTGTTTGAGAAGGTTTTCATGAAATTTATGAAGTGGGGCTTTGCCAGATTGGAGAAGCTGTGAAGGATATTGTAGTTGCAAACATATATAAAAGCTTTGGGGAAGAACAAGTGCTCAAAGATTTTTCCGGGGTGTTTAAGGGCGGAGAAACCACGAGCGTCATGGGCGGTTCCGGGTGCGGAAAAACTACGCTTTTAAATATTTTGATGGGATTTATCCCGCCGGACGCCGGCGCTGTGACAGGAGTCCCGGAGAAGAAAAGCGCCGTCTTCCAGGAGGACCGTCTCTGCGAATCCTTCGGGGCTGTTTCCAACGTCCGTATGGCCGCCGGGAGCCGGATTCCGAAGGAGCTGGTGAAAGAGCATCTGAAAGAGCTTGGATTAAAGGAAGATATGTTTCTTAAGCCGACGGCTGATTTCAGCGGCGGAATGAAACGCAGAGTGGCCATTGCCAGAGCGGTGTTATTTGACGCGGACATCCTTTTCTTAGATGAGCCGTTTAAAGGACTGGACGCCGCCACCAGGCAGGCAGCGATATCTTACGTGCTAAAGTATACAAAAGGAAAGACCGTGATTTTGGTGACCCATGACGAGGCCGAGGCAAAGCAGATGGGCGGCGCGGTCATACGGATGGAACAGGCGGAGATTTGGGAGGAAAACGATGATTATTGAAGGGAAAAAGGAAGTTCTGGAGGTTCTTAGGATGCCGGAGGCTCAGTTTGAAGCGGAAGTTGCGCCGGAGGCCGCGAAGCTGCGGGATGAGAGGAAGGATGGCAGCCTGCTTGCGATGGCGATGCTGGGATATGATAATATCTGTAAAAATCAGTGCCTGTACTGCGGCATGCGGGCTTCCAACAGCGGTGTCAAACGGTACCGTCTGGCTCCTGAAGATGTGATCGCTTCGGCGCGGATGGCCAGTGAGAATGGATTCCACCATATTTTCCTCGTATCCGGGGAAGATCCCAAATACGGATTTGACAATCTTCTGCACATTGTGGAAGCCATCCACGGGATGGGCATGCACCAGAGTCTTGCCTGCGGGGAATACAGCCTGGAGCAGTACCGGGAGCTTAAGTCCGCCGGCGCGGAGGAATATGTGATGAAGTTTGAGATGTCGGACGAGGAAACCTTTAACCGGCTGAATCCTTCGACGAATTTCAAAAAGCGCATGTCAGCCATTGAATCCGTAAAAGCCAGCGGCATGAGGCTGGCCTCCGGAAATATCGTGGGATTTCCGGGGCAGGGCCTGGATCAGCTGGCAGAGGATATTTTGCTGATGAAAAAGCTGGATATCAGCTGGGCTCCGGTCATTCCATATATGCCGGCCCAGAACACGCCGCTGGCGGCGGAAGGGGGCGTGGGAGATCTGCTCACAAACAGGAAGGAGATTGCCCTGCTCCGTCTGATGATGCCGGATGTGAACATTACGGCTCAGCAGCCGGGGAAGGATCTGCGGAATGGGCTGGCAGACCCTGAAGGGAACCGAGATGCCATCCTGTCCGGCGCCAATGTGCTGTTTTGCGATCTGCTTCCGGACGCTCTGGCAAAGAATTTCCGGGTCATTGACAACCGAAATGTGTCCGGGACAGAGCATCTTTATCAGATCGCGGAATTGACGGGGCTGGCCTTAAGCTTCTGACAAAGGGAAAGGAATAGAACGATATGGGAATGGACAGCACACCGAGATCAAACCGGTTGCATATCGGCATTTTCGGCAGAAGGAATGTGGGGAAATCCACGCTGGTCAACGCACTGACAGGGCAGGAGACTTCCCTGGTGTCCGATGTGGCGGGGACGACGACGGATCCGGTATATAAGGCAGTGGAGCTTCGGGGTTTCGGACCGGCGGTATTCATCGATACGGCCGGCTTTGATGATGAAGGCGTTTTGGGAAGCATGAGAGTCGGGAAGACGAAAGAAGCCATGACGAAAACCGATGTGGCAGTCATACTGTTCGATTCTTTACCGGGAGAAGAGATTGAGTGGGCGGCCCGGTTCACGGAGCGGAAGACACCGGTAATCGCCGCGGTCAACAAGATCTGCCGGCCGGAGGAGAGGGAGGCGGTGAAGAAAGCCATCCGGGACAGTCTGGGGCTGGAAGCCCTGGAATTGGATCTGCGTACGGGAGCCGGCGTTGAGGCGCTCAAGAGAAAAATCGTGGAGAGCGCTCCGGAGAATTTCTGGGATGTGAGCCTGACCGGGGGCCTGGCGGGAGAAGGCGACCTGGTGCTATTGGTAATGCCGCAGGACATCCAGGCTCCGAAGGGCAGGCTGATTCTGCCTCAGGTGCAGACAATCCGGGAACTTCTGGATAAAAAATCCCTGGTGATGAGCTGTACGGCCGATAAGATGGAGATGACCTTAAAAGCGCTGGTAAGACCGCCCAGACTGATCATCACCGACTCCCAGGCTTTTGCGGAGGTTTACCGTCTGAAGCCGGAGGAGAGCATGCTGACCTCGTTTTCTGTCCTCTTTGCGGGATATAAAGGGGATATTCGGGAATTTCTGCGGGGAGCGGAGGCCATCGAAGGGCTTACGGAAAGCTCGAGGGTATTGATAGCGGAGGCATGTGCCCATTCTCCCACAGAGGAAGATATCGGCAGGATCAAGATTCCGAAGCTTCTCCGCCGCCATGTGGGGCGGGGGCTTTGCATCGATTTTGTCCGGGGGGTGGATTTTCCAAAGGATCTGAGCCGGTATAACCTGGTCATCCACTGCGCGGCTTGCATGTTTAATCGGAAGTATGTGATGGAACGCATGGAAGCGGCGAGGAGACAGGGAGTCGCCATCAGCAATTACGGCATTGTGATCGCTTACTTGAACGGAATCCTGGATAAGATCAGCTTCGTGCCATAAATTTCATAAGGCTTCCGGATAAAAGACGGATATTATAATAGGAAGGAAGTGGCGAAGCCACTTCCTTTACAAAATCTCAGGAAAGGATTACAATAAAGATTGTTTTGAACTGAACAAAAATGGAAGAATAAGAATAAAAGGATTTGGAAAACTAGATAAGGAGGCTTCTATGGACGAAAGGATCAAAAAACTGGCATATAACCTGGTGAATTATTCCTGCCGGGTACAGCCTGGGGAAAACGTGTATGTCCATTATACGGGAATCGACACGGCCAATTTGGCCCGCCAGGTGGTGAAAGAGGTTTATCAGGCGGGAGGACGGCCCTACATTCATTTTACGGACAGCAGGATGCAGCGGGAGATGCTTCTCCATTGTACGGAAGAGCAGCTGCGGCTGATGGCTGAGGTGGACGGTATGGAGATGTCCAGGATGGACTGCTATCTGGGCATCCGGGGCGGCGATAATATCAATGAGCTTTCTGATGTGCCGCCGGAAAAGCTTTCACTTTACAGCTCCCTTTATACGACGCCGGTCCATCACGGCATCCGGGTGCCGAAGACGAAGTGGGTGGTGCTCCGTTACCCGTCGCCGTCCATGGCACAGAGCGCAGGCACAAGTCTGGAGGCCTTTGAGGATTTTTATTATGACGTGTGCTGCCTGGACTACAGAAAAATGGACGAGGCCATGAAGCCGCTGGTGGAGCTTATGAATAAGACGTCCCAGGTACGGATCAAGGGACCGGGTACGGATCTTACATTCTCCATAGAAGGGATTCCGGCCATTCCCTGCGCCGGAACGATGAATATTCCCGACGGTGAAGTGTTTACCGCTCCGGTTCGGGATTCTGTGAATGGAACGCTCCGCTACAACACTCCTTCCGTATATCAGGGCTTCACCTATGAAAATATCAGCCTGACCTTTGAAAATGGGAAAATCGTGGAAGCTTCGGCCAATGATACGGAGAAGATCAGCCGGATCTTTGACATCGACGAAGGGGCGCGTTATGTGGGCGAGTTTGCCATCGGGGTAAATCCCTATGTGGAAAAGCCCATGAAGGATATCTTGTTTGATGAAAAGATCAAAGGTTCCTTCCATTTTACTCCCGGCAACTGCTATGAGGAGGCCCCTAACGGAAACCAGTCTTCGATACACTGGGATCTGGTATGTATCCAGACGCCGGAGTACGGCGGCGGAGAGATCTATTTTGACGGCAGGCTGATCCGGAAGGACGGCAGATTTGTAGTGGAGGAGCTTCTGGGACTGAATCCGGAGAATCTCAAGTAATGGATGGTTTTAAGCCCGGGGAGAAATGAGGAAAAGCAAAAGAGGAGGATACCGCCATGTCGGTGGAGATAGTAAAAGAATACCTGAAGAAATGGAATAAGGATAAAGACGTAAGAGAATTTGAAGAATCCAGCGCCACGGTGGAGCTGGCTGCCCAGGCAGTGGGCGTGATCCCGGCCAGGATCGCGAAGACCTTGTCGTTCTTATCGAAGGATGGGGTGCACTGCTCTCTGGTGGTGGCGGCGGGAGACGCCAAAGTTGACAATTCCAAATACAAGCGCTTTTTTGGATGCAAGGCAAAGATGCTGTCACCGGAGGAGGTCGTGTCATATACCGGACACGCTGTCGGAGGAGTATGCCCCTTTGCCAATCCCGAAGGTAAAGTGAATACGTATCTGGATGAGTCGCTGCGGCGGTTCGAGACGGTATTTCCCGCGGCCGGAAGCGCCAGCTCCGCCGTGGAAATGACCTGTGAAGAGCTGTATCTCTGCGGAAACGCAAAAGGGTGGATTGACGTGTGCAAAGGCTGGCAGGAGGAAGCATGATTTCTCTTGTCATATTGCCGGATAATCGCGCCGCCTGGACAAATAATTGTGGATTAGTGATAAAACAAGGGGTATGACTTAAAAAAGGAAAAAAATCGCTTGCTATTTTTTAGCAAATTAGGTAAAATATCTAATGAGTTAAATAATACTACTTATTAAAATTTTTTTATATTATAGGAGGAATTCAAAATGGCAGTAAAAGTTGCGATCAATGGTTTTGGACGTATCGGCCGTCTGGCATTCAGACAGATGTTCAATGCTCCTGGATATGATGTTGTAGCGATCAACGATTTAACCAGCCCTAAGATGCTGGCTCATTTATTGAAATATGATTCATCTCAGGGCAAGTACGCGCTGGCTGATACTGTTTCTTATAAAGAGGGCGAAGGCGATACCGAAGGCGCTGTTATCATCGGCGGCAAGGAGATCACCATCTATAAAAAGGCAAACGCTGCCGAACTGCCTTGGGGCGAGCTGGGAGTAGACGTTGTACTTGAGTGCACAGGCTTCTATACCTCCAAAGAGAAAGCTTCTGCTCATATCGCAGCTGGCGCGAAGAAAGTAGTTATCTCCGCTCCCGCAGGCAATGATCTTCCTACTATTGTATATAATGTAAACCATAACGTACTGAAAAAAGAAGATACGGTCATCTCCGCAGCTTCCTGTACGACAAACTGCCTGGCTCCTATGGCAAAGGCTCTCAATGACCTTGCTCCGATCCAGAGCGGTATCATGACCACGATCCATGCTTATACCGGAGATCAGATGATCCTTGACGGACCTCAGAGGAAAGGCGATCTGAGAAGGAGCCGTGCAGGCGCTATCAACATCGTTCCCAACTCCACCGGCGCTGCAAAGGCCATCGGTCTTGTTATCCCTGAACTGAACGGCAAGCTGATTGGCGCTGCTCAGCGTGTACCTACTCCCACAGGCTCCACCACGATCCTGATCGCAGTAGTGAAGGGCGCTGTTACAAAGGAAGCGATCAACGACGCTATGAAGGCTGCTTCTACAGAGTCCTTTGGCTACAATACCGACGAGATCGTGTCCAGCGACGTTATCGGCATGACTTACGGCTCTCTGTTTGATGCGACACAGACCATGGTTTCTCCTATGGAGAATGGCGATACTCAGGTACAGGTAGTTTCCTGGTATGACAATGAGAATTCCTACGTTAGCCAGATGGTGAGAACTATCAAATACTTTGCTGAGTTAGCTTAAGCATCGGACAAGCGATAGTTAAATAAGATCCTATGGCGGGTCCGGTTCCTTAATAGGACCGGACCCGCTTTTTGACTTTCAAAGTAAGGAACAAGGAGGTAATTTATGCTTAATAAAAAATCAGTTGACGATATCAGCGTAAAAGGCAAAAAAGTCCTGGTCCGCTGTGATTTCAACGTTCCGCTGAAGGACGGCCAGATCACGGACGAGAACCGTCTCGTGGCGGCTCTGCCTACGATCAAGAAACTGATCGCGGACGGCGGAAAAGTCATTCTGTGCTCTCACCTGGGAAAGCCCAAGGGAGAACCGAAGCCGGAGCTGTCCTTGGCGCCTGTGGCGGCCAGACTGTCTGAGCTTCTTGGACAGGAAGTGAAGTTTGCCCCGGATGAAAATGTGGTGGGTCCCAATGCAAAGGCGGCGGTTGCGGAGATGAAAGACGGGGACGTGGTCCTGCTTGAGAATACCCGTTACCGGATTGAAGAAACCAAGAACGGAGAGGCCTTCAGCAAGGATCTGGCTTCCCTTTGCGACGTATTTGTAAATGATGCTTTTGGTACGGCTCACAGAGCGCACTGCTCCAACGTGGGAGTGACCGAGTACGTGGATACTGCGGCAGTCGGTTATCTGATGCAGAAGGAGATTGATTTCCTGGGCAATGCGGTGAATAATCCTGAAAGGCCTTTTGTAGCCATCCTGGGAGGCGCGAAGGTGGCGGATAAGCTGAATGTCATTGCGAACCTTCTGGAGAAATGCGATACATTGATCATCGGCGGCGGCATGGCATATACGTTCCTGAAAGCGAAGGGCTATGAGGTAGGCACTTCCCTGGTGGACGATGAAAAGGTGGCATACTGCAAAGAGATGATGGATAAGGCGGAGAAGCTCGGCAAAAAACTCCTTCTCCCTGTCGATACTACGATCGCGGCATCCTTCCCGAACCCCATCGACGCAGAGATCGAGGTGTCCGTTGTGGCGGCCGACGCGATACCGGCAGATATGATGGGCCTGGATATCGGAACGAAGACGGCCGAGATGTTTGCCGATGCCGTGAAGTCTGCTAAGACCGTGGTGTGGAACGGCCCTATGGGCGTGTTTGAAAACCCGATTCTTGCGAAAGGCACGATTGCCGTGGCAAAATCTCTGGCTGAGACAGACGCTACCACCATTATCGGCGGCGGAGATTCCGCGGCTGCGGTAAATCAGCTGGGCTTTGGCGATAAGATGTCCCATATTTCCACCGGAGGCGGAGCCTCTCTGGAATTCCTGGAGGGCAAAGACCTTCCCGGCGTAGTGGCGGCAAACGACAAATAAACAGTTTATCGATCAGGAAGATTTTAACAGAATAGGAGAAAAAACAATGGCAAGGAAAAAAATAATCGCCGGCAACTGGAAAATGAACATGACTCCCAGCCAGACTGTGGAGCTTATCAATACTCTGAAACCTCTGGTAGTGACAGAGGACGCGGACGTAGTATTCTGCGTTCCGGCTATCGATATCATTCCCGCGCTGGAGGCTTCTAAGGGCTCCAACATCGAGATTGGTGCAGAAAATATGTACTATGAGGAGAAAGGCGCTTACACAGGCGAGATCGCTCCTGATATGCTGACAGACGTGGGTGTGAAATATGTGATCATCGGCCATTCCGAAAGAAGAGAGTATTTTGCGGAAACCAATGAGACTGTGAACAAGAAGGTCTTGAAGGCCTTTGAGCATGGCATCACTCCCATTGTATGCTGCGGTGAGACTCTGACTCAGAGAGAGCAGGGCGTTACCATGGACTTCATCCGTCAGCAGGTTAAGATCGCGTTCCTCGGAGTGACTGCGGAGCAGGCTAAGACGGCAGTGATCGCGTACGAACCCATCTGGGCCATCGGTACCGGCAAGACCGCTACCACAGAACAGGCGCAGGAGGTCTGCTGCGGCATCCGTAAATGCATCGCAGAGATCTACGATGAAGCGACAGCAGAAGCAATCCGCATTCAGTACGGCGGAAGCGTTAATGCCAAGACCGCTCCCGAGCTGTTTGCACAGCCCGATATCGACGGCGGCTTGGTAGGCGGCGCGGCGCTGAAGCCCGATTTCGGAAAGATCGTAAACTGGAAATAAATGAGGAAAGAAAGGATGTCCGGAAAGCCTGCTATGGTTTTCCGAACATCCTTTTTACGTTTTAGAACATGCTGCATGAAGTGTTATATGCTCATGATATCTGCCCGCATAAGGCCGACGGCGGTGGTCTTGTCATTCCGCTTTACCGCATCCAGGATGGAACTGTGGAAAACGGAGGTTTCTTCAAAGAGAGGGGAATGCTGCTGGGTCATCCTGATCTGGACATAAGCTCTGGTCTGCATAGACATGGCAGAACGGAGCGTTTCGTATGCGTAATCATTTTCATAGATACGGAAAAATGCCAGATGAAAGTCGATATTGTCATTCCAATGCCGGATGGCCTCTTGCCTGGCGCCATGTTTCAGCTGGGAATTTTTAAGCTCTTCCAGAGCTGAAAGGGCTTCCGGAGTGAATTTATGCCAGCATTCAGACATGAAGCCGCATTCCAGGACACATCGATATGTTTTAACGTTATAGATATCCTGTTCGGTCAGCGGCGTGATCTTGTAGCCATAATAAGGGATGCTGTACAGCACCTTCTCTTTGCAGAGCTCCACCAGAGCTTCTCGGATCGGAGAGCGGCTCACCTGATACTGTTCCATCAGATTCTTTTCATTGAGCACCTGTTCCGGGCTGTAGTTTCCCTCTATGATATCCTTCAGCAGAGAACGGTAGATATGCTCCTTGATGCTGGTATTGTTATCGTTCATGTTTATCCCTCATTGGTTTCAGGTTAATATGTAAATTATAGAATAGGGCCGGGTGTTTGTCAATGAAGCGGGCAGATACCGGAAATCAGGGAGGAAAATTTTGTTTCAGGTCTTGCATAGGAAAAGAAAATAGAGTACAATTCAGAATTGGAAGAGTGTCTGCGGTGCTTTTCCCTGGGACATACAAGCATTTTACCTCTCATTTTCGGGAGATCATGATTTTAAAAGGAGAAAAACGATGAGCAAAAGACCTACAGTGTTAATGATTCTCGACGGCTATGGTTTGAACGACAGGAAGGACGGCAATGCCGTTTATGAAGCAAATACCCCTGTGATCGATAAGCTGAAAGCGGAATGCCCTTTTGTCAAAGGAAATGCCAGCGGTATGGCGGTCGGACTTCCGGAGGGCCAGATGGGAAATTCCGAGGTCGGGCATTTGAATATGGGAGCCGGACGTATCGTATATCAGGAGCTCACCAGGATCACAAAAGAAATCCAGGATGGAGATTTCTTTAAAAATGAAGCTTTTAAGGCGGCAGTTGAAAATTGTAAGAAACATGATTCCGCCCTTCACCTCTACGGGCTGGTCTCAGACGGCGGCGTACACAGCCATAATACCCATATCTACGGCCTTTTGGAGCTGGCGAAGAGGGCAGGGCTAACCAAGGTCTATGTACATTGTTTCCTGGACGGCCGCGACACGCCTCCCACATCTGGGAAGGATTATGTGGCTGAGCTGGTGGAAAAAATGAAGGAGATCGGAGTGGGAAAGGTCGCGTCTGTCAGCGGACGCTACTACGCGATGGACAGAGACAACCGCTGGGACAGAGTGGAACTCGCATACCGGGCTCTGACAAAGGGAGAAGGAAAGACCGGCACAGACCCGGTGGAGATTATCCAGGCATCCTATGATGAAGGAGTAAATGATGAATTTGTGCTTCCTTCTGTGGTCGTGGAAGACGGCGCGCCTGTGGCGACTATCCAGAATGGAGATTCGGTCATTTTTTATAATTTCCGTCCCGACCGGGCAAGGGAGATCACAAGGGCTTTCTGTGATGATGCGTTTACCGGCTTTGACAGAGGCGAGAGGATCAAGACCACGTATGTGTGCTTTACAGAATATGACGTGACGATTCCCAACAAGCTGGTGGCATTCCATAAAGTGGAGATCACCAATACCTTTGGAGAATATCTGGCGGCCCATAATATGACTCAGGCGAGGATTGCCGAGACCGAAAAATATGCTCATGTCACCTTTTTCTTCAACGGCGGTGTCGAGGAGCCGAATAAGGGGGAGGACCGGATTCTGGTGAAATCTCCCAAAGTAGCCACGTACGATCTGAAGCCGGAGATGAGCGCGTATGAGGTGTGTGACAAGCTGGTGGAGGCGATCAAATCTTCCAAATATGATGTGATCATCATCAATTTTGCAAATCCTGATATGGTCGGCCATACGGGCATTGAAGCGGCGGCCATAAAAGCGGTGGAAGCCGTGGATGAGTGTGTGGGAAGGGCAGTGGCGGCCATAGAGGAAGTGGACGGCCAGATGTTCATCTGCGCGGATCATGGAAATGCTGAACAGCTTATCGATTATGAGCATGGCGGAAGCTTTACAGCCCATACGATAAATCCCGTTCCGTTTATCCTGGTGAATTATGATCCGGAATATACTCTCAGAGAGGGCGGATGCTTGGCGGATATCGCCCCTACGCTCATTGAGATGATGGGAATGGAGCAGCCTGAGGAGATGACTGGAAAGTCGCTGCTTATGAAGAAATAAAAGAAGAAATGAAAAGGCGTCTGTGCTGCCACAGATGCCTTTTCGTTTTATAAAAAACCATGTTCCTGCAGGAATTTTTCAAATTTTTTTTCTCCAAAGATTTCGTTTGTTACAAATTCTCCGTTATAAAAGAAGCTGTAGGTCGGAAATGGCGTGGGGGAATTCTGCGCCTGCTCTGTAGTCGTTATCTTATGGAGTGATACTGAGGTCCCATGCTGTTTGGCGATATCGCCTATGAGCGGCGCATATTTTTCCGTATGTGGGCACTGATTGGAATAATAGAGTACCATTCCCTGTTCCTCGGTTTTTCCGGACCTCGCGGTATCTTTGAACTTTGGGACAGGAGCGCCGTCGCTAAAGGGCAGGTAGTAAAGGACGAAATAGGGCATGGCCGTGTCGGCAGTTAAAAACCCTTTGTATTTCATGTAATCCGGATCTGACAGGAAACTTCTCTTTTTCTCGGAAGCGATTATGGTCAGGCCGCATTTCCCCTTTGCCTTTGCGTCCTGGATACAGAGCTCTAAGAGCTGATTGGCGTATCCCTTTCCCTTGTATTGGCCGGATACCCAAAAACAGTTTATGTGCATATAGCCGTCGGCCGTGATGGGACACCATGCGCGTTCGGCAGGGATATATTCGATAAAAACTTTTCCTCTGGCATTCAAGCGGAGAAAGACCAGCCCGTCTGGAAATCGTTCCTCCATCCAGGCCTTTTTGGAAGACACACAGTTTTCTCCCTTTTTATCGGATATGCAGCAGCAGATGTGTTCCTTTTTTATATTGTCCTGATTTACGGTGATAAATTCCATGGGGAGTTCTCCTTATTTTATGTTGGTATGTCCTATATTACCACATACAAGTTGACAACACTATGTCAGGTTACAGGAAAACCTGTTATTTTTTTACTTTCTTATCATATGAGGATTGGATTTTACCTGCTTCTTTCAGCAGCATTTCTTTAACGGATAAAGGCTCCAGCACTTCAAGTCCGGATCCGAAGGAGAGAAGATAACCATACAGCCAGGGGTCCTCCGGAAGAGAAGCCGCCGCCAGGAAACTGCCGTCTTTGTCTTGAGAGATAGCGGCGGGATCGAACTCATCGTACAGGCGGTAGCCCAGATGCGGAGAGCATCGGAGCTTTACATGGACCAGGGTGCCGGGGGAAGAATCTGACTGCTCTATTTCCGGGGGCTCCGGGAGACCTTTCCTTTCGAAGCTGTCCGATGTCGTTTCCAGATCCAGTATCCGGCTGATCCGAAAGGTCCGGTATGCTTCCCGGTCTTTGTCATAGGCCTGAATATACCATGCTCTGGATTTATACACCAGTTTGACGGGGAAAACATATCTGTCTGTAATGCTTCCGTATGAGCTGATATAATTCAATTTGACGGCGCGGCAGCCGAAGACCGCGTTTTTTAACAGGCGGAAATATTCTTTATCCCGGCGCCTGCTTCCCCAGCGGGAAAAATCAATTTCAATCCAGTCTGTATGCCTTATTTGGAACAGCCCGCTGAGTTTTGACAGAAGACGGGAGGTTTCCAGTTCTTCTGTCGTCATGATGCTTTGGAGCGCGATCAGTATTTGGTTTCTTTCTTCGTCGGTCAGAAGAGAATTCCTGAATTTAAAATGTTCATCCATATAAATTCCGCCGCCGGTCCCCTGTACGGTATACAGAGGAATCCCCGCGGAGCTCAGGATATCAATGTCCCGGTAGATGGTCCGGATGGATACTCCAAACTGCCGGGCCAGCTCCTTTGCGGTAATATGGCGCCTGTCCAGCATGATATATACAATTTCAAACAGCCTGTTTATCTGCATGTTCTGCTCCTTTAATCTGTCATTAACGAATGAGGTATAAACAGTATAGCATAATAGTAAATTTTTGTAGACGGACAAATGATCTTGTATGGCAAAGGACGAAGAGCAGCAGGAATAATAAAGGCGTATCGCTGTGAAAACGATACGCCTTTTGCCATGCCGAACTTTCAGGTATTGGTATTTTTGTTCTCTTTTTTCTCCAGCAGGATAGCGATGCCGCACAGCACCATTCCGGCGAAGAGAAGGGATAAGGTCAACCAGCCGGGAATGTTCATCCCGAGGAAACGGGGCACCAGCACGATTATGATGATCGCGGGGCTCACATATTTCATGGCAGCGATAAATTTTTTCTTCATGGTTTCTTTCTCCTTATGGCCACAGTGGATAGATTAAGACATCCTTGACCAGTTCATCCACAAGTTCCCTGGCCGGAGGCTTGGTACCGAGCGTGGTGCAGGCGCCGGCGGAGGTGGCGATGGCCAGTCTCGCACAGTCTTCGTATGGAATATCGGCGTCCAGCCCATAGGCGAGGGCCGCGAGCATCGCATCGCCGGAGCCCACGGTGGAGTGGGCCTGGACCTGGATGCCGTTGGTTTTAAAGGCCCTTTGATGATCCAGAAAAATGGCGCCTTCCTGACCTCTGGAAATGACGATGGTATTGACTCCCTTTGCCAGAAGCTCCTTGCCGAGATCGATCAATGTTTCCTCAGACACGTCCTCGGACAGGTTAAAATGCCGGGTGATCTCATAAGCGTTCGGTTTGATCAAAAAGGGCTTTGCCTTTATGGCTTCCTCCAGCAGCTGTCCTGCGGCGTCCACGAAGACTGTGGACTGGCGCTTCCGGAGCTTCCGCGTCAAAAAGCCATAGACGTCTTTGTCGACGCTGGCGGGGACACTGCCGGAGAAAACAAATATGGTGGAGGGCCCTGCATAGAGCTCCAGTGTTTCTGTGAGTGTCTGGATATCCCTTTGAGTGACCGTAGGCCCTGGCTCGTTGAATTCTGTGACAAATCCTTTTTTCGTCGTATCCACGACCTTAACATTGGTACGGGTCTCACCTTCAATATATACAAACTGATGCTCAATATGTAATTCATCCAGCGCATGCTCGATCATCCGCCCGGAGCTTCCTCCCAGGAAACCGGTGGCGATCGTCTCGCCTCCCAGGGCATGAATGGTCTTTGATACATTGATTCCTTTTCCTCCGGCATCCTGGATGACCTTAGTCACGCGGTGAATGGTTCCTCCGGTGAAATTTTCCACATCCAAGGTCTTGTCGATGGCCGGGTTCATCGTAACCGTAACTATCATATTACCTCTCCAATCTGATTCAAACTTATATCCGCCTATTGATATTTTATCATATTCGATTATGGCAGGAAAGGGAATCTTTTCAGTTTATACATTTTTTAGAGAAAAAACAACTGGACTAATTCGACGTTTTGTGAGAAAATAAAACAGAGTATGGCGTCTTGGGCAGGAGCCAGGTAATCTCCGCCACCTCTGAAGGGATGCCAGCGGTTGAATACATATATTCTGAAAGGAGTCTTAACATGATTTATTCACATGAAGTAGAGAAGATGTGTACAGTAGCACAGGGCGTTGCCCATGGCGCTGCCCCTATCCCCGAGGAGGCAAAATGGGTAAAGGCAAAGGATGTTTCTGATATTTCCGGCCTGACTCATGGTGTGGGCTGGTGTGCACCTCAGCAGGGAGCCTGCAAGCTTACCCTGAATGTAAAAGAAGGAATCATCCAGGAAGCTCTGGTAGAGACCATTGGATGTTCCGGTATGACTCATTCCGCCGCCATGGCTTCTGAGATTCTGCCCGGCCGGACCGTTCTGGAAGCGCTGAATACGGATTTGGTGTGTGATGCCATCAATACTGCTATGAGAGAATTATTCCTCCAGATCGTATACGGAAGAAGCCAGAGTGCATTCTCCGAAGACGGTCTGCCCATAGGCGCAGGCTTAGAGGATCTGGGCAAGGGCCTCCGTTCCCAGGTGGGCACGATGTACGGTACCCTGAAAAAGGGCCCCCGTTATCTGGAAATGGCAGAAGGTTATGTTACAGGTATTGCCCTGGATGCGGATGACCAGATCATCGGTTATCAGTTCGTAAGCCTTGGCAAAATGACCGACTTCATCAAAAAGGGTGATGACCCCAATACCGCATGGGAAAAAGCAAAGGGCCAGTACGGCAGAGTTGCGGATGCAGTGAAGATCATCGACCCCAGAGAAGAGTAATATTAAATCTTATAATTAGGAGGAATCATATAAAATGGCTTTATTTGAATCATATGAAAGAAGAGAAAAACAGATTCTTGCTGTGTTAAAGGAATATGGAATCAATTCCATCGAAGAAGCCGCAGAGGTGACGAAGGCCGCCGGCTTAGATGTATATAAAATGGTAGAAAACATTCAGCCCATCTGCTTTGAGAACGCAAAATGGGCGTATACCGTGGGCGCCGCCATCGCCATCAAGAAAGGCTGCAGGAGAGCGGCTGACGCGGCTGCGGCCATCGGTGAGGGTCTTCAGTCCTTCTGTATCCCCGGATCCGTTGCTGACCAGCGTAAAGTAGGCCTTGGTCACGGCAACCTGGGCAAGATGCTTCTGGAGGAGGATACAGAGTGCTTCTGTTTCCTGGCTGGACATGAGTCTTTTGCAGCGGCAGAGGGCGCCATCGGTATCGCGGAGAAAGCGAATAAGGTTCGTAAGAACCCTCTGCGTGTCATCCTGAACGGCCTTGGAAAAGACGCAGCACAGGTCATTTCCAGAATCAACGGCTTTACCTATGTGGAAACCGAGATGGATTATTATACAGGCGAAGTGAAGGAGCTGTGGAGAAAATCCTATTCCGAGGGCCTGAGAGCGAAAGTAAACTGCTACGGTGCGAATGATGTCACCGAAGGCGTTGCTATCATGTGGAAAGAGGGCGTGGATGTATCCATTACCGGGAATTCCACCAATCCCACCAGATTCCAGCATCCTGTTGCAGGTACATACAAGAAGGAATGTGTGGAGAAGGGCAAGAAATACTTCTCCGTAGCTTCCGGCGGCGGGACAGGCCGTACCCTGCATCCCGACAACATGGCTGCAGGCCCTGCATCTTATGGTATGACAGATACCATGGGCCGTATGCATTCTGACGCACAGTTTGCAGGCTCCTCTTCTGTACCCGCTCATGTGGAAATGATGGGCCTGATCGGCGCGGGGAATAATCCCATGGTCGGTATGACCGTTGCCGTTGCCGTTGCGATTGAGGAGAGCGCTAAAGCAGGTAAGTTTTAAGGAAACACGCATAGAATAAGGGGTTCAAAAGGCTGCATTAACTTTTCATGGTTGGTGCAGTTTTTTATTGTTTAGAAAGTGTTTTATGAAATTTAATATTATAAGTGTGGAAAATAAATATATGCCTATGATACAATGATATACAGGATACATAGTAGGAGGAGAATAATTTGGCAACATTAGAAAAACTAATTCATTCTATTATGAGCGGAGTGCAGGATAAAAACATAAAATTTGCTGATTTGCAGAAAATACTTGATATAATGGGTTTTCAGTGTAGAGCGAAAGGAGACCACTTTATATATTGGAAAGAGGGCGTCGATGAGATTATTAACATACAACCAGATGGAAATAAGGCAAAACCATATCAAATAAAGCAAATAAGGAACATAATATTAAAGTATCAGATGGAGGTGAAGTAGTATGCATAAATATGAAAGAATTATATATTGGTCTGATATAGACGATAAATTTATTGTAGAAGTTCCTGAACTTTCTGGCTGTATGGCAGACGGAAATACAGCAGAGGAAGCTTTAAAAAATGTTGAGATAGTTATTTCGGAGTGGATTGAAACCGCCAAAGAGATTGGTCGTGAAATACCAAAAGCTAAAGGTAAATTAATGTTTGCATAAAGCTAAAAGTGCTAAGACAAGAATTTTTTACATTTACGAAAGGCATTAGGAAGCAATCAGCAGTGTCCAGTAGCACACCCATAGCGCACAAACACCCTTCACTCCTTTGAAACCCCACCCTTCACCGTTGCCATTGAGGAAGCGGCGAAAGAAGGAAAATTCTAAGAAAATCGTATATTAAGGGATTTTTTAAAGGCCGCACTGACCATTTATGGTTGGTGCGGCCTTTGAATTTAAAATCAGGTATGATGATAGTTCATTTTGAAAAAGCAACAGAAGTACAGAGTAATGTACATTTGATTTATGAATATGCAGTAAGTGGGGGAATTCAGATTGCCTTCTAATAGCTGATATGATAAAATGATACTGTTACTATAAAATACTGATAGATAGTAAAAAATAAGACGATTTTATCGGGCATTGTTTGTTGCAGCACAATTGTTAAAATGTAAGAATGTCGAGATTTAGTCCATGAAAAAGAAAAAGGAATTTCTTATATATACGGCCATGTGGATCATCGCAATATTGGTCCTGCTGATTCCGCTGTGTCAGAATATTGGTGACGCGCGCATTATCAATTATAGCGGAATTGTTCGGGGGGCCACACAGAAGCTGGTTAAAGAAGAGCTGAATGGAATACCGGATGATGATTTGATCTTACGGCTGGATCATATTATTTATAGTCTGCAGACAGGGAAGGGAGAATATGACTTGTCGAGGACTTCGAATAAAGATTATCAGCAAAGGCTTGGCGAACTGAAATCCGTATGGGAAGATATGAAAGAAGAAATTCTTCAGATGCGGAATGGAAAAGAAGATGGGAGCGCTCTCTTTGAGATGAGTCAGCAGCATTTTGAGATTGCGGATGGAATGGTGCTCAGCGCGGAGCTGGATTCGGACGGCAAGCTCAAACGGTTCGCGATATTATATTTTATCAGCCTCGCCGTTTCTGTTGCGATATTTGCAGTATTGAACCGGAAAAGCCACCGGGATCTGGAAAAAAGCAAGGATACAGATAATTTGACGGGCATCTTGAATCGAAAAGGTTTTGAGAAAGCGGCAGACGCCCTTTTGAACCGAAAGAGTGAGAGAGAATACACGATTGTGGAATTTGATGTGGATAATTTCAAATCAGTCAACAATGCTCGAGGTTATGTGTTCGGCGACCATCTGCTGCAGGCACTGGCGTCTGCACTTTCCAGACATTATTTGGATGAACAGCTTTGTGCCCGTATTGATGCTGATGATTTTGTACTTCTGTCCCGTCATTCAGACACAGTGGTCGATGAGATATTAAAGGTTTTAAATAAAGTGCTGGAAGAGCAGCTTCCGATCGAGGCCTTTGGCCGAGTGACGTTTTCTGTTGGAGCATATCATATCGAACAGAAGGGTGAGGCTGTCAAAAATATTATGGATAAAGCAAACATCGCCCATAAGACGGCGAAGGCCGGAGGGATATCTCAGATTGTATGGTATGACCAAAAACTACTGAATAGGCTGAAGCTGGAAAATTATTTGAATGACCATAAATATAAAGCGATGACTAACGGGCAGTTTAGGCTTTATCTGCAGCCTAAAGTGGACTTGGTCAGCGGGAGGATAAGCGGCGCTGAGTCTCTTGTACGTCTGGAGCTGCCGGACTATGGAACTTTATATCCGGATTCTTTTATCCCGTTTTATGAAAAAATCGGTTTTATAGCAGAGCTGGATTTCTATATGTTGAACAGAACCTGTGAATATTTGCAGCGTCATTTGGGGAAAGGGCTGCCTCCGCTTACGATATCTGTGAATTTTTCCCGTGTTACGTTTTACCACCGGACTTTTTATGATACCTTTTTGGAAATCGCTGACCGTTACCAGATTCCATACGGGTGTATTGAAATTGAAGTCACAGAGAGTTTTTTCAGCGAGGTAGATGATTCTGTCATTCAGCTTTTGAGCCGGCTTAAAGATATGGGGTTTCTTATTTCCATGGATGACTTCGGTTCTGGCTATTCCAGCTTAAATATGCTGAGCAAGCTGCCGATTCAAATCATTAAGCTGGACAGAGAATTCCTGAAGGAAATGGAGCGTAACGACAGTGTGAAAGGAGTGATCACATGGGCCGTCAGTCTGGCTCATGTTCTGAAAACTAAAATTATCTGTGAAGGTGTAGAATTGCCGGAGCAGGTGGACTTTTTGCAGAATATTGGCTGTGATTATGGACAGGGATATTATTGGTCCAAACCGATTCCACAGGAGGAATTTGCCTTGAGATTAAAAGCAGAAAACGGCTGTCTGCAGTTTGAAAGGGATAAAAAACATATAGTTTTGTGAACCATTGCTCCCCCTTGCGGGAGCATGTTTTTATTCATCTCAGGTATATTGTTTCTTTATATTCTGCTTCAGAAGGAAAGAAAAATGCCAGATGACAAACAGTGCTGTTTGCTGGTATAATGGATTGTATAGTTTTGTCGAGGGGAAGACTAATCTTTAACAGGAGGAAGCATACCATGAGCATGCGGGGAGTTTACACAAGCGTAGTAGAAATCAGACAAAAGATATTTACAGAGGTGGCCAGGATGGCGTATGAGGGGGGAGACTATTCCCGGATTATCAATCTCCCGTATAAGATCATACCGGGTGAAGTGGCCACTTACCGGGAGAGCGTATTTTTGGAAAGGGCGATCGTAGAAGAGCGCCTCCGTTTGGCTATCGGCCTTCCGCTCCGGGATATGACGGAGCATGCTCCGGTGTCAAGAGGCATCGAGGAAAGCGCGATCGCGGAAAAGTATTACGATCCGCCTCTTATTAATATCATAAAGTTCGCCTGCCATTCCTGCCCGGAAAATGAGGTGCGGGTATCGGATGCCTGCCAGGGGTGCCTGGCCCATCCGTGTAAAGAGGTTTGCCCGAAGGATGCGATCTCCATCGTGGCGGGCCGCTCGGTGATCGATCCGGAAAAATGTATCCAATGCGGCAGATGCGTCAATACCTGTCCATATGGGGCGATCATTAAAATGGAACGGCCTTGTGCCAAAGCCTGCGGCGTGGATGCGATAGGATCCGATGAGCTTGGACGGGCTGCCATTGACTACGACAAGTGTGTATCCTGCGGGATGTGCTTGGTGAGCTGCCCCTTTGGCGCCATTGCGGATAAGGGACAGATTTTCCAGACCATACATGCCATAAAGAACGGGATTCCCGTTTATGCGGCGGTAGCTCCGGCTTTTGTCGGACAGTTTGGCAAGGACCTTCCTTCGGATAAGATAAAAAAGGCGTTTAAGGAGCTGGGATTCGCAGACGTGGTGGAAGTTGCGGTAGGAGCGGATCTGTGTACCATTGAAGAAGCGAGGGATTTCCTGGAGGAGGTGCCGGAGAAGCAGCCTTTTATGGCCACTTCCTGCTGCCCCGCCTGGTATTCCATGGCCCATAAGCTGTTCCCTGATCTGGCTCCGTATATTTCCATGGCGCTCACGCCGATGGTGCTGACGGGCCGTTTGATCAAGAGAGAGCATCCCGGATGTAAAGTGGTCTTTATCGGACCGTGTTCAGCGAAGAAGCTGGAGGCCAGCAGGACGGAAATCCGGAGTGATATTGATTTTGTGCTCACCTTTGAAGAAGTCATGGGCATGTTTAAGGCAAAAGATATTGACTTCTCTGAGCTGACTGCCGATGAGGATCTGTCGGCCGCCAGCGCAGACGGACGGGGATTTGCCGTGAGTGGCGGAGTGGCGAAAGCCGTGGTGAACTGCATCAAGAAGATGAAGCCGAACAGAGAAGTGAAGGTGGCCAACGCGGAAGGACTCGGCGCATGCCGGGAGCTTCTTACGGAAGCGCGGAAAGGCGTCTATGACGGGTACCTTTTGGAAGGAATGGCCTGTCCCGGAGGGTGTGTGGGAGGCGCCGGTATTATGCAGAGCCCTACGAAATCCAAAGGACAGGTAATGCTCAGCATGAAGAAAGCCGGATACCGAAACGCCCTGGACAGCAATTACAAAAGTTATCTGGCGGAATTGGAGGAAGGAGATTTGAGAGCTCCCGCCCGTTAGCTGCAGGCGTCGTGTCAAAAAAATCCCGCTTCAGGAAAAATAATGATAAAAGTCGGCTTTCGGTGGCGGGACGGATATTAGGATACGATGGACGGAGTTCGGTTTGGGAGCCGGATAAGGCAGATGTATAATAAGGTGAAGGCAGGCAGGCGGGGAAAAGCCCGATTTGCCTGTCTTTACTTTCTTCTTAACTATAATTGCTTGACGAATGTTGATCTAAACGATTATAATTTTGATAAATACTAGTAAACAAGGAGGCGACTATGGGGATTCTGGAAAAAATGAAATTGGATGGAAAAAACGGCAAAGGAACTTTCTGAGCTTACGGGAAGAAACGTCATTGCCATAAAGACAGATTGTACCGTAAAAGAAGAAGTGGACGCGATGATCAAAGAAGTCGTGGCGGAGCTTGGCGGTCTTCATTTCTGTCACAATAATGCCGGCGTCTGCATCAATGCACCGGCAGAGGAGATGACATATGAGCAGTGGCATAAAGTCATCGATGTAAATTTGAACGGCGTTTTCCTGACGGATATCGCAGCGGGAAAATATATGCTGGAGCACGGCGGCGGTTCTATTATCAATACAGCTTCCATGTCGGCGCATATTGTAAACGTGCCGCAGCCTCAGAGTGCTTACAATGCGTCGAAAGCGGCTGTGATCCAACTGACGAAATCTCTTGCCGTTGAATGGGCGAAAAGGGGCGTGCGGGTAAATTCCATCAGCCCCGGATATATCGGCACGGAGCTGACTCTGAATTCGCCTGTGCTGATCCCGCTAATAGAACAATGGAATCAGATGACTCCTCTCGGACGGATGGGAAGGCCGGAGGAACTGGAATCCATCTGTGTATATCTGGCAGGAGATACCAGCAGCTTTACTACAGGTTCGGACTTTATCATTGACGGAGCCTTTACTTGTTTTTAAGCAGATAAAAGGAGGAATCGTATGAGAGCAGTTGTGACCCTCACGCCCAGCGAATCGAAACGATTGATCGCAAAGGCAGTCGTAAGGATGCCGGAGGTCAGAAAAGCCTGGGAGAATGCCTATCTCCTTCTTTCGGACGGAACAACAAATGCTTTTATTGCTCAGGAGCTTTTGCAGGATAGGAGTATTTCACCTTCAAACAGCACGGTCGGGCTTTGTACCGACGGTCTGCTTTGTGTGACGAGGCCATCTAAAAGGCAGCCGTTCCCCAGTGTGTTTTATAAAGGAGAAGTGAAGAACGGCCGCTCTTTTGCGGAGGCACTTTCAGACTATCATAAAGATACGGTCGTGATTAAAGGAGCCAATGCGTTGGATCCCAATGGATTTGTCGGCATTGTGACGACCGGATTTGACGGCGGAACGATTCCGAAAATCATAGGACCTGTGACTTCCAAGGGGATTACGATGATCACTCCCGTTGGGCTGGAGAAGCTGGTACCATCCGTACCGGCGGCTGCAAAAGCGCTGGGTGGAGCCGGTAAAATTGATATTTCCATGGGCGCGGACGGAGGAATGTACTGTCTGACCAATACTTCTGTAATCACCGAGATCGAAGCGATCCGTCTTTTGTTTGGCGCGGAGGCAGTATTAGTTGCCTGCGGAGGGGTAGGAGGAAATGAAGGGGCGGTTGTGCTGGCGGTTGACGGCTCGGGAGAACAGATTCCGGCCATGGTGGAATTTTTGGAACAGGAAGTGAAGGGAGAGCCGGCGATCAATGGAAACAGGGGAGATTGCGAGCTTTGTAGATATAGATCCTGCAGATATTGCGGAAGAAAAGAAGAAGAGCTTCCGGAGTGGATGAGGGGAAGGAGAGGAGAATAAGGTGCCTGAGAAAATAAAATTGGATGGATGTGTCAACTGCAGAGCATGCGAAATGGCGTGCAGCCTGCATCATACAGGAAAATTTGGTTATAAATATTCAAGTATTTCCATCGGACTTGCAGGAGACGGCGTGGGCGTTTGCTTCAAGGAGCCTTTCACCTGTGACACCTGCGAGGGCGAGGGAGAAAATAATTTCCAGTGTGTGAAATACTGTTATCGCGCGAAGGATGCGCTTCGGGTATTTATCGCAGCACAGGGAAAGGGGATATCAGCCGTATGATGGGAACGATCTTAAGAGTGAATTTAAGCACCGGCCATATATCGACAGAAAGCGCGGAGCCGTATCGAGAATGGATCGGCGGTCTCGGCGTGGCTGAAAAGCTCCTGTATGATGAGGTGAAGCCTTGGGTAACTCCCTATGACCCGGCCAACCGTTTTATTGTTTGTACAGGAGCTTTGAGCGGAACGTTCTGTCCCGGAACGGGCCGTATTATGACAGTTACAAAATCTCCTGTAACGATGGGGATCGCTTCCGGAAACGCGGGCGGTTCTTTCGGCGCCAATCTGCGATATGCGGGATATGAATATATTGTAGTGGAAGGCCGTTCCGTAAGACCGGTATATTTATATATCAAAGACGGAAAGGCGGAGATTAAGAGCGCGGACGCCGTCACCGGATATGACGTGGATAGATCCGTGGACTGGCTGGAGGAGACCCATGGAACGGAAATCAGCACTATGTGTATCGGAACGGCGGGAGAACAGGTGGTCCGTTTTGCCTGCGTGACGGTTGACCGGCACCGGATCATCGGAAAATGCGGTTTTGGTGCGGTCATGGGCTCCAAGAATTTAAAGGCCATCGTTGCGGACGGTTCAGAGGGTTCGGTATCGGTGGACGACGTCATGGGTTTTAAACGGAAGGTGGATGAGATCTATGGACGATTTGATGGAAACGAGGCATATAAAAATCTGATGAGCTACGGTACTCTCTGCTGTGTACCCAGCAAATACAGAGTAGGCGGTTTCAGCTATCGCCATGGACAGGATCTCCACATTTCCAAAGATATGCTGGACGCGTATGATCCTGCCGGAATTTGCGGAAAATATACCTTGAGACAGACCTCATGCCGCGGCTGCCTTGTGGGGTGCCAGAACAGACACAGGATTCCGGACGGTCCTTATGCGGGGCTGGAAATGGAAGGCACGCCTTTTAATTCCATCTTAAATTTCGGAACAAAGCTGGACATTGCTGATTACGGCTTTTGTATTCAGGCCACATGGCTGTGCAATAATCTGGGCATGGATATGGATGTGATCGCTGAAATTCTCGGATGGGTTATGGAATGTTATGAAAAGGGCCTGATTACGTTAGAACAGCTTGACGGATTAGAACTTCATTTCGGCAATCAGGAAGCGGCTCTCACGTTGATCAAAAAAATAGCGGGCCGGGAAGGCGTCGGCTCGATCCTCGCAGAAGGCGTGGCAAGGGCCAGTACGATATTTTCCGGTGAAACATCCTATTACGGTATGCACGTTAAGGGGAATGAGCTGTTTGAGCTTGTGCGTCCATTGATTGGTTATGGTCTCGGCGCGCTGACATCTACCCGCGGGGGAAGTCATGTTCTTGGTTCACCTGTCTGTGAAGCGGGGATCTTCAACGAGGAGGAGAAAGAAGCTGCGCTTCGAAAGTTCAAAGTACATACCTTTAATGATCCTTTAGCTTATGAAGGAAAGCCGGAGCTTGTGATGTATTATGAAGATATCTCCAGAGCCTGCGGCTGTCTTGGCCTTTGCCTGATGGTCAGCGACTGGCAGCAGATCCAGATGATGGATATGGAAGACCTCAGCGATTTTCTGCGGCTGGCAGCAGGCATGGAACTGACGCCTGAAGAATTCAAGATTCGAATGCAGGCAATTTTAAATCTGGAAAAGATGTTCAATTTTTGTCATGCAGGCTATACCAGAGAAGACGACAGACCAAGAGAAAGGCTTTTCAGGGAACCGGTGAAGTCAGGACCGGTAAAGGGGCGTGCTCTTGAGCGTGAAAAGTGGGAGAAGATGATGGATCATTATTATGAGATCCACGGATGGGACAGGGAGACCGGACTTCCCACTGCTAAAACCCTTACAGACTGCGGACTTGCCGAGCTGATACCTGATCTTCGAAGACCGGCGCAGGCGCCCGGGCGGGCTTATTGTCAGGAGGAGCCTGTTCCGGGAGAAGGTTAACTATACGATGAAATTGAATTCCGAGCCGTCTTAAGCTAAACGTGTAATGCGCATGCCGGGCGGCCGGAGTATATCTGGAAACGGATATGCTTTCCATGTTGAGAAGGAGTTCATAAAATGAAAAGATCAAAATTAGCAATGCTTAATTTTATGGCATTGTGCTGTGTGTTGGGATTGTTTACCAAAAAGCTCGTGAACCCTATGGCTAATGTGATCACGGAAGCGCTGCACATTCCAGGCGGGATCAGTACAGGATTTTCCATTATGTTTCTTGTGGTCGCACTGGAGGTCACCGGTATGCGCGGCGGGGGAAGCCTGATGGGCTGTGTGCAGGGACTTTTGGCGCTGGCGCTTGGACGGGTGGGCAGCATGGGTATTTTTATGCCCATCGGATATCTCATTCCAGGGATCACGATAGATCTAGTCTGCGGGCTGATGAAAAAAGGAAGGTTTTGCAGACAGGAGCGAATGGTGTTAACGAATGTACTGGCTGCGGTCATGGCTTCTGTCACGGCTAACGTTCTTGTTTTTGAACTGAAGGGAACGGTTTTGTGGCTGTATCTTTGTGTGTCCGCCGCAAGCGGCTCTATCTATGGGCTTTTGGGTTCCTGGATTGCAGGACGTCTTCATAAGGCGTTTATTTGGAACTTGGATGAACCGGGAGGTAAACGATCATGAAAAATAAAAGAGTTATGTTTTTTATTCTTGCTCTATTGGCGTTGGTCGCAATTTTGTCGGCGGTACATTTAAATACGCGGGATACGGCTGTTCAGGGTACTGTACAGGTTTCTTATAATGAAGAGAACTTTGTACTGGACTATAATAAATGGCAGTATAAGCAGGTATCCGGTATCCGGATCAATGGAAAAGGTGATGAAATCTTAGTAGAAGGCAAAGGCATTGAATTAGATGAGATTTTGAAACAGCTTGAAATCATTCATTACCGCAATGTAATTGTTTCTTCCGATGATTCTTATACCGCAGAGGTTTCCGCCGAAGAAGCAGGGGAAAGCGGAAAGGTATATCTGATGTATGAAAAGGATGCGATCCGGCTGATCGTATTTGGAGATACTGACAGCAAGCGTAGCGTATCCAATGTAGTGCGGATCACAGTGGAATAGGGTGTAGTGAAAGGAGTTTGTATATGAGAAAAATAAAGTGGGGAGTACTTGGAACGGCGGGAATCGCAAGAGGGCAGACCATCCCCGGTATGCGGCTGGCAGATAATTGTGAGCTTTATGCGGTTGCCGGACGAAATTTGGATAAAGCAAAGGACTTCCAAAAGGAGTTTGGATTTGAAAAGGCTTATGGGAGCTATGAAGAGCTTTTGGCAGACGGACAAGTGGAAGCTGTTTATATTCCCCTTCCTAATACTCTGCATAAAGAATGGACCATCAGGGCGCTGAAAGCAAAGAAGCATGTACTTTGCGAAAAGCCTCTGGCGCCTTGTGAAGCAGAGGCAAAGGAAATGATCGAGGCGGCTGAAAAGAACGGTGTGTTTTTAATGGAGGCGTTTGCGTATCTCCACAGTCCTATTGTACGGGTTGTGAAAACAGAGGTGGAACAGGGTTCCATCGGTAAGATTCGTTATATGGAAACGGCTTTTATCACATCTGATTATAAACTCAGTAATATCCGTATGCGAAAAGAGACAAACGGAGGCGCCTTGTATGACCTTGGATGCTATAACGTCAGCCAGATTCTCTGGATCTTTGATGAGGAACCCGAGAAGGTCATGGCTGTCGGTGACTTTTCCGATCAGGGAATTGATGTATGCACTTCAGGCATCGTGACCTTTGGAAGCGGCGCCAGAGCGGCCTTCACTTGTGGAATGCTGCTGGAAACAGAAGCAGATAAGCGGATTGACCGACTGCAGATTCACGGAACAAAAGGCTATATCCGCTCGGAGGCCAAATTCAATCAGCAGGGTAAATTAAGCTACACGATCTGTACAGATGGAAAAGAAGTGACAAAGGAAGTTTTTGCACCTCAGAATTACAGTCTGGAAGTGGCGCAGCTGGGACGCTGCATAACAGAGGGAGAAGCTCCCCATGTGTCCAAGGAATTTACATTGAATCTGGCGCGGACCATGGACAGACTTTTGGAAGCGATCGGCTATGAATCAGCCCAAAGGAAGATAAGAGGAAGATAAACGGGATGTTTACGGACAGAGAGACGGAAAAGGAGTTTTGCCTGTATTATACAGAAAAAGGAGAGGGAATGCCTTTGGTGCTCCTTCATGGGAATGGTGAGGACGGCTCTTATTTTGTTCATCAGATGGATTTCTTTTCCCGCGAGTATCGGGTGATAGCAGTGGACACCAGAGGTCACGGGCAGTCGCCAAGGGGAACGGCTCCTTTTACATTGGAGCAATTTGCAGAAGATCTAAAGTATTTCCTGGATGTAAACGGTTTATCAAAGATTATTCTTCTTGGTTTCAGCGACGGAGCCAATATAGCCATGATATTTGCGTTGAAATATCCGGAATATCTGAAAAAAATAGTGCTGAACGGAGGAAACCTCCGGCCCTCCGGCGTCCGCGCGGGCGTTCAGCTGCCCATCGTCCTGGGCTATGCCATGGTCGCTGTTTTGTCTTTGTTTGATAAAAAACTCAGGAGGAAGAAGGAACTTTTGGGACTCATGGTGACCGGACCCCACATTTCTCCGGAAGAACTTTTGAAGCTTGGTGTTCCCACTTTGGTAATAGCAGGGACGAAGGATATGATCAAGGCTTCCCATACGAGAGAGATTCATGAGAGTATACCGGATAGCCGCCTGTGTTTTCTGGAAGGAAGCCATTTTATAGCAGGTGAGCAGCCGGAAGAATTCAATCAGACGGTATATAAATTCCTCAAGGAAAAGTAACGGCAAAAGCTTTGGAATAACAGGTGCTTTTTTATCCTTCTTGTGCTAGAATAGACGCGGACATAAAACATATAACCGCGGGGGACAGAAGGGAGAACAGCATATGGAAAAGGCTGATGTTAAAATAATTGCGGACAGCACCTGCGACCTGACAGAGGAGCTGCTGGAAAAATACGATATAGCGATAGTGCCGTTATGTATCGTTATGGACGATAAGAGCTATTATGACAGAACGGAAGTGACGCCGGAGGAGATATTCCGCTGGTCGGAGGAACATAAAACGACCCCGAAAACTGCCGCGATCTCCATGGAGAAGGCATTGGAGGCGGCCGGGCCGTATATCAAAAAAGGGCGGGACGTGATCTTTATCGGCATTTCAGAAGAGATGAGCACCACATGCAATGTTATGCGTCTCGCGGCTGCGGAGCTTGAGACAGACAGACTGTTTGTCATAGATTCCAGGAGCCTTTCCACCGGAATCGGCCTGCAGGTGCTTCGGGCTGCAGAGCTCGCAAAAACAGGTATGCCGGCAGAGGAGATTTTGAAGATCATTGATGAAACAAAGGATAAAGTGAGGGCAAGCTTTGTCGTAGATACTTTGACCTATCTTGCCAGAGGAGGACGGTGCACGGCGGCTACGGCGCTTTTGGCGAATACACTCAAGCTAAAGCCGAGAATTGAAGTGAAAGACGGAAAGATGGGCGTGGAGAAAAAGTACCGCGGTACTCTGGATAAAGTCATTCTCAAGTACACAAAGGATATGGAGGAAGATTTATTAAGGGCAGACGGAAAAAGGGTATTTATCACCCATTCAGGATGCGACGGGGCTGTGGTGGAGCAGGTCCGGACATATCTGGAGGGCCTTGGAAAGTTCCAGGAGATTGTTGAGACTCGGGCAGGAGGAGTTATTTCCAGTCACTGCGGACCGGGGACCCTGGGAGTCTTATTTTTCTTAGAATAGAAGCACAATGAATGAATATCATTCATTGACATTGACGACGGCTTATGGTATGATTGTTGTGAGCTCAGAAAGGGGGAATCTCTTATGCCGCGTATTACGAAGGAACCCGGGGAACGCAGGCAGGAAATTCTGGACACGGCGATGAAGCTGTTTTATGAAAAGGGATATGAGAAAACTTCCATGGCAGACATCGCGACGGCTATGGGGGTAGCCCAAGGGCTTTGCTACCGTTATTTTCCCTCAAAGGAAATATTGTTTGACACAGCCATAGATCAATATGCCCAGTCCCAGGTGGATCAGATAACGAAGGTTCTGAAAAAGCCGGGGATCTCTTTGGTTCAAATGGTAGAGGAAATGCCGACCTTTGTTGAAGCGGAGTCAGACGACAGCTATGCCAACCGGTTCTGCCACGGTCCGGAAAGCCGGAAGATACACAATCAGCTATCCATGAGCATCTGTGCCAGGATGAAACCGGTGGTGAAGGCTCAGCTGGATGCCGCAAATGGCCGGGGAGAGACACATATTGAAGACACAGACGCGGCGGCATCTTTCTGTGTGTACGGACAGCTGGGCATCTTGCTGGATCAGGAACTGCCGCGAGAAGAGAGGGTCAGGAGGATCAAGACCTTTCTAATAGGTATAATTAAAAAACTGAGTTAATAAAATCCCTGTCTGCCGGACAGGGATACTTAATGGTCATAAAATGAATGATGTTCATTCACGGAAAAGAAAGGAATATAAGAATGCCAGTTAAAATGGATTTTATCAATGGAAATACCAGAAAATGTTTGTTTGCCATGGCACTGCCTATGATCGCAGCCATGTTTTTAAACATGGCTTATAACCTCGTGGACAGTCTTTGGATTGGAAATCTTCTGGGAAAGACAGCGTATGCCGCGCTTACCAATTCCACACCGATCATCCTGATCTTAAATGCGATCGCAATGGGCGCGACCAACGGCGTCGCCATTCTGCTGTCTCAGGCCATAGGAGCAAAAGACAAGACAAAAGTGGAAAGCATGATCGCCACATCATTTCTCGCGGCGGCGGCCTTTGCGCTGGGAATGACCGTTGTCCTGGAGGTAGCGCTGCGTCCGCTCCTCACGCTTTTAAAGACGCCGGAGGGGACATACCAGATGGCTTATGAGTATCTGTCCATTTATCTTCTCGGATATATCACTGTTTATTTGTACTGCTATTTTACAGCCGTGCTGCGAAGCTTTGGGAACACGGTATTTCAGATGGCCGCCATGCTGGTATGCACGCTTCTCAATGCTCTGCTTGACCCGCTTTTTATCTGGTGGTTTGGATTTCAGGGAACTGCCGCCGCCACCTTGCTCTCCCAGTTTCTGTGCCTGTTTTTCATGCTGCTGTACTTACACAAGAAAAAGCTTTTCAGTCTGCGTATTTCGGCCTTCCGGAAGGAACAGATACTGCCTCTGATGAAAAAAAGCGTCCCCTCTGCCTTTCAGCAGAGCATTCCGGCAATCTGCACCGGGTTTTTAACTTCCCTTGTGAGCGGATATGGCATCACTGCCCTGGCTGCCTACGGTATCATGGGGAAACTGGAGACCATCCTTTTTTATCCGGCTATGGCTCTCAATATGGTACTGACCTCGATCGTAGGGCAGTGTGCTGGCGGCAGACGGTATGACCGGGTCAGAGATTACCTGAGATCGGCAGTCCTTTACGGAGGAGGGCTTCTGGCCGCCCTGTCTTTGCTGGTGATATTCTTTGCGCGCCCCTTCTCCCGTATGTTTGTAAACAGTGAAGATACGGCAGAAATCGTTTCCCGATGTTTTCAGATAGTCGGTTTAGGTTATATCCTCAACACAGTGACCAACTGTTTTCTGGGAGGGATGAACGGATTGGGAAAGCCTATGAAAAGTATGTTTTGCATGGTGTTTTATTATATGATCGTACGGATGCCCGCCGCATGGCTTCTGTCTGTATTTGGAGCGGGACTGGATGGTGTCTGGACTGCGGTCCTGATCAGCCATGTGGCCGCGGCCATTGCCGCTGCGGCAGTCACCATTTATGAACTGAGAACAGGCAGAAGGCCGTCCTTAAAGCCTGTCTAAGAGATGATGGAATTTGTCTCTTTCTGTCATTTGTGATACAATGGGTGAAACAAAGCACATAAATGGGGTGTGTTTTGTTCGTTTTCGGATACGGATACAGCAGAATGCAGGGCCCAGAACCGGGACTGCGGAGGAGATAGTGCATGTTCTTTGATATTAACGAATACTATTTTTACTGTGTTGCATTGACCCAGAATATCACAAAGGCTTCAGAAGAGATCCATATTTCCCAGCCGGCTCTCAGCAAAGCCATCGCGAAGCTGGAACAAAAGCTGGACTGTCAGCTTTTTTACCGGAATCAAAAGGGGGTAAAGCTGACGCCGGCAGGGGAGATTTTGTTTGAGGGCGTCAGGCAGAGCATGGATATCATGGATAATACAGTGAAGCAGATATCCCAGATCAACTATTCAGATTATGGAGAAGTCAATATCGGCGGGGGAGACGATCTGTTCACATATTTTATGATTCCCGTTATTCGGGAGTACCATAATCTGTATCCAAATGTGATAGTCAAGGAGACTCTGTATTCCAATTCAGAGCAGACGATCGGAAGTCTGCTGCAGAAGGATATTGATATCGGGCTTCTGAATAAATATGTGGAGTGTGACAGGCTGGAATTCAGAAAGATCAGTGAAATGCACGAGGTGGTCGTGGCAGGAGAACGGTACGCAGCGCTGGCGAAGCTGGGCACGCTGGACTGGGGAATGCTCACGGAATTTCCAATCCTTCTGCATCCCCGTATCACCCATACCCGCAAGTTGTTTGATGACAAGATGAAGGAGATTGGAGTACAAGTCAAAGCAAGCCTGGAGGTGGGGAGTACGACGGTGATGATCCAGCTGGCTTTGGAGGGGTTCGGACTAGCCGTCGTATCCAAAGAGATTGCTCAGATGGACAACCGGTACACTCAACTGACGGAGCTTCCGATGGCTCAGCCGCTGGATGCCAGGGATACCTATGTGGCATGGAATAAGGAGAAGGAGATGCCCTCCTGTCTCCGCAATTTGATAGAGTGTATTTCTCAGAAAAGTAAATAAGACTTCCTTTATCCAATAAACAGGGCGGAATCCACGGATTCCGTCCTGTATTTGCTTTCTTTACCATGACTGACGGTTATGGAGTTGATGACAATAATTCATTTTACAGGAGGAAATATGAAAAATATAATATACATATATGGCGATTAAAACTATAAAAATAGAAATAATATGGGGTTATGCAATAAATTTGAGAAAATTTGGGAGGGTACCTATAGTTTCAATCAATCATAAAGAATGGGAGGGTATTTTATGACACGCAAGACACTGGAAAAGACGATGAAGAAGAATAACGGCATTCTTCGTATGGTCCCGGATTTTATCCCGAGAGACTCCTGGATGCCGGGGAGGAGGCTCAGACTTCATCCGGATGATTACGCCTATTATGGAAATGAGCTGGGTATGATCGAGGAAAGATGGTTCTGTGCGACGGCTCCGGTGGAGCATGGAGTGAAGGATGCTCCGGAGAATTTGGGAATGCAGTATGTAGACTGCGATGGAGAACAGATTCTTTTTAAGGATGCCGTGGAGGAATTGAAGGAGGATCTGATCGGAAAAGAGCTCTGGGATAAATATGGCCGGTGGCCGATGTTCTCTAAGTTCTATGATTACGCGACCACTTCCTTTTTCCATGTACATCCTACGGAGGAGGCGGCCTGTTGCAAGCCAGGAGCCGTCATGAAGCCGGAGGCGTATTATTATCCGCCTCAGATGAACATGTCCGCCGCGAATGAAAATGTGATCACATATCTTGGAATCGATCCTTCTGTGAGCAGGGAAGAAGTCCTCGAGAGGCTCAGGGACTTTGACAAGGGGGAAAACAGGATCGTGGAGCTGTCCAGGGCGTACCGCCTGGAACTGGGAACCGGCTGGTATACTCCGGCGGGCGTCCTGCATGGCTGCGGCGCGTGGTGTACCTATGAACCGCAGTGGATGAGCGAATCCTATGCGGTATTTGAAAACTATACGGACAATCATTATCCCGCGTTCCCCCACAGTGAAATGAACAACCTGGTCCCCGACGACGCGGAGGATGAATACGAATATACCATGAGTCTGATTGACTGGGAGATCAATACAGATCCATACTACCGCAAAAAATATTTCCGCCGTCCTGTCACAGAGACCGAGACAGAGGATTATATATCCAAATGGATTACATATGGAAACCCCTACTTCGGCGCCAAGGAGCTGACGATCAGGCCGGGGAAGACCGTATTGATCAAAGATAAGGCTGCATACGGATGTATTCTGCTGTCGGGCCACGGCGTGTTTGGCGGGCTGGAATGTGAATCGCCCAATGTGATCCGGATGGGGCAGATGACAAAGGATGAGTTCTTCGTATCCCATGAGCGTGCGAATGAAGGCGTCCTGATCGCCAATCATTCCTGCGAGGACCTGGTGATGTTGAAGCATTTCTGCAATAACTGCGGAATGCCGGATGCGCCGGAGTCGTGAACGGCCGGGAAAGAAGGGGGAAGGAATATTGGCAGAATATATTCTTCAGATGAAAGATATTGATAAAACCTTTCCCGGCGCGGCAGTCCTTGACCATGTATGCCTTGATGTCAGACAGGGGGAGATCATGGGACTGATCGGAGAGAACGGCGCGGGGAAGTCCACGCTTTTGAAAATACTGACCGGGTTATACACCCGTACCTCCGGTACAATCCTATTTAAAGGCCGGGAGGTCGCGTATGCGTCCATTGAAGAATCTGCCGATGATGGGATTGCTTTTATGCACCAGGAGCTGAATATCTTTCCAAACATGACGGTGACCGAGAATATCTTTCTGAACAGGAAGGACTATGTCGGAAAATTTGGGATGATTCAGAAAAAGAGGATGGAGGAAGACGCCCGCAGGGTGCTGGAGACGCTGGGGGTGGAAATCGATGTAAACCGCATGGGCAGTGAACTCAGTATTCATGAACAGCAGATGGTCGAGATTGCGAAAGCGATGTCCATGAACGCGGAGCTGATCATCATGGATGAGCCGACTGCCGCACTCCCGGAAAATGAAGTGGAGATTTTCTTTCAGTTCATCCGAAAACTGAACAGCCGGGGGATCACGATTATCTATGTATCCCACAAGATGGTCGAGATAGAGGCCATCTGTGATCGGGTGACCATTTTACGGAACGGGACGGTGGTCGATGTTGTAAATGTGGGAGAGACCACGGTGGAGCAGATGGTGAATAAAATGGTCGGACGGCAGTTGGATGAGTATTACGTACATACGCCGACAAAAAATGACGGTGTTCTGCTCCGGGTTTCAGATTTTAACGGTGAGAATTTTGAACAGGTGAGCTTCGAGCTGATGAAATCGGAGGTTCTGGGGATATACGGGCTTGCCGGGTCCGGTACTCTGGAGCTTGCCGAGACCCTGTTCGGATACCGGAAGCCGACGGGAGGCAGAGTCACATTAAACGGGCAGGCGATAAAAAAGACGGATATTCCCAATATGGTGAAGAACGGGATCGCCTATGTCCCGCTAAATCGAAAAAAGGATGGATTTGTACGGGACATGTCCGTGTTTGAAAACATTTCCATGGCAGGATGCGGAAGCTGCAGAAAGGGAATTTTTGTGGACTGGGCAAAGAACAGAGAGATCTGTGATAAATATATGGAGGCCTTGTCCATAAAAGCGGTCAGCCGGGACACTCATGTCAACCTTTTATCCGGAGGAAATCAGCAGAAGGTAGTCCTGTCCAAATGGCTGTCCATCCATCCTAAGGTCTTGATCTTGAATGAACCAACGAGAGGGGTAGATGTGGGCGCAAAGGCGGAGATCTACAATCTGATCGACCGGCTGGTAAAGACAGAGGAGCTGGGGATTCTCCTGATCTCTTCGGAGGCGCCGGAGGTCCTCGGCATGACGGACAGAGTGATGATCATGCATAAAGGCCGCATCTGTGCGACTTTAAAGACAGAAGGATTGCAGCAGGAACGGCTTTTGAAGCTTGCGTCCGGCGGAAAGGAGGAGCAGAGTGAAGAGCGGCAGGAGATCACATGAATGGGCGCCGTTGCTGTCCATGGTATTATTGTTCCTTTTATTTACCCTGATCACTCCCAGATTCGCAGGTCTTGGAAACATTAAAATGATCAGCAAACAGGTTGCGATCAACGGGATATTGGGGGTTTCTCTGTTCCTGATCGTGCTGACCGGAGGGATTGACATTTCAATCGGTTCCACGCTGTCGTTATTATGTGTGCTGACCGGATTTCTGGAATCCAAGAAGATGCCATTTGCTATTGTCTTTCTTTTGGTACTCATCTGCGGAGCCGCGGTGGGGTATCTGAAAGGAGTTTTGGTCACCAAGATAAAGCTGCCGGACCTGATCGTGACTTTGGCGGCAAAAAACCTGATTCGCGGAATTGCGCTGATGTTCAGTGTACAGGCTTATATCATCACTTCGCCGGCGATGCTTTCCTTGGGCTCCGGACAGCTGGCAGGCGTGATACCGGTTCCCTTTCTCTGCTTCTTAGGCGTGGCGGCGATTACAGCAGTTATCCTTGGCAAAACGCGGTTCGGAAGAAGAATCTATGCGGTAGGGGGAAACAGTGAGGCAGCCGTCCAGGCGGGAATCGACGTGGGCAGGACAAAGAGGAGCGTGTATGCTTTTTCCGGTATTCTGATTGGCGTGGCGGCAATCCTCTATTCGAGTATTTATCAGAATATTCTGGCGTCTAAAATCGGCAGCGATACCGTGAATACCCTGCTGGCGGTAGTGCTTCTGGGCGGGGCCAGTATGAGCGGAGGACGGGGCAGAGTCCTGGGAATCGTATTTGGAGCCCTGACCATGGCAGTCCTCAACAACGGTATGATCCTGGCTCGTTCCACAGATTACTGGGTGACGGCGCTCACCGGAATTCTGATCCTCTTATCCATGCTCGTGCAGTTTCTGCAGAGCTCCGCAATTTTCCGGAAAAGGCTTGGAGGTGAAAAGGACAAATGAAGGTGAAGATCAAAAAAGCTTTTTCCAACTATAATCTCAGGAGATATATGATTCTGATCGGCATCCTGGTTCTTATGCTGATTGGGTTTTCCCTGGAATCAAAGGTCTATGTCACGTCGGCCAATTTTACGAACATCGCGGCGAAGTTTGCAGAAATAGGCCTGATCGCGGCATCCATGTCCCTGGTCATGCTGACCGGAGATATTGATCTGTCGGTGGGATCCGTCATGTGCTTTTCGGCCTTTTTAGCCGGGACGCTGATGCAGAGATATGTACCTGTTCCGCTGGCGGTCCTCATCTCTCTGGCTGTGGCTGCGGCCATCGGTTTTCTGAACGGCTTTATGATCGCCGTGATGAAGATGCAGCCGGTGATCGTGACACTGGGTACTATGACTGCGTTCCGCGGTCTCTGCTATGTGTTTAAGCAGGGAGGGCCGATGCGGGGGCTTCCCGACGAATCTTTTTTCCGCTTTGGAAATGGAACGCTGTTCGGCGTCATCCCCTATTCCTTTCTCCTGGTGATAACGGTGTTTGTGATTCTTTCCGCTGCCATGAAGAAGACGCGGTTCGGGATGGATATCCGGGCGATCGGGAACAATGCGAGCGCGGCGGCTTTTTCCGGGATCAAGGTAAGAAAATATAAGATTGGGTTATTCACGTTCAACGGTTTTATTTCAGGTCTGGCAGGGATTGTCATCCTCTCCAGAATGCAGGGGATTGAGGCGGCTTTGGGAGACGGATATGAATTTGAGGCGATCACCATGTGTCTGCTGGGAGGCATCAGCATAAACGGAGGAAAAGGCACCATGCTCGGTTCCTTCATTGGGATCATTGTGATCGGGTATCTGAAAAGCGGCATGAATATTTCCCATATCAGCGCCTACTATCAGTCGGCAATCCTGGGAGCGATCATCCTGCTGTCGGTCATTGCCGGCAATCTGGAGCCGGTGCGGAAAAAAAAGAAAAAGTGACGGTATCATTATCCCATGAGGGAATCAAAAATAAGGAGGGTTTTTATGAAAAGGAAACGTATGGTATCTTTAGGATTGGCAGTCATGCTGGCAGTATGTATGATCATTTCACTGGCCGGATGCGGGAAAAAGGAAGATACCTCCGCCACAGCGGAGACTTCCGGCACAGAGGCGAAAGAAAGTACGGACAGCGGCAAGGAGACAAAGAAGGGGACGGAAACATCTGCGGACAAGGGGGAGAAGAAGACCATCTATTTCATGCCGAAGGAGGTAGCGGGAGCCTGGAACGTGTATTCCTGCACCGGTGCGGAGGAAGCCGGTGAGAAGCTGGGAATCGATGTGATCATCAGCGGTCCGGCAAATGCGGACCCCACGGAACAGATCAACATGCTGGAGGACGCGATCGTCGCGAAGCCGGACGCGATCGTGATCGCCACAAATGACGCGGCCGGCTGCAAGGCTTCCATCGACAAAGCAGTATCACAGGGAATCCTGGTCCTGACCTATGATTCCGACTGTGCGGACAGCGAACGTACCTTCTATGTGAATTCAGCCAGTGATTATGAGTGCGGCCGCATGTTTGTAAAGGATGTAGCCGAAGCAGTGGGGAAGGATGCCAAGGTCGCGGTGATGGGCGGCGGCATCAGCGCCGGAAACCAGCAGGAACGACTCGCCGGCGTACAGGATGAGATGGCGGAAAATTATCCGGATATGGAGCTCGTTTCCACGACCTGGTCGGACGATGATACTGAGGTGGCGCTGCAAAATGCCGAGAATCTGATCATGGCGAATCCGGATCTCCAGGCCATCATCGGCATTTCCGGATACGAACCTCATTCAGCAGCGGCCGCGGTGGAAGAAGCAGTGGAGCAGGGAAATCTTGAAAAAGGCTCCATCTTCATAACAGGCCTGACGCTTCCAGATGTCATCCGGCCCTATATCGAGGACGGTACGGTCCAGAGTGCTTATGTGACGGAGCCGGCCTATCTGGCCTATACTTCCGTCTATGCCGCTTATGAGATGCTGGAAGGAAAGGAATTTTCAGACGGCGATACCTTTAAGGTGGAAGGCCTCGAGGATGTTGAGGCGACGGTAACAGGGGAATACATATACTTTGGGCTCATCTCTCTGGATAAGAGCAATATCGGCGATTACAGCTGGTAAGAAATTAGGGAGGAAGCATGGACTTTATCGGTATTGACGTGGGGACATCCGGCTGCAAGGCGTCGGTGATTTCTGAAACGGGCACTGTCCTTAAAAGCGCCCGGCGTGAATATAAGCTGTCCGGAGGACAGAGTGGATTTGCCGTCCTGAGCCTTACCGCCGTATGGAACAGCGTGAAAGCCGTATTGAAGGAACTCGCACCGGCCGCGGCCGGTGTGAGGGCTGCCATGATGTCGTCCCTTGGCGAGACGCTCGCGCTGATCGATAAGAACGGGCAGCTGCTTTTGGATGACGGCATAACCTACATGGACAGGAGGAACACAGAGGTGTGGAACCGGCTTAAGCACCGGATTCCGCGGGAGGAGCTTTACCTTATTACAGGAAAGACGGAGCCGCAGATTGCCGCGGTCAATCAATATACATACTGGAAGGAAACAAGGCCGGATATTTTTGAAAAAGCAGACAGGATCTTTTTTGTAGACAGTTACATCGCGTATTTGCTGTGTGGAGAGGCCATGATCGATTATTCAGCCGCCTCCAACACAATGTGTTTTGACATCAGCAGCTTTCAATGGTCCGGCAGCATAGCGAAACGGTATGATATGGACCTGCGGCTTTTTCCACAGATTGGCAGGGCGGGGACCCGTTTGGGAACGATAAGAAAAAAATGCAGTGAAGAGCTTGGACTGCCTGTGGATATGGAGATCCTGGCAGGCTGCCATGACCAGATCAGCGCTGCAGTCGGGGGAGGGGCAGTCAGGCCGGGAGATGCTGTTCTGGGGGAAGGCTCCACGGAAGCGCTCAATCTGCTGACTGACAGAAAAGGCGCGGAGAGAATCAGACAGGCGCGCCTGCAAATGGAGCCATTTGTAAAAAAGGGGATGTACGTTTCATTGCTCAGCCGTCTGATGCATGGGAACTGCCTGAAGTGGTTTATCCGGAATTTTGCGGCAGCCCTCAGTGACAAATGTGAAAAAGAAGGGAGGAGTGTATACGACGATTTGAATCAGAACTGTTCAGGCATTTCCGGAGGCGTTGTGTTCCTGCCGTATTTATCCAGCACTTGTTTTGCGGATATCGGACAGTCCATGGGTTCCTTCATCGGGATGGACGCCGGAGCCACTGTATATCATCTGTACCGCGGGATGCTGGAAGGACTCTGCTGTGAATCGGCGGAAATGTTTCAGCTGCTTAAGGACTATGGGATACCGGTGGACGGTGTCACGGCGGTCGGGGGTGTCTCCAGGTCGGCTGTATATATGCAGATGAAGGCCGATATTACCAGAAAGGAAATTGAAGTCCTGAAACACGAGGAAGCGGGTGCCCGTGGTCTGGCGATGCTCTGCGCCGTGGAATTCGGCTGCTATTCCGGCTTAGAGGAGGCCGGCCGGCGGTTCCGGGAAACCATGTGCCGCTATGTGCCGAAGCAGGACAGTTCTGGGATACTGGAGCGGCACCGGCGGCTCAGCAAAGCGGTCAGGGCTGTTTACTCAGGACTGCAGTGATAACAGAACCAACATCATGACTAATTTACCAGGGGGTACAAATATGCTTGTAAACATGAAAGAAATACTGAGGGAAGCGCGGAGGAATAAGATGGCGGTCGCGGCGATCAACACGCCGGGCTTTGATATTGTCCGTGCTGCCGTGGATGCGGCGGAGGAATTGCAGACACCGGTCATTCTGGACCATGCCAGCGCTCATGAAACGGACATCGCAATGGAAGTGATCGGGCCGTATATGGTGGAATGTGCAAAAAACGCATCGGTTCCGGTAGCGGTCAATCTGGATCACGGACTGAGCCTGAATATGTGCCTGCGGGCGGTGAAATGCGGTTTTTCCTCGGTCATGTACGACGGGTCCTATCTTCCCTATGAAGAGAACATTGCCAATGTAAAGGAAATCTGCGATATGGTTCATCCGTTTGGGCTCACGGTGGAGGCTGAGATTGGGAGAATGCCGGGATTTGGCAATCACGGGGGGATCGATCCAAAGGATAAGACAGGCTTTTACACGGATCCTGAAGTCGCGAAGGACTTTGCGGTGAGGACTGGCTGTGACGCCCTGGCGGTGTGCATCGGTACGGAGCACGGATTTTATAAAGCGGCTCCGGTCCTTGACCTGAAGCGGCTGGAGGAGATCCGGGCAGCGGTCCCGGAGGACACCGCCCTGGTGATGCACGGAAGTTCGGGAGTATCATTTGAGGATCTGCAGGCGGCGATCAGCTCCGGCATGTCCAAGATCAATTATTATACGTATTTATCCATTCAGGTAGCCCCGGAGCTTCAGAGGATCATCGCCCAGAATCCGGAGCAGACCTACTATAATACTCTGACTGCCCGCGCATATGAAGTATTGAAACAAGGAGCCAAGGATATCATTGCCTGTATGAGAAACGGACGGTAAGAAAGGAGTAAAAAATGCCGAAGCTTACTGATATTTTAACAAAGTTCCCTTTTGCCGACGGAAGGAAATATCCGAGGCTGATCCGCAGGGAGGAATACAGTAGTGCTCTGTATCCGCCGGACAACGCGTTTACGAGCGACAATACCTTTACGATAGTCAGCACAGATACCTTTATGCTGGGAATTTATGAGCTGGGGCCCGGCGGCGCTTTTGACCCGCTGGATATCCATCCGGGGGATGAGTTTTATTATATTCTGCAGGGACCTATCGTGCAGCGGAGCGGAAACGGCCAGTTCGCGTATCTGGAGACCGGGGACGGACTGTTCATGCCGCAGGAGGCATGGCACAAGGCTCATAACTTTTCGGATCAGAAGGTCCGGGTGCTTTACTTTATCACACCGAAGGCATGGGGAGAAGACATTCCGCCGGCTTATATCCCGACGGATGCGGAGACAAAGTTTTATAAAGGGCCGAATAACGACAAGCTGCCGGATATGCGAAGTGTGATCCAGAATGTCAGCAGACAGGGCTGTACCGACGATATCGGCAGCTGGCCGGTGGACGGAAAAGAAGCCAGGGCCTATCCCCAGGCGGTATATACGGTAAGGGATTGTGACAAGCTCAACAATATCCATGGAACAAAGCACCCAATGCTGATGCGTTTCATAGGGAGCAATGATTACGGACACTTTGGAGAATTCATCCTTCCGCCCGGCGGTTATGGACCGAGGTGCTCCGAAGAAGACTGCCACGGAGGAGATGCGGCAATCTTTTGTATAGACGGACCAATTACCATAAATCTCACGCAGATGCAGGAATCCTTCCAGCTGCGCCCTGAGGATTCCTTTTTCCTGCCGGCAGGGACTCCTTATCAGCTGGTGAATTTTGAAAGTCAGCCGGTGAAAGCTGTGTTTGCAGTCACGGCCCTTTGACGAAACGAATGATTCTGACAGAGAGACGCAGAACGGGTATGCCTTAAATCATAAGGCATACCCGTTATTTGTCGTTATTTCCGGTCATCCAGGGCCACATAACTGTGATGCTGTCCCACATATTTATAAGCAGGGCGGATGATCTTGCTGGAGTTCACCAGTTCTTCGATCCGGTGCGCGCACCAGCCTGAGATACGGGAGATGGCAAATATGGGAGTGAAGAGTTCATTGGGAAGACCCAGCATGTTATAAACGAAGCCGCTGTAAAAGTCCACGTTGGCACAGATGGCTTTGTGCAGCTGTTTCTGCTCTGACAGGAGCTGACAGGCCAGCCGCTCCACGGTAGTGTAGAGTTTATATTCCTCCGTTCGGCCTTTTTCCTCGGAGAGCGCCTTGGCATATTTTTTTAGAATGACGGCGCGGGGATCGGATTTGGTATATACGGCATGGCCGATGCCATAAATCAGTCCGCTCCGGTCAAACGCCTCTTTGTTGATCAGCATCTGGAGATATTCACGGATTGCATCCTCGTCGGACCAGTCGGGAATATTTTTCTTCAGATCAGCGAACATATTCTGCACCTTCAGATTGGCTCCGCCGTGCTTCGGGCCTTTCAGGGAACCGAGAGAAGCTGTAACGGCTGAGTAGGTGTCGGTGCCGGTGGAGGACACGACATGGGTAGTGAAGGAAGAATTGTTCCCGCCGCCGTGTTCGGCGTGGATGACAAGTGCCACATCCAGTACCTTTGCCTCCAGTTCCGTATATTTTCCGTCGGGACGAAGCAGCCGGAGAATGTTCTCCGCAGTGGAGAGCTGAGGCTTGGGATTCCGTATGACCAGGCTTTCGTCCAGATGATAGTGGCGGTATGCCTGATAAGCGTATACGGAAATCAAAGGAAACTGGGCGATCAGATGGAGGGACTGCTTTAATACATTGGGGATGGAAACGTCGTCCGGATTTCTGTCGTAGGTATACAGGGTGAGGACACTTTTCTGCAGCGAGTTCATGATATCTTTGCTCGGAGCCTTCATAATGATGTCACGCACGAAGGTGTCGGGAAGGTTCCGGAAGTGGCCCATCAGCTCCAGAAACTCATCCATCTGAGCGTGGGTGGGGAGACTGCCGAATAGGAGCAGATATGTAGTCTCCTCAAAACCGAATTTACGGTCCTGAAAGCCATTGATCAGATCTTTGACATTGTAGCCCTGATAATAAAGGCGTCCGTTGGCCGGGATCTTCCGGCCGTTGATGACGTCAAATGCGATAACGTCGGATATTTCGGTGAGACCTGTCAGGACACCCTTGCCGTTGGAATCACGGAGACCGCGTTTTACGTCGTATTCTGTATAGAGATTCAAATCTATGTGATTGGAGTTCTTACAGTATTCCACCAACTGATCTAAACGGGTGTCAAACTCAAAGTCTACGGGGTTGAATCTTTCATCGTCGGACATAGAAAAACCTCCTTTAGAATATACATTGCCTGCCTTAGATACCGGTCTTTAAAAGATTATAGTATACTTTAACAGCATTTTGAAAATAAGGCAATCCCTGTTCTGTTTTTTTGGCGATTTTATGTATTTTAATGGAAGAATATTTAAAAAATTAGGTATTAATTTTATTGACTTTTTATTCCTAATTTTGTCCGGAGAATAGGAGGGAATCCAGGCGGCGGAATCTCCTTTCCCATTGACAAATGGCTGGAAGGTACATACAATCAGGATAGAACACTCTATGAACAAGAACACAGAAACGGAGGCGTAAATGAAGAAGGTTAAGATCGCCATATTAGGGCTGGGAACCGTAGGATCCGGCGTATATAAGCTGCTGGAGCGGAGAAAACAGGAAATGCCGAGTAAAGCCGGCGTGGAGATAGAGATCGCGAAGATTCTGGTCAGGAATTTGGAAAAGGCCGAGAAGAAGGTCGGCCGGGAACTGCTCACCGATGATTGGAGAGAGATCGTAGAGGATGAGTCTATCTCCGTGATCATAGAAGTGATGGGAGGAATGGAGCCGGCCTGCACCATCATCATGGAGGCGTTTCGGGCCGGGAAGCATGTGGTCTCAGCCAATAAGGATCTGATCGCGTCCAGAGGAAAGGAGCTTTTGGAGGCGGCGAAGGACAACGGCTGTGATTTTCTGTTTGAAGCCGCAGTCGCCGGCGGAATACCGATTCTCCGCCCCATGAAGCAGTGTCTGGCAGGCAATGAGATCAGCGATATCATGGGAATCTTCAATGGGACAACGAACTTCATACTGACAAAGATGACAGATGACGGCATGGAGTTTGAGGATGCCCTGAGAGTGGCAAAGGAGCTTGGGTACGCGGAGGCAGATCCTACGGCTGATGTGGAGGGATATGACGCGGGCAGGAAGGTGGCGATACTGGCTTCCATCGCGTTTCACTCCCGAGTGGTCTTTGAAGACGTCTATACAGAGGGGATTTCAAAGATAAACGCTAAGGATATCCAGTATGCCAAAGAGCTGGGGTGTGATATCAAGCTTTTAGGAGTGGCGAAGAACACGGATAACGGTATCGAGGCCAGAGTGCATCCGATGTTAATACCCAGCGGACATCCTCTGGCATCTGTGAAAGACGCTTTTAATGCGGTGTTTGTCCACGGAGATGCAGTGGATGACGCTATGTTTTATGGAAGAGGAGCCGGAGAGATGCCCACGGCCAGCGCCATAGTGGGCGACGTCATCGATATTCTGCGGGATATTGAATGGGGATGCTGCGGAAGGATCGGCTGCAGCTGCTACCGGGAGCTTCCAGTCAAGGCCATAGGAGATGTGGAAAGCAAATACTTCATGAGGCTTCATGCAGAGGATAAGCCTGGCGTCCTGGCCACCATCGCCGGAGTCTTTGGGAACAACGCAGTGAGCATCTCAAAGCTGATACAGAAAAATACCCAGGATGGCTTTGCGGAGCTGGCGATTGTGACGGATTTGGTCAAGGAATATCATTTCCGGGATGCGGTGACTGTCCTCGGCGGGATGTCGGTGATCCAAAAAATATCCAGTATCATCCGGGTTTTATAGAAAGTTTTTCATTGACAAATGGAAAAGAAGTGATTATACTATGAAACATAGTTATCGAGATTCAATGGAATAACAGCCAGAAACCGATGACCAAGAGAAGTAAGCCGGGAAAGAAATCACAGAGAGCTGCCACAGCTGAGAAGCAGCATTTTGGAACGGACTGAATGGACTTGGGAGGGCGGGCCGAACCCCTGTACAGGCAGTAGGCTTCGACGGGGACCTCATCCGTTATCAACGAGGCACATATGATGGTATGTGACAGAGAGGATGCAGTGCATCAATCAGGGTGGTATCGCAGAAGCAGATCATAAGCTTTTGTCCCTTTTAAGGGGCAGAAGCTTTTTTTGTATACCTTTGAATACTTATAAAACAAATTTGTCTTATGAATCAGATGAGACAGGAAGAAATCCGATCCTTTTCTGGAATCTAAGAAATGAATTTTATCTAGTATAGTGCGGCTAAGAGGGCACCGGCAGAAAGATTCCGGGCCGGCCTAAAGGTGAGCGCCGCAGGGCAGCGGCTGGTGTTCCCCAGACGGAGGGAGGCAGAAACGGAAATACGGATTCCGTTTCTGAGCGAACCGGAGACGGAAAATCATCCGGATTTCCCGGCGACATGTGAGCGGTACTTCTGAAGTGGGGATAAAGCAGCCCCTGCATCGCCAGCGAACCGAAATCGTGACGGCTCGGAACTTCTGCCGGTGTCAGTCTGGATCCTGATTGGAGCTAATGAAAAATGATTCCAAAAAGTATTTTGTATCATCCCTTTTAATAAGGAACTTTGCAGACCCATCATCAGACAGGAGGAGAGCCATGATCACACCAACATACGAAGAGGCGAAAAAATATCGGGACGGCTATAGCCTGGTGCCGATCTGCAGGGAGATATTTGCAGACGTCATTACGCCGATCACATTGCTGCGAAAGCTCGCACAGCTGGATAAACACTACTATCTTCTGGAAAGCGTAGAGGGAGGAGAACGGTGGGGAAGGTACTCATTTCTTGGATTTCATCCGCTGCTGCACGCAGTCTGCGAGGATGGGGGTGTGACGGTTAAAAGCGGAGAGATAGAAAACCGGATTCCCGGAGAGCCGATGGAGGTGCTGAGAGGACTTCTAAAAGAATACCGGGCGCCCAGGCTGGAGGGGATGCCCTCTTTCACCGGAGGCTTTGTTGGATATTTTTCTTATGAAATGCTTCAGTATGCGGAGAAAAAGCTTAAATTTAAGGAGAGTGAATTCCAGGATTTTGATTTGATGCTTTTTGATAAAGTGATCGCCTATGACCATCTGAGACAGAAAATCTGCGTAGTAGTGAATGCGAAGACGGAAGAAGGAGAACAGGGATACAATGCGGCAGTGCTGGAAATAGAGAAGATCATCCATCTGATACAGAGTGAAATACCTTTGCCGGAGGAGCCGAAGAGGGAACCGCCGGAATTTGCCTGCAACATAAACAAAAAGGATTACTGTGCCATGGTGGAAAAGACAAAGCATTATATTAAGGAAGGAGATATTTTCCAGGGCGTGATATCCAGACGGTTTGAGGCGGAATATGAGGGAAGCCTGATGAATGCCTACCGCGTGCTGCGCACCACCAATCCTTCTCCATATATGTTCTTCATCCAAAGCGATGACGTACAAATAGCAGGGGCTTCTCCGGAAACCATGGTGAAGCTCATAGACGGAGAGCTTACGACCTTTCCGGTGGCAGGAACCAGGAAGCGGGGCAGGACGCCGGAAGAGGACAGGAGACTCGAGGAAGAGCTGATGGCCGATGAGAAGGAGCGGGCAGAACATAATATGCTGGTGGATTTGGCCAGAAATGATATCGGAAAGATTTCAGAATATGGGTCAGTGAAGGTGGAGGATTATATGTGTATCCACCGGTTTTCCAAGGTCATGCATATTGCATCTGTGGTCACGGGAAAGCTGAAAGGCGGCATGGACGGATGCGACGCCATACCGGCTCTTCTGCCGGCCGGCACCTTGTCCGGCGCGCCGAAATTCCGGGCCTGTGAGATCATAGAAGAGTTGGAGCCGGCAGCGAGGGGAATCTATGGCGGAGCCATTGGATATATGGATTTTTCAGGTAATCTGGATGTGTGCATCGCCATTCGGACGGCAGTGAAAAAAGGCGGAAGGGTCTATGTACAGGCTGGGGCCGGAATCGTGGCTGACAGTGTGCCGGAGCGGGAATATGAAGAGTGCTCCAACAAAGCCGGGGCGGTAATAGAGGCCATCCGCATGGCCGGGGAGGTGTGAGCATGATATTGCTGATTGATAACTACGACAGCTTTTCTTATAATCTGGTGCAGCTAATAGGCTCCGTCAGCCTGGAAAAGATCCGGATCACCCGGAATGATGAAGCATCGGCGGAGGAGATCGGAGCGTGGAAACCAAGCCATATCGTACTATCTCCGGGGCCGGGCCGCCCGAAAGACGCGGGAATCTGTGAGGACGTGGTGAAGCGCTTCATGGGAGAGATTCCTATTCTCGGAGTTTGTTTAGGACATCAGGCAATCTGTGAAGCGCTGGGGGCGAAAATAACCTACGCAAAGGAACTGATGCACGGAAAACAGAGTAGGATAAAGCTTGACACGAAATCCCCGATTTTTGCGGGACTTTCCGGGACGGAGAAGGCGGCCCGCTATCATTCTTTGGCGGTGGAAAAGGCTTCTCTGCCGGCAAAGCTTCTGGTGACAGGAGAGGCAGAGGACGGGGAAGTGATGGCGGTGGAGCACAGGGATTTTGCTCTGTACGGCATGCAGTTCCATCCGGAATCGGTGCTCACGCCGAACGGAAAAAAGATGATGGAAAATTTCCTGAACATTGACCAGCGAAAGCTTAGATCACAGCATATTTGACAGAGATTTTGGCGGAAAGAAGGAGAGGACATGATAAAAGAAGCGATTTATGAAGTGGTGAACGGCAATGACCTCAGCTATGAGGTGGCTGAGCAGGTGATGGATGAGATCATGGACGGGGAAGCATCCCAGATCCATATGGGCGCGTTTCTGACGGGGCTGCGGATGAAGGGAGAGACCATCGAGGAGATTACTGCCTGCGCGGCCGGAATGAGAAAACACTGTACCCGATTGCTGCACAATATGGATGTGCTGGAGATCGTGGGAACCGGAGGCGACGAGGCCAATACCTTCAATATTTCCACGGTTTCTTCCCTGGTAGTGTCAGCTGCGGGGATTCCGGTGGCGAAGCATGGCAACCGGAGCGTATCCAGCAAATGCGGGGCGGCGGATGTCCTGGAGGCTCTGGGTGTGAACATTGCCATCAGCCCTGTGAAGAGTGCGGCCATTCTGGGGAAGATCAACTTGTGCTTCATGTTCGCACAGACTTATCACACCGCCATGCGGTTTGTGGCGCCGGTCAGGAAGGAGCTGGGCATCCGCACTATTTTCAACATCCTGGGGCCGCTGGCAAATCCGGCGGGAGCTAATTTTGAGCTTTTGGGAGTTTATGATGAAAAGCTGGTAGAGCCTCTCGCCCAGGTGCTGTTAAAGCTGGGCGTCAAACGGGGGATTGTCGTGCACGGACAGGACGGGATAGACGAAATATCCCTGAGCGCACCGACTGTCTGCTGTGAACTGCGGGACGGGGCCATTACTTCTTATATATTGGAGCCGGAGCAGGTGGGGCTTAAAAAGTGCAGGCCGGAGGACCTGGTGGGCGGAGAGCCGGCGGATAATGCACAGATTGCCAGAGAGATCCTGGATGGAAAAAAAGGACCCAAACGGGACGCCGTGGTTTTAAACTCTGCCGCCTGTATCTATATGGTGAAGGACGATGTGAGTCTTTTGGAAGCTGTGAAGCTGGCAGAAGAACTGATCGACAGCGGAAAGGCCAGGGAGCAGCTGGAAGCGTTCATACGGCTCTCAAATGAGAATTGACGGAGGTTTGGCATGATTTTAGATAAGCTGGCGGAAAGCTCCAGGATACGGGTTATGAGAGAGAAGGAAAGAGTGTCGCTGGAGGAAATGAAAAAGAGGGCGTTATTTCTGACGGAGGACCAGAAATCCTTTCCCTTTGAAGAAGCCCTCAGAAAACAGGACATTAACTTTATCTGTGAGGTGAAAAAGGCGTCTCCTTCAAAAGGGGTCATCGCAGAAAATTTCCCTTATGTGCAGATAGCAAAGGAATACGAGAAGGCGGGAGCCGCCTGTATCTCCGTGCTGACGGAGCCGGAATACTTTCTGGGAAAAAATGAATATCTGGCGGCGATCGCGGAAACCGTCCCGCTTCCGATCATCCGGAAGGACTTTACCGTGGATGAATATCAGATCTATCAGGCAAAGACCATAGGTGCTTCCTGTGTGCTGCTGATCTGTGCGCTCCTGGATGCAGACAGATTGAAGCAATACCTGCATATCTGTGACTCTCTCAGTCTGTCCGCTCTGGTGGAGGCCCATGACGAAACGGAGATCCGGATGGCGCTGGACGCGGGAGCCAGGATGATCGGAGTGAATAACAGAGACCTCCGGACCTTTGAGGTGGATATTCATAACAGCGAGAGGCTTCGGAGCCTGGTGCCGGAAGAAATACTGTTCGTGGCAGAGAGCGGGATCCGGGACGCTTCGGATATCCAGGTACTCCGGGATGCAAAGGTTAATGGAGTGCTGATCGGAGAGACCTTTATGAGAAGTGCGGATAAGGCGGGCATGCTGAAACGGCTGAGAGGCGAAGAAATGACAGAAGGCTCTGACCGCGGACAAATATAAGGCAGGCGGAGCAGATATGGAAAAAACAGACGGTGTAAAAGTGAAAATCTGCGGTTTGAGACGACCGGAGGATATTCAGATGGCCAACCGCTTCAAACCGGATTTTATCGGATTCGTTTTTGCGAAGAGCAGCCGGCAGGTGGACCGGAATACGGCAGAGCGGCTGAAAACTCTTCTGAATCCGGAAATCAGGGCGGTGGGAGTTTTTGTTGATGAAGAGCCGGAGCAGGTGGCCGGCCTGTGCCGGGACGGTGTCATTGACATGGTACAGCTTCATGGAGAAGAGGACCGGGAATATATGGAACGGCTGCGGAATATGACCCATGTGCCGGTCATCCGGGCAGTACGGGTGAAGAGCCGGGAACAGGTACTTTCGGCAGAACAGCTTCCCTGTGACTATCTTCTTTTGGATACCTATACGGAAGGGACATACGGTGGAAGTGGGAAAGCCTTTGACCGGGAGCTGATTCCAAGTCTGAGGAAGCCATATTTCCTGGCAGGAGGACTGAGGACAGAAAGCGTGGCGGAGGCCGTCTGCCGATATCGCCCTTATGGCGTGGATGTCTCCAGCAGTCTGGAGAGCGGCGGATATAAAGATATCAAAAAAGTAGAGGCCTTTTTAAAAGCCGCCCGCGGCGGGTACGCAGCGGGCGGAGGGGCCGGAAGAAGAACAGGAGGAAAGGAACTATGAAAGAAGGCAGGTACGGACAGTACGGCGGCCAGTATATTCCGGAGACGCTTATGAATGCGGTGAAGGAACTGGACGCCGCTTACGAGCACTATAAAAAGGATCCGGAGTTCAACCGGGAGCTTGACGAGCTCCTTAAAAATTATGCGGGGCGCCCTTCACTGCTCTATTATGCAGAGAAAATGACGAAGGATTTGGGCGGCGCAAAAATTTATTTAAAAAGAGAGGATTTAAATCATACCGGTTCCCATAAGATCAATAATGTGCTGGGGCAGGTGCTTTTGGCCAAGAAAATGGGGAAGACCCGCGTCATTGCCGAAACAGGAGCGGGACAGCACGGCGTGGCGACTGCGACGGCGGCGGCGCTCATGGGAATGGAATGTGAAATCTTCATGGGAAAGGAAGACACGGACCGGCAGGTGCTAAACGTATATCGGATGGAGCTTTTGGGAGCCAAGGTACATCCGGTGAAAAGCGGCACGATGACGCTTAAGGACGCCGTCAATGAGACCATGAGAGAGTGGACCAGAAGAGTGGACGATACGCTCTATGTTCTGGGATCTGTAATGGGACCGCATCCCTTTCCGATGATCGTGAGGGATTTTCAGAAGGTGATCGGAAAAGAGATCAAAGAACAGCTTATGGAAAAGGAAGGGAAGCTTCCGGACGCGGTCATTGCCTGCGTAGGCGGCGGGAGCAACGCCATGGGAGCCTTTTACGAGTTCATTCCCGATGAACAGGTGAAGCTGATCGGGTGTGAGGCGGCCGGCCTTGGAGTGGATAATCCTAAAAATGCCGCGACCATTGCCAATGGGAGCACCGGTATCTTCCATGGGATGAAATCTCTTTTCTGTCAGGATGAATACGGACAGATCGCACCGGTATACTCCATCTCTGCCGGGCTTGACTATCCGGGGATCGGACCGGAGCATGCGATGCTCCATGAGACCGGAAGAGCTCAGTATGTGCCGGTGACCGATGAAGAGGCGGTAAGCGCCTTTGAATATCTTTCCAGGACAGAAGGCATCATTCCGGCTGTGGAAAGCGCTCATGCGGTGGCATATGCGAGAAAGCTGGCTCCGACCATGGATAAAGAGAAGATCATTGTCATCAATATATCCGGACGGGGCGATAAGGATGTGGCGGCTATTGCAAGATACAGGGGGGTGAATATATATGAGTAGGATAGCGGAGGCTTTTAAAAACGGAAAGGCGTTCATTCCATTTGTGACGGGGGGAGATCCTGAGCTGGATGTGACGGAGCAGCTGATTTACGCGATGGCGGAGGCCGGTGCGGACCTCATTGAGATAGGAGTGCCTTTTTCTGATCCTATCGCAGAAGGAATCGTGATCCAGGACGCCAACCAGCGCGCCCTTTCGGCGGGCTGCACGACGGACGGACTGTTCGATCTGGTGAAAAAAGTACGGAAGACCACACAGATTCCCTTGGTGTTCCTCACCTATATCAATCCCATTTATACCTACGGAAAAGAACGGTTCATGAGGAGATGTCAGGAAGTAGGCCTTGACGGTCTGATCGTGCCGGATCTTCCTTATGAAGAAAAAGAGGAGCTTCTGCCGGAGTGTGAACGGTTTGGCGTTGATCTGATCTCTCTGATCGCGCCTACTTCCCATGAAAGGATCGCCATGATAGCCAGGGAGGCGAAGGGATTTTTATATTGTGTCTCTTCCATGGGAGTGACCGGCGTTCGAAACGAGATCCAGACGGACATAGGCTCCATGATGAAGGCTGTGAAACAGGAGGCAAAGGTGCCCTGTGCGGTGGGCTTTGGGATATCCACGCCGGAGCAGGCAAAACGGATGGCGGCTGTTTCCGACGGGGCTATCGTGGGCAGCGCCATTGTAAAGCTGGTGGCAGAGTACGGAAAAGACAGCATTGAGCCGGTGGCCGCATATGTGAAGAAAATGAAAGAAGCCGTATTAAGTGCCGAATCATAAAATTTTCGTGAAAAGATTGACGTCAAAGTCGGAAAAGAGTAGAATCTACCTATGTATAAAGATGATTCAGACAGATCGTGAGTAAAACGGCGGCTGCCGTTGTGGTGGAAAGGCAGGGTTCTACAGTATGGATAAGAAGATGCTGTTCGTCTTCAACCCGCTGTCAGGCAAAGCACAGATTCGGACTAAGCTTATGGACATCCTGGATGTTTTTGTGAAGGCCGGGTATCAAGTGGAGATCCATGTGACCCAGAGGACACTGGATGCAAGGCGAGTGGTAGAAGAACGTGGATATGGCATGGATTTGATTGTGGGAAGTGGGGGAGACGGTACTCTGAATGAAGTTGTCTCCGGTGTTATGGGGATGGATAAGAAACCTTATATCGGTTATATTCCCGCCGGCACGACCAACGATTTCGCGGCCAGCCATAAAATACCCAGGAACATGATCCAGGCGGCGGAAAGCATTGTGATGGGCACCGCCTGTCCCGTGGATATCGGAAAATTCAACGAGAGCTATTTCACCTACGTGGCGGCTTTCGGAGCTTTTACGGATGTGCCTTATAAGACTCCCAGAGAGTTTAAGGCGGTTTTAGGCCATCCCGCCTACATTCTGGAAGCGGCAAAGAGCCTGGGAGGTATAAAGGCACAGCACATCACCATGGAGACGGAGACGGATTTCTACGAGGGGGACGTACTCGTCGGGATGGTCAGCAACGCCAATCAGATAGCAGGCTTTAAAGGGCTGAACGGCAGGAATGTCAGGCTGGACGACGGCAGATTTGAGGTGCTTTTAGTGGAAAACCCTCAGAACATACTCCAGCTTCCGGACGTGGTGGCCAGTCTTTTGCAGAACGGCCATAAATCAAAGCTGGTGAGACATTTTATGGCTTCCCATGTGAAATTCCAGTTTGAAGAACCGGTGGAATGGGTGCTGGACGGAGAATTTGGCGGAAAGAGAAAAGAAGTCGTCATTGATAACCATTGCCGGGCTATACAGATCATGAAGATGACCCATATGCCGCCAAAAAAGAAAACGCAGTCGTAATTTGGAAAATTGAAATAGATATTCAGGAAAACACAGGAAAAATGAAATCTTGGCTTTACTTTTGTAGAAAAAGCTTGTATAATTAAAAATTAGCGTGGAGAAGTGTGTGCGAAAGGACGTTAGCAAGTGGAAAAAGGAAAGTTTAGTGAAGATTTACTGAAACTTGTAGAACTGGGTAAGAGCAAGAAGTCCACTCTGGATATGAATGATATCAATGACTTTTTCGCGGGAGCGGATCTGACCGTTGAGCAGATTGAAGATATCATTACATACCTCGAGAACAATGGGATAGACGTACTGCGCGTGATGAATGATGAACTGACCATCGATGAAGACATGGTCCTGGACGCGGATGATGACGCTTTCACATTGGAAGAAGAAGAGGAAGAAGAGATTGACTTGGATGCCATTGATTTTCTGGATGGCATCGGTACGGAAGATCCGGTTCGGATGTATCTGAAGGAAATTGGCACAGTCCCGCTGTTGACGGCAGAAGAAGAACTGAAACTGGCGAAACGAAAGGCGGAAGGAGACCAGGTGGCGAAGGAACGTCTGATCGAGGCGAACCTGAGGCTGGTGGTCAGCATTGCTAAACGCTATACGGGCCGCGGTATGAGCTTTCTGGATCTGGTCCAGGAAGGAAACCTGGGGCTTATAAAGGGCGTTGAAAAATTTGATTATACAAAAGGGTACAAGCTCAGTACCTATGCGACGTGGTGGATCCGGCAATCGGTGACAAGGGCGCTGGCAGATCAGGCCAGGACTATCCGTGTTCCGGTACATATGGTGGAAACCATCAACAAAATGTCGAAGATGCAGAGGAAGCTGACTCTTGAGCTGGGATATGAGCCCTCAGTGACCGAGCTGGCGGGCGCTCTGGATATGACGGAAGAGAAAGTCATGGAGATCATGCAGATTGCCAGAGAACCGGCCTCCTTGGAAACTCCCATCGGAGAAGAGGACGATTCCAATCTGGGGGATTTCGTTGCGGACAGCAATGCGGTCACACCAGAAGGAAATGTGGAATCTGTGATGCTCAGAGAACATATTGATACGCTTCTGGAGGATTTAAAGGAAAGGGAGCGCCAGGTCATCGTCCTGCGCTTCGGCTTGGAAGACGGGCATCCCCGTACTCTGGAGGAGGTTGGCAAGGAGTTCAATGTCACCAGGGAGCGCATCCGGCAGATAGAGGCGAAAGCCCTCAGGAAGCTGCGTAATCCTGTGAGGAGCAAGCGTATCAGAGATTTTCTGTAGAAGCAGGCAAAAGACCAAGCTGCCCGGAATGATCCGGGCAGCGTTTTGTTTCATTAGGAAAGTTTGAAATTCAGAAAGGAATGGATCATGAGAAACTATCAGAAGGAGCTTGACACACTCCTGGAGAGGATGAAGAAAGAGGCGCCGAGTCTGCTTCTGCACAGCTGCTGCGCGCCGTGCTCCAGCTATGTGCTGGAATATCTGTCCCGTTATTTCTCCATTACCGTTTTTTATTATAATCCCAATATCAGTCCGGAGGAGGAATACCGGAAGAGGGTGGAGGAGCAGAAGCGTCTGATCCGGGAGCTTTCAGAAAGAAGCGGCTCTTTTCCCATTGAGTTTGTGGAGGGGAGCTATGATCCGGATGCCTTTTACCAAATGGCCAAGGGGATGGAGCACGTCCCGGAGGGAGGCGAACGGTGCTTTGGCTGCTATGAACTCCGGCTCCGGCAGGCGGCTTCCATGGCTCGGAAGGGCGGATATGACTATTTTTGTACCACCTTGTCCATAAGCCCGCTTAAAAACGCCGGGAAGCTTATGGAGATCGGGGAGGCCCTGGCAGAGGAATATGGGGTTTCTTATCTGCCTTCCGATTTTAAAAAGCGGGAGGGATATAAGCGTTCCATAGAGCTTTCAAAGGAATTTGGCCTTTACCGGCAGAATTACTGCGGCTGTATTTTTTCTAAAAGGGAAGAAAGGGCGGGAAGCGTACCGAAATAAAAACATGATCGGGGAGAATTGCACTTTACACAGGGCAAGGAACGCGATAGAATAAAGATAATCTGTGTTTTTCACAAAAAAGAGGATTATTAATTTAGGAGGGTACAAATTCATGAATGTATTGATTATCAATTGCGGAAGCTCTTCTCTGAAATATCAGCTGATTGATTCCGAAACAGAGCAGGTTCAGGCAAAGGGCCTGTGCGAGAGGATCGGCATAGACGGCCGTCTGATCTATCAGCCGGCAGGCGGGGAAAAAGAAGTGACAGAGGCGCCTATGCCCACTCATACAGAGGCGATTCAGATGGTTCTGGACGCGCTTGTAAACGCAAAGACCGGAGTTATGAAGTCCCTGGATGAGGTGGACGCCATCGGACACCGCGTGCTGCATGGCGGAGCGAAGATTACGGAGTCCTGTGTCATCGACCAGGCTGTTGTGGATGTCATCGAAGAGTGCTGTGATCTGGGCCCTCTCCATAATCCGGCCAACCTGAAAGGTATTTATGCCTGCCAGAAGCTGATGCCCGGAAAGCCCAATGTAGCAGTTTTTGATACGGCTTTCCACCAGACGATGCCCACCAAAGCGTTTATGTATGGACTTCCCTACGAATATTATGAGAAATACCATATCCGGAAATATGGGTTCCATGGAACCTCCCACAGCTTTGTGTCCAAAGAGACGATTAAATTCCTCGGCCTCGATGCGGATAATTCCAAGGTCATTGTCTGCCATTTGGGCAACGGCGCGTCCATCAGTGCAGTGAAAAACGGTAAATGTGTGGATACCAGCATGGGCCTGACTCCATTGGAGGGACTTGTGATGGGAACGCGCTCCGGCGATATCGATCCGGCTGTGGTAGAATATATCTGCAATAAAGAGAATAAGACAGTCAGTGAGATGCTGAATATCCTGAATAAGAAATCAGGCGTATTCGGCCTGACCAAAGGCCTCTCCAGCGACTTCCGCGATCTGGAGGAAGCCATGGCAGACGGCAATCAGCTGGCGGCAGACGCCATCGATATTTTCTGTTACCGCGTGGCTAAGATAGTAGGCTCTTATGTGGCTGCCATGAACGGTGTGGATGCCATTGCGTTTACGGCCGGCATTGGCGAGAACGCTCCTCTGATCCGTGAAAAGGTATGTGAATATCTCGGATACCTGGGCGTAAAGATCGATGCGGCAAAGAATAACAGCCGTGGCAAAGAAGTGGTGATTTCTGCAGACGATTCAGCAAAGAAGGTCGCTGTGGTGCCCACCAACGAAGAACTGGCGATCATGAGAGAGACAGTGGCTCTTGTAAAATAAAGGTCAGATTGTGATAAAAAGATAAATGGCGAACTGCCGGCGGGGTTGGGCAGTTCGTCTTTTTATATCATAGGAAAGTGCGTTCCATGAAAGAAAAAACCACCGGGCAGGAAGCACACAAGGGAGGTTTGAAATTAACTGACTATTCAATAAAAAGTTTTTATTTACAAACGGAATAAATGATTGTATGATAAAACACAAGTTACTGATGTGTATAACTTCATAAATGAGAACGGAATCGCCATATTTTAAGTGGCACAACGGAGTGCTGTAGATACAGACAAAATTTAGTCTGTATCTGCTGTGCTCCTTTTCTTTTATGAAGGCATTGCCGGAAGAGAGGAGACAGATTATGGATAGAAAACAGGCGGTAAAAAACAAGCGGCGTCCCGGTTTGTATGATGAAAGCTTTGAGCATGACAATTGCGGCATAGGAGCTGTGGTGAACATTAAAGGAATCAAGACGCATCAGACCGTGGAAAATGCGCTGAAAATCGTTGAGAACCTGGAACACAGAGCCGGAAAAGATGCGGAGGGAAAGACGGGTGACGGCGTGGGAATCCTGCTGCAAATTTCCCATAGGTTTTTTAAAAAAGCGGCGGCAGAGTGCGGTATCGCTCTGGGCGGAGAGAGAGAGTACGGTATAGGCATGTTCTTTTTTCCTCAGGATGAGCTAGCCAGGAACCAGGCCAGGAAGATGTTTGAAATCATAGTGGAAAAAGAAGGAATGGAATTCCTGGGATGGCGAAAGCTTCCAACGAATTCTTCCATATTGGGAAAAAAGGCATTGGATTGTATGCCATGTATCGAACAATGTTTCATACAGAAACCGGAAGAAGTGGAAACAGGGGTGGATTTTGATCGGAAGCTTTATGTGGCCAGACGTGTATTTGAACAGAGTAACGATAATACCTATGTAGTCTCTTTGTCCAGCCGTACTATTGTTTATAAAGGAATGTTTCTGGTGAAAGAGCTGCGCCTGTTTTTTGTGGATTTGCAGTCTCAGAATTTTGAATCCGCCATTGCCGTAGTCCATTCCAGATTCAGTACAAATACCACTCCCAGCTGGATGCGCGCGCATCCTTATCGCCTGATCGTGCATAACGGAGAAATCAACACCATCCGCGGGAATGTGGACCGAATGCTGGCCCGTGAGGAAAATATGGAATCTGAATTTACAAAGGAAGAAATGCTTAAGGTGGTTCCGGTGGTAAATCAATCGGGTTCAGATTCGGCCATGCTCGACAATACACTGGAGTTTCTTGTGATGAGTGGTATGGAACTGCCACTTGCCGTAATGATCACTATCCCGGAGCCCTGGGCTAATGATAAATATATGAGTCAGAAAAAAAAGGATTTCTATCAATATTATGCCACAATGATGGAACCTTGGGATGGGCCGGCTTCCATCGTGTTCAGCGACGGGGATATTTTAGGAGCGGTTCTGGACCGGAACGGCCTTCGCCCATCACGGTATTATGTTACGAATGACGGATATGTGATTCTTGCATCGGAAGTGGGAGCTCTGGAAATTCCGACGGAAAAAGTATCGAGAAAAGAGAGACTCCGGCCGGGAAAGATGCTTTTGATTGATACAGTCAGGGGCGAGGTGGTGGACGACGATACTCTGAAAGGCCGTTTTGTAGACAAAAAGCCCTATGGGGAATGGCTGGACAGCAATCTGGTAAAGCTTGGAAACCTTAAAATTCCCAATAAGAAGGTTCCCGGCTTTACAGAGGAAGAACGGGCAAAACTTCAGAAAGCATATGGATATACCTACGAACAGTATAAGACTATGATTCTTCCCATGGCCAGAGATGGAGCAGAGGCGGTATCCTCAATGGGGGCAGACAGTCCGCTGGCGGTTCTTTCCAAGCAGCATCAGCCGCTGTTCAATTATTTTAAACAGTTATTCGCGCAAGTGACAAATCCGCCCATTGACGCCATTCGGGAAGAAATTGTAACCTCTACGGCGGTATATATAGGATGTGACGGAAATCTTTTAAAGGAGGTTCCAGAAAACTGCAGGATTTTAAAGGTGAACAACCCGATTCTCACCGATACGGATCTTTTGAAAATAAAAAATATGAAGATTCCCGGATTGAAGCCTGCGGTGATTCCTATTATCTATTATAAAAATACGTCTTTAGAACGGGCAATCGACCATTTGTTTTTGGAAGTGGATCGGGCGCACAGGAACGGAGCGAATATTCTGATTCTTTCAGACAGGGGAATTGATGAAAATCATGTGCCGATTCCTTCTCTAATGGCCGTTTCCGCACTGCAGCAGCATTTGGTGAAGACCAAGAAGCGTACTTCCGTAGCCATGATCCTGGAAAGCGGGGAGCCCAGAGAAGTCCATCATTTTGCCACACTGCTGGGCTATGGGGCGTGTGCCATTAATCCATATCTTGCTCATGAATCTATTCATTATCTAATTGAATCCGGTATGCTTGACAAGGATTATTATGCTGCGGTAGATGATTATAATCTGGCGGTCCTTCATGGCATTGTGAAAATTGCCTCTAAAATGGGGATTTCTACCATTCAATCCTATCAGGGGTCTCAGATTTTCGAGGCCATAGGCATCAGCAGAGAGGTGATAGACCGGTATTTTACCAATACAGTGAGCCGGGTGGGAGGAATCACTCTGAAGGATATCGCGGCGGATGTGGACGCCCTTCATTCGGCGGCCTTCGACCCTCTAGGCCTTCAAGTAGACCTAACCCTGGAAAGTGTGGGAAGCCATAAATCCCGTTCCGGAAAAGAAGAACATTTGTACAATCCCAAGACCATTCATCTCCTTCAGGAATCCACGAGGACAGGAGATTATGAGATGTTTAAGGAATATTCAGAGATGCTCCACGAAGAAAAGAACCCACTGAATCTTCGCGGGCTTCTGGATTTTAATTTCCCCCAAAAGGGTGTGTCGGTCGAAGCAGTGGAAAGTGTAGATTCCATTGTAAAGAGATTTAAGACAGGAGCCATGTCTTATGGATCTATTTCGCAGGAGGCCCACGAAACCCTGGCGCTGGCCATGAACGCCATTCATGGAAAATCCAATACCGGCGAAGGCGGTGAAGCGCTGGAGCGTCTGGATACGAAGGGAGTGGCAGGGAAAGACTGCTGTTCGGCCATTAAACAGGTGGCATCTGCCCGCTTTGGCGTGACATCCCGTTTTCTGGTAAGCGCGGATGAAATCCAGATAAAGATGGCGCAGGGGGCGAAACCGGGAGAAGGCGGACAGCTTCCCGGGAAAAAGGTCTATCCGTGGGTAGCGAAAACAAGACATTCCACTCCGGGCGTGAGTCTGATCTCTCCCCCGCCCCATCACGATATCTATTCCATAGAGGATTTGGCACAGTTGATCTATGATTTAAAAAATGCCAATAAAAATGCCAGAATCTCTGTAAAGCTGGTATCGGAAGCAGGTGTGGGGACGGTGGCGGCAGGAGTGGCGAAAGCCGGCGCTCAGGTTATCTTGATATCCGGATTCGACGGCGGAACCGGTGCTGCGCCCAGAAATTCCATTTATAATGCAGGACTTCCTTGGGAACTGGGGCTTTCGGAGACTCATCAGACTCTGATCATGAATGATTTGCGGGATAAGGTGATCCTGGAGACAGACGGAAAGCTGATGAATGGCCGTGACGTGGCGGTAGCCGCAATGCTTGGCGCGGAGGAATTTGGATTTGCAACTGCGCCTCTGGTGACCATGGGATGTGTTATGATGAGAGTGTGCAGCTTGGATACCTGCCCGGTGGGAGTGGCTACTCAGAATCCAAAGCTGAGAAAAAGATTTCGAGGAAAACCGGAATATGTCATCAATTTTATGAAATTTGTTGCCCAGGAGCTTCGTGAATACATGGCTAAACTGGGGGTCTGCACTGTGGATGAGCTGGTGGGACGGACTGACCTTCTGAAAATGAAGCGGGAATTTGATTTTGAACGTGCCGCAACTGTGGATTTATCGGCGATTCTTAACAATCCCTATGTGGGATACAAATTGGCCGGTTATCATAAGAAAAAAGAATATGATTTTATGCTTAAGAAAACGGCCGATGAGAGAGTATTGATGAAGAAGCTCCTGCCGGCACTGGAGATGGGACAGAAAAAGAGTATTGAAATAGATATTAAAAATACGGACAGAACCTTTGGCACCATTTTTGGCTCGGAGATCACAAGACGCTGTCCGGAGGGACTGCCGGAAGATTCTTTTATTATAAAATGCAGCGGCAGCGGAGGACAAAGCTTTGGGGCGTTTATTCCTTCCGGTCTCACATTGGAGGTGGCGGGCGACAGCAACGACTATTTTGGAAAGGGGCTTTCCGGCGGTAAATTGATTATCTATCCTCCTCAAGGCGCACGCTTTTCGGCAGAGGACAATATCATCATCGGAAATGTGGCTCTGTATGGCGCCACGGGTGGAAAAGCCTATATTAACGGTCTGGCAGGAGAGCGTTTCTGTGTCCGTAATTCAGGCGCCTCCGCCGTGGTGGAAGGCGTAGGGGATCACGGCTGTGAATACATGACAGGAGGCCGTGTCGTGGTCCTTGGGAAAACGGGAAAGAATTTTGCGGCAGGTATGAGCGGAGGGATTGCCTATGTATTGGATGAGGCAAATGATCTGTATCGCAGACTCAACAGGGAGATGGTCTCCATGGAAGAACTGACGAATAAATATGATGTTCTGGAATTGAAGAAAATGATCCAGGATCATGTGGCTTATACAAATTCTGCCAGAGGAAAGAAAATACTGGACCATTTTGGGGAGTATCTGCCTCGGTTTAAAAAGATAATACCATATGACTATAAACGTATGCTCAATACTATCATACAGATGGAAGAAAAGGGACTCAGCAGCGAGCAGGCGCAGATAGAAGCGTTCTTTGTGAACGCAAAGGGCGATGAGGAAGGAGGACATTGAGATGGGGAAGCCTACTGGTTTTTTGGAATATGAAAGAGAAACAGGAGAGGTGATGCCGCCGGAGGAAAGGGTTCGGAATTTCCGTGAATTTCACAGATCACTGCCGGTGAAAAGCCAGCGGCTTCAGGGAGCCAGATGTATGGATTGCGGTGTGCCGTTCTGTCAGTCCGGAGTACTGTTTAACGGAATGGTGTCGGGCTGCCCCTTACATAATCTGATTCCGGAATGGAATGATCTTGTTTATTGTGGGAACTGGGAGCAGGCCTATTATCGACTTCGCAAGACCAACAGCTTTCCAGAGTTCACCTGCCGGGTTTGCCCGGCTCCTTGTGAGGCGGCATGCACCTGCAACCTGGCAGGTCCGCCTGTTTCCATTAAAGAAAATGAGAGAAGCATCATAGAGACGGCATATGAAAACGGCTATGTGAAGCCAGAGCCTCCTAAAGTGAGGACAGGAAAACGTATCGCAGTTGTGGGTTCCGGGCCCTCTGGCCTTACCGCGGCAGATCTTTTAAACAAAAGAGGACATCAGGTCACGGTCTTTGAAAGAAAGGACCGCGTCGGAGGATTACTCCGGTATGGGATTCCCAATATGAAACTGGAAAAATGGGTCATTGACAGGAAAGTCGATATCATGGAAAAGGAAGGCGTGGAATTTGTGACTGGCGCCGATATCGGAGTGAACTATAAGGCCATTGATGTGATGAAGCAGTTCGACAGTGTGGTGCTTGCTTGCGGAGCCTCAAATCCAAGGGATATCAAGGCGCCGGGACGCGATTCCCGGGGTATTTATTTTGCGGTAGATTTTTTGGCATCTACGACCAAGAGTTTGTTGGATTCCAATCTGGAAGATGAGAAATATATAAGTGCAAAAGGAAAAAAGGTCATGGTCATAGGAGGCGGAGATACTGGGAACGATTGTGTGGGGACAGTCATCCGCCATGGCTGTGCGTCAGTCATTCAGTTGGAAATAATGCCGAAGCCGCCGGAAAAACGGCTTGACAGCAATCCATGGCCGGAATGGCCGAGGGTGTTGAAGACCGATTACGGACAGGAGGAGGCTATCGCCAGGTTTGGACATGATCCCAGGCTTTATCAGACCACGGTTAAGGAATTTATTCCGGATGCCAAGGGAAACCTGAAGAAGGCCGTTCTTGTGAAGCTGGAAGGAAAGAAGGATTCGAAAAGCGGAAGGATGGCAATGGTTCCGGTGGAAGGCAGTGAAAAAGAAGTAGAAACGGATTTGGTATTGATTGCCGCCGGATTTTTGGGAAGTCAGGAATATGTCACAAAGGCTTTTGGGGTATCCGTTGACGGAATGACGAACGTAAAGACGGAACCGGGAAAGCATCAGACAAACATCCGGCATGTTTTTGCCGCCGGTGATATGCACAGAGGACAGTCTTTGGTGGTGTGGGCCATACGGGAAGGACGTGAAGTGGCCAGAGAGGTGGATGAGAGCCTGATGGGGTATTCCAATCCGGTATAAGGAAATCCGTTTTCCGCAGAGTCTCCGTCTTGAAAAAGTTATCTGATATGAGTACAATAAAAGCAAGATGATGGGAGGGATTTTGAGACCATCTACAAAAATGCCGACAGGGCCCTTTATGAGACGAAGGTTCACGGACGGAATGGTGTCGCCAGATATTGCCGGGAAATATACAGATAGGAGAAATGGCATTTAAGAAAGCCACAGCGCTTAAGCAAGCGGCTGCGGCTTTCTTATTTTTATTTTCCTGAAAAGGTGTGACAGACCGGATGTTTTTGACATGATTAAGAAAAGAGGTTATGAGGAGGGAGCGTATGAAGAGTCATACAGGATTCAAACAGGAGAGCATGGGATCGGAGATCATAAGGACAGAGGGGCTGTCCAAATATTATGGAGATGGAGAGGCACTTGTAAAAAGCGTGGATCAAGTAAATCTATCCATCTGGAAAGGGGAGATCACCGCCATAGTAGGAAAAAGCGGATCAGGAAAAACGACCCTTCTCCATATGATGGGAGGATTAGAGCCGCCGACAAAAGGAAGGGTCCTTCTGGACGGCAGTCCGCTTTATGAAATGAACGACAGCAGGAGGACGAAATTCCGCCGGGAACGGATAGGATTCATATTTCAGAAATTCCAGCTGATACCGGATATGACCATTCGGCAGAATCTGCAGTTTCCCCTTGATGTGGCGGGAAAGAAGAAGGATAAGGCTTTCGAAGAAGAGCTGATCTCCATGCTGGATCTGGAAGACCGGCTGGGCTTTTATCCCCACCAGCTTTCCGGAGGGGGCCAGCAGCGGGCGGCTATCGCCCGGGCCCTGCTTTTGAAGCCGGATCTGATCCTGGCAGATGAACCGACCGGCAATATTGATGAAGCTGCGGGACAGGAGCTTTTAAAATTCATTTTGCGTTCCAATGAGAAATATGGACAGACCTTTGTCATCGTCACTCACGATATGGCGGCTGCGGGGATGGCGCACCGGATCGTACGGCTAAAAGACGGGATGGTTCAGCCGGACAGCGGAGAGGAAAACAGAAGGGGGCACGTATGAAGATTAGAAAAATGCTTGGATACAGTCTTCAGGGTGTTGTAAAAAGCGGCGCTTACCGGGTGTTTCTTCTGGGAGTGACCCTTTGTATAGCGCTGCCTCTGCTTTTTATAACTGTGACAGACAGCATGTTTTATACGGCGCAGGAAAAGAAAAAGGACTTATATGGAGAGTTCACAGATATTTTTTATGGGAATGAAACGGCAGGAAGCCTCGCTGGGACCGCGGCCCTGGAGGGAATGAACGACGGTAGTCTGAAAGGGCTTCTGGATGAAAAAGAAATCCAAAAGATCCGGCGCCTGGGAAATCTTTACAGCGCTGACCTGGCGTGCTGGAAAGAACAGAGTCCGAACCTTGATGCGGATGAAGCGGAAAAGAGCCTGGAACAGATTTTTTTGAAGCGGGAGAAAAAGGAAGCGGATTATTATGGCGCAGGAGGTACCTCCGGCCTTTTGTCCGTGGGATATGCCGATGAAACGGCCAGAGAGCTGGGACGCCTCAGGCTGAAGGAAGGAACCTGGCCTTTAGAGGGGGCGGTCGTAATAACGGAAAGCCTGCAGAAGGAATGGGAGGAGGAGCCTCAGCCTGGAGACCGTGTGGAATGGAGGGGCAGGAGTTACCTTGTCTCAGGTATTCTTTATGACTATGGGATGCTGTGGGTGGAAAATGTAAACCAGACGGATGCTGACAGGCAGAGGCCGGATCTGTTCTTTTCTGAGACGGATTTTAAAATACTTTTGCAGGGAGCCAGTGATATCCAGATATCCCATCGCACTCTTATGGAGCTGAGGGACGTCTTTTCTTCCGATATCTATATGGAGGACTACGCGCTGGTGCAGAACATGGCCATAAAAAGCGAACAGTTTTCCGTTCCCCCTTATCTCTTGTACCTGGTCTATATCTGCGCGGCCCTTTTGCTGATCCAGCTATTGCTTCTGGGACTTCCGAGACTGGAACAGAGAATGCGGCTGTACCGGCTTTTAGGAGTACCTGGAGCGAGTATCCCATTTCTGCTTTATCTGGATCTTTTTTGGGTTTATATTTTGTCTTTGCCCATTGGGATCTTGGCGGGAATCGGCGGGGCATATCTGATATGCAGTCTTGGAAGCAGGATGATCTCCATGCCTTTTTTATTCCGGGTGAGCGCGGCGGGAATGGCCGGGGCGGCGGCTATGATCGGCGTACTTGTTCTTTTGTCAGGTGTCCTTCCGGCAGTACGGCTTTTTCGAACGGAGATTCTGGAAGGACAGGCAGTATCCTTCCGCCGCCGCAGAACACAAAAGCGTCTGATTGCCGGCGGGCTTCTTGGTCTGCTTCTCATTTGTATCTTTTTTCTGCACGGCAGCTCCTTATGCTATCTGAAAGCAGATGAAAACAGAAATCTTTCTGTACCGCTCTACGGGAAAATCTCCACGGACTATGATTATGAATTTTTGGCGAATACCATCAGCGATGATACCTCCTATGTGGATGAAAACGGAAACTCTCTGAGTGTCAGCACATCAGGGCCCGATGATATTTATACCGTATATAACGAACCGTATCTGGGGATGAGCGAAGAGGATGTGGAAGCGCTTAGGAAAGAGGAAGGGATACAAAAAGTATTGGCATATAAGGAATGCAGCCAGCTTTATATGAAAGCGGACAGAGAAGATCCCTACCAGAAAGCGATGGAGGATGACATGCTGTCCAGCCAGACGGTTTCTTTCAATGAGGAAATGGAAAGGATATACGGACTTGACGGATCCTATCAGGAATCCAGACTGCAGGGATATTCAGAGGAAGAGCTTCTGAGCCTTGCCCCTTATGTGGAGGAGGGGGAGATCGATCTGGAGAAAATACGAACGGGAAAAGAGATCATTCTGATGGTCCCGGATATCCAGACAGAGATGTGGGAGTATGACGACGGGACCGGACAAAAAAACAGTGCGATGTCAATTTCCTATCTGGAAAAAGGAGTTTATGACGGAAGCGAGGGACAGTACAGCAACCGATATTATCATGTGGGAGATACCATTGATGTCTTCCGCCTGTATTCGGAGAACCCGGAGCTTCGGGGAAAGGTGACGGCTAAGATTGCAGAAGATGAAGTGAAGAGACAGGATTTCACATTTCGGATCGGCGCGGTCATCCGGTGCCGGGCTGGATGGTTTGAAGATACGATGCGTCCGGAACCGTTTTTTAACTTCCTGGGACTTAATGATACCTTTGAGGCGATAGGTCTTCCCAGCACCTATACCCGCGTCCGTGTTTACGGAGTCAATGGAGAAGACGGAGGGACGCTTAAGCAGAACATGTATAAACTGAGCGGCAAGCTGTCGGAGATGCATTTGGATGACCGCCGGGGATTCATGGAGGAATACCGTCAGTATCGTCTTCTTTTATCGGTTCTTTCTACCCTTCTGACGATACTTTCTGCTATAATGGGGACAGGCATGATAACGGGGAGGATGTTGATGCGGGTCAGAGAGGAACGAAAACGCACGGGGCTCTATCAGATTGCGGGCTGTACCAGGAAGAGGCTGTTCTGGTCACTCATCCGTCCGTTTATTGCTTTGGTACCGGCCATGTGGGCGGTATCCATGCTGCTTGTCAGGATAAGTTCAGAATATTTTTTCATGCTGGACGGATATTGGGGGTTCTGGCAGTGGATGAAGGTGCTCGTGGGAGCGGCATTTCTGTCGTTTGCAGCCGTCGTCATAACAGCGCGGGCGTTTTTTAAGGACAGCATAAGCAGCCTGATCCGGCAGGAAGACTGAGGAAGGAATGGAACGTGAAGCGAAGCCAGGAAGAGCAGCAGTTCATGGAACTGCTTTTCAGCCAAAACTATAACCGGATATACCGGTACTGCTGCCTGAAGCTGGGAGCCTCTGGACAGGATGCGGAGGACTGCGCCATGGAAGTGTTCTTCCGGGCGTTTCGGAAGGTGGAAAGACTGATGGAGCATCCCTGCCCAGAGCGGTGGCTGTATGTGGCGGCGCGGAATGTCGCGCTGGAAACCTTGAGAAAGCAGGCGCGCAAAAAAGAATTTGAACAGGCAGACAACGGCTTTTTCAGCAGATATTCTGACGGCTTGGAAGATGTGGAAAAAAAGCTGGTCCGTGAAGATGAAAGCAGGAAAACTCAGGGACTGGAAGAGAATCTGACAGCGTGTCTTAAACCAAAGGAACGGGAGCTTTACCGTTTTTTGGTGCTGGAGAAAAAGAATACGCGGCAGATCGCGGAAGCGTTGTCTATTTCCTATACGAATGCCACCACAAAGGTTTGCAGGCTGCGGAAAAAGCTGAGAAAACAGTTGGAACAGATGGAGAAGAAGGGAGGCGGGCCATATGAAAGATATCCGGATGAAAACGAATCAAGAGGTATTCATTGACAGATATTTAGAGGAAAGAGAATTTCTCCCGTCTCAGATGGACGAGCTCGTGGAAGGGGAGCTTAAACGAAAAGGGGAAGAAACGCCGGCACAATATACTAAAAAAGAGCTTAAGATGAAATGGGAGCTTTTGCTTTACCGCAGAAAGACAAAACGGCTGCGGATCTGCAGATGTGTTCTTGCGGCCGCCTGCGTGTTTCTGACGGTGGGGCTGGCGGCATCCTTCCTGTATCCGGTCAAGGTACAGGGAAACAGCCCATACGTGACATTTATTACCGGGGAGGGAAGGAGTGAAAATTACCGGATAAACTATAAAGAAATAGATCCTTCCTATGGGAGGACCTATGCTTATAAATCCTGGAGGGAGCTGGAGGCAGAGCTGGGATTTTCGCTGGTGAAGCCGGAAGGACAGACGGTATCGGGGCTGTATCTGGATTCCAGGCCGGGAAGCAGCTTTTACAACGTGGCGGCGTATTTTGACAAAGAAGAACATCCGGGGATCTCCAGCTATAATGCGTATTTTGTAAAAGAAGAAGAGAAAGCCTATGGATATTCCTATTCGGTCAGTCAGAATTGGGTATACCTGAGACGGGAGGAGCTGGGAGGGCGAACTGTCACATTATACCGGCTAAACGGCACGGAGGGAGGGAAAGAAATCTACGGCGCGGCATTTTCGGAGGACGGCTTCCTCTATGTGCTCACATCGGGGGATTCTTCTCTGGAGACCTTTAAGACGGCTCTTTCTTCCCTGGTGAAATAAAAGTCCCGCTTTCCCGGTAATAATCGAGCCTTGACTGTATGAGAAAGCCGCAGCTTTTATAAAGATAAAAAGCCGGAAGGTTGGATGTGGATACCTGGAGAAGGAGAAGACATCCGGGAGGAAGGATTTGGAACAGGGCGGATAACGTCTTTGTTCCATACCCCTTCCGACGAAAACAGGGCAGTATGCCAAAGCCCATCAGATATGCCGCGCGCCCGTTCTTATCAAGCGTTAGATGCAGCAGGCCAAGGGGCTCCTCCTGAGACTTCTGAAAAGAGGGGGCGGGCAATAAGATGTAGGAGGTCGTATCCGGATCCTCCAAAATGGTGTCGATATAGGATTCTGTAAAAAATCGATCCGCGTCAAACGCCTGCATGTGCAGCGAAATAAGCTGTTCTCGGTTGTCACGGCCGGAAAGAGAAAGTTGAACAGATGGAGCGGCAGCCGCACCTGCGGCAGGAATCTCGGCTGCCATCATACATTCGGAATGTGATAATTTTAAATTCCGGCGCATGCAAAAGGAGGTGGTATCAGGGTCACAGGAGAGACATTGATAGAGGAAGGACACATTTCCGAACCGGATTTTCGTTTCTGTACGGGCAGCCTGAAGGAGCAGGGAAAAATATCCTTTTTTTCTGTGAAGGGGATGGGTGAAGCCGGATACCTCCGCGGTTTTCCGGTCCGGACAGAAAACAGACAAAAAGCTTACAAGAACTTCTTCCATATAAAAAAGCAGAAAAAAGGTATCCTCGTCCTCGGCGTTTGGCTCGGGAAGGACTAAGCTCAGGACAATCGGATTTTTGGAAGAAGCGTTTCCTGCTGGAGACGTCACAGGCGCAGCTTCGGAACAGATTGTATGCAGAGCCGTCACTTGACAACACTGAAGTTCATTGAGACTGTTGCAGAGAATATAAGGCATAGCAGTTTTCCTCCTATGAAACTATTCTATCATGAAGATGGGGCAAAAGGAATCCGAAGGAAAGATTTTTTCAAAAATCAAGCGGCAGGTGTGGACAAGAAAAGAAGAAAAGAGTATAATGCCACTGGTTGATTTTGGACAGTCTGTGCAGAGAAGAGAGTGGAGGATAAAATTGAAGAAAAATGTGACGGGGCTCGCCAACGCCGGGATGGTGCTCACCGCATTGATATGGGGATTTGCCTTTGTGGTGGTAAAAGATTCCGTGGATTTCATACCGCCTGTTTACATGCTGGCGTTCCGGTTTACCATTGCGTTTGCCGGACTGGCACTTGTATTTTGCAAAAAATTATTTAAAATCAGTAAAAGAGACTTATTTTGCGGGGGGATTCTGGGCATCCTGTTATTTATCAGCTATTTCTTTCAAACCGTCGCGATTCAATACACCACAGCCGGGAAAAATGCGTTTTTGACCACGATATATGTGGTGATCGTTCCGTTTCTTCATTGGTTCATCAATAAGAAAAAGCCGGATGGGTATTGTATCGCCGCCGCGTTTTTGGCAATCGCCGGAATCGGACTTCTTTCCCTGCAAGGCGACTTGTCCATGAATATCGGTGATATTCTGACTATTATCTGCGGCTTTGGTTTTGCGTTCCACATGATTTATATTGACCGGTATACGGAGAAGCATGATCCTGTGGCCCTGACGATTCTTCAGATTGGGGTGGCAGCTCTTATTTCATGGCTCATGGCGCCTCTCTATGACGGGACTTTTCCGGAAGCGGCTTTTTCTATGAAGATTGTAACTAGTATGCTTTATCTGGGGCTGGGGAGCACCATGATCGCGTTTCTCCTGCAAAATGTGTGCCAGAAATATACGACGCCTTCTTCTGCGTCGCTGTTCCTTTCCCTGGAATCGGTATTCGGCGTGCTTTGTTCTTTGATTTTTCTGAAAGAGTATCTGACTGTCAGGATGGCGATAGGATGTGCGCTTATTTTTGCGGCTATCCTCCTGGCTGAGACTAAGCTTTCCTTTTTAAAGGGGAACAGAAAAGACAAGGAGATGGAGATACAGGAAGAATGACGGAGATGTAGAGTATACACTTACGTATAGGAATAGAATATGAAATTCCGGAATAGAATGGTCCGGAAAGTGGAGGAGACGATATGGCCGAAACAAAGACGATCCAAAAAAGAAACGAGATTCCCTTTTTAGAGACCTGGGCGACGGAGGATATCTTTTCTTCCGATGCCAAATGGGAAGAAGCATTTACAGAAACGAAAACAGCGCTTTCTGATTATGAGAGGTTTAAAGGACACCTGGGGGAATCTGCTGAAATGCTTTACGGCTGCCTTAAATTTGATGAACAGATAAGCGAAATGATGGATAAGATCTACAGCTATGCTCATTTGAAATCAGATGTGGATACGGGCAACCAGTTTTATCAGCAGATGGTAGGGCGGGCGGCCGGATTATGGGCGGCGGCTTCCGCGGCTTCTTCTTTTATCGCGTCTGAGATTCTGGCGATCGCGCCGGAGCGCCTGACGGAGCTTAGGAAATCAAGCGGGGCGGACAGGAGCTTTGACAGGCTTCTGGATCTGATACTCCGGGACCGGGCGCATACCAGAAGCCAGGAGGTGGAAGAGATTCTGGCAGACGCCTCTGAAGTGACGATGGGGCCTTCTCAGATTTTTAAGATGTTCAATAATGCGGATACCCGGTTCCCGTCCGTAAGGGATGAAAATGGGAATCTGGTGGAACTGACCCATGGCCGTTATGTATCTTTTTTGGAGAGCAAGGACAGAAGAGTCCGTGAGGCTGCGTTTCATGCCATGTATGAGACATTCGGCCGCCACAGGAACACGCTGGCCGCCGCTTTTCAGGCCAATGCGAAACAGGCTTGTTTCTACGCGAAAGCCAGGAGATACAGCTCTGCGCGGGCATACTATCTGGCAGATGCCAATGTGCCGGAAGAGGTGTATGATACTCTGATAAGTACAGTGAGAGAGTTCATGCCGCTCATGTTCCGTTATGTGGCGCTCAGAAAACGAATGCTGGGGCTGGATGAGCTTCACATGTATGATCTTTATACTCCAATCGTGTCGGATGTGGAGAACAGGATTTCCTATGAGGAGGCAAAGAGCATCATAACAAAAGCGCTGGAACCAATGGGGCCTGAGTATCTTCGGGTGTTTCAGGAGGGGCTGGAAGGCCGGTGGATTGATTTCCGGGAGAATGAAGGAAAGAGGAGCGGAGCGTACTGCGGAGGTCCCTACGGCGTCCATCCCTTTATACTCATGTCCTACCAGGATACTTTGGATAATGTATTTACCCTGGCCCATGAAATGGGCCATGCCATGCACTCTTATTTTTCCAACAGCAGCCAGACCTTTACAAATTCTCAATATAAGATTTTCGTAGCGGAGGTCGCTTCTACCTGCAATGAGAATCTTCTGAACCGGTATTTGCTGGAGCACGCCGCAGACAGAAAGGAACGTGCTTATATCCTGAATCATTTTTTGGACGGTTTTAAAGGCACCGTATTCCGCCAGACTATGTTTGCGGAATTTGAGAAAATTGCTCACGAAAAAGCGCAGGAGGGAGAAGTCCTGACGGCTGATGTGCTTTGCGGCATATATAAGGAGCTGAATCAGGACTATTTTGGCAGCGGTATTGTGATCGACGATGAGATCGCTCTGGAATGGGCGAGAATCCCTCATTTTTACACTCCTTTTTATGTATATCAGTACGCGACGGGGTTTTCTGCCGCGGTCGCTCTTTCAGAGCGGATTTTGAACAAAGAAGAAGGGGCGGCTGAAGCTTATATGGGATTTTTAAAGGGCGGCTGCAGCAAAGACCCCATAGATTTATTGGCGGATGCCGGAGTGGATATGCGGACGCCGGAACCGGTCAGAGCGGCCATGGCGTCATTCGAACGGGCGCTGGAAGAACTGGAAGAGCTGCTTTCCTGAAATTTTGGAATTTTTAAGAAATTCTTTGCCTTTTCTCCAGGAATAACTGGATGGATTTGTGATATAATGAATACACTCTATTATGACAGGATTGGAAATGGGGGGTGGGGAGCTTGACTTTGTATGAGGCAGTATTTAACCGAAAATCGGTGAGGCATTATAAAATGGAGCCCCTGCCCCAGGAGCTGTTTAAAAATCTGAGGAAGTTTGAGCAGGGCCTTCGCCCTCTTTGGGGAAAACTTCGTTATAGTGTGGAACTATTCAATGCCATGAATGGAGAAGCCCGGATAAAGGGCCTTTTCAAGGTCAAAGCACCGTATTATCTGGTGCTGTTTTCGGAAGCGGGAGAATATGCGATGGCCAACGCCGGTTATCTGATGGAGCAGATCGTTCTGTATTTGACCAGCAAAGGCATCGGCACCTGCTATCAGGGAAGCGCGAAAATTCCGGCCATGGACGGGCCGGAGGGGATGGAGCCGATGATGGTCCTGGCTTTCGGCTATGCGGACGGGAAACTGTACCGGGATTCCTTTCAGGCGAAAAGACTTCCGTTAAAGGAGCTGTGCGCGTTTAAAGAGGACTCTACAGAGGAGACCAGGCTGATGATGCAGGCGGCGCGTATGGCCCCCTCTGCCATGAACGGGCAGCCCTGGCGTTTTATGGTGTATCAGAACAGGATTCATGTGTTTGCGAGGAAAGAGACGTTTCGGTTCAGCTCCAAGGCGGATTTTCTGGGGTTTGATATTGGCGTGATGCTGTATCATATCAGCCTGGCGGCGGAAGAGAACTGGCGGGATACGGAATTTTCCAGGATGGAACAGATGGCTGCCAGGGAATTCAAAAACAACAAGTATTTTCTTACGGTTTTTCTGGTCTGAAAGAGGGGCCGGATCGTTATCTCTGGAGATAAGTTGTTGTAGTTAAAAAAACAATAATAAAAATTCAAAAAACTGTTGACAAAGTGCCGCGGGCATAGTATTATATTACATGTCCGCTGGAGAACACAGGAAAAAAAACAGTGGAAAAGGAAAAAGATTACATATGCGCGAGTGGCTCAGTGGTGGAGTATCGCCTTGCCAAGGCGAGGGTCGCGGGTTCGAATCCCGTCTCGCGCTCTCAAAAAGTCTGATTTTATCAGGCTTCTTTTTGTGTTACATTTCGTGTTGCATAAATTTTAAAAATTGAGTATTCAGTACATTGACAAAGTAAAAGGCGAACCACTTTTTTTCCAGGTGAGTTGTAGAGAATTATGAATAAAATGTTTGACATGGAAGACAGCAGCGCAATGAATATTATTATATGAATACTTTACTGAATAACTTGTTCGTAGGACTCCAGATTTAGAGCAGATGCTTCTATCAAATTACAGGACGTAGACAAATGTATTTTCCATATTTTCATAGATAGTTTAAAATTCCCGCGAGCTATGCCTGCACATTATTATGTAGCAGTCAAGGTAAGGTATGTTATAGCCATGTGCTATTGCTAAATAGGATTTCATAACTTAGGGGAATTGTCAGTGCTTATATTAAGGCCAAGCTAAATCTCTTGCAGAAAACATTTAGATGTCTGAAGTAGTCGAAATATGGCATTTTCCCTGTTCCTTTAAGTAGATTTGCCATAAAATATATCATATATTTATAAAAATAAGGCGAAATTTGTCGCGTTAATATGTCGTAAATCATGGAAAGTAATAGGAGTCACGCCATTTTCATCTTATAGGCGAATCCAGTTGTAATTCAGGGCATGCCCGCTGATAGGGACCAAAACATCATCTTTGACTTGATTTATCAACAGTATGATATAGAGGGGAGCTGATGCCGTCGGTTCCTGGTCGGGTTTTTTGCCTCATTTTTCCGAACGCTGTCTTTGTCTACATCAACAACAACTTCTTAGATGGTTATATAAATACCATTAGCTAGTTTTTTGCTGTTGCCGTTATAGTATTCTCTTTTTTTGTATAAAAATAACAGCCAGCCGGAATTTATGTTCCGCTTGTGGTGGCTGTCCGAAGATGATATAATATAGTTATGTAATGGCGTACCATCTTCGGATTGTATGCTTACCGGTCTTTGTTGGCGCAAAGACCGGTTTTTATGTATAATTTTAACTAAATTCCACCGTATGCAGTAACAGTTATTGTATCATACGCATATTCAGCAGGATCAAACATACAGTTTATATCAAATGCCGTAGTTTCTCCAGCGGCAATTTTATTTGTAAAATAACCAGTCGCTCCAGTAACTATATGCCCATCTGCATCTCTAAAAATAGCGGTCGCAACAAATCCATCATCATATCCAATAGCTGAAGTATTTGTAACTTCTCCAGTTATTGAATCTCCCTGTAAAGAAATATTAAATATTTCGAAATCAGCAGAACTTCCGGCAGCGCTGTTAGTAATTATATTGTAGTCATCAGGAGTTACTCCTGCTATTTCGATCGAAGCAGGCATTTTTTCACAACTAATTTGCGAAGCCTGAGCTATTGTATCACCTGCTGCAATATACCCCCTTACATCTTCATCAGATGCTAATATAGAACCTGTCTCATCTTTAGCTATTATTTTTACGGTTGGAAATTCTATATCTACTGTATTTTCATTTTTCATTTCATAAGCATATTCAATATAATAGCAATCGTGCCCTTCTATTACAATATAACCGTAATCCAAAACAGTGGGCGGTTTTATCTCATCACTTTTACTTTCTGCCTTTATTGTGTTGTTTGAATTATCTGCCTTACTGACATTTGATTCTTCGCTTTCTTTGAGTGTACCATTTGCGTTCTCAGTTGAGAAAGCTTCAGATTTTTCGGTAGTTGTTTCCTTTATCTGGTCCGTGGCTGTCGGGGCGCTGGGTTTACCACAGGCAGCCGTTGATATAGTTAGCGCAGAAACCAACATTAAACATATAATTTTCTTTTTCATTTTAATTTCCTCCTTCAAAATGCAATTTTACTAAAACACCAGCAGCGAATCAAATCTTCCAACACTGGTTATAATTGACCTTAGCCAACTTTTTACTTAATATTCCAAGAATTACCACAGCTTTGACACAGACATATCTTTTGTGTATTAAATGATGTTTTTTCATTTCCCTTTGATTTTTTCCATAAGAGATTTGACATTCCGAGTGTGCAGGCTGCTGTAAGACCTCTGGCTGCATTGTTTACATGTCCGCCGAGACCATTACCATGTTTTTTTGTTTTTCCACTTGTTTGAACCATTTCGATGGTTACATTTTCGCTACCGCATTTTGGACAAATCATACTTGTTTTCCTCCCATAAAATTATTATTATATTAGCCGCATAGCGGTCAATAGTTTGATTAATTCTACTATATTCCCATTTACCGAGGACTTTTCCTGCACAGATGATGTTTTCACCGAAGATGGGTTGAGTCATTATTATACGATTCATATAATGTGTATAGGAACTTCAATAATATCGTTCAAAATATTTTCATCAAATTTTGCTTCAAACTTTTTTAGTACATCGTCGTAAGAAGTGCTATATTTTAATTCGAAAACGGGGCGTTTTGCTGGTAAAAGAAACTTAATGGCCCAAATTACAATAATAGCCGTTATGGCGATAGCAATAACGACAAATGTATAACGATGATTAACTTTCAAAAATCATATTTCCGACATATATCGACAATAATAGTATACACTATTTGGAGGAAAAATGTAAATAGTATAGAGGTCATGATTCTATATTTTGTTGTTAGATTATAAAGTAAAGACTGTATTTAATCTTTATCGTGTTGCATAACAGTCCCCAATTATGTTTTATAGAATAAAATAGTGAAACATCGTACAATGGCATATAAGAATTCTCATAATATGTCACTGACATGTTCGAATCCCGTCTCGCACTCGATGAAAAACCCAGTAAATCAAGGTTTATAGACTTTGATCACTGGGTTTTTTGTTATGTTTTTGTGTTTTTCCGCCGGTTTTTTTACTGAGACGATAAAAGGTTCACATTACATTCAAAATTTGACGCTTAAATTTCCAGTCTTCAGTGACAAATAGTCAGAGCTGACATTTAGCAGATAAATGTAGTATTCTCCGCTTTCAGAAACAGTCAGCTGATACGTATCAGTCAGATTATCATAGACGATTCCGTCATACATAATGCCGTCTTTTACAATACCTATTTGTAAAAGCTGATCATCTACCGTCACGGACGGGTATTTTTCAAAAGAGTAACTTATGGCTGCCCCTTCAGACAATACCCATCCGGAGCCGTCTGGCTGCGTCAATATCGCTGGAGAAGCATTTGGCATAATGATTTCTGGTGTGATATATGTGTTTTTTTCTGCGGAGGATATGGGGAATTCTACAATTATTGAAGGCTTAAGGGAAGGTATCTCAATTTCTTTTACAATTCTGCTGGATGGAACTTGTGTGATTTCTGATAGCTCATCCAGATTGATTTCATTCCCGTTTTTGTCCATGTATTTGCCATCTTTATATAGGATATAATTGGTGTCTCTGACTTCAGTGCCAATGAGCCCCCTTGTACTGTCATCGATTAAAGAAGCTTTTTTGAGCAGAGAAGATATTGCATATATGGATAGGGAAGAGACGCACATGATCAATAGTAAGAAACCTAAAATATATTGTAATTTCAACCTATGATAGGTAGGAGGATTAATGGACATCCATACTTTTTTTTCTGCATGAATACGGGAGTTCCCTCTGCTCTTTTTTTGAGTCCAGCATAATTCTTCAATGTAGGATTCATCCAATTCCTGCATAACATCGTTATAAGATGTCCTCATAGTTTTCATAATCAATTCCCCTTTCCTTTAACAGATCCCGGAGTTTTTTTCTGCCCCGATAAAGCTTGGATTTTATGGAAGATTCTCCTATTCCAGTTTCTTCGGAGATGGACCGTATGGTTTTCCGGTAATAATAATATTTAATGAAACAAATTCGTTCTTCTTCACTGAGAAGTGAAAGAACATTTTTTAATGTGTCGGCCAGCTCTTGCAATATAACGCTGTCAAGAAGCTGCTCTGGCGCATGGATGATTATAGATTCATCGAACGAAAGATGATTCTCTGTTCTAAACTCTCGTAAGGCGTTTTTCGATATATTTCTTGCAATGCTTCCCAAATAAGGCTTTAAAGTTTGATATTGTTCAGGATTGATGTGGTCTGTGTGTCTCCACAATGAAATAAAGACGTCGGCTACCGCTTCTTCTTTATCTTCTTTAGAGAGAGACTTACCGATTATATTTTCGACAATGTACGATACATATTTATAGTATAGAGAGATACACAGTTGTAAGGCATGTTTTTTATGCGATTTTAAATCTAATATTAATTGGAGTTCCTTATCAGGTGTCATCTTTTATCCCCCCATATTAGATGCTAAAAAGGTAGAATGGTCTATCTCTTTGTCTTTTGACTATATATACACAATCATTATTACTTTGGTTGCACTTTCTGAAAATAAAATGTAATATGATTACAAGAAAAGTGACATCGAATACAACGAGAAAGGCAGGAATTTCTTCCTGCCTTTTTGCGTTTTACTTATCTAAATCTTTATTATGTTATATTCAGCAGCCTGCAATGATCTTTTTCGGTTTCTATGACAGACTCAGCGATCAGCTTTACGAAAGGATCTGTGTCTGGGTTATCCGGTTTCTGAGAAGCTATAAGCGCTTGGATGTAATCAGAACGAAGAGCCGGAGAAATGGATACGATACCATAGCCAGCCTTTATAAACAGTATGTTCATGAGGAACCGAGCGATCTGCCCGTTTCCGGCAGTGAAAGGTTGGATATCCACAAGCCGCTTGTGGCAGAGAGCCGCAAACTCGATCGGATGAAATTGTTTCTTTGAGTATTCCATCTGCTGTATGAAATGTTCCATCAATCTTGGGACATCTTCCGGTGCCGGAGGAATATAATCGGTTCCAGAGATATAGACCTGAATATCTCTGTATTTCCCTGCGTTATCGCTGTCAACTCCCTCGTAGAAGAGCCTATGGAGCTTTTGTATAGCGGATTCTGTTATGGGCTCCCCGCTGCGGGCGACATTCAGCATATAATCGTAAGCTTTGGAATGTCCCAGAGCTTCTATACAATCTCTGACCAGTTTTCCCGCAACGGTTAGACCATCCTCCAGGAGAATCTTTGTTTCCGAAATAGTGAGTGTATTTCCTTCAAGGGCATTGCTGGAATAGGTGAAACCGATTCGGAAATATTCATCCAGGTTTTTTGATTCCTCTGGAGAAAGAGGGCGACTGGATTGTATTTTCTTTTTATAATCGTCTGCTTTGCTAAAAAGCTGTTGTTTGGTCATGTGAATTTCGCCTTTCAAATTAAAAATAGGATAGCAGTATTATATAACGAAAACCCCACATATCCAAGAAAAATATTTATAATTTGATTGATAAAAATCACGATGACGATTGTTATATTCACATCATTATTTTTAAGCGAGAGAAGTGAAGGACTTTCAGACAAAGAAAAGGAGAGTCCATTCAGGTCAATTCAGTTTATAGATCATGAAATTCAGGTAAGCGGCGAACAGGCACCAGAGTAAATATGGTATCTGCAAATAGGCAGATAAAGGACTGATCTTGTAGAACTTATAAATCATCAATACGATGAGCGCTATCAGCGCCAATAACCATATAAAGGCAAAAAGGTACTGTGAAAATCCGAAGAAGATTATACTCCAGCAGAAGTTGAAAAAAAGCTGGACAGCGTAGACTTTAAGAGAAGCTCCTTTGCTTGGATTATCGGATATGGAAACGATATACGAGGATAAGCCCATCAGGATATAGAGAACAGTCCATACGACGGGAAAAACAAAAGAAGGAGGACTTAATGGGGGCTTATTTATAACAGAGTACATTGCTGTGTTACCACTGAAGAGGACAGATAGGGACCCGACAGCCAGAGGGATTAAAAGATATATGAAAAAGGTGCTTTTATCTTTGATTTTCATGGATTTAGTCCTGACAGGTTTTGTTTAATAGTATGAAGCTTTTTGATGAAATATGAATTTACTGCCCGTCGCGCTACATGAAAAATAAGGGATGTTCTAGGATATACTACAAAATACTTTTGGAATCATTTTTAGAAGTCTCCATTCAGATACCGGCAGAAGTTCTGGACCGTCACGATTTCGGCTCGCTGGCGATGCAGGGGCCGCTTTATCCCCGCTTCGGCAGTACCGCTCACATGTCGGCGAGAAATCCGGATGATTTCTGCCGGTACTCCGCATGCCGCACCATACTGGATAAATTCCATCCCTCTGATTCCATGAAAGTATCAGGGAACCACGCGGCCCGCGCGCCTAAAGGCCGTAAAAATCCTGGTTACGGCTGCCAGCGAGCCGCCTGGATGGAATCGGATTTCCTCTTGCTTTGTAAACCAGACAGAGAAAACTAGTTTAAAAGGTATAGAAAGTATTTACATTTTTTTGTCCAGAAGGGGGTTGTAAAAAATAGTCAGTTTTCTATAATGGGGATAAGGAGAAAGATTGACCGGTACGGTCAAAAATAGAGGGGCAAAGCGGAAGGGAGAGCGCGATGGTAAATGAAAGGTTTCAAAAGCTTCCGGAGGAAAAGCGGCAGGAGATTGTGAACGCGGCGCTGGAGGTATTTGCGAAGAACGAATATAAGCATGCTTCCACCGATCTGATAGCGTCAAAGGCCGGGATTTCGAAGGGGCTTCTGTTTTATTATTTTAAGAATAAACGGGAACTGTATCTGTATTTGATGGATTATCTGGAAGAAACGGTTACATCCCAGCTGCTGGATCCGCATTTTTATGAAATAGATGATTTTTTTGATCTCCTGGAATATGGAGGAGAAAAGAAATGCCAGATCGTCTGCAGGAATCCCTATATGATGGAGTTTTCCGTCCGGGCTTTTTATTCCACCCACCAGGATATCAAAGAGGATTTGGATGACTACATGCAGGAGAAGACCTCCCATATGTTCCGTCAGTATTTTAAAGCAGTCGATCTGAATAAATTCCAGGAGGATGTGAATCCGGAGGAAATTCTGCAGATGATGATGTGGATGACGGACGGCTACATGCATCAGCAGATGAATATGGGGAAGAACGTGGAACTGGAGGGGCTTATAAAGCTGTTCCGCAGTTGGATGGATATGTTCAGGCGGATATCTTATAAAAAGGAGTATCTATGAAAAATAGGATTGAGGTAGAAAAGATCACGAAGGATTATGGAAGAGGGCGCGGTGTGTTTGATGTGAGCTTTTCTGTCGGTGAGGGGGAGGTATTTGGGTTCCTCGGACCGAACGGGGCGGGGAAGACTACGACTATACGGCAGCTGATGGGTTTTATTCGGGCAGATAAAGGCAGCATCCGGATCGACGGGATGGACTGCTTTGAAAAGAGGGCGGATATTCAGAGGCATCTGGGTTATCTGCCGGGAGAGATTGCTTTTATGGAGGATATGAGCGGAGATGAATTTCTTAAGTTCATGGCTCAGATGAAAGAAATCAAGGATCTGTCGAGGCTGAATCAGCTCAAGGAATGTTTTGAACTGGACGGGAGAGGAAAAATCCGCCGTATGTCCAAGGGGACGAAACAGAAGATCGGGATCATCTGTGCCCTGATGCAGAATCCAGAGATACTTTTGTTGGATGAGCCGACCAGCGGGCTGGACCCGCTGATGCAGAACCGGTTTATCGATATCCTGCTGGAGGAAAAAAAGAAGGGAACCACGATTTTTCTCTCATCCCATATTTTCGAGGAGGTCGAACGTACCTGCGACAGGACCGCGTTTATCCGAAGCGGGGAACTGGTATCCGTTTCCAGGATGAAGGATATTCAAAAAAGCAGAAAACGGATATTCGAGATAACCTTCCAGAAGGAAGAAGAAAAGGCAGAATATTTAAATAAACATGAAGACGCGGCGCCGAAGCGGGAAAATGTTGAAATTTCCGTATCCGGCGGGATGGACGGATTCATAAAGGAGCTGGCGGGATATGAGATAGGAGATGTCCGTATGCGTATGCAGACTCTGGAGGAGATGTTCCTCCACTTCTATGGAGGAGAAGACGATGAATAAGACCTTATGGAAAAGAGAATGGAGGGCGAATTACAAGGTCCTTCTGATATTTGGGGCTGTTTTGTCCTTATATTCAGTGATGATCATCTGCATGTTCGATCCCAAGCTGGGAGAAAGTCTGAAAGTGATGATGGAAAGCATGCCGCAGATATTTTCCGCGTTTGGGATGGCATCCCCCGGCGTTACGCTGCTGGATTTTGTCATCAACTATCTGTACGGATTTCTGCTCGTGGTATTTCCGGTCGTGTTCATCATTATTCTGGTAAACCGGCTGATGATACGGTATACGGACAGGGGGATTTTTGCCTATCTTTTGGCTACTCCCAACAGCCGGATGAAGCTCACGTTCACGCTGGCCGGCGTACTTTGCCAGATGATACTGATACTCGTCATCTATGTGACGTTTCTGACCATCGCAGTAGCCGCCGTTATGTTTCCGGGAGAGCTGGAGATCGGAAAATTTTTTTTGGTGAACGCAGGGCTTCTGGGGCTGCTTTTTTTCCTCTCCGGAGTATGTTTCCTCTTCTCCTGCATTTTTTCGGAAAGCGGAAAGGCTATGGGCTTTGGAGCGGGAGCCTGTATCCTGTTCATTCTGGTCCAGATGCTGTCTCAGGTAGGAGAGAAATTTGATAAGCTCAAATATGCCACTCCTCTGACCTTGTTCCAGCCGGAAAAAATAGCGGCAGGAAACAGAGAGGCGGTCTGGATGTTCCTCATTCTCTATGGGGCCGGATTTTTGCTGTTCGGTGTGGGAATAAGGATCTTTTGCAAAAAGGATCTGTCCATCTGACGGTTTTTCAGGACAGAAAACATTTTAAGGCTTTTGTAGTTTGTAAATGCCGGGATTATCGGTTATAATGGAAGACGCATTAAGGGTTGGAAAAGGGAAGGAAAGGAGACACATCTGTGCCGTCATTTACAAAGAAAGCCATTGTCGACTCGTTTTTGAAGCTTCTGAGAGAAAAGCAGCTGGATAAGATTACCATAAAAGACATCGTGGAGGACTGCGGAATCAACAGAAATACGTTTTATTATCATTTTGATGATATACCGGCTTTGGTGGAAGACATCCTGAAAGCGGAGACAGAGCGGGTGATCTCCGAACATCAGGATATGGAATCCTGGGAAGAAGGGTTTATCGCGGCGGCGGATTTTGCCCTGGATAATAAAAAAAGCGTTTATCATATATACAATTCTGTAAACAGGGAGGTTTTTGAGCAGTACCTGAACAATATTTCCAGGGATGTGATGAAGCGGTTTGTCGAGCAAGTGTCGGAGGGAATCGGAGCCAGCGAGGAAGATAAGGCGCTGATCGTGGAGTTTTATAAAGCGGCTCTGACCGGTATGGTTTTGGATTGGCTGGGTGCCGGGATGCAGTACGATCCCAGGCAGGTCATCCGAAGACTTGGCAAGATGCTGGAGGGTGAGATCGAGGCGGCGCTAAAGAGGATTTCCAGGCAGGGAATTTAGGCATTGGATATAAAATGTCTGATTTTTAGTCAATTGAAGGGCAGTGCACAATTTTTGTGCACTGCCCTTTTTTTACCCATTCAAAAAAAGAAGCCGGGGTCATAAAATAAAAAGCGGAAAGAAAAGGAGGATATGGTATGAAGACGAGTAAGACGATCAAAGCCGCAAAATTTGGATATATTGTCACCTCATTGGTTTCATGTGTCGCCGGTATATTCTTAATAGTCTGTCCCGGCATATCGGCACAGGCGCTTTGCTATGCGGCGGGGGCGCTGCTCATCCTGTGCGGAGTCATAAAGCTGATCGGGTATTTTTCCAAGGATCTTTACCGCCTGGCCTTTCAGTTTGATTTGGCTCTTGGCCTGCTCTCCGTGGCGATGGGGCTGGTGATGCTTTTTCATCCGGCGGGAGTGATTTCCATCCTGCATATCGTCATCGGCATCCTGGCTCTGGCAGACAGCCTGTTCAAGATTCAGACAGCAGTAGACGCGAAACGATTTGGAATCGGGAAATGGTGGGTCATCGGTCTGACGGCGGTAGTCACGGGTCTTTTTGGACTTCTGCTGGTCATCGATCCCTTCGCAGGGGCATCCATTCTCATGGTCATGGTAGGAATCACGCTGCTGGCGGAGGGAATCCTGAACCTGTGTGTGGCGCTTTGTGCCGTAAAGATCATCAAGGGGAGGAAACCGGATATCGTGATCATAGAAGAATATAAAGAGGAGGAGAAATAGAGATGAAGTTCGGAAAAGCGGTGGTTAAGTACCGGATACCCATTCTGATACTTGCCGTTTTGCTGCTGGTCCCTTCGGCAGTCGGAATGGCAAAGACAAGGATCAACTATGATATGCTGAATTATCTGCCGGAGGACATGGACACGGTAAAAGGGCAGGATATCCTGATGGAGGATTTTGGAAAAGGAGCTTTTTCCTTTGTCATCGTGGAGGGAATGCCGGAAAAGAAAGTAGCAGAGCTCAAAGCGAAGATTGAACAGGTAGAACATGTGGATACTGTTTTGTGGTATGACAGTATTCTGGATCTGTCGGTCCCCATGGATTTGCTTCCCGATAAGCTGTATCGAGCATTTAACTCCGGGGATGCCACTATGATGGCCGTATTCTTTGACAGTTCCACATCATCCGATGAGACCATGGGAGCCATACAGGCCGTCAGAGAGGTCACAGGAGAGCAGTGCTTTGTATCCGGAATGTCGGCACTCGTCACGGACTTAAAGGAGCTTTGTGAGAAGGAGGAGCCGATTTATGTGGGGATAGCGGTCCTTCTGGCCTGTGCAGCCATGATGATTTTTATGGATAATTTCCTGATACCGTTTGTTTTCCTCATAAGCATCGGCATGGCGATCCTGTTAAATATGGGGACCAATTATTTCCTGGGTGAGATTTCTTATCTGACAAAGGCTTTGTCGGCGGTACTCCAGCTGGCAGTCACGATGGATTATTCAATTTTCCTGTGGCACAGCTACAGTGAACAGAAGCGGCGTCGGACCGACAGAAAAAAAGCCATGGCGGTGGCTATTAAGGAAACACTTACTTCTGTGATCGGAAGCTCCGTTACGACGATCGCGGGTTTTATCGCCCTTTGCTTTATGAGCTTTACCTTGGGCAGGGACCTCGGCATAGTCATGGCGAAAGGAGTCATCCTGGGCGTGATCGGATGTGTGACGACGCTGCCGGCGCTCATCCTGGTCCTGGATAAACCGCTGGAAAAGACCATGCACAAATCTCTGATTCCGAAGGCGGATAAGGTGGCAGGCTTTGTTACCAGGCGGTTCCCTATATTTCTGGTCCTGTTTGTGCTGATCCTGATTCCTGCCTACGGCGGATATAAAAAGACCAACGGCGAGGTCTATTACGATCTGTCGGTCAGTCTTCCGAGAGATATGGATAATATTATTGCCAACACAAAGCTTCAGGAAACCTTCCAGGTGGGTTCCACCCATATGATACTGGCAGATTCCTCGCTGTCTCAGAAAGAGACGAAAGCGATGATAAAGGAAATGGAAGACGTGGACGGTGTGAAATATGTGCTGGGAATGGATTCTGTAGTCGGATCTCTGGTACCGGAGGAAATGATACCAGAATCCATCAGCAGTATCCTGAAAAGTGATAAATGGGAGCTTTTGCTGGTGAATTCAGAATACAAGACGGCCAGCAATGAGGTCAACGATCAGATAGACGGGCTGAACGCAGTACTCAAAAAGTATGACAAGAATGGTATGCTGATCGGGGAGGCTCCCTGTACAAAGGATATGATAGAGGTCACGGATACGGACTTCAAGGTGGTGAACGCCATATCCATCATCGCGATTTTCTTTATCATCGCAATCGTGGAAAAAAGCATTTCCCTGCCGTTCATCCTGGTGGCTGTCATAGAATTTGCAATTTTCATCAATCTGGGACTGCCGCATTATACCAATGTGTCTCTGCCCTTTATCGCGCCGATCTGCATCAGCACCATTCAGCTGGGAGCCACGGTCGACTACGCGATCTTGATGACAACGCGGTATAAAAGTGAACGATATTCCGGACTGGATAAAAAAACGGCTGTGGGAAATGCCCTGGCGGCGTCCATTCCGTCGATCATCGTCAGCGCGCTGGGGCTGTTTGCAGCCACCTTCGGAGTGGCCTGTTATTCGGATATCGATATGATCAGCTCCTTATGTAATCTGATGGCCCGCGGAGCCATTGTGAGCATGTTCTGTGTGATTTTGATTCTTCCGGCTATGTTCATGCTGTTTGACCGGGTAATCTGTGCGACGAGCATCGGCTTCCGGAAAAAAGAAGATAAAGGCAAAAAAAGAGGATGGAAACGAAAAAATGATTCGGAGGTTGCATTATGAAAGACATGAAAAAGAGATCAGTTAAAATCCTTTCCCTGATTCTGTGCGCTGTGATGGTGTTTAGTCTGGTGGGAGCGATATCCTATGCCGCCGGAGCGAAAACCAGAAGAACGGCGGAAAAGGAGACGGCAGAAACAGAAGCTTCTAGAGGGGAAAAGGAACAGGAAGCCACAGAAGGAGACGTATCAAAGGATGAGACGGTTTATGTAATAGCAAACGCCGACGGTTCCCCCAGGAAGGTCATTGTAAGCGACTGGATAAAGAACAGCATCGGCAAAGCACAGGTGAATGACCGTTCAGAGCTTGACAATGTGACGAACGTGAACGGAGAAGAAAGCTGCACCGTGAACGACGGCGGCATGCGCGTCTGGGATGCAGAGGGCAATGATATTTATTATAAAGGAGATATCCGCAAGGAACTTCCGGTTACCATGTCCATCAGCTACAGGCTGGACGGGAAAGCCATTTCTGCGGAGGAGCTGGCCGGAAAGAGCGGAAAAGTCACCATGCGGTTCGACTATACCAACAATCAATATGAAGAGGTGGAGATCGAGGGAGAAAAACAAAAGATTTATGTGCCGTTTGTGATGCTGACCGGTATGATACTGGACAATGAGCAGTTTAAGAATGTGGAGGTTTCCAATGGACGTTTGGTAAATGATGGGAGCCATACCATCGTTGCAGGAATCGCGATGCCCGGACTCCAGGAGAATCTGAATATTGACAAGGAAAAAATAGAACTTCCGGGCTATGTGGAGATCACGGCCGATGTGACAGATTTTGAAGTGGCCGCCACTCTGTCGCTGGCGACAAATGAAGTATTTTCTGATATCGACCTGGAGGATGGAGATTCCATTGACAAACTGAAAGAGTCTCTGGATAAACTATCCGATGCCATGGAACAACTGTTGGACGGCTCTTCCGCATTATACGACGGTCTGGAGACTCTGCAGAGCAAGTCGGGAGAGCTGATTGACGGAGTCAGCCAGCTGGCGTCTGGAGCGGGGGCCTTGTCAGACGGGGCCGGAGCATTAAAGAGCGGATCTCAGAGCCTCAAAGACGGGGCCGGCGATCTGGCCGGAGGACTGAATAAACTGGCTGCCAATAATGAGACTTTGAACGGAGGAGCCAGACAGGTGTTTGATTCTCTGCTGGCGGCCGCGGACAGCCAGTTGGCGGCGGCAGGGCTTTCTGTACCGGCGCTCACCATTGACAACTATGCGGAGGTGCTGGATGGGGTCAAAGGCTCCCTGGATGAGAACACCGTATACAACATGGCCTATAATACGGCGCTTGATGCGGTGACCGGAAAGGTGCGCGCTCAGGAAACGGCCATCCGCGCTCAGGTCGAAATCGCTGTCCGTGGAAAGGTACTGGAAGGAGTTCTGCAGGCGGCCGGAATGCCGATGACGGCGGAGCAGTATGAGGCTGCCGTGAATGCAGGCGGAGTAGATGCCGATACCCAGGCCATGGTCGCGGCAGCTGTGGATAATCAGATGCAGTCGTCCGATATCCTGGGACAGATCGCCGCTGCCACAGAATCCAAGGTTCAGGAGCTGATCCAGCAGAATATGCAGAGCAGCGAGGTGACGTCTCAGATCAATGCCGCTGTGGAAAGCGCCAGAAACGGAGCCGGAAGTATAGCGGCCCTTAAGGCCCAGCTGGACGGTTACCATGAGTTTTATAACGGCCTGCTGAGCTATACCGCCGGTGTTGCCGAAGCGAATGACGGAGCCGGAGCACTCCTGGGCGGAGCCTCTGAGCTGGCTGCCGGAGCGTCAGATCTTTACGACGGCGCGGGGACTCTCCGCGAGGGAATCAGCCGGCTGCAAAGCGGCGGCAGCGCCCTTACGGATGGGGTATCACAGCTGGCCGACGGAGCATTGCAGTTATCTGACGGTCTGAAGGAGTTCAGCGAAGAGGGGATACAGAAGCTGGTGGATGCGGTCGACGGGGACCTGGATGTGTTGGTATCCAGACTCCGGGCTACCGCAGATGTCTCTAAGAACTATAGATCCTTTGCAGGAATCTCAGGAGATATGAGCGGAAGCGTGAAGTTCATTTATAAGACAGACGCAGTAGAGACAGAAGAATAAAGAAAGAGCGCTGCTCCATAGATTAAGTTCATCTATTCGGCAGCGCTCTCTTTCTTATCGGGTAAACCTGTTATTTAGCTGTTTCTGCAGCTTTTTCCGCATATTCAGTATTAACCAGTTCTTTATAAGGGACTTTTTCCTTCAGCTCACCGGCTTCCGTCAGAATATCCTGCAGCAGGTTAAAGCTGTCTTCGCTGAAGACCAGATCTTCTTTCCAGGTGTCCTGATCCAGATAACGGCCGACGATCGCGGCGATGGTGCTCTCCTCGGTCTCAGAAAACTGAGGCTGTATGATTTTGGCGATTTCTTCGGCGGTATGGCTGTTCACATAGTCAAGGCCTTTTTGAATCGCGTTTGTGAAGCCCTGGATGATTTCCGGATGCTCCGAATAGTAGCTCTGCTTCGCGCAGTAAGCCGTGTAGGGGACATATCCGGAATCCACGCCGAGGGACGCCACGACTTTTCCGGCGTCTTCCAATTCAATCTTGGTGGCAAAGGGCTCGAATTCCACGGTGTAGTCCGCGTCGCCTTCTATGAAAGCGGCTGCAGTCAGACCGAAATCGATACTCTGGTCGATGGTCAGATCAGTTTTCGGATCGATCCCGTTCTTTTTCAGAATGTATTCAAATACCATCTCAGGCATGCCGCCGGCGCGGCCGCCGAGGACCTTTTTCCCTTTCAGGTCTTCCCATTTGAAATCTTCATCTGCTTCCCTTCCCACCAGGAAATTGCCGGCTCGCTGGGTCAGCTGGGCGAAATTCACCGCATAGTCAGAGCTTCCTTCTGCGTAGACATAGATGCTGGCCTCAGAACCCATGAAACCGATGTCGGCGCCGCCGGAGATCATGGCGGTCATTACCTTATCGGCTCCGGCGCTGTTGATGAGGGTGAGGTCGATGCCTTCTTCTTCAAAATATCCGTTTTCAATGGCCACATATTGAGGCGCATAGAAAATGGAATGTGCCACTTCGCTTAAGGTAACGGGGGTCAGGGCTTCCTGCTTGGGGGCCTCTGTCTTTTCGGCATCCGTCTTCCCGCTGTCTGCTTTTTTTCTGCAGCCGGATACTGTCCCAATCAGGACGAGTAAGCAGAGGGAGAGGCAGAGAAGCCGTTTCGTCAGGGTTTTCATGTTCAATGGGTCGTTCTCCTATGAGTTTTGCTTACTGGTATAATATGGAGAACGGAGAAATACGTGCAGGACAATACCGTGTACCTCGTATCCGGCGGCTTTTTTATAGTACAAAACACTTTTTGGAATTATTTTTAATTAATTCTGATTAAGCTCCAATTTAGCACCGGCAGAAGTTCCGGACCGTCACGATTTCGGTTCGCTGGCGATGCAGAGGCCGCTTTATCCCCGCTCCGGAAGTACCGCTTACATGTCGGCGGGAAATCTTGATGATTTCCCGTCTCCCGTTCGCTCGGAAACGGAATCGGATTTTCCGTTTCTGCCTCCCTCCGCCTGGGGAACACCGGCCGCTGCCCTGCGGCGCTCACCTTTAGGCCGGCCCGGAATCTTTCTGCCGGTATCCTGCTTGCCGCACCTTTTCGGATGATTTCAGTTCCCCTGATTCCAGAAAAGGATTGGATATCCGCACGGCCCGCGCGCCTTACGGCAGCGGGCTGCGGTGGACCGCCCCGATGGATTTTAAAACGAATGGGAGCTTATTTCGGTGCGGAAAGAAGAGCAGGAGGAATAATCCGATTCCATCGTAAGGCGAGCGCCGCAAAGGCGTTAGCAGAATCTTTCCGGCCGCAGGGAGGCAAAAATCGCATATCATGCGGATTTTTGTTGGAATCTGACATGGAAAAATTTAGGTTTATCCATGTCAGTTGGAAAGGACCGACTGGAGGCCGTAAAATTCTGGTTACGGCTGCCAGCGAGCCGCCTGGATGGAAGCGGATTTCCTCCTGTCTCATCTAGTTATGGAGAGAAGTTTGGTTAAAAGATATTCAAAGGTATAGTTTGAGGATCTGCCTGCTTCCCGCGTAAGTGGTCATAAAGTATACCATGTAGATGCCTGCCGCCAGCCCGGCTCCAAACAATACATTTTGCATGATCGTTCCCGCAGTCAGATAGGGAATGACCTGATAAACTCCGGCAATTACGAAAACGGAGTGTACGGCGGCCACAGCAAACGGAAGCCCGAAGTATACTTTCATCTGTGTCAGGAGGGACTTTTTCATTTCCCGTTCCCCGGCTCCCAGCTCAGACAGAAGCTTATATCTTTTTACATTTTCGGAGGACTGGGTGAGCTGCTGCAGCGCGAGGACAGCTCCTGCTGTGACTAAAAAGGTGATTCCAAGGTAATTTCCCACATAGATGTCCGTCAGTTGGTTCGACATCAGTTCTACCAGCAGATCTGTTTTGCTTCTGTAATTGAAGATATTGACGTCCAGCATATCTTTTTTGAGGGCGGTATAAGCGTTATTCTCGTTCCCTTTATACATGCTGTTGCTGATTTTCATATATGGCTTGCTGTTTTCGGCGGCTTTCTGGGGGACGAGCAGGACACCCGTATCGGCAAATACGTTCTGATTGTTCAGGGTGGTCTCATAGATCGCTCCCTTCTTTAAAGTCAGAAGAGTATTTCCCACCTCCATCGGTTTTTCCTGGGCCTCGGCAAATCGTTCCAAGACCTTTTTTGCATCTGGGTTATTGTAGACGAGGGCATACTGGTCATCATTCAGTGACACGGTTTCTTTATCCTGAAGCTTTAAAATACTGTTGTAGTCCTCAAGCCCGATTACGGTGACAAGATAGTCTCCATATAATTTTTCTTCTTTATTACTTTGTGCATACGGTCCAAAAAGCTCATGATCCTTTAAATCGCCGATACGGTACACGGTGAACTCGACAGTCGGCCCCAAATATTCTGTAAGCTCTGCGTTTTTATTTTTCAGTTCTTCTAAAATAGAATGGGCCATGAGTTCTTTGTCCTTTTCACTTCCAAAGGTATACTCAATGCTGATATCATACGGCACCAGCTTTTTCTTTCCGATGATGCTGCTCTGCCCAAGCCCCATGCTGATTCCCATGGCGGATACGGCGAGGAACATCAGGATACATACGACAGCGACGGAGACACCGGCTGTTTTGAGGCGGCTTCCCAGCTGATTTACATCGAACATGTTGAGGCCGCGATAGTAAAAGCGTTTTTTCCGTTTCAGGAAGCGCATCACCGCGCTTGCTGCCGAAAGGAAGAATAAGATGGTCCCGGATGCTATCAGCCCGCCTCCTGCCAGGATGGAGATCATAAAGAAGGAACCGGCCCATTTGAAGATGACAAAGTATCCTGCCGCCATCAGAAGGATGGATAGGAGAGTGATGAGACCATCTTTTTTCTTTGACTCCGGCATTTCTTCATTTTTACGCTCTGCATAAAGAAGCTCTATCAGTTTCATTTTTTTGATCTGATGAACGTTGAAGATATGGACGCATGCGAATGTGACGGCAAAAAAGATGACCGCCGCCCCCATGGCTGCCGGTGAAAATACGAAGTGGTAACTGGTAAGCCCCGCTCCTGCCAGCCTGGCTGTTATCATGGAAAGTCCCTGAGAAGCGAAGATTCCCAAAAGAAGTCCGGATACCAGGGATGCGGCCCCTATCTTTCCTGTCTCTTTCATGAGAAGGCGGCCCACGTCCTTCCGGTCCATTCCCAGTACAAAATATACTCCAAATTCTTTTTTTCTTCGTCTCATCAGGAAGTTGTTTGCATATGCCACGAGAAAGCCGATGATGACGCAGGAAACCGCGGAAACGGCCGCGACAGCCGCCTGGGACGCCGCCAGATAATTCAGAGTATCCGGGATGCCAAGGATGCCGAACTGTGCTTTTATCGAGTTAAAGGTATAAAAAAGACATACTGCAAAGGTGAGTGTGAAAAAATAGATGAAATAGTCCCTTGCACTTCTTTTGACATTTCTGGAGGCCAGCTTGTCAAAAAATTTTTTGGAAGCTTTTTTCCTAGAACGCATGACTCTTTTCACCTCCCAGCAAGGAAACTACTTTCATGATCTTATCAAAAAATTCTTTTCGGGAATCCGTTCCGCGCACCAGCTCATTGAAGATCTGCCCGTCCTTCAGGAACAGGATGCGTTTGCAGTGGCTGGCGGTAAAGGCATCGTGCGTCACCATAAGGATGGTTGCATTTTTTTCTTCGTTTAAAAGGCTCAGGCTCTCTAACAGCATGCCGGCAGATTTGGAATCCAGCGCTCCGGTGGGCTCATCCGCCAAAATGAGGGACGGATTCGTGATGATCGCTCTGGCGCAGGCGATTCTCTGCTGCTGTCCTCCCGACATCTCGTAAGGATATTTATCGATGATTTTTTCAATCCCGAGTTCTCTGGAGACAGATTCCACCATGCCGTCGATTTTCCTTGGGTCCTCTCCGAGAATCGCCAGTGCCAATGCGATGTTATCCCGACCTGTCAGGGTATCGAGGAGGTTGAAGTTTTGGAAAATGAAACCCAGTTCCTCCCTTCTGAATCTTGCCAGTGCAGATTCCTTCCTATCAGTGACATCTTTTCCGTTTACATAAATGTGCCCCGCCGTCACACGGTCGACGGTAGAGATGCAGTTTAAGAGCGTAGTCTTACCGCTTCCCGACGCTCCCATGATTCCCACATATTCCCCTTCCTGCACCTCAAAGCTGATGTGGTTCACTGCCTTGGTGATGTTTCCTTTATTTTTGTAAAACTTTTCTAAGTTGTCTACTGTCAAAACTGGTTTCATTCTCTGGCTCTCCTTTCTGTTTCACTTGTACTGAACTCAGTTTATCACTAAAACAGCTTCTGTACCACGTATGTTCATAACAGAAAGATTACATTATCGTAATATAAAAAGCTTCCTGCGTTTTAGCTATAAAAGGCGGGAAGCTTTAATGCTTTAATTCTGTTTAAAAAGAAAGTTGATTCTTGTCCCTTCTCCGCATTTAGAATGAATCTCAAGAGGGATCTCCATTTTGTCGCAAAGGCTTTTGCACAGATATAGTCCCATGCCTGTGGAATGCCGGACCCGCCTTCCGTTTTCACCTGTGAAACCTTTCAGAAATACCCGGGAGAGGTCACCTTCGGGAATTCCAATCCCGTTATCCCAAACGGAGAACTCTATCATATGCTTTTCACTTTTTGCGGCTTCAAATGTGATATGAGGCTTTTTATGGGAGTCACTATATTTTACGGAATTCGTAATGATCTGGCCCAAAATAAATCCCATCCACTTTGTATCTGTGAGAATCTCGTATTCCAGGTTTTCAAGCTTTGGGATCATACCAACGGCGACCATCATCTTTTTATTTTTCCGAATCGCCTCGCTCACCAGCTTCTTCAGGATGACCGGCTGTATCATATAGTCTCCCTCGAGACTTCCGCTTTTCGTGTAATATAACAGCTGTTCTACATAAGCCTCTACTTTATCCACCTCTTCTTCCAGGCTTGAGGTAATGGGGCTTTTGTTATTCTCGATGATCAGATGCTCCACTGCGATCGGAGTCTTGATTTCGTGGACCCATGTTTCCACATATTTTTTATATTCCATCATTTCCGCCTGCTGATCGGCGATGATGTCATTCAGATATTTTTCATTTTTTCTGATAACTTCATACATCAGCTTTCCATCATAAAAGCCGGGGAATTTTATGATCTCAGTCAGATAGGATTTCTCCTCCAGTTCTTCCCAGGCCTCGTTCAGCTTGTCATAGTACCGTTTTTTCTGCATACAGTCATATGCCCCTATCCCCGCAAAGCCCGAAAAATAGAGGATTCCGGTCATAATGATCACCGGAAGCTCCGTTCCCGTCATCCAGAGAAACCAGGCCGCTACAGCGTAAAGGAGCACTCCAGTCCCGATAAAGGCCCACTTATCCCTGACATATTCTGAAATTTTCATATCATGTACCCCTGACCCCGCTTTGTCACCAGGTAATCGTTCAGTCCCAGATCCGCCAGTTTTTTTCTAAGACGGTTAATGTTTACGTTCAGAGTGCTGTCTTCTACAAATTCTTCCATTTCCCATAGCTGGCAGATCAGATCGGATCTTGAGATGATCGTTCCGTAGTTCTCCATCAACATTCTGAGAATCCCCATTTCATTTTTTGTCAGGTCCGCCTCTTTTCCCTGATAGGACATACGGCTCTTTAAAATATCCAAGGTGAGACCGTTGTGAGAAAGAGTCATAGACGTCTTCCTGCCATATGCCCGGTGGAGCACAGTTGCAATGTGGGCCAGCAGGATGTGCATGTTGTACGGTTTTGTGATAAAGTCATCCGCCCCCACATTCAGACTCATCAGTTCATCCATATCACTGTCAGAGCTTGTCACCACAATTATAGGCACGTCAGAACTTTTCCTTATTTCCTGACAGATGTAAAATCCGTCGTTGACAGGCAGATTCAGATCCAGGAGCACGAGTAAAGGCTCTTCCCTTATGATCTGCTCTGCCACATTCTGGAACTGCTCGATCAGAGCACAGGAGTAGCCCTTCTTTTCGAGAGCTGTGCGAAGCTCTTCCCTGATCTTTTTGTCATCTTCCACGATCAGAATTTTATCCATTGTCAAAAGCCCCTCTTTCCACGCAAATATATTTAAAGGTGACAGCCGAGCATCATTATCCCAATAATATCATTTCTGCCGCCGCGAAACAAGGAGAACAGGTGAGACAGAATATGGGAGTAAACGAAAATTGACATTTTTTTCTGCCGGAGGTATATTTAAGAGGATTTATTTGGCATGAAGATCAAGAGAATGGGAGAGGAGAAAGCATGGAGATCAATTTAGAAAAACTGGAAGAGACGTTGGATAAAGCGGAAGTTATCTATTTATCGACAAGCGTTCACGACGTCGTTTCTTCAAGGCCTGTCAGTCCCCTGAACATTGGCCTGAACTTATATATCCGGACGTCGGCTTCCTCAAAAAAAGCGAAAGAGATGACAGCCAACCCCAATATCGCCGTATGCGCTGGAAAATTTTATTTCACAGGGAAAGCGAGATTCTTAGGCTCCGCGTTCGGCAGCGGCAATACAGAACTGAAAAAAGCGTATATTTCCCGATATCCGGATTCCTTTGGCAAAGAAGATGAATTTATAGAATCAGACGAGGTGTTTTTTGAATTGACGATAGAACACGTTTCTGAATGGATCTACGAAAATGATATTCCCGTTGGATTCGCGGAACAGACGCTGCGGTGAAGAAAAAAATCATTTCCTTTATAAAAGGATTGAAACAAAGCCAGTTTTGAGGTACACTGTTCATTGATGAGTAAACGTTTACGCGAACGGATGGTCAAGGTGTGATTTATGGAAAAGAAAATTACGATAAAAAGAATAGCGGAGCTTGCAGGAGTATCTGTAGCCACCGTATCCCGGGTAATCAATCAGAACGGGCGGTATTCAGCGGAGACGGAGTCCAAAGTGCGGGAGATCATCGAGACATATCACTATGTGCCGAACCTGCCGGCCAAGGAGCTTAAGACCAGGCGGACCGATGTGGTGGGAATCATCGTCCCGGATATTCTGAGCCGTCACTTTGCGGGTCTGGTCCTGGAGATACAGATGGAGATGTTTAAATATTCGTATTCTACGCTGATCTGCAATACCAATGAAGATGAACGTTTGGAGAAGCGGCATGTGGATACTCTGCTCGCCCACCAGGTCAGCGGAATCCTGTTCATTTCGGGCAGCAGGATACATACGGAGATCGAGGACATGCCGGTGGCCTATTTGGACAGGCGGCCGGAAGGATACGAGGGTCAGAAGGAGATCGTACTCATTGAGTCCGATAATGAAAGCGGAGGATATCAGGCGGCCGGTAAGCTGGTGGAAAGAGGCTGCAGGAGAATAGCTGTCCTCCGGGACAAGGGAAACGACTGGAACAAGGAAGCCAGATACAGGGGCTATTGCCGGGCCATGGCGGAAGCCGGGAGGCCCTTGGATATGGAACTTGCCTTTTATGCGGACAGTGTTTCGGCAGAAGCATCCAGGAAGGCCGTGGGAAGGGCTCTGGAGGCCGGCATCTTCTTTGACGGGATCATGTGTACCACGGATGAACTGGCGGCGGGAGCAGTCATGGCTCTTCGGGAACGCGGCAGAAAAGTGCCCGAGGATGTCATGGTGACCGGCTTTGACGATACGCCCCTCGCGGCCATATATGAGCCGGCGCTTACCAGCGTTCATCAGGATGTGAAACAGATGGCCGGGATTGCTGCGAAAGAAATGCTGGAATTGATCGAGGGGAAAACGGCGGGAGGGTGTCACCGGGTGATACCGGTGCGGCTGACAGAGCGGGAGTCCACGGAGAAACGCCGGGAGTGAATTTGCCCGCCGGTTTTTTGGTCCGGCGGCGAAGCGGGCATGAGTAAACGTTTACATTATTGAAAAAAGCCACTATGGCATTAAAATCAGAAAGGAGAAAGGATATGGGAAGCAAAACAGAACAAGCTTATGAACTGGCGAAGGAGCGCTACGCAAAGATGGGGGTGGATACGGAGGAAGCAGTGAAGAAGCTTCTAGCCGTCAGGATCTCTTTCAATGCGTGGCAGCTGGACGACGACAAGGGGTTTCTGCAGGTGGAGGCCGGAACCGGGGGAGGAGTCATGGCGACAGGCAACTATCCGGGAGCGGCGAAGAATGCGGAACAGCTGGTACAGGACGCGGGAACAGTGTTCTCTTTGATTCCGGGCAGACATAAATTAAGCGTCCAATCCAAGATGATCGCTTCAGCCGAGCCGGGAATCGACCTGGACAGGATTGAAAAGGAGCATTACCGTTACTACGTGGACTGGGCGAAAGAGAACGGAATCGGGCTGGATTTTAACCCTAGCTGCTCAGGGCATCCCATGGCAAATTCTGGGTTTACTCTTAGCAGCGCGGATGAAAGGGTGCGGGAATTCTGGATCGAGCATTTCAGACGCGCCAGTGAGATAGGCGAATATCTGGGACAGGAGACTGGGATAAGATGTATGACGAATTACTGGATCCCCGACGGCTACAAGGATATGCCCGCGGATATGTACGCTCCCAGAAAAAGGCTGGAAGAATCCCTGGACCGCGTTTTTGATCGGAAGGCAGACCGCGTTCATAATATGGATTCTCTGGAGAGCAAGCTTTTTGGCATAGGAGTGGAGGCCTATACGGTAGGCTCTCATGAATTCTATATGGCGTATGCGGCGAAACATCATCTTCCGGTCACACTGGACGCCGGTCATTTCCATATTTCGGAGGAAGTGGCGAACAAGATATCCTCTCTTATGTTCCTATGTGATGAGATCCTTCTGCATGTCACCAGGCCCATGAGATGGGACAGTGACCATGTGGTGGCGTTTGACGATACGACTCAGAACATCATGAATGAGATCGTACGGAACGAATGGCTTGACCGGGTGCACATTGGAACGGATTATTTTGACGCTTCCATAAACCGGGTGGCGGCAGGAGTGATCGGTCTTCGCAACACACAGAAAGCGCTTCTGAAAGCTTTCCTGGAGCCGACAAAGGAGCTGCGGACCTATGAAAATGAAGGAAACTACACGAAGCGTCTGGCTCTCATGGAAGAAATGAAGACGATGCCTTTCCAGGCAGTCTGGGATCACATCTGTGAAATGGAGAATGTGCCGGTGGGATTTGGCTGGTTCGCGGAAGTGGAGCGGTATGAGAAAGAGGTCCAGTTAAAACGGCAGTGACATGGAAAAGGGAGAAAAGAAAATGAAATATGGTATCTATTTTGCTTACTGGGAAAAGAAGTGGGGAGCGGACCAGAGGAAATACATAGAGAAGGTGAAAAAGCTGGGGTTTGACATTTTGGAGATTTCCTGTGCAGCCCTTAAAGACATCAGCAAAGCCGAGCTTACGGCCTTTAAGGAAGAGGCGAAAGCCCAAGGGATCACCCTGACTGCGGGATACGGCCCTTCTGCGGAAGAAAACCTAGGTTCCGCGGACGAGGCCGTAACGAAACACGCTGTCGAGTTTTATACAGATATTCTAAAAAAGCTGGAATATCTGGATATCCACACCATCGGCGGCGGTATTTATTCCTATTGGCCGGTGGATTACACGAAGCCCATTGACAAAAAAGGAGATTGGGAGCGGAGCGTGAAAAATGTCAGAACCGTATCCAGAATCGCCGGAGAATGTGGAGTGGACTACTGCCTGGAGGTTTTGAACCGGTTTGAGGGATACCTTCTCAATACGGCGAAGGAGGCGGTGGAGTTTGTAAAGGAAGTGGATGTGCCGGCCGCAAAGGTGATGCTGGATACGTTCCATATGAATATTGAAGAGGACAGTATGGTGGACGCAATCTTGACGGCGGGCAGCCGCCTGGGCCACTTCCATGTGGGAGAAAACAACAGGCGGGTGCCGGGAAAAGGGAATCTGCCCTGGTGTGAGATCGGCCATGCGCTGAGAAGGATCGGATATGACAAAAATGTTGTCATGGAGCCGTTTGTGTTGGACGGCGGCGAGGTGGGAAGCGATATCAAGATCTGGAGGGATTTGAGCAACAGCGCTTCCAAAGAGCAGCTGGACGAAGACGCCAGGAATTCTGTGGCATATCTGAGATATGTGTTCAGCGGCCCTGCATCGGATTACCGGCAGATATAAAGGGTTCTTGCTTTGTCTTATCCCCTGTTTCCAGGTTTCGGATGTGTGATGTTTCTGTGAAAATTTTGCGTTTTTTGTCGCATTGTGTTAGAATGGCATATATTTGATACTGGGAAAGCAAGATTGTTATTTATATAGGGGATGAGAATTATGATTTGTCCAAAATGCGGAAGAGAAACGGAAGGTAAATTTTGCAGCAGCTGCGGGACGCTTTTAACGGGGCCGGGGAAACGGACAGCGCGGGCGGCAGACGATTTTTCAGGCGTGGATTTCGTACCGCAGGATGACGCCTGGGCGGCGGATACCGGAGAGAGGCTTTTCCGGGAGGAAACGGATCTTGACGAGACGGTGGTGCTGGAACCGCTGGAGCAGTATGACGGAGAGGAACAGAGAAGCGTTTACCACAGGGAAGAAAATGAGTCTTTGGTGAACCCGGAATACGAAGAGAAGAAAGAAAGCTACGGAAAGAAATACGGTAAATATGGAAGAGATCCATACGATCCGGATTCACAAAAGAGATATCCGAAAAACGGCGATATTTATAGTGAGAAGAAACAGAGCGGAAAAAAGAGCCGTCCGGGGAACCGGACTGTTTATGAGGAACAGGTGACCAGAAAGAAGAAAAAGAAAAAAGGCCGCGCCGCGTCTTCCGTGAAATCTGTGGGAAGGGTGACGGGGAAGGCTGTCGGAGGAACTCTGGGCAGGATACTGCCTCTCGCTCTGCGTCTTGCGTCCTTTGTACTGATGGGAGGGATGACCATCCGGCTGCTTACGGGTTTTTGGAGCCAGAGGGATGTGCTGGGTCCCATGACCCAGGTGGTTTCTGACCGCAATTATGCGGAGGGACTCTACCTTATTCTGGCGGCGGCGCTATTGGCGTATGGCGCGATATCGGCCCTTTGGATCCTCACGCGCAGACGCATGGCCTGCGACGGCAGGATGAGAAGATTCGATACAGGGCGGGGACTTATTCCTTTTGTGATAGTTGCGGGGCTCACATTCCTGGCGGCCAGGACGGCGCTCTATCTGCCTGGAAGCCCCCATGTCCTGAGCGGCCTGGGACAGTTTTTCCTGGTGCTGGCCGCCGGCCAGTCCTGGGTCTATGTCTGCAGCGGACTTGGAATCGTATGTTGTGTTATTCGGAAAATCCTGAGACATTAAGGACAGGGCGAAAGCTCCGGCCCGGCAGAATACGCCGGGCCGCTTTTTTTGTGCCTTGACGCATAAAGTGCGCCCGCCTTACGATGGGACCGAATCATTCCTCCTGCTCCTCTTTCCGCACCGAGATAAGGCTTCCACGTGTTTTGAAAACCATTGGAGCGGCTCACCGCAGCCCGCTGCCGTAAGGCGCGCGGGCCGTGTGGATATCCGATCCTTTTCTGGAATCAAGGGGATAGAAGTCATCCGAAAAGGTGCGGCAAAAAGAATACCGGCAGAAAGATTCCGGGCCGGCCTAAAGGTGAGCGCCGCAGGGCAGCGGCCGGTGTTCCCCGGGCGGAGGGAGGCAGAAACGAAAATACCGATTCCGTTTCTGAACGAACAGGAGACGGGAAATCATAAAGATTTCCCGTCGACATGTGAGTGGTACTGCCGGAGCGGGGATAAAGCGGCCCCTGCGTCGCCAGCGAACCGAAATCGTGACGGTCCGGAACTTTTGCCGGTGCCTAACTGGAGCTTAATCGAAATTAAATAAAATAATTCCAAAAAGTATCTAATATTATACCCTAACTGTACAGCATAGCCCGGATGTTTTCTTTGGACTGCACGCCTGCTTTTTGTGCCGTCACTTTTCCGTCCTTGAGGACGACAAGTGTAGGGATGCTCATGATCCGGAACTGCCTTGCCAGATCTGCCTGTTCGTCTATATTTACTTTTCCGACGGTGATGTCCGGCCTTTCTCCGGCGAGGGCGTCTACCGCAGGAGAGAGCATGCGGCAGGGTCCGCACCATTCAGCCCAGAAATCCAGCAGCACCGGCTTCGCTGAATTCATGATTTCTCTATGGAAATTTTGCTTTGTTATGGTTTTGACTGACATATTGATAACTCCTTATTTCTTTACTAAATAGTATACGGAGAATTTCGATACGGTTCTGTGACTGAGTCACAGATAGCCTTTGAGCCGGCTGCGGTCGAGAATACGGATTTTGCCGCGGGACAGAGAGACAATCCCTTCTTCGCTGAAATATTTAAGCATCCGGGAGATCACCTCTCTGGCGCTTCCGATGTAGCGGGCTATCTGATCATGGGTGTAGGAAATTGTATCTTCACCGGTCTTTGCTGTCTCGTCCCACAGAAAGATGGCGAGCCGCTTGTCTGCCCCCATAAATAATATCTGCTGGATGGTCCACATGACGTCAGAAAACCGTTCGGTGGACAGCTTATAGGCGAACAATTCCACGTGGACATTCTGTGTCATCAGCCGGTGGAAAGCGGGAAGGGGCACGAGCAGGGCTTCTGTCGGCTCCACCGATTCTATCAGCACATCGAATGCGACGGCATCCAATACGCAGGAGGCCGAAAGAATACAGGTATCGCCTTTATAGAGGCGGTACAAGGTGACTTCTCTGCCGTCATCGGAAAGGATATAGGTGCGGATCTGCCCGGAGAGTACAAGAAGCATGCCGATGCATATTTCATCGTGGCGGTGGATCAGAGCTCCCTTTTCGAACTGTACAATGGAGCAGGAAGCTGCCAGTAATTCTTTTTCTTCTTCTGATAAATGCTCCCAAAAAGAGAAGCCGGTCTCTAAAATGGATATTCTGTCATTCTGGATCATATTTTCCTCTTCGGCGGATCCATCTGTTACTTTATTTATATGCCTTTTAACGGGAAAATAGGAGGCGGAAAGTTTCCTTGTGTTTTCAAGGGAAGAGAGTTATACTCTATAAGGGCGTTGGATGAGAATTCACAGGGAGGGGTTTCGTCAAGATGTATCTTATATTTTTATCTTTCTGGATTATGTTGAATGGAAGATTCACATGGGAAATCTTTCTGTTTGGTCTGGCAATTTCGGCGGCAGTTTATTTATTTATCTGCCGGTTTATGGATTACAGCCTGCGGAAGGATTTTTTGTTGTTGAAAAATACAGGTCTGTTTTTAGCTTTTTTGGGTGTTTTAGTCAAGGAGATCGCCAAGGCGAATCTGAATGTCCTTCGCCTGATTCTGTCTCAGAAATACCGGCCGGAGCCGGCACTTATATATTTTAAGACAGATCTCAAAAGCGGTATCTGTAAGGTGCTTCTGGCCAATTCCATTACGCTGACGCCGGGAACCATTACTGTTTCCGTGGAGGGAAATGAGTTCTGTGTCCACTGTCTGGATAAGGATATGGCAGAAGGAATCGAAGAGTCGGATTTCGTGCGGCTTTTACGGAAGATGGAGGCGGGCCGATGACAGGAGCAGAGACACTTTATCAGGGAATTCTTATGGCGTGTATGGTGGTCCTGGCCATTTTGGTCCTGGTATCCATCATACGTTCTGTCCGCGGGCCGAAGACCGCGGACCGGATCATCGCGGTCAATATGATCGGAACGATGACGATCGTTATCATCGCGATTCTGTCTGTATATCTGAAAGAGAGCTATCTTGTGGATGTGTGCCTGATATATGCGATGATCAGCTTTTTGTCTGTGGTGGTCCTTACGAAGGTCTACACCGGGATATATTTGGAGAAGAAAGGGATTCGGGGAGATAAGGCCGCCATAGAGGATAATCTGGAGCATCAGGGATATCTGGAAAAGGAAGAGAAAGAGCCGGCCGGAGAACCGGAGAAAAAGCGGCCGGAAAAAAAGGAGGAAGAGTAGATGGAATGGGTACGTTTTGGAATTTCGGCGGCGCTCTTGCTGTTTGGTATCATGATGTTTTTGGCAGCTTCCATCGGAGTGAACCGGTTTCGCCGCGCTCTGAACCGGATGCACGCCGCTGCCCTTGGGGATACTCTTGGCATTCTTTTCGTAATCCTGGGCCTGATCATCTGGAAGGGTATTGGCTTTGACTCTCTGAAGCTTTTGCTGGTGGTGCTCTTTTTCTGGCTGGCCAGTCCCGTGGCAGGTCATATGATCAGCCGTCTGGAAGTGACGACGGATGAAGATTTGGGAGAGATCGAGGTGGAGCATCATGAGGATATTTGAGTTTTGCCTGCTGGCCGGGCTGATCGTATGTGCCTTGTCCGTAAGTTTTACGAAGAAGCTTCTGACATCCATTATCATCTATATGTCCTACAGTTCCATCATGGCTGTTATCTGGGTCATACTGCAGTCGCCGGACCTGGCTGTCACAGAAGCGGCAGTAGGAGCCGGCGTCACCAGTATCTTGTTTTTTGTGACCTTGAAGAAGATCAGGGCCATCAGAGAGGAGAAGCAGGATGAGACTGAGGAATGACTATGAAAAAAGCCGCTGGCACCGCCTGGAAAAATGGGTGGACGGCGATATCGACCCTCTGGAAGGACGGATGGAGATTGAGCCTCTGGACAGAGAAAAGGATGAAGATGCACAGTTTCCGGAAAAGGGGGAGCCCTTTATTGATGAGGAAAAGATAAATTCTGTGGTTTATGATACGGCCCACAACAAGGAGCTTAAACTGTTCCGGATTATTTACCGGCTGGCTTCCGTGCTCCTTTGTGTGACGCTCATCGGCGTGCTCTTATGGACGGTGGTATACCTGCCGGAATTCGGAAGCCCGGATAATCCCATCAACAATGAAGTCTCTGCCCGCTATATAGCAAAGGGAGTGGAGGAGACCGGCGCGACCAACTTCGTAACCGGCATGATACTGGATTACCGTGCTTTTGATACCTTTGGAGAGTCCTGCGTACTGTTCATAGCGGCCACCTGTGTCCTGGTGCTCATGCGCCTGGATAATTCCAGCAGCAAAGAGAAGATGAAGAAGAAGAAAGAAGAAGAGAACGACAGGCTATATGAGCCGAAAAATGATCTGATCCTCCAGAAGGTATCTTGTGTCCTGGTGCCGCTCATCTTTATCTTTGGCATTTATATTATTTTGAACGGCCACCTGTCGCCGGGAGGCGGCTTTTCCGGCGGTGCGGTCATTGGATCCGGCCTGATCTTATATCTGAACGCCTTTGGATTTAAGAAGACAGAGCGTTTCTTCACAGAGAAGACCTTCCGGCGGATCACCCTGGCGGCTCTTACCTTTTACTGTCTTGCCAAAAGCTATTCCTTTTTCACGGGGGCCAATCATATGGAGAGCGGGATTCCTCTGGGGACGCCCGGTGCGATCTTGTCCAGCGGGCTGATACTCCCCCTGAATATTTGTGTGGGCCTTGTGGTGGCCTGCACCATGTATGCGTTTTATACCTTGTTCCGAAAGGGGGGGATGTAGATGCTTGCACATCTGGCGGCGAATATGGAAGAGACGGCGTCCATGATCTTATTTGGCATTGGATTTACGACGCTCCTGCTCCATAAGAACCTGATAAAGAAAATAATCGGCTTAAACATCATGGATACCGCGGTATATTTATTTCTGGCGGCCAAGGGATACATATCCGGAAGAATGGTGCCAATCCTGACCGACGGGATCACGGACCCGGCGGCGTATACGAACCCGATACCCGACGGTCTGGTGCTAACCGGGATTGTAGTGTCAGTCAGCGTGACAGCCTTGATGTTGTCTCTGACTATCCGTCTATACAGAAGATATGGTTCTCTGGATCTGGATGAGATAGTCATGCAGTGGAGGAAGGAGGAGCGGTGATGGATTTTGTGTGTAATTTTCCGTTTTTCTCCATTATACTGGCGATGTTCTGCGGGATTCTGTCTTCTGTCTTAAAGGGTCCGTGGGCGAAGCGCCTTTGTCTATTCATGGTGACTGCGGTTCTTGTCATGTCCGCAGCGGTTCTGGCGTATACGATGAAGACGGGAACCAGTTATACGTATTCGATGGGGCATTTTCCGGCGCCCTGGGGCAATGAGATCCGGGCTGGTGTATTGGAAGCTCTTACGGCCACCGGATTTTCCGTGATCATGCTCCTTTCGCTGCTGGGCGGCATGAGCCATATTTTTACCGACGTGGAGGAGACGAAGACCAATCTGTTCTTTATATTGGTGGATCTTCTGATGAGCTCGCTTTTGGCTCTCATCTATACCAATGATTTGTTTACGGCATATGTATTTGTGGAGATCAATACCATCGCGGCCTGTGGCCTGATCATGATAAAACAGGACGGGCACGGGATCGTAGCGGCCATCCGGTATATGGTCATGAGCCTTCTTGGCTCCGGTATGTTCCTGATCAGCCTGAGTATGCTCTACGACATCACCGGACACCTGTTGATGGAGCCGGCCAAGGAAGCGGTGGGAGCCATTGTGGCTTCCGGTTCCTATGAAGTGCCTCTTCTGGTGGTGATAGCGCTCATGTCTGTCGGTCTGGCCATAAAAAGCGGCCTATATCCGTTTCACTCGTGGATTCCGGAAACTTACGGATATGCCACCCCTGCGGCCAGCGCAATCTTGTCAAGCCTGGTTTCGAAGGGTTATATATTTCTGCTGATTAAAGTATTCTACCGGGTGCTGGGATACGAGAATGTCGTGAGCAGCAAGGTGATCAACGCTCTGTTCGTGTTCGGGCTGGTCGGCATGATCGTGGGATCCGTAAAGGCCATCAAGCAGACGGATACGAGAAAGATGATCGCCTATTCCTCGGTGGCACAGATCGGGTATATTTATATGGGTATTGGTCTTGGGACAAAAGCCGGAATGGCGGCGGCCGTATTCCATATCTTTACCCACGCGGCGACTAAATCTCTTTTGTTTATCAGCGCGGTGGGCCTATATGAGGTGTCGGACGGAAAAGCAGATTACCGCAGTCTCAGAGGGTCCGGCTACCGGAACAGGACAGCGGGTATCGCTTTCGCGGTGGGCGCGCTGTCCATGGTTGGATTTCCGATGCTGTCAGGATTCATTTCCAAGCTGATGTTCGCCACAGCTGCTGTCCAGAGCCCGCATAAAATGGTGGCGACTATCCTCGGGCTGGCAGTCAGCACCATATTGAACGCTATTTATTTCCTGCGTCTGGTCATAAGTATTTATTCTCCGGCAGAGAGGGAATATGGCGCAGATATGTCCCACCAGGCTTCCGGGAAGCTTAAGGTGGCGTCGTTATTATTTATTATCGTAAATTTGGTGCTGGGCCTTTTTTCCCAGCCCATCGTCAATGCCATTGACGCCGGACTCAGTATGTTTGTATAAGGCGGCGTCAGGCTGACAAAATAAGGGAGGGTATTATGGAACAGGATTTTTTATTGTTGCTTCCGATCTTTTTCCCCATGGCGGCCGGCATTTTGACGCTGGCGCTGACCAAAGCCAAAATAGGGAGGAAAGCAAAGCTCACGGTCGTCTTCGGAGCGCTGGTGCTGGAGCTTCTTTTTACCATACTCTGTTTGGTACGGGGAGATGTGTCTGTGACTTTATGGCAGCTCACAGATACGATTCGCATCTCCTTTCATGTGGATACGATCTCCAGGATATTCGCAGGCCTGTCGGTATCGGTATGGCTTTTGGTGGGATGCTTTGCATTTTCCTATATGAGCCATGAGGAGCATGAGGAACGGTTCTTCGGTTTTTACCTGATCGTGGAGGGGGCGCTGACGGCTCTGTCCTTTGCCGACAATATGGTTGGTTTTTACGTGTTTTTTGAGGTGATGACTTTCACATCTCTGCCGCTGGTTCTGCATGAGATGACGAAGCCGGCCATCATGGCGGGCCTTAAATACCTGTTTTATTCGGTGGCCGGCGCTTTCATGGCTCTTTTCGGCATCTTCTTTCTTGCGGGATATGGAGCGATAGGAAGCTTCCAGGCCGGCGGGATTCTGGATGCTTCTGCCACAGCCGGCCACGAAGGGCTTCTTCTGGCGTCTGCTTTTATGATGATCATCGGCTTCGGCACAAAGGCGGGCATGTTTCCCATGCACGGATGGCTGCCGACCGCTCATCCGGAAGCGCCGGCTCCTGCCAGCGCCGTGCTGTCCGGCGTGATCACGAAGATGGGCGTGCTGGCCGTAATCCGTGTGGTCTTTTATGTGATAGGGCCGGATTTCCTCCGGGGGACCTGGGTACAGACTGTCTGGCTGATACTTACCCTGACGACGATCTTCCTCGGCTCCATGATGGCCTATAAAGAGAAGATCATGAAAAAGCGGCTGGCTTATTCGACGGTGAGCCAGGTTTCCTATATCCTCTTCGGACTGTCTCTTCTCCATCCGGCGGCGTTCATAGGGGCGATCGCCCATGTGATATTCCATTCCCTGGTGAAAAATACGCTGTTTCTGGGAGCCGGAGCCATCATCTACAAGACGGGAAAGACAAAGGTGGCGGAGCTTCGGGGGATCGGAAAGGAGATGCCGGTGACCATATGGTGCTTCACACTGGTGTCCATTACCCTTGTGGGAATTCCGCCTACGAGCGGTTTTGTGAGCAAATGGTATCTGGCGACAGGGGCTCTTTCATCAGGAACGGGAGTTTTCTCCTGGCTGGGACCTGTGATTCTCTTGATAAGCGCTCTTCTGACGGCCGGATATCTGCTTCCGGTCACGATACATGGATTTTTCCCTGGAGCAGATTATGATTACGGCAGCCTGGAGAAGCGGGAGCCTTCCGCTCTTATGACGGTACCGATGATCCTGATGACGATCGGAGCCGTGGCGCTTGGCATGTTCCCGGGCGTGATCTTAAATGCAGCGTCGGCGGCAGCCGGGCTGCTGTTCTGACGGACGGGAGAATGGGGGATTTGTTATGAACCAATTGCTGTTGGTCACTCCGGTGCTCCTGCCCATAGCAGGCGGAATCCTCATGCTGATGATTCCGGAGAAAGAAGCCCGGGTGCATCCTATATTTACAGAATTGATCGTGCTGGCCGCCAGCGCCATGATCTGGGCCGTGCTGTTCACCGGAAGGGGACAGGGAAACGGCGCCGTGCTTTTTTCCATGGCAGGGAATCTGAAGGTGTTTTTCCGTATGGACGGAATGGGGGCCGTGTTTTCCGGGCTGGTATCCGTGCTATGGCCCCTTGCTACGCTCTATGCCTTCGAATATATGGAGGGAGACAAGCGGGGAAGGGAGTTTTTCGCGTTTTACACAATGACCTATGGGGTGACTTTGGGAATCGCATTGTCCGGAAACCTGGTGACCTTGTACTTGTTCTATGAACTGCTCACTCTGGTCACGTTTCCGCTGGTGCTCCATGACAGAACGAAGGAAGCGATCCGGGCAAGCCGGAAGTATCTCTTTTATTCCATTGGAGGCGCTGCGTTTGCGTTCATAGGACTGGTATTTGTGCTGATTTATGGGAGTACTGCGGATTTTACCCTGGGCGGCGTGCTCAACAAGGGTGTACCGGGGTTTAACACCAATGTGATTCTTTTTATGTATGTATTGGCTTTCTTCGGCTTTGGGGTGAAAGCGGCTCTGTTTCCAGTCCACAGCTGGCTGCCGTCTGTATCTGTGGCTCCGACGCCGGTCACAGCTCTGCTCCATGCGGTGGCCGTAGTGAAATCCGGGGCCTTTGCCATACTGCGGCTGACCTATTTCAGCTATGGTGCGGGTTTCCTGAAAGGGACCTGGGCGCATTATGTAGTGCTGGGAGCGGTGCTTGTGACGATTGTTTACGGCTCTACCATGGCTGTTAAGGAGGTCCATTTTAAAAGGCGGCTGGCGTATTCTACCATAAGCAATCTCTCCTATGTGCTTTTGGGAACCGTTATGATGAGCGCGGCAGGGATGGTAGCGGCTCTCAGCCATCTGGTCTTTCACGCGTTTATGAAGATCTGCTCCTTTTTCTGTGCAGGGGCGGTGATGCACCAGTCGGGAAGAAACTATGTATATGAACTGGACGGCATAGGGAAAAAGATGCCGGTCACCTTTGCCTGTTTTACGATCGCGGGCTTGTCCCTTACGGGCATTCCGCTCTTTGCGGGATTCATAAGCAAGTGGAATATTGCGCAGGCGGCTGTGGGACTCGGCGGCATTCCGGGGTTTCTGGCTGCAGGTGTTCTGCTTTATTCAGCGCTCATGACCGGTATTTATATGATGACTGTGGTGGTCAGGGCATATTTTCCAAAAGCAGGATATGATGAGACGGCTTTGGATGGGGTGAAGGAGCCGGGATGGCGCATGCTGGTCCCCATTGTGATTTTTGCGGCTGTCATCCTGTTCTTTGGTCTGTATTCCAGACCGCTTCTCCATTTTCTAAAGCAGACAGCGGGAGGGAGCGGCATATGAGCGGTGACTGGATTTTGTTGGTTCTTGTAGTTTGGCCCATGCTCGGCGCTTTTCTCTCCTATGGGATTGGGCGGAGAGGGAAGAACGGAAGGAATCTTTTTGCGGATGGTGTCGTGATCGCAGAGTTCGCCTTGCTGTGCGGCCTGCTTGTCCGCGGGCTTCTGTCAGGAAACGGCGGCGTTTCCGGCATGGCGCTGCCTGAGCTCAATTTTAAATGGGAAGGCTTCTGCGGCCTGGGGCTTACTCTGAGGCTCGACGGCTTCCGGGTGCTTTATGGCTTGGTGGCGGCCTTTATGTGGATGACAACGACTGTATTTTCTAGAGAATATTTTGGACACTACCGGAACCGGAACCGCTATTACCTGTTCCTGCTCCTGACCCTTGGGGCGACCATGGGCGTGTTTTTATCGGCGGATCTGTACACCACCTTTATTTTCTTTGAGATCATGTCCTTTACCTCTTATGTGTGGGTGGCCCATGATGAAAAAGAGGCGGCGATGCGGGCGGCCGGCACATACCTGGGGGTTGCGGTGATCGGCGGTATGGTCATGCTGATGGGACTTTTTATGCTGTACCATACGGCGGGCACTCTGCAAATGGATGAGCTCCTGGAGGCGTGCCGGCAGGTGCGGCCGGAAAAGAGCGGCGTGTTATATCTGTCCGGCGCGCTGATGCTGTTCGGCTTCGGAGCAAAGGCGGGGATGTTCCCTTTGCATATCTGGCTTCCCAAGGCCCACCCTGTGGCGCCGGCGCCGGCGAGCGCGCTTTTATCCGGGATCCTGACGAAATCCGGAATATTCGGAATCCTCGTGGTCAGCTGCAATATCTTTCTCCACGATTCAGCCTGGGGCATGGCAGTCTTGCTCCTTGGAGTGGTGACCATGCTGGGAGGCGCGGCCCTGGCGGTCTTTTCCGTGGATTTAAAACGGACGCTGGCATGTTCTTCCATGTCACAGATTGGTTTCATCCTTGTGGGGATTGGCATGCAGGGGCTTTTAGGAGAGGAGAATGCCCTTGCTGTGAGGGGGACGCTGCTCCACATGGTAAACCATTCCCTGTTTAAGCTGGTCCTTTTCATGGCGGCGGGTGTTGTCTATATGAACCTCCATAAGCTGGACCTGAATGAGATCCGTGGTTTCGGCAGAAAGAAGCCGCTGCTTAAATTCTGCTTTTTGATGGGGGGCCTGGGCATTGGGGGCATACCCCTTTGGAGCGGATATGTCAGCAAGACGCTGCTCCATGAGAGTATAGTGGAATATACGGCGCTGACGTTGCAGGCTAAGGCGGGAATGGCGGTCATCGGTTCACCTGCCTTCTTTAAGACGGTGGAGTGGCTTTTCCTTCTGGCGGGAGGTATGACCGTAGCCTACATGCTTAAGCTTTTTATCGCGGTATTTGTGGAGAAGCATCCTGAGAAACAGGATGAGTTTGACCGGGAATATAAGAAGTATTGGAATCTGGAGAGCAGACTTGCGGTGACAATTCCCGCGCTTCTTCTCCCGGTGATGGGGACGCTTCCCAGTATCATCATGAATAAGATCGCGGAGCTGGGCCAGCCTTTTATGCGAGGAGAGAACCCTCTTCACGCTGTGCATTATTTTTCCTTTGAAAACTTAAAAGGAGGAATGATCTCCATCGGGATTGGTCTGGCGCTGTATTTCGGCGTCATCCGGACCTGTCTCATGAGAAAGAGAAAGGATGGAATCAGGGAATATGTTGACCGGTGGCCGGCTTTTCTTGATCTGGAAGAGAGGATTTACCGTCCTGTGCTTCTGAGGTTTTTCCCCTGGTTTTTTGGAGGAATCTGCGGATTTCTTGATAAGTATGTGATTTCCGGAATCCAAGGAGCGTTTCTGGGGATATCCGGCGCTGTGTGCCAGTTCCTGGACACGTATGTTGTGGAGACTGCGGTGAAGGTTTTTATGACGGTGACGGCTTTTGGAAGCCGTGCGCTGGATCATATGACAGACGGCATCATCGTGCTTGCCAGAAGGACTACCCACCGGCAGGTGAAGAGGCCTAAAAAGAAAGTGATGAGAGATCGGTTTGCGTATGCGATGGGACATTTTCTGGACGGTTGCGCGGACTTGTTAAATAAGACCGTGAGAAAGAAACACCCCATCAGGAAGTCCTATGTGCCGAACCTGATCGAACTGGAAGAGGAGACGGTGCGAACGAACCGGATCATAAACGGCAGCTTGTCTTTTGCTTTGATGCTGGTGTGTATCGGGCTGATTCTGGTGCTTTTGTATCTGCTGTGGCAGAGATAAATAAATTTAAGAGGGTGCCGTTAAATCATTGATACGATGTGATTGAATGGTGCCCTCGTTGTATGTAAATTGCGCTTTTCCACTTCTCATATGTTTGAGACTTGATATGGGAAATCTGCAGCCACACTGGGACAACGGACTCTTCAGAGTCCGTTTTTCTGTTTTACTTGTCCAATATGAGGCGTTTTTTGTCCTGGATATACGGAGTAATTGAGGGACCGACTGGTTATGCTATGTTAAAAGAAGAACAAAGGAGGCCATTATGAAATCATTGAACATGAAAATCGCAGATTATCTGAAGTATTTGAAAGAACAGGAAAAGTCAGCTTCTACCAGAAGGCAGTATCATAAAGACATATTGAACTTTCTGGATTATTTCGGTACGGTTTCTGTTTCTAAGGAACTGGTGATCAATTATAAAGAAATCCTTCAGCTCAACTATCAGCCGGCCAGTGTCAATACAAAGCTGGCGGCGATCAACGGGTTCCTGGAATTTGCGGGAAGGCCGGAGTTGAAAGTCCGCCTGCTTAAAATTCAGCACCGGCCATATTGCCCCGGAGACAAGATGCTCACAAAAGCAGAATATTTACGGTTGGTGAGAGCATCCGAAAAACGGAAAAATGAGAGACTGTCACTGCTGCTTCAGACTCTCTGTTCGACAGGGATACGTGTATCAGAGCTGGCTTTTATTACGGCAGAGGCGGTAAAAAAAGGAGAAGCAGTCGTCCGGCTGAAAGGAAAGACACGGATTGTCCTGATTCCCGGAAAACTGAAAAGAAGGCTGTCTTTCTATATGGAGAAACATGAAATCCAGTCAGGGCCGGTATTTTTAACCCGGGGAGGCAAACCTCTGGACCGCAGTAATATCTGGAAGATGATGAAATCCCTGTGTACGGATGCCCATGTTGACCCTGAAAAGGTATTCCCTCATAATCTCCGCCACTTGTTCGCCCGATGTTTCTATTCTATCGACAAAGACCTTGCGAAACTGGCAGACATTTTAGGACACAGTGATATAAATACTACCAGGATCTATATTATATCCACAGGAAAAGAGCACCTGCGGCGCCTGGATACGCTTGATCTGGTGGTCTAGATAAAAAAATACCACGTAATTCTTATTACGTGGTAGATGTACTTGAAAATATGTACATAATCCCTTCTCAAACTGTCTTAAATTATAACCCAGCAGTTCGCGGATGTCAATGTCACAGTGGTAAAATATGGTTTTTTTATGATACGGCATGGAAAACAGGCCTTTCTGTCATATGCAGCGGTAAGGCTTATTATATGCGCTCATTTTAACAATAAAAGCAGATCTGATGGATGAAACCGCTCTGCAAAGTGAATAAACCAGCATTTTTTTGAAGGGTCGGGCCATTCATATGGTTGAGGCTTTTCTTTTTTTTGCCACGTAATAAGAATTATGTGGCAAAAAGCGTCAGACAGCAGTCACAGAAAACCGACATTATGAAAATGAACTGATTTCTGACCGGATATATAAAGAGGAGGAATACGGCCATGCCGGAAAGAATTTTGCCAGCATCGTCAGACAGAATGCCGGTTACAGCCGGGGATGCTCTTTTGATGCTGACTGTTAATAAATTTGACGGCAGTTTTTCAAAAGGGGTGATAAGCAATGCCCATATACCTTCCGGCATCGAGTTTTACGGATATGGAGATCTGCTGCTGAAAATGGAAAGGATTTATGATTTGCTGAAGATACCGGGATTTGGCCGGGATATAAAAGGGAAGAGAGAAGAATTCCATTGGCGGGAAGCGGATTTGGAGACTGCGGATGAATGGGATATGAGCATACACGCATGGAAGGCCGGCAGGGTTTGGGACGGCCGCCACAGGCCCGATATATTTGTGCAGACCGTGTACCGGCAGCATTACAGCTGGCAAGGCAGCTGCTGCATTGGCGGGCAGAGAAAATATTTCCGCAGTGCTTTAGAATTGCTGCTTATGATAGATTACTTTATACGGAAGGAGCAGGAAAAAAATAATGAGAGGTAAAAAAAGGAAGCGCCAGGGGAATAAAGGATTGAAGAAAACACTGGCAGCGGTGCTGGCAGTGTTTATACTGCTGTTTCTGACAGAGGCTCCTCGGATTCTGGCGTCATCGGTAAGTTCCGCTGCGTCAGACAATGGAACGGAACTGAGTGCAGAGGAGAATACCCTGGAAAAGGCAGCCGGGGAACAAGACGAAGCCGCCGGTGCCCAGGCCGGAACGGAAGGCAGTCTGGCAGCGGCGGAGGAAGCGGGAGAGACTGACCGGCAAGATGGAAGCAGTGGGAATATCGTTGAATATCTTCCATGCGGGCTTCCGGAAGGAGTCACCATAAAGGCCTGGGCGGATGCTGGAGTGCTGCCGGAAGATGCTTATCTGGAAGTAAAAGAACTTCAGCCTGAAAGTCAAGGCAGCAGATATGCAGAAGCTTTGAGTGCGTACGGGACGGAGGCAGAGGGATTTAGTCTATGGGATATCGGCTTTTATAATGAGGCGGGTGGGAAAGTAGAACCGGCCGGAGGGTCTGTGCGTCTGGAAATGACCTGCTCCGGGCTCAATACGTCAGAGATGGACACGGCGTCGCTGTCCCTGCTGCAGCTGACCGAAACGGAAAGCGGCATAGCGGTCCAGGCGGTGGCAGACTCATCGGAAAGCCTGTGCGGAAATATTGTAGTAGACGGTGAAACGGTACAGGCAGTCTTTGCGGCGGAACGTTTTTCGGTGTTCGCGCTGACCTGGTCCGACAATCGGGAAGACGGCACGGCCCGGGTATTAAGTACTGTCAGGACAGCCGCCCCGTCCGCGCAGCTGCGAGCCGGACATGAAAAATATGTGGAGAAAAAAGAGGACGGGACATATGATCTGACGCTGACAGTTTCCGGCATGGTCGGGACATCGACTTCAAAATCGAAGCTGGATGTGATCTATGTACTGGACAAATCCGGAAGCATGGATGACGGTCTGGGAGGCGGATCCAGAAAAACCAGGCGTGAAGCGGCCAAAGATGCCATCGACAGTCTGACCGCTGCTTTGGCTTCCAATCAGAATATAGATGTACAGTTTTCCCTTGTGACGTTCAGCGGGTCTGACGGAAGAAGGGACAGCGCCTGGAATGACGCGGAAGTGACCGTGGGATGGACTGGAGATACCAGACGGATAACCAGCAGTTCAGGCCCGGCCGCCAACGGAGGGACCAATTATCAGGCAGGATTGAGAAATGCAAAAGAGCTGCTGGCGAGCGCCAGGAGCGGAGCGCTGACGGCGGTGATTTTTATATCAGATGGAAATCCTACATTTCGTTATGATGAAGACGGATATACGACTGGAACTGGAAACAGTGATGTTTTAGGCTATAATTTGCAGGCGGCTAAAGATGAAGCGGCCGGTCTGGGAACAAATTATTTCTATACGGTTGGTGTAGGGCCAAAAAATAATTATTCAAAGCTGCGCGATCTGAAAGATGCCGCACCGAAAAATACGACAAAAGCTTTCTATGAGGGTACGGATGAAACTTCGCTGAACGCAGCTTTCGATGATATACAGGCGGCAATTACCACAATGTTGTGCAGCGATGTGACCATAACGGATACTCTGAGCAGCAATGTACAGATTGCAGGGACCATGGGAGGAAACCCTGCGTCTATGACGGTAGCCGTCAGGGACGGAGATGGAAATGTGGCTGTCTCCGGAGAAAACAGTGTGGAATTTGACGGCGTGACGATTTCGGCCCGATATGACGAAAGCGCCAGACAAGTCATTCTGGATTTTCCGGATCATTATGAACTGAAAGGCGGGTATACCTATCAGGTGACCGTCAATATAGAACCGTCGGAAGCCGCATATGAAGCATACCGGAATAACGGGGCCGTCTATACGGATACCGGAGAAGCCGGGACAGGACAGACGTCAGAGGGGCGGCAGGGTTTTTTCAGCAACAGCGGCAGTTCACTCACCTATATTTACAACGGAGAGGAGATTACTGATTCTTATAACAGGCCTGTCATACAGCTGGAACCAGGAACGCTGGTTATAGAGAAGAAGATTGAGGGGCTGGAGGGGGATGCTCTGGTTTATCTGAAGCAGAATTTGAAATTTAACTATACGCTGAACAGTGGCAGCGCTCAGGAAGTACCGTTCGGCGACTTCACATGGAATCAGGAAAGCCAGAGCTTTCAATACCGGATAGAAGGCCTGTCCCCGAATACCGTCTATCAGGCCGGTGAGGTTAATGCGGATATCTCTTCTGCATATGATTATCGGTTGACTGCTTCTTCTCAGAACGGGAATGGGACCGTAGAGCGTCAAGGAATTCAGACAGCATCCTTCACGAACACATATGAGCCTGGAAGTCATGTTCTCACCATTGAAAAACAGGTGGACGGCAATATGGGAGACCATAACAGGGAATTTTCCTTTTCATTGACCCTTACCAAAGACAGTCAGGCGTATACAGAAAATCTGACTTATACGGAAAATGAGGATTCTGGTGAGATAACACTTCAGGCTGATGAGGGAGCGTATCAGTTTTTACTGGCAGATGGCGACAGAATACATCTGATCATTCCCCATGGCTGCGTATATACAGTGACAGAAGAAAATGCGGACTATACGCTGCAAGTGAATCCAGGCGGCGGGGAATATACAGGGGGGAAACTGACAGGCACACTGAATGATGATTCGGCAGCAGTTTTTATAAATACAAAGGATATGGTGCCGCCTACGGGAATAGGTCAGTCGGTCTTTCCATATCTGGCAATGGTGTTTCTCGCTCTGACTTTTGCAGCGGCCTTCATGATGAAACGCAGAGAGGGTTAAGGGATATATGGCAATAAAAACCATGGAAGATGTTGCGGTCCTTATGAATAAAATGTGTTTCCGGAGAAAACTGTTCGGCGGCGTGGATGAAAAAGACGTATGGCGCCAGATGGAGAATCTGCAAAATGCTTATCGCTCTGCTTACGAAATTCAACAAGAACGGTTAAAGATTCTGATTCGGGAAAGGGATTTGGAAATCTCTGAATTAAAGCGCCGGATTGCCAGCCAGGGAAAAACGCGAGGTGAAACGAATGGCTGAAAAGAAGCCGGAGACACCGGAGCAGGTGATAGCGGCCAGACGGAAGAAACTCGCAAATCAGGCTGAGATTACTTCTTTTTCAGCTCGTATCGTACTGTTGGCTTTGCTGCTGTATATTATTTTCGGCGTTGTCTTTGGAATAACACCCATGGAGAATAATGATATGTCGCCGATAATCAGCGCAGGAGACCTGCTGCTGTATTTCCGCCTGGAAAATGAGCTGCGTATTCAGGATGTGGTGGTATGGGAAAAAGAAAGTACACAGTATATTGGCCGGATCGTGGCTCAGGGCGGGGATACGGTAGAAATTACAGATGATCACCGACTGAAGATCAACGGAAGTGTCGTCATCGAAAATGATATCTTTTATTCCACGCCAAGATATGACGGTGAAGTAGAGTATCCCCTGACACTGAATGAGAATCAGTATTTTATTTTGTGTGATCACCGGGAAGGGGCAAAAGACAGCCGGTACTGCGGGGCGGCGGAAAGAAGCGAGATTAAGGGCAAAGTATTTACCGTGATCCGCCGCCGCGACTTGTAGACAACGGTCTGCAGCCATCCGAGAAAATGGTCTGTTCTCAGAGATGTCACAGAGGTATTTAATGCCTTTGAGATAAAGTCCGTGCAGCAGCGCGGCCAAGACATAATTAACTAAATTTTAAAGAAAAGTGAGGTTGGGTAAAATGAAAAAACGATTTTTAGGCAGACTTACTGCGGTTGTAGCTGCCGGACTTTTAACAGTGGCCGCTTTGGGATTAAATGTGTTTGCGGCGGGCACAGGAAATGCAGAAGGCAATGTTTCTTTCGAAAAGACACTGGATATGACCGGCGCAGAAGGCGCCAGCGTTCCGGACATAACCTTTGAATGGGAAATCGTGCCCGGCAATGGTGTTGCGGCTGCTGACAGCAATCCGGAAATTCTGGCAGGTGTCGGACAGCCTGTTGTAAGCGCTGTAACATACAGTCATACAGACAGTGTGAGTGATTTGATTAGAACCGCGTCTGTGGATTTTTCAAACGTGACTTTTCCGGCTCCGGGAATCTACCGTTATATGATTACAGAAAAAGCTTCTCAGAATGCCGATGTCACCAATGATGACAATGCTGTCCGCTATCTGGATATTTATGTGGAAAATGGGACAGAAGCGAATACCTATGTGATCCGTCACTCAGTCCTCTTGACGGAAGCAGCTATTCCCGGTCTGGATGGCAAATATGGAGACGGGAGATCCGGAAAAAGCAGCGGCTATGAGAATTCTTATGAAACCTATAGCTTGACACTGAGAAAAGAGGTTACCGGTTCCATGGGAAATAAGGGGCGGGAGTTTGATTTTACTGTTGAATTCACAGGCCCCGCCAATGCTTCCTTTACCTATGGTGATGAGAGGATCAGCTTGGACGGGCAAGGTAAGGCTTCTGTGACGGGAGTCAGACTGGCAGACAGTGAATCTGCTGAGATTACCGGCATACCTTCCACAGTAACTTACAAAATAACCGAGAATATTGCATCGACAGAGGGTTACACAACGAGCTATCAAATCAATGACGGCACAGTAAGCGACGGAACTGCAACCGGAAATCAGACGATGGGCAAAACGGATAATACAGTGACATTTACGAATAATAAGGAAGCTGTGACGCCAACAGGTATCTTCATGAACCTCGTACCGTATGTGCTGATGGTGGTGTTGGCAGCCGCGGCCGCATTTTTGCTCCTGCGCAGAAGAAACCGTGCATAAAAAATGTTTTGGAGCAGAGCACAGAACCGGGAAGCGGCCCGGACTGCAGGCGGCCGCCAGGACAGCGAGGGCAGGAAACCATATTCTGAACGCAGCTGCGGCTCTGCTGATTCTGATTCTGCTGTTATATGGCGGTTATTCCCTGTGGGATACTGTCATGGTTTACCAGGGCGCTTTCGCGGGAGAAGAATTGCTGCAATATAAGCCTGAAGGAAATCAGCAGGAAAATTCCACTCTGGAAGATCTTCAGGAAATTAATCCGGATGTACGGGCCTGGTTGACGGTCGACGGAACGCATATTGATTATCCGGTCGTGCAGGGAGAGACAAATATGGAATATATCAATAAGGATGTATTCGGAGAGTTTTCCTTGTCGGGTTCTGTATTTTTAGATTGCAGGAACCAGTCGGATTTTTCTGATGGCTATAATCTTCTATACGGCCACCACATGGATAACGGCGGGATATTCAGTGACGTAGCGGAATTTACCGGTCAGGATTACTTCAAAAGCCATCGGACAGGCACACTCTATCTGTCTGACGAAACACATTCGTTCCTGATATTTGCCTGCGTGAAAACGGATGCATTTGACAGTCTGATATTTAATCCTGACGGGCAGGAAGGTCAAATGGACATTTTTCTGGCATATATCCGGGAGAACGCGGTACAGTACCGTGAGATTGGCGTCACGGCGTCTGATCCTATAATTGGGCTGTCAACTTGTGCCGAAGCTGAGACAAACGGCCGCGTGATTATTTTCGGACGGATAGAAGAATAAAGAAGGCACAGGAGGGAGGTGTTTTATCATGTTCTATAATTTAAGAAAAAGGTATATGGGAGTATTGCTCACCTCAATCCTGGCGGTCCTGATTTTTCCGGGAAGGGCGCTGGCAGAGGAGCGTACCTGCGCTGTATTCATACCCGTGGAAATAGTGGTGACAGGGGAGGGCGCGCCGGCAGATGAAGAATATCGGATCCTCATAGAAGGAGAAAATGTTCCGATGCCCGGACAGATGGAGATTATACTGAAAGGCGGAGGAAAGGTACAGCTTGGGCCGATTACTTATCTGGCGCCTGGGGATTACCGGTACCGGATCAGCCAGATGGCAGGAAATACTGAAAATTTTACTTATGATACATCGGTTTATACTGTGACTGTCCGAGTGATAAATGATGGGGAAGCCGGTCTCAGCACTGAAATCTGGGCGGTTAAGGACGAATCGGGAGACAAGAGCGCGGAAATCGTATTCAGAAACAGCTATAAAAAGCCTGTAATACCGGAACAGAAACCGACGGTAACGCCGGCAGCCCAGACAAAAACGGAAAACGTTAAAACTGGGGATGCTCAGAATATTCTGCCATGGATCGTGGCCATTCTTGTGAGTCTCCTGGCAACGGCGCTGGCGGTAAAAATGAAGTCGGACCACAACAGGTGATGTTCTTTTAATTTGCATAAGTATGAAATATTAAAAAAGGAGGACGCTGCTTAGGCGGAGGCTCATAAGGAAGTAAAGAAATTTCCCGGTAGAACCGGCGTGGTAACAATCACGCCGGTTTTTCCGTGCTTGCAGGCAGCTCCGGTTTTTGAAGAGGAATCCGAATCTTGCCTACATAAGTAAAGTAAATCTCAATCGTCACATGCTTTCTTCCGTTGATTTTCTCCGGGCTATGGATGACGATTTTTTCAATCAGCTCGTTGACTGTCGCAGCGTCAAGCTCCTGTATATCGGAATACCGTTCCGCAAGCTGTAAGAAACGCCCCACATCCGAAACCTGCTCGGCTTCTTCTGCAATTTCCCGTTCCAGTGTTTCGGAAAGCTGCCTGATTTCTGCCTGTTCGGTCTCATACTGTGCAGATAACTTCTGGAAACGGAGGTCACTTAGTTTCCCTAAAACATTATCTTCATAAAGGTGTTGGATGATTTTATCCAAGTCCTCCATACGCTTCTGTGCGCCTGACAGGGCTTTTCGTTTCTGTGCCAGTTCTGCTTTCCGGCTGGCTTCATCCTGCATCAGCATTTCCTGGGTGAAGTCATCCTGAAACAGTCGCACATAAGTCAGTGTCCGTTGAACACATTCCAGCACTCGCTTATACAGCGTGATTTCACGGATATAATGAATCTGGCAGGAACCGGTATTGCTTTTGTAATTGGAGCAGACGAAATGATCTTGCGAATCATCTTTGTAGCTGTTGCAGGTACAGTAATAGAGCTTAGCTCCGCAGTCAGCACAGTGAACAAGGCCGGAGAAAATGCTTGTCTTGCCGGTTTTGGTCGGTCTGCGTTTATTTTCCCTGAGAACCTGTACCCGTTCCCATTGTCCGTACTCAATGATTGCTGGCTGTGTTCCTTCAAATATGCGCTGATTTTCTTTCGGATTTTCCAGCCGTTTCTTAAATTTCAGGGATTTGGTATAGGTCTTGAAATTAACCGTACATCCGGTATATTCCCGCCGTTCCAAAATACCGGCGATTGACTTTTTGTTCCATCCATATAGATTATCCGGCATTGTCCAGCCTTTCTGTTTGGCATGGTAGGCTGTAACAGTCAGCACCTTTTCTGCTGTCAGTATTTTTGCTATCTGCATCGGCCCTTTCCCCGCAATGCACAGGTCAAAGATACGTCGCACCACCTTAGCCGCTTCTTCATCCACAATCCATTTCTTTTTGTCATGAGGATCTTTGATATAGCCGTAGGGAGGGTTACTGGCAAGGTGTTCCCCGGCTTCACCCCGCATTTTAACGACTGCCCGGATTTTCTTACTGGTGTCCTTTGCGTAATAATCATTGAACACATTTTTGAAAACGGCGAAATCATTTTCTCCTTTAGCGCTGTCCACATCGTCATTGATTGCAATGAAGCGGACATCGTAGGCCGGGAAAATAAAATCCTGCAAACGTCCCATATAGGAATACTCCCTGCCGAGCCGGGACAGGTCTTTGACAATCAGAGTGGAAACAGAATAGTCCTCCACATATTTCATCATTTTCTGAAATCCGGGTCTTTGAAAACTCGTTCCTGAAAATCCGTCATCCACGAAGAACATGGTATTGCGGAAGCCGTGTTCTGCAGCATATTTGGAGAGCAGTACCTTTTGATTGGTAATACTGTTGGATTCTCCGTCAAGGGCATCGTCCTGGCTTAAACGACAATATAAAGCTGTAATTTTATCTGGCTGCTGGTTCATAAGTAGCTCCTTTCCTCCCGAAAAAGGGATAACAGCCAGGTAAACGGTTACCTGTATTATAACGCATTCTTTCTGTTATTTCAGCCTCCCTCATTTACATTTCCTCCAAGTTTTTTGCAATCATCCGGCGCAGCTTGTTCAGCACATTTTCCGCATCATCACCGGCATAATGGGGAATCACATGGTACACCGTGTTGCCCTCCACCGCAATATGTTCCTCAGTATCAAAATCAAATTCAAACACGCCGTCTTTGAAATGCTCTGCCACACGTTCTGCCACTTCCGGTTTTAGAAATTGCGGAAGTGTACCCAGATCTTTTTTATCTGCCATTCAGTCAGTTCTCCTTTCCTGCCGCCGGAATCTTTAGGGTAATTACTGCAGGTCTGCCAAGCCCCTGTTTCCTACGGATAATCAGTCCACTGTGCTCTAATTCCTGAAACGCACGGGTCGTTACCTGACGGCTCCGGTGTGATTTCCCTTTTGCTTCTTCTACTGTAAAATACAGCCGCACCGTTCCGTCTGTTTCTATGTAACCGTTTTCTCTTGAAATGCCTGCCCGGTCAAAGAGCAGGGCATAAAGCACCTTTGCGTCATTGGATAAATTGAGTGTTACCAAAAAACGCAGAAACGGAAGATACGGCGGTACTGTTGTATCAGCTTTATAGGGGATAAAAATATTATTCTGCATACATTGTTCCTTTCCATCAATCCATCCTGATTGATTGGATTGATATTGACTATTTTATAATTTACTTATTTCTCTTTAATTTCCGTCTATTCTCCGGCTCTCCAAAGCGTCGAAATATCCACTGCCGGAAAGACAGCTTTGGGGCAGTGCAGATGGGCAGCTTTTCCAGTCTCTGAAATTCCAAGACAGGATAACCCCGTTTGGGAGCGAACTCTAAAATGCATGAAATATAAGAGAAGTAGGTACTTACCTAATCGGGAAAATCCCGGATAGGTGAAATTACCTCTGCGGACAGTTTCAAGCCTGCTTTTTGGGTGTGGAAGGGATTTATACTGCCAACCCGCTGACAAGAGTTGAAACGTCCAGCTATATCAAGGTTTTTTTCGCTCCTAATTGTCCGCATAGGAGCCTTCTTTTATGGTCGCTGGCATTCTTCTGTTTTCGATGCACCTTTGCCGCACAGGGCTTACAGTATTTTGCCCGGTTGGAACCGGGGCGAAATGGCTGACCACAGACAACACATCGCTTCATACTTCCTCTGTATAACAGGACTGTTTCTAAAGGCTTGTCCAATGGGAGAACCGCAATCCGAAACCATCTGCATAAAAGCGAGTAGGAAATGCTCTGGACACAGACGCATTCCTCCCCGTCATCCAGAATGATACAGTTTCCGTTATCATAATTGCAGCACGCATGGACTAATTTTCTTGCCCTCCGGTATTGGCTGTAATCCATGACCGGTATTTTGTCTTTTATATGCTTCACCTCCTGACTGTCAAAAAATATCCCTTCACTATTCCGTACATTTTTTTGGCAAAAATAGGGGGTCTTTTTGAAAATTTCACAAAAAATTCACAATTTACCCTGTCAGAAGTGGCAGCCCCAAAATTCCTCCATTATTCAGTACATATTTCAGGAAAAAGTTGCCGTCTATCCTGAGAAAGTACAAAAAAATTCACACCTCAGGTTTTACCCTATGGTGTGAATTTATGGCAACACAAACTTATATCCGATTCCGGTAACACTTTTGATATAGTCGGGATCGCCTGGGTCTATCTTTAATTTTTTCCGGAGATTACATACATGGTTATTGATTGCTTTTCTGGAATAGTAAGCATAATCCTCTTTCCAGACCAAATCCATAATAAGTTCATAGGTAAATACCCGATTTGGATTCATAATGAGCAGCGACAGAATATCAAATTCTTTAGCAGTAAGTTCGATTTTTTCTTCTCTCACTTTTACAATGCGTTGTTCTACACAAAGATATAAGTTGCCTTCCTGAATTTCCGTGAGGGAATCAATTAATTGCCAACCGTGTCTTAAATGCTGATATGTAACACCAGCATTTGTTTCCACAGGATTATCAAGAAGATATTTCGCAAGTTCTTTCCTCTGTTTTTCGTCAAGTAAGAGTGCTAATTTCTCACCAATCTGTACACCGCTCTCGGATAAATCCAATACAACTAATTTCCCATAAAATCACCACCAAATTATTTTTTAGAATATTTTCTCATATAATAACCAATGCATCCAAACAGACACATAATCGACAAATAATCTGCTAAAAATCGGACAATCGGTTCTTCATAATTGAAATACACAAACTGCTCCTTCAGCACCATATAACTGAAGATGTCACGGTTTATAAAAGCATAAACACCATATCCGGCAATCAGCAACGCAAAGCCTCGAAGAATCCATTTGCGGATTGCAGACGGTTTTTTGATGTGCTTGTTTGCTATGTTCATCACCATGCCCCAATGGAGACCAAGATGAACCGCCATGAAAACAAATCCCCAATAGGCTGAAACCATATGCAGATTTCTGGCAAAGGAGCGTCCGCCTTGAATAGGCAGAAAATCGAACACATAGCGGGACAGCATAATTCCACTAATCATAGCGCCGAGCATACATAACACCAACAATGCTACGAGTATAGTTTGTATCATGCGGTATGGCGTGTATTTTCCTTTGAAAACAGCCTTGCTCCACTTATGATTGAAAATATGATGAATAAGCACTAAAAGAAGCATTCCAGTTCCCAGCCATTCATGTGTAGCTCTGCCGATTAGTTCATAGGTCATCAGAAGAAGCAGGAGGATTGTCATAATGAAATCCAATGTTAACTTTTTAAGTGCTTGTGGGTTCATACGCTTCACCTCCTTTGTGCTAATCCTTATTCCCGAATAAAATTTGTAAAGGTAACGGCTTCTGTTTCCGGTCGGTCAATACAGATCTGTCGGCCGGCCTCAATGCAGCGAAGAAAATATGCCATGTTTTTCCCTAAAATACGCATAGTTTGCATACCTTCCTCATCTTTCTTGACTTGTTCGGGCGTTGCACCGTGAACAATCGTCCAGTAACGGGAAGAAATAATCGGCATCTGCATCAGGGCAAAATATTTATTGATCTGATCCCAAGTTGCCGTGGTTCCGGCGCGACGGGCAGATACAACAGCAGCAGCAGGCTTTAAGAGGAAACGATTTCCACCGCCGCATAGATCAGCATAAAAAGCACGGTCAAGAAAAGAAGTCAGAGCGCCGCTGGCTGCTCCCCAATGAACCGGAGTACCGAATACAAAACCGTCATAATCTCCGGCGATCTCTAAAAATTCGTTTACCGTGCCGCCAAGAGCACATACACCTTTCTTCACACAGGCTTTACAGGCAATACAGCCGGAAATCGCCTTATTGCCAATCCAGAAAACATCGGTATCAATACCGTTTTTATTCAATGCTTCGGACACCTCGCAGAGAGCTGTATAGGTACAACCCTCTTTATGAGGACTCCCGTTTACAAGCAATACTTTCATCGTTTTCACCTCCGTTATTTTGCACGATGACCGCCAAAGACATCAAATGTCATAGAGTTTAATTTGTTATCAATTTCAGAAATTTCACCGGCGGTTAAGAAAATATCGCCTGCGGCAAAATTTTCACGAATCCGGTCGGGCTTTCTGGAACCGGGAATCGGAATAATATAAGGCTTTTTGCAAATCATCCAAGCCAGCGAGAGTTGACTCATCGTGCAATTCTTTTCCTGCGCCATCCGTTCCAGCAATTCTAAAAGTTCTTTTGCTTTGTTATATCCTTCTTCTGTGTACTGCGGCATACCTGCCCGGTAGTCATGCTTTCCCTCAAAGACAGTACCTGGTGTATATTGTCCGGTCAGAAAGCCGTTTGCCATAGGAGAAAAAGCCACATAAGACACATTCAATTCTTCGCACACAGGAAAAATAGATTCATGCCACCTTGCCATCATGGAATATCGGTTCTCTATAGCAGTCACCGGGCATACTGCGTGTGCCCGCCGCAGGTATTCTTCCGTTGTTTCGGAAATTCCCCAATGTCGGATTTTACCTTCTTTGATGAGTTCAGACATGGTTTCCGCAACAACCTCCGGTTCAACCTTTGGGTCTATGCGATGCTGATAATACAAATCGATATAATCCGTACCCAGCTTTTTCAAGCTGCCCTCCACGCTTTTTCGGATGGTTTCCGGACTGCTGTCCAAAGAAAGGGATAAATCTTCGTTATGGAAAACACCCATTTTGGTGGCGATCACAACTTTGTCCCTTACATCATGTAGTGCCTGACCTACTAATTCTTCATTATAGGACACAGAGCCGTCCGGGAAGAAGCCCGTATAGGCTTCGGCGGTGTCAAAAAAGTCATATCCCATCTCATAGGCCTGTCGTAATGTTTTTATTGCAGTATTTTTTTCGGTCGGCTCACCGGAAGCATGGCTGAATCCCATACAGCCAAGACCCACCGGATTGACCATCAAATCACTGTTGCCAAGTTTTCTTTTTTGCATGGTATGTTCTCCTTAAATTCCTTTGCCCATTTCATAGGCTTGCTGCATCGTAGCTGTGTTCTTAATCGCACCGGCTTCATAAACGCCTTTTCCGTAAATAACGCCCATTTCCTTTGAGCCGGAAAGGCAGGCGGCAAGACCTCGGAAACACTCTAAAGTGCAATCCATAACGGTGCTGCTTTCCTCCGCAGCAGTCATAATGTAATAAAACTCTTTGTTCTTAATCTGCGTCCACTGTGCCACTGTACGGTCAATCACGGTTTTCATCTGTGCGTCGATAGAGTAAAAATAGACAGGGCTTGCCATAACGATAACATCCGCCCAGTGCATTTTCTCAAGGATTTCCGCCATATCGTCTTTAATGGCACAGACACCGCCGCTTTTTTTGCAGTAGTAACAGGCGTTGCAATAGCCAATCTTTTTGCTTCGCAGAAAAATCTTTTCTACCTCGTTACCGGCTTCCTGCGCCCCTTTCATAAACGCATCACATAACACATCGGAATTGCCTCCCTTACGGGGACTACCGGATAAAATCAATACTTTTTTGCTCATAACAGCCTCCTCCTTAATAGCCAAGTTCATCCAGCCAGCTTATAATATCCGGCTCAGCTTCCTGCACATTGTTGCGGGATACTGTAAATCCGTCCTCGTTGACTTCGGCATTTGGCTCCAGTTCTGCAATGGTGCCGATGGTGCCGGAAAATCCACTGCCGCCGTGGGTGTTAAACGGAATAATGGTTTTGCCGGAAAAATCATAAGTATCAAAGAAAGTATAGAGAATCATCGGCATATCGCCCCACCAGTTGGGATAACCCACAAAGATGGTATCGTATTGGTCAAGGTTCAGGGTCGTATCCTTAATAGCGGGACGGGCATTGTCATCCTGCTCGTCAGCCGCCAGATCGACAAGAGTGTCATGGTCCGTCGGATAGGGAGTTTCCGGTTCGATACGGAAAATATCTGCCCCGGTCTGCTCCTGAATCACATAAGCTACATACTGTGTATTTCCGAGAACTTCTCCGTTAATGACAACAACACTGTTATCTTCCTCTTGTGTCATGTTGTTTGGATCAGTTGTTTCCGGCATAGAGAAATAGACAACAAGGGTTTTCGCATCCGTTTCCGGCTGTTCAGAAGGTGTTTCAGCAGGTTCTTCTTCATCAGAAGAAGATGGCTGTTCTGTACTTTCTGTAGCAGGTACAGATGAAGAAGATTCCGATGAATTATCGCCTGTAGATTGATTGCTACTGCAAGCTGCCAGTGCAAAAATCATAGTCAGCACAAGGAATAGGGACATCAGTTTTTTCATAATGGTTTCCTCCTAAAATTGAATATTGTTATTTATGAGTTACTATTGGGCAAATCTGTATCTTACTTTTACAGATTCAGACCTTCAATCCATTCTGTTACCGCATCTTTTGAAACACTGGAAGAAAAGCGTTCGCCTTCCAGCCAGTTTCCAGTTCCGGCCATTTCCTCTAACAATTTACCGCTTTCACCGATATCGTCATTAGCAGAGGTAGCAAAAGGTATTATCGTTTTGCCTGTAAAATCATTGGATTTTACAAAGTCATTTACCGGCCACGCAGCAATATCCCACCAAATTGGATATCCGATAAACACGGTATCGTATTCATCCCAATTTTCCACGGTATCCGCTGCAAGCTCCACATCCCGCAAGGACTCGTCCTCATGCTCTCTGGATACGCGGCTGTCTTCATTGCTATAATTCAAATCTTCATCCGTGTAGGGTTCTGCCGGTTCCAGCTCGAACAGGTCGCCGCCGGTTTCCTGTGCGATGTAATTGGCTGCTGCTTCTGTGTTGCCTGTGGCGGAAAAATAGACCACCAATGTCTTTCCGTCTTCTGATTCAGAAGATTCGGGAGCAGAAATATCCGCAGGTGTTTCTGTACTTTCTGTTATTGGCTCGGATATAGATTCAGATGAATCATTTGTCTGCGGCTGATTGTTGCTGCAAGCCGCCAGTGCGAAAACGAAAGTCAGCGCAAGGAATAAAGAAATTACTTTTTTCATGGTGTTTACCTCCTAAATTATATGGATTCTTTTAATATTTGCCGGATTTCTTCGGCAGTCATTTTTTTGTAACTTCCGGGAGCAATATTACAGGAATCTGCCACCTTTCCCAGAAGTGCTTCATCCGTAATTCCCAATTCGGTCAGAGTGGTAGGCAAGCCAATTTCTGCGATAAACATAGCCAGTGATTCCACACCGGATTTTGCAAGTTCTTCATCGCTCATGCCTTCACGGGGAATATTCCAGACATTTTCTGCAAAGCGAATGAACTTCGGCAACCCGTCTTTATAAATATGCCGATAGTAGACCGGGTGTAGCACTGCCAGTCCTTCGCCGTGGTTGCAGTCCGTGTAAGCGCCAAGCTGATGTTCCATTTGGTGGCACTGAAAGTCACACCGTTTGCCCAGCTTGATGATACGGTTTTCTGCCATAGTCGCCGCCCACATAAGGTTGCTCCGGGCAGTATAGTCCTTTGGATTTTTTATCACCTCCCGCAGATTGTGGATTACACTTTTCATCAACGCCTCTGAAATGTTGTCAGAAACATTATCTTCATTCGGCTCACTGAAATATGTCTCCATAATATGAGAAAGAATATCGAAACCGCCGGAAACGGTCTGACGCAGGGGAACGGTCATAGTGTAGACTGGATCAAGCATAGCGAACTTTGCATTGCAGGCAGGATAGTCCCGCCCCGTCTTGATTTTTCGCTCCTCATTGGTGATAACAGCTCCGCCGTTGCACTCGCTGCCGGTGCCTGTAACCGTAACCACGAATCCAAGCGGAAGCGGCTCTAAATCCACAATACCGGCTCGCTCCCAAAAGTCGTTCCATATATCACCCTCATACCGGGCAGCCAGTGAAACCGCCTTGCAGCAGTCCATCACAGAACCACCGCCCACGCCGAGAATGAAATCAACGCCTTTTTCTCTTACACGGGCTGCGCCTTCCAAGACTTTTGCATAGGTGGGGTTAGCCATAATTCCGGCAAACTCAACGACTGTTTTCTCTGCGGCGGTCAATGCCTCAACGATTTCATCATAGATACCGTTTTTCTTGATAGCCCCGCCGCCATAGGCAAGCATAACGGTTTTTCCATAATGGCTTAAAACGCTGGAAAGATATTCTTTCACACAGCCTTTACCAAAATAAACTTTGGTGTCATTTTCAAAAATAAAATTGTTCATCTGTTATTTCTCCTTTGATTTCACTTTATTCTGTGATACAATCAGAGTATAACAACCGGTTGTAACTATCGGTCAATACCCTTTTTAAAAGATTTTTAATTTCTTTACACACATAGGAGGTAATCGTTATGTACACGATGATGCAGGTATGCAGAACACTCGATATGACATACCAAACCTTAAAATTTTACTGCAACGAGGGGCTTATTCCAAATGTAAAGCGTGATTCCAACAATCGCCGGATTTTCGATGAACAGGATATAAAATGGATTAAAGACCTTACCTGTCTGAAAAAATGCGGCATGAGCATACAGGAAATGAAAGGATATCTTTCACTGTGCCTTGAGGGACAATCAACTATTTTATCGAGAAAAGAAATGCTCGCTCAGAAACGGACAGCCCTTCTCTCTGAAATCGAAGAACTAAATGCCAGTGTCGCTTACATCGATTGGAAACAAAATTTTTATGATGATGTTCTCTCAGGAAAGCAACCGTATATAAGTAATTTGATACGGACAAAAGAGTAAATCTACACTCTGTCACATTTGCTTTTCCCAAAAGGCAACGGCGTCATCAACCCAGCCCTCGGCCGCTGTTCCGATTCCGATACCAAATCCGTGTGCCAGTCCGGGATATTTATGAAATTCTGTATCAATACCAAGAGAGTCCAAGGCTTCCAACCGCTGCTGCATGATGCGCCAGCTTGCGATACCATCATTTTCTCCTACGCAGGCATAAGTTGGCGGGTCGTTCTCGGTGTAGTCGCTATGACCTGTGTACTGCATGATAACGGCTCCCGGCTGGGGTAAATCATCGCCACCGAAAGCAGCGGGGCCATAGGAACCGAGCCATGCTGCCATTCTTGCACCAGCAGAACCGCCCCAGAGAGAGTAACAATCGGTATCTATCTCCAATTCCTCGGCGTGTTCAAAAATAAAACTGATGGCTCGTGCCAAATCTTCGCAGGCAGTTTGTGCGCCGGGACGATAAATCAAAGCAAATGCGTTATAGCCTTTTTTTGATAATTCCAACGCATGAGGGAAACTGTCCTGCATCGCTCCCACATAAGCAAATCCGCCGCCTGCGTTGCACACAGCAAACTTCTCACCGGGATTGCCTTTGAAAAAGAACAGCCCCGTATCTTCTTTATCCGGGTCAGCCGCCTTTTCTTCCTCCGTATAAATATCATAGAATACGGTTTCTCCGGCGTCGGCATGGCTTTTCAGATAGTTTGCAATTTCCACTGTCTTATCCGGTGAAATGTTGTTGTACCATGTGAGTCTTAATTCTTCCAGTGTGTCTCCGCTGTAATATCCAGTATCAGCCGGAAAAATCAATCTGCCATAATCACCAAAAGAAGAATCGTTGATCACATCTGTTATACGGGTGTTTTTATCAAAGCTGCTCAAATTCATTTGCTCCATTTGTGATTCCGCTGTGTTTTCTGTTTCGGGGCTGACGGAGGAAGTATCTTCAGACGAACAGCCGGCGAAACAGAAAATCACAAGAAATATCATAAAAAGAATGGTTGCTTTCTTCATTTCGATCACCTCCGCTTTTTCTTTACACCTACATTATAAAAAAATCGAGACCTCAACAGAAGTCTCGATTCGTTCATCAGTTTATACCTAAAGGTTGTAACTTCGTTTATTTAATTGTCTGAATAATGGAAAGGAAATCCTGAACAGTTTTTGTCGGCTCCGGCGAATGGAGCAGCCCATACGGAATGGAGTAATCCCATTCTACAGGAATGATTTTAAGCAGCGGATGCACACTCTGCCACGAATCAATCGCCATTAAAATGTCGTTACTGTTTTCGCACTGATTGAAAACGCTGACATTGTAAAAGTCAAAATCTATAATCTTAATCTGCGGATGGTTCACCCACAAATCATCCCGCAGCTTGTCAACATAGTGGCTCCAGCCACGATGAATGAGCATTAAGTTTTCACCATATAAGTCAGTAACTTTGAGCCTATCTTTTTCTGCCAACGGGTGGTTAATGGAAACTGCACAGCAAATCGGATTGCGCATCAATTCAAAACCTTTGCATTTTCTTAAATCCAGCAATGTTTCATCAAAAATTCCTGCAACAATATCAATATTCTGTCCGAGGTTGGCAAGGATTTCTTTTGCATTTTCCGGCGTGTTTTCAAAGGGTACAAGCTGAAATTTCATATTAGGATAATGCTCGTGAATTTTCGGCCATAGTGCCAATAGTACCTGTGCCGGAGTCATAGGGGAGGTGCCGATACGAATAATCTGCTCGTCCTGCTGCATGGCGTTCTTTGCCCGAACAACGGAATCACGGCAATATTGAATAATATATTTTGAATCCCGATACAGAGATTTTCCTGCTTTGGTTAAAGTAAGTCCACGATGTGTGCGGTCAAATAGTGCTACCCCTAAGCCTGCCTCTAAAAGATTTATTTGCTTAATCACAGCCGTAGGCGTGATAAAGGATTGTTCTGCCGCTTTATTGAAACTGCCGGCGTCAGCCACTTTGATAAATGTTTCAAGTTGTGGGTTATACATGAATATCACCGCCTTTCTTGTTGGGTGCTACGCCTTCGTAAATCATTTGGTTTTTTAGAATTCCTGGGTATCATCCACGATCTGCCGAATCGCTCAACACCGTCAATTCTTCCGTCCTCACACAGCTTTTGAATTCGTCGTTCCGAGATTTCCCACTTTTCGGCTGCTTCTTTAACTGATATGTAATCCATTTCGCCCTCCATAACATACGCATATCCGTATAATACAATGCCTATATTATATTTGCATATATGTATTTTGTCAAATTTACAAATTCGGCAAGCAATGCAATCTTACGTAAGATTGCGTATTATTGCAGATTTTCCGTTCCCGGAAAACCTGCAATAATGCTTGTTGGTGACATATCCCCAAACCCCTAAGATCGCCACCTGCGGTGACGGCTGCGCGTTCTGCGAACGCTGAAAAACTCAAAAACAATATCCCTAACATGAAAAAACTCTATGCGAAAGATTTCGTGGTCGCATAGAGTTTTTCATTTTTCCGTTTACCTGGCATAACTCATAGTTTTTGTCATGTTTCCTTATGAGCTACCGCCATTAGGCAGCGTCCTTTTTATATTTGGAATATTTCATTTAGTAATCAAATCTCGGTCCCCGGCGTTTACCGTGCCCGCCGTCTTTTTTTCCTTTGAAGCCCTTGGGGAATTCCTTTTTCCCATAATCCCTGTTGTCATACCGCGGTTTGCGCCTGCGGGATTCCTTTTCTCTTCCAAGCACCAGAGGATAGACATCCTGGACAGAAGAGAGACGCTTGTTCTTTTTCTGAAGCCGTTCGCAGAGAGCAGCGGCAACCGTTTCCGGAGAGTATCCTTCTTCCTTCAGCTGGCTGACAAGAGCGAGGTACTGCTGGTCAATGCCCTTGCCTACCTGTCGGCGGATGATATCGGCCAATTCAGCAGTGCCGGAAGCGGCAATGCTCTCGAGCGTTGGAATCGGTTTTTCCCTGATGGACATCCCGACGTACCGTTCGATTTCCCGCAGCTGCATGAGCTGTTTGCGGTTCGTGACCAGCGTATGGCTGGAACCGGATTTGCCTGCGCGCCCTGTTCGGCCGATACGGTGGATGTAGTATTCATTTTCCTGAGGAATGTCATAATTAAAGACAGCTTCCACATCATCCACATCGATACCCCTCGCCGCTACGTCTGTGGCCACCAGGATACCGCTCCGTCCGGACTTGAATTCTCTCATGACGATATTTCTCTGGCTCTGTTTCAGGTCGCCGTGGAGACCTGCTGCGCGGAAACCGGATTCACAGAGGGATTCGGACAGCTCATCAACCATCTTTTTTGTATTGCAGAACACCAGCGCCCGTTTGGGACGGTAATATTCCAGGAGAAGCTTTAGCGCGTCGTCCTTACGTTCTTTTGGTATGAGATAATAGTTCTGCTCGATACTGGAAACGGTCCGCTGTCCTTTGTCTGCCTTGACAATGATCGTGTCTGTCTGGAAGTCTTCGGTGATCTTCATGATCGCCGGCGGAAGAGTAGCGCTGAAAAGAATAGTCTGATGTTCATTCGGAGCGCTTTCCAGGATGCAGCGGATGTCGTCAATGAAGCCCATATTGAGCATTTCATCGGCTTCATCCAGAACCACGGTCTGAAGATGGTCAAGCTTCAGAGTCTTGCGGCGGAGATGGTCCATCACCCGGCCCGGAGTTCCCACGACAATCCGCGCGGTTTTCAGCATCCGGATCTGGTTGGTCATGGATTCGCCTCCGTATACGGCGGCGACGGAAATATTGGACAAATATTTGGCATATTTGCGAATCTCATCGGTTATCTGGACCGCCAGTTCCCTGGTGGGAGATAAAATCAAAACGCTGGCCTTGTCCGTGTTATCTGCGGTCTTCTGGACAATGGGGATGCCGAATGCGGCAGTTTTGCCTGTGCCGGTGCTGGAACGTCCTGTGACGTCCCGGCCCTCTAATATGGAGGGAATGGCTGCTCCCTGGATATCGGTGGCTTCCGTATATCCCATATCTGAGATTGCCCGCAGGATTTCTTTTCGTAAATTCAGTTCGTTAAAATTCATTTGCTACCTGTTCTTTCTTTATATTTTAATATGACATCTCCTCATTATAACACATGTTGGGAAAAAATGCCGTATAAATTTATTTTTTCTATAAGAAAGCTTGTAACGATGCAAAAGTTTCTTTATTAATTCGATAATTTTTCCAGATCTTCATAAAAAGCCGGATAAGAAATACTCACGCAGTCCTGTCCTTTGATGTCCGGAATCCCATCGCTCATCAGACCTGCGACTGTGAAGCTCATGGCTATCCGGTGATCTTGACGGCTGTCAATGACTGCGCTGTGCAGGGGAAGACCGCCCCGTATGACCATTCCGTCTTCCGTCTCTTCCACATCCGCGCCCATGGCGGAGAGGCCTTCGGCCATGACAGCAATACGGTTGGATTCCTTTACTTTTAATTCGGCAGCGTCCCGTATGACCGTAGTTCCTTCTGCGAAGCAGGCGGCGACGGCGATGATGGGAAGCTCATCGATTAAAGTGGGGATGATTCCACCTTCGATCACTGTACTGTGGAGAGCGCCGGATTTCACCAAAATGTCGGCAGCCGGTTCTCCGGAGCAGACACGCGGATTCAGAAGAGTGATATCAGCCCCCATATTCTGGAATACCCGGAGGATCCCATCTCTGGTAGGATTTATGCCTACATTTTTTAAGAGCAGTTCAGAACCGGGAACCAGGATTCCCGCGGCCAGAAAATAGGCGGCGGATGAGATATCGCCGGGAACCAGTATCTCCTGTGCATAGAGCTCTTCAGGAGGCGTTATGGATGCCGCCTTGTTTTCCGTGGTGATGTGTGCTCCAAAGGCCTGCAGCATAAGCTCCGTGTGGTTCCGGGAAACAAACGGCTCTGTCACCTGTGTGACGCCGTCAGCATAGAGGCCGGCCAGAAGGACGGCGGATTTCACCTGGGCGGAGGCGACAGGAGAATTATAATGAGTACCGTGCAGTTCCTGTCCGTGGATACGGAGAGGGGCGCAGCCATTTCCGCGTATGCTTATGATGTCGGCTCCCATTTGGGAAAGAGGAGCGATGATCCGGGCCATGGGGCGCTTCTGGATGGAAGAGTCGCCGGTCAGCTCTGTGGAAAAGGCCTGTGCGGAAAGGATTCCCGATATCAGACGAACAGTGGTGCCGCTGTTTCCGCAGTCCAGGATTCTTTTCGGGGCCTTGAGCCCGCGGAGGCCGTTTCCGTGGATGAGTACCTCTGTTCCTCTATTTTCGACGGGGATGCCCATTGCCCGGAAGCAGCCGATGGTGGACAGGCAATCGGCGCCCTGGAGAAAATTCTTCACCCGCGTGGTGCCGCGGGCCAGTGCGCCGAGCATGATGCTTCTATGGGAAATAGATTTATCACCGGGTACGGTGATTTCTCCTTTTAATGGTCTTGTCATGTTTTTACCTCAAATCTGGGGATACAGGTCTATGCGGTTCTTTACCTGTGATACACGGTATAGCGGCATTGAGTCAGCAGATCGACCGCTCTTAAAGAAGCGTCTTCCTCATAAAATTCTATTTTAAGGACGCCTTCCTCAAACTCACGGTTGTGTATGATCCCTATGTTCTTGATGCTGATCTGATGGGCTGCCAGAATGGTGGCGATGGTGGCGATTGCTCCTGATTCATCCACGATGTCGCAATACAGAGAGTATTCCTTTTTGATCGGGCCGGAAGAACGGTCCGGTATGGAATTCCTGTATTCTCTGGAGGTGTCAAATAAATCGTATACGGCTTCGTCATCGCCACCGGCTACTGCTGTACGCACCTGCTCTAAGGAAGCGATATAGTCTCCAAGGATGGCCTGGATATTCTCCCGGTTGGTTGCACAGATCTGCTGCCACATGACAGGAGAAGAGGAGGCGATTCTTGTGATGTCCTTGAAGCCTCCGGCGGCCACCAGCTTCATTGTCTGTTCCGGCGTATCTTTATCCTTTACCAGATTAACCAGGCTGGAGGCGATGAGGTGCGGCAGATGACTGATGCCGGCGACGATATAATCGTGCTGCCGGTAATCTAAGATCAGGGGAAGGGCCGACAGCGACAGCGCCAGCCGGCGAAGCTCTTCCACCTTTTCCGGCGGAGAAAAAGGCGTGGGTGTGATCACATAATAGGCGTTTTCCACCAGATGGTCGGTGGAATACTGATAGCCGCTTTTTTCGGAACCGGCCATGGGATGGCCGCCGATGAAATTGGCCTCCAGACCCATTTTCTCAACCGCTTCATGAATATTTGTCTTTACGCTGCCCACATCGGTGAGGATGGCATCTTTCCTGAGATAGGGCCGGATGGCTGTCAGGTATTCTTCGTTATAAGAAACCGGAGTACACAGAAAAATGTAGTCACATCTTGAAAGGTTTTCATCCACGCCGTCCAAAGCTTCGTCGATGGTCCCGTCCCGCAGCGCAGCGTCTAAAGTGGAGCGGTGGCGGGCGTAAGCCATGATATGGTGATTCTGGTCAGCGCGTTTGAAGCCCTTGGCAATGGAGCCGCCGATAAGGCCCAGACCGATGAAGCCTAATGTCAGATTATTCATCGAAACATCCTTCCTGCCAGTTTGGCGTAGGGATCAAGATTGTCGCAGAGCTGCTCGAAATCCTCGAAGGTCAGAGACTGAGGGCCGTCGGAGAGAGCACATTCCGGACAGGGGTGTACTTCTATCATCAGGCCGTCGGCTCCCGCCGCGATGGCAGCCTTTGAAAGAGGAGCTACGTAAGCGCGGACTCCCGTCGCATGGCTGGGATCTACGATGACCGGCAGATGAGTCTTGGCCTTGAGGACGGGCACCGCACTTAAGTCCAGAGTATTCCTGGTGGCTTTTTCAAAGGTACGGATACCGCGTTCACAAAGGACCACATTGGCATTTCCTTCGGCTACTATGTATTCGGCGGCGTTCAGCCATTCGTCGACGGTGGCGGAGAGGCCGCGTTTAAGCATTACCGGAATGCCGGTCTTGCCGACTTCTTTTAACAGTTCAAAATTCTGCATGTTCCTGGCGCCGATCTGTATCATGTCCACATATTTAACGGCGATCTCCAGGGCATGGATACTGGTCACTTCGCAGATGGTCCGCAGATCTGCGGCTTCTCCGGCATCCTTCATATATTGAAGGCCTGTCTCCTCCAGTCCCTGGAAGGAGTAGGGAGAGGTACGGGGCTTGTAAGCGCCTCCCCGCAGCATGGAAGCGCCGGCTTTTTTCACAGCCATGGCCGTTTCCATGACCTGGTCCGCGCTTTCCACGGCACAGGGGCCTGCCATGATGGTCAGAGTTCCCGGGCCAATGGATACGTTTCCAACGGTGATGGTGGAATCTTCGGGATGAAATTTTTTATTTGTCAGCTTATAGCTTTCGGTGACCGGCACGATCCTGTCCACGCCGGGAGCAATTTCTATATTGGAATGGGCCAGCTTAGTCTTGTCGCCCACTACGCCGATGATGGTTACCTGGGAGCCCTGAGAAAGATGAGCGGTCAGTCCTTTGGATTCGATCATTTCCACAATGTGATCCACATTTCCTCGGGTAACGCCGGGTTTCATAATGATGATCATAATGTTATGTCCTTTCTGTATTTCCTCATATCATGGGTATTGTAAAACAGAAAACCGGCTTTGTCAACGCTTTTTCACGTTAAAGCGTAACGGACTAAAGTAATTTATACAATTCAGATATTTTTGTTGCTATTCTCAAAACTTTTTAGTACAATATAACTAAGTCTTGGGATGAAGGATTTATGACATCTTGCCGTCAGATTTTGGAACGGCGTGGGGACAAATACAGAAAAAAGGGAGGAAGTATCTTATGAACGTTTTTGAATCGGAAAGAATTCGCAACGTCGTATTATTGGGGCATGGAGGTGCAGGTAAGACGACTCTGGTGGAAGCGATGGCTCATGTCACCGGAGTTACCACGCGTCAGGGTAAAATAACGGACGGAAATACCATAAGCGATTTCGATAAAGAAGAAACAAAACGTCTGTTTTCGGTTTCCACAACTGTGATTCCCATCATGTGGGAAGGGATTAAGATTAATTTTTTGGACACTCCCGGCTATTTTGATTTCGTGGGAGAAGTGGAAGAGGCTCTAGACGTCGCAGACGCGGCGATTATCGTGATAAATGGAAAATCCGGCGTAGAAGTAGGGACCCAGAAGGCATGGGATTTCTGTGAGAAGCATGATCTGCCCAGGATTATCTTTGTTACCAATATGGATGATGACAACGCCAGCTACCGTCAGATCGTGGAGGATTTGCAGGGACTTTACGGAAAGAAGATCGCTCCGTTCCATCTGCCCATCCGTGAGAATGAACGGTTTGTAGGCTTCGTAAACGTGGTCAAGATGAAGGGCAGGAGATTCCTTAGCCTGAGTGATTATGAGGAATGTGAGATTCCGGATTACTCCATGAAAAACCTGGAGCTTTGCCGGGAAGCACTGATGGAATCCGTGGCGGAGACCAGTGAGGAATACATGGACCGCTATTTTGCGGGTGAAGAGTTTACATATGATGAGATATCCATTGCCCTCAGGACTCATGTGATGGACGGTTCGATCGTCCCGGTACTTATGGGCGCCGGAGTAAACGGACAGGGCACCACGATGCTCCTTCAGGCGGTGGAAAAATATTTTGCCTCGCCGGAAAAACTGGAGCTTTCGGGGACCAACGCGGTTACCGGAGATATCTTCGAAGCGAATTATCAGGATGCAAATCCTCTCAGTGTGAAAGTGTGGAAGACTCTGGTGGACCCTTTTATCGGAAAATATTCTTATGTGAAGGTCTGCTCCGGCGTGCTCCGTCCGGATTCGGCCCTCTATAACGCGAATAAGGAAGCCGAGGAAAAGGTTGCCAAGCTGTACGTGATGCGCGGCAAAGAGGCTATTGAGGTGTCGGCGTTAAGAAGCGGAGACATTGGAGCCATTCCGAAGCTGACCGTGACGAATACAGGAGATACGCTCTCCACAAAGGCGGTTCCGGTGGTATTTGACAGGCCCGCCATCTCCAAGCCTTATACATATATGAGCTATAAAGCGAAGAACAAGGGAGATGAGGATAAGATCGCAGGTGCTCTCGGCAAGCTGATGGAAGAGGATCTGACGCTTAAATCGGTCGTTGATAAAGAAAACAGGCAGAGCCTCCTTTATGGAATCGGCGACCAGCAGCTGGAGGTAGTGGTCAGCAAGCTGTTCAACCGCTATAAAGTGGAGGTTGAGCTGGCCAAGCCGAAGATTGCTTTCCGTGAGACCATCAAAGGAAAAGTCAAGGTGCAGGGCAAGCATAAAAAGCAGTCGGGCGGACATGGGCAGTACGGAGATGTCGTCATTGAGTTCGAGCCCTCCGGCGATCTGGAAAAGCCGTATGTATTTGAGGAAAAGATTGTAGGCGGCGTTGTTCCGAGAAACTATTTCCCCGCGGTGGAAAAGGGTATCCAGGAATCCGTCCTGAAAGGACCGCTGGCCGGATACCCGGTGGTGGGGCTGAAAGCGACTTTGGTATTCGGTTCTTATCACGCGGTGGATTCCTCTGAGATGGCGTTTAAGATGGCGACTATTCTGGCGGTGAAAAAGGCGTTCTCTGAGCCGGACGCGAAGCCGGTCCTCCTGGAGCCCATCGCTTCCCTGAAGGTCAGCGTGCCGGATCGGTTCACCGGTGACATCATGGGCGATCTGAACAAGAGAAGGGGACGCGTGCTGGGGATGAATCCCGACCATGCGGGAAACCAGGTCATCGAAGCGGATATTCCCATGTCAGAGCTGATTGGATACTCCACGGATCTTCGTTCCATGACAGGCGGAATCGGTGATTTTGAATATGAGTTCACCCGTTACGAGCAGGCTCCCAGTGATGTTCAGGCAAAGGAGATCGCGGCGAGGGCGGCGGAAGAATAAGGAAATGAAAAAAGAAAGAATCCCGCAGGCGGGACTCTTTCTTTTTTTACTCTTCTTTTTTCTTTTCTACAACAGGAGAATCCGGTTCTTCTGCAGGAACCACATAGCCGCACTCACAGGCGGTCTCTTCGGTGACCTTTCCCCTGATCGTAAAAACCTCAATAGTCTTTCCGCATTTGGGGCAAATACGTTCTTCCGGCACGGGCGTGCGGAATTTTGCTTCACATCCATCTATTGCAGCCATCTCTATACCTCCTTTTTCTTATATTATAGCCTCCATTGTCAAAAAGAACAAGCGGGATTCTTTGTTTTCTTTCGCCATAAGTGCTTGACGTACTCATTCCAGATGATAGAATACTAGTATTATGAAATGGAAAGATGTGGGAGAACACGGATGGGAACAAAAAAGATACTGAAGAACAAATACTATCTTTATATGACAGAATTTTTTGCCGGCATGTCGGTGATGGCGGTGGAGCTGGGAGCCAGCCGGCTTCTGGCGCCGTATTTCAGCTCTTCTCAGATCGTCTGGACGATCATCATCGGGACGATCATGATCGCCATGGCGCTCGGGAACATCTGGGGCGGAAAAAGCGCGGATAAGAATCCGGATCCGGACAAGCTTTATATGCGCCTGATCATTGCGGCAGTCTGGATAGCCGCCATTCCTCTGGCAGGCAAATATATCATTCTTGGTATTTCAGGGCTCCTTGTATTTGCAGTGAACAGCAATCTGCTGATATGGGCGGCATTTCTGGCCTGTATGGTCATCTTTGTATTTCCGCTTTTTCTTCTGGGGACTGTGACGCCTTCTCTGGTGAAGTATACGGTGGACAGCCTGGATGACAGCGGAAAGACGGTGGGAACCCTCGGCGCTTTTAATACGATCGGCAGCATCATCGGTACCTTTGTCCCTACTTTTGTCACCATACCGGCGGTAGGCACGTCCATTACATTCTTGATATTTTCCGGGATTTTGCTGGTTCTTGGACTGGTTTATTTCATCAGTACGAAAGCGAAACCGGTGAAATGCGGGGTGAGTGTTTTTCTGTTTCTGCTCTGCAGCATCTTTGGTTCTGCGGGGAAATTTGCGTTTTGGGAAAGCGGCCTTTTATATGAAGGGGAATCCATCTATAATTATCTCCAGGTAAAGGAAGATGAGGACAGCGTGATCCTCTCCACGAACGTCCTTTTTGGCGTCCAGTCGATCATGAAGAAGGACGACAGCCTGACAGGCATGTATTATGATTATGCGCTGGCAGCTCCGGTCATGGCGGGAATACCGAAAAAAGAAGCCCCCTCCATCCTGGTCCTGGGCATGGGGACGGGTACTTATGCCAGGCAGTGCCAGAGATATTTTGACGGGGTGTCTGTGGAAGGTGTTGAGATCGACCAGAAAATAACGAATCTGGCGGGGGAGTATTTCAAACTGCCGGAAGCCGTGAAGGTGACCACCTATGACGGCAGAGCGTATCTGAATGCTGTTGATGAGAAATACGATGTGATCATGGTGGACGCCTACCAGGATATCACGATTCCTTTTCAGATGTCTTCTAAAGAATTTTTCACGATGGTCCGGAATCATCTGACCGATGACGGGATCATGGTGGTAAACATGAATATGCATGCGGAAAAAGAAGGGAATATCAACCAATATCTTTCGGATACCATCGCGTCGGTCTTTGACGCCGTCTATACAGTGGATGTGGAAAACTCCACCAACCGGGTGCTGTTTGCATCGGAAAGCCCTGAGGACATGGATTCTTTTGGAGCGCGGGTGAAGGAGATAGAGGATCGGGAACTGAAGACGCTCATGGAAAAGGTGGAGGGCAGCATGGAGCCATATGAAAAAGGAGGGTATCTTCTCACGGATGACCAGGCGCCGGTGGAGCTTTTGGGAATGGAAGTGATTGATGAGCTGATACAAGATGAAGTCGGCTATTACAAACAGGTTTTTAAAGAAGAGGGAATCCAGGGAGTCCTGGAAAGTTTCTGAAAATCGCAGACAGGAAAGTTTTTGTTGACTTTGAGCGCACTCCAAGTGTTAGACTGTATGAAAAAGAGGAGGGTATCATATGGAATATCGGGTTTTGGGAAGAACGGGAATCAAGGTGAGCGCGGTTGGATTGGGCGGAGAAGGCTTTGAAGGGAAAAGCTATGATGAATGCCAGGAGATTGTGGACTGCGCCATGGAGCGGGGCATAAATTTTATCGATATCTATAATTCCAATCCGGATGTCAGGAGCAACGTAGGAAAAGCGCTCAGCCGGTATAAGAGAGAAAGTTTTGTGGTGGAAGGGCATCTGTGCTCCATGTGGGAGAACGGACAGTACCGCCGTACCAGAAAACTGGAGGAGGTGGTGTCCGCTTATGAGGATTTCCTCGAGAGGATGAGGCTGGATTATGTGGATATCGGAATGCTCCATTACATAGATGATGACCGGGATTTTGACCGGGTTTTCGGGGGAGAGGTCCTGGAATACGTGAAGGAACTTAAGAAAAAAGGGATAATCCGCGTTCTGGGGATGTCCACCCATAATCCGGATATGGCGCTTCGGGCTGTAAAATCGGGGATTATCGATGTGATCTTGTTCAGCGTCAATGCTGCCTACGACATGCTGCCTGCCAGCGAAGAAATAGATTTTTTATTCGAGGAAAGTACATATAAAGACCGGGTTTATCAGGGAATCGACCCGAAGAGGGCCAAGTTGTATCAGACTTGTCAGAATGAAGGGGTGGCGCTTACCGTCATGAAGGGATATGCCGCCGGAGTATTGCTGAGTGGAGAGGAATGTCCATTTGGAAAGGCTTTGACTCCGGTCCAGTGTCTGCATTACTGTCTGACGAGACCGGCTGTGGCTTCTGTTATGGTGGGGGCGTTTGACAGAGAGCAGGTCCTGGCGGCTGCCGCGTATGGCGAGGCCAGTCAGGAAGAAAAGGATTACAGCGAGATACTTTCCGGAGCGCCGAGGAGCTCATTCCATGGACACTGTATGTACTGCGGCCATTGTGCACCCTGCACCGTAAAGATTGACATAGCGTCTGTGAATAAATATCTGGATTTATCTCTGATACAGGAAAAGGTACCGGATACTCTCATGGACCACTATGGCCTTTTGGAGCATCATGCGGGAGAATGTGTGGAGTGCGGGAAATGTATGAAGAATTGTCCCTTTGGGGTGGACATCATCGGTAAGATGAGACAGGCCGCCGGTTTATTCGGGAAATGATTTGGTAAGTTTATAAAATAACGGGATGGAATTCTTTCGCCACAAGAATTCCATCCCGTTTCTATTACTGGATCCCGGGAATCTTGGGAAGCTCCCCGAATGCTTTTTCCAGCTCTTCATCAGTGGGTACCGTATCGGTCATGGTGCCGTTCAGGTAAGAGCTGTAGGCGTTCATATCGAAATAACCGGTTCCGGTCAATCCGAAAAGGATAGTTTTGGCTTCTCCTGTTTCTTTGCATTTCAGTGCTTCATCAATAGCGGCGCGGATAGCATGGGAAGATTCCGGAGCCGGCAGGATGGTTTCCTGCTTTGCAAAAAGGGTGGCTGCTTCGAATACCTTTGTCTGCTCCACGGAAACGGCTTCCATGTAACCGTCATGGTACAGCTTAGAAAGGATTGGAGACATCCCATGATATCTCAGGCCGCCCGCATGATTGGCAGAAGGAATAAATCCGCAGCCTAGGGTATACATTCTGGCCAGCGGCGTCACACGGCCGGTATCACAGAAATCGTAGGCGTAACGGCCTCTTGTGAGAGACGGGCAGGACGCGGGCTCTACCGCTATGATCCTGGGGCTTGCCTTTCCCGTCAGCTTATCCTGCATGAAAGGGGCGATCAGGCCGCCCAAATTGGAGCCGCCTCCCGCGCATCCGATGACAATATCCGGATATTCGTCCAGCATCTCCATGGCTGTTTTGGATTCAAGGCCGATGATGGATTGATGCAGCAGGACCTGATTCAGGACAGAACCGAGGACATAACGGCAGCCTTCCGTGGTGACCGCTTTTTCCACGGCCTCTGAAATGGCACAGCCCAGGCTTCCGGTGGTGTTGGGGTCCTTTTCCAGGATCTTTCGGCCGGCATTGGTCGTGCTGCTGGGGCTGGCGACGATATGGCCGTCAAAGGTCTCGATGATCGCTTTTCGGAAGGGCTTCTGCTCATAAGAACATTTTACCATATATACCGTCAGAGGCAGATTATAATAGGAGCAGGCTTCCGCCAGGGCAGTGCCCCACTGGCCGGCTCCTGTCTCTGTCGTCAGGCTGGTAAGTCCCTGTTCCTTAGCGTAGTACGCCTGCGCGATGGCGGAGTTGAGCTTATGGCTGCCTGACGTATTGTTCCCCTCGAATTTATAATAGATCTTGGCGGGTGTCCCAAGCGCTTTTTCCAGATTAAAAGCCCGGATCAGCGGAGAGGGGCGGTACATTTTATAGAAATCCTGGATTTCCTCCGGGATATCGATGTAACGGGTCGTACCGTCCATTTCCTGGTGCGCCAGCTGCTTGCAGAAGATGGGATACAGATCCTCTTCAGAAACAGGCTGGAAGGTCGCCGGATTTAACATCGGGTCGGGAAGCTCCTTCATATCGGCACGGAGATTATACCATTGCTTCGGCATCTGCTCCTCGGTCAAATAAAGTCTGTGCGGAATTTTTTTCATTTTCATATCCTCCTTTTTTGATACAGATAATCGGCTGCGGCAGTGCAATCCCCGCGGAGCAAGTTTATTTTATGGAACAAGCTTTCTATAAAATAAAAAGCTTCTGTCACAGTTTTCACTGGGACAGAAGCCATAAGGTCTTCTGCGGTACCACCCGGATTGATGATCGTTCATCCACTCATTCCATATGCTGCCACATATGCTTCCTTGATAACGGGTGAAGTTCCCGTCAGGTATTACTAGGCATGCGCCGTTCTCCCTGCCCTCATGAGCCCATTCAATATCCGGTTCCCTGCTTCCTTCCACCTGCCGGAAGCTCTCTGTGAGGGATATGAGATATCTACTCTTCTCATTCACTGGTTTTACTATCACTAACAATATACTCCAAAAGAGAGGAATGTGTCAACTGTTTTTTGTATAAATGAGATATCCTGTCAGATACGGGAAAGGGACAGGGCCGCCTGTTTCCGGTATTGGGAAGGAGTCATACCGGTCATTCGCCGGAAGGTCTCGGTAAAGTAGCTGCTGCTTTGAAAGCCCGTCTGCCCGGCTATCTCTGTTATGGACAAGGTTCCTTCCGCCAGAAGTGGAAGACTTTTATTGATGCGGCAGGTAATGACATATTCCATTGGGCTTTGGCGGAGGATACGCTTAAAGAGCCGGCAGCATTCGCTTTGGCTCAGGGAACAGGAGCCGGCGATATCATCCAGCGTAATGATGGAATGACAGGAATTTTGAACAAATGTTATGGCCTGCTTCATCCGGGCAATATCCTTGGCCGACTGGGGAGTCTGCAGCGCAGGCTCCATGGTATTTTCGTAAAGAAGCTGCCAGATCCGGGTCAGCCGTTCCAGGATCTTAAGCTCCAAACAAGAGGCCTTTTCCTGTTCCAGGTTTCCGATCTCTTCGATGGCAGTGAGAAATTCTTTTTGCCAGCCGACGTTTTTGGAAAGCAATATAGAGGATAAGTTCACGCTGGAAAGGACTGGAGTGACAAGGTTTTCATAGATGCAGCTTCCCGGCTGCCCCAGCAGGGAAGGATCAAATCGGATGGCTTCATAGATGCAATCCTGTTCTCCGTCGGGCAGGTAGCCGTGCAGCACATTGGTATTGATAAAGATGCCGGTTCCCTTTTCCAGCCGGCAGGAAACGCCGTTTATCTGACAAATGACAGAGCCCTGCAGCACGGCAGCCATTTCCAGCTCCGGATGCCAGTGGTGGAGAACGGTCCGTTTGATGAAATCCGACAGCATGTCGTGTTCCACGCAGACAGGAAAGCTGCCGCTTAAGGTGCGGTTGAGTTCCCTTTGGTTTTTATCGGTAAAAATAATTTTTTTATTCATCTATTATTTCAGTTCCTTTCCCAATCGCAGCGCCGATGTATAAGGCAGGATTGTTATAAAAAATGCGATTATATTTATAGAGGAAGCTTTATAACGCAATTATAATGAAACTGTAGAAAAAATCAAGGATTCTTTTGAAACCTGTATGCGGGAGGGATTTTATGAACAAGGGACGAAGGCTTGCCATGGCATTGGCGGGAGTAGCCTTAAGCGGTATTGGATGCGGTTTTATTAAGACGGCTATGTTCGGAACAGACCCCTATACCGGTTTTATCACGGGACTTAGTCAACTGTCAGGGGCAGGTTATGGGAATATCTATGCCATTGTGAATTTCGCTGTATTTATTGCCGTTTGGTTCCTAGACCAGCATTATATCGGCATAGCGACACTGATCAACATGGTGGGAGCCGGCTATGTGGTGCAGTTTACTTCTGGATTGTTCTCTGAGGGGATGGAGCGCGCGGTCTCCGGCCTGGCGCTGTCAGGAATGGGAACGGGACTTTTGCAGGCCGTTTTTTTTCTGGCGGGACTTTTTATCCTGAGTATAGGGACAGCGCTTTATTTCACTGCGGATCTGGGAGTGTCCACTTATGATGCGGCCGCTCTTATCCTTAGGGACCGCAGTAAAGCTTCTTTAAAAGCCTGCCGGATGGGGACCGATCTTTTCTGTGTCGTTCTCGCGCTGGTTCTGGGGGCATCCATTGGCGTGGGAACCGTGGTAACGGCTATCTGTCTGGGCCCCTTTATTGAGTTTTTCAATGGGCATGTGGCGGTTCCGCTTCTTCGCGGAAAACGTCCTGCTTCCGCCGGTTAGCCGTAAGAGAAACACCCTGCAATCTTGCAAAACGTGATTGGATGTGCTAAGATGAGGACAGCCTGAATGTGCGGGAATCACGCACAGGCGGAGAGGAAGTCGGGGTGAAATAAATGTTGAAGGATAATCTGGAAGCTGTGGAAAAACGTGTCCTGGCAGCATGTGAAAGAGCCGGAAGGAGCCGGGAGTCGGTGAGGCTCATTGCCGTCAGCAAGACAAAGCCGGTGGAGATGCTTGAGGAGATCATGAACTGCGGCGTTAAAGATTTTGGTGAGAACAAGGTGCAGGAAATGTGCAGCAAGACGGAGGAGATCACGGAGCCGCTCCGCTGGCATCTCATCGGTCATCTGCAGCGAAATAAAGTGAAATATATTGTAGATAAGGCGTATATGATTCATTCGGTGGATTCTGTCCGCCTGGCCAGGGAGATTCAGAAAGAGGCAGAAAAGCACAGGGTCGTCTGCCAGGTGCTCATCGAAGTCAATATCGGAGGAGAGGAAACTAAGGACGGCGTGCCAAAGGAAGAAGCGGCGGCTCTCATCCGAGAAATTGCAGCGTTTCCCAATGTCCGGGTAAAAGGCCTGATGACTATTGCGCCTCCTGTGGAGGATCCGGAAGAGGCAAGAGGGTACTTCAAAGAGATGAGAGCTTTGTTCGAGACGATAAAGGCAGAAAAAATACCGGGTGTGGAAATGGAAGAGCTTTCCATGGGAATGACCGGTGATTTTGAAGTAGCCATAGAAGAGGGAGCCACCATGATACGCGTGGGGACCGCGATTTTTGGAGCCAGACAATACGGGGCGCCGGAATCGGCCGATACACCTTGAGAAATCTTGCATGCCTTTTAATAGGCAGCCGCTGATCTGAAATGGAATTCAGACAGAGGCCGCCTATTTTGTATTAGATTCTTCTTTTCAATCAATATTATATTTTCCGGCCGGCACAGAAGCAAGAAAAAGGTCTTTCACTCATAGAATAAAAAGGATAAAGGGAACGACAGGATGGTGGAAATCGTATGCCGGATCAAAAACTGGAAAATCTTCTGAACCTGGCTTTAGCAGTGCCGGAGGAGGAGCGGAAAAAGTCTCTGGATCTGAATGTGGGATATGAAAAAGCAACCAATACCTGGGATATCATCGTGAAATACAGCGGAGATATCAGGCGGCTGGTGGGAGACGATGTCCGAGTGGTGCAGCTCCTCAATAATTATGCGATCGTGACATTGCCGGAGTCTCTGGTAGAAGCGATTTCGCAGGAGCCGGAGATTGAATACATAGAGAAACCGAAAGGGCTTTTTTTGGCCACGGATGTTGGAAGGAGCGTTTCCTGTATCAATCAGGTGCAAATTGGAAGCGGTGCTCTCTTCGGATCAGGGGTCGTGATCGCGGTTATCGATTCCGGCGTCGATTATTGGCTTGAGGATTTTCGAGATTCGGAGGGGAACAGTCGAATCCTTTTCTTGTGGGATCAGACCATAGATGGGAATCCGCCGGAGGGGTACTATATTGGGACAGAATATACCAGAGAACAGATAAACGAGGCGTTGAGGGAAGACGACCGTTCTCTGGTGCCGTCACAGGACTTTCAGAATCATGGTACGCCGGTCGCAGGCATTGCGGCCGGAAACGGAGGCGTGGGAGGCAGCCAGTACCGGGGAGTGGCGCCGGAAAGCCAGCTTCTGGTTGTAAAGCTTGGCAATGCGGGAGGCGGATTCCCGCGGACTACAGAGCTTATGCAGGCGGTAGACTATGTGGTACGGAAGATGCTGGAATACCGTTTTCCTCTTGCGGTAAATCTGAGCTTTGGCAATACCTATGGTTCTCATGACGGTACTTCTCTTCTAGAGCGTTTTTTGAATGACGTTTCGGATTTGGGAAAGATGGTCATCTGTGTGGGAAGCGGAAACGAGGGCGGCTCAGGGGGCCATACCTCCGGGGTCCTGGTCAACCTTCCGGAGGGGGCAGACAGAGAAGCGGGCAGTACCTTCGTCCGGCTGATAGTCGGACAGTATGAGACAGGGCTCAATATCCAGCTTTGGAAATCTTACGTGGACCAGTTTTCCATCATGATGACGACTCCCAGAGGCAGACGTTTGGGGCCGTTCAGACTGGAACAGCCCATAGGCAGGTATCAAACGCCGGAAGCGACTATTTATGTCTATTATGGGGAACCGATTCCTTATAGCAGCGCCCAGGAGATTTTCATAGATTTTATCCCCACAGATACTTATCTTGAGAGCGGAATCTACTATATTCAGCTGATTCCACAGAAGATTGTGGAGGGCAGGTTTGATATGTGGCTGCCCAGCGAAGGGGTGCTCAACCGGGCGACCAGATTCAGCAATCCGACACCTGATATCACGCTTACCATACCCAGTACGGCCGCGGATGTCATCACAGTCGGAGCCTACGACAGCCGGTATCTGACTTATGCGGATTTTTCCGGGAGAGGATATACGCGAGTGACCAACCAGGTAAAGCCGGATCTTGTTGCTCCTGGAGTGGGAATAGAAACGATTCAGGCAGGAGGAGGCTACGGGCCGATGACCGGCACATCATTTGCCGCCCCGTTTGTGACGGGAGCGGCGGCACTCATGATGGAGTGGGGGATCATAAAAGGAAATGATCCTTACCTCTACGGGGAGAAGCTAAAAGCGTATTTAAGACGTGGGGCGCGTCCGCTGCCCGGGTTTACCACATATCCCAACCCGCAGGTGGGATACGGGGCGCTTTGCCTCAACGACAGTTTACCCGACCGCCGCTGACGAAGATACCAAAACGGGGCAGATCATGTTATGATAGAGACAAAAGAAACCCGGTACAGGAACGTAGAGATGGAGAGGGGATATGACAGAGGATATTATTGATTTGACACGGCTTTAGACTTATCGGGAAAAAAACCGGATCGAAGCGAAAAAAGCGCTTGGCGGTCTGCCCCGCAGCCTTTGGGAGACGTATTCTGCGTTTGCCAATACATTAGGCGGTATTATCCTTCTGGGAGTTGAGGAGCGGGAAGACCATTCTTTTTTGGTGCATACCTTTCAATACTTTTAAAACAAATTTATCTTATGACACAGATGAGACAGGAGGAAATCCGATTCCATCCAGGCGGCTCGCTGGCAGCCGTAACCAGAATTTTTACGGCCTCCAGTCGGTCCTTTCCAACTGCCATGGATAAACCTTAATTTTTCCATGGCAGATTCCAATAAAAACCTGCATGAAATTCGGTTTTTACCTCCCTGCGGCCGGGAAAATCCTGCTAACGCCTTTGCGGCGCTCGCCTTACGATGGAATCGGATCATTCCTCCCGCTCCTCTTGCCGCACCGAAGTAGGCGCTCGTTTGTTATAAAAGCCATTGGGGCGGCCCACCGCGGCCCGCTGCCGTAAGGCGCGCGGGCTGCGTGGATATCCAATCCTTTTCTGGAATCAGGGACATGGCGCCTATCTTTAACGGTGCGGCAGAAAAAAACCGGCAGAAAGATTCCGGGCCGGCCTAAAGGTGAGCGCCGCAGGGCAGCGGCCGGTGTTCCCCAGGCGGAGGGAGGAAGAAACGAAAAATTCCGATTCTGTTTCTGAGCGAACCGGAGACAGGAAATCATAAAGATTTCCTGCCGACATGTGAGCGGTACTCCCGGAGCGGGGATAAAGCGGCCTCTGAATCGCCAGCGAACCGAAATCGTGACGGTCCGGAACTTCTGCCGGTGTTAAACTTAAGCTTAATCAGAACTAATTAAAAATAATTCCAAAAAGTATTTTGTATCAAAGTATAAAAACAGCCTCTTATCGCAAGAGGCTGTTTTGTCCTGAAAATCAGATATTGATGATATGAAGAGAATTTAAGATTGAACTGATCAGGATAGCGATGATACATATGGGAGCGACATACTTTATCACGATCACAAATAATTTTTTTCCTTTAAAGGGGCCGCTTTCTTCTGCCTCATCTATGATAACCTTAGGTTTGATGACGTAGCCCACTAAAATGCAGGTGATAAAGGCTACGATGGGCATCAGGACACTGTTGCTCACAAAGTCAAAGAAGTCCAGAAATGCCATGCCGATGATCTGAATCTGAGACAGCACGCCATAGCCTAAAGCGGAAAGAGTTCCCAGGGCTAAAAGGATGACGGCAGTAATGATACAGCCGGATATCCGTTTCATGCCGGTCTTGTCGCAGATGATAGAGACCACTGTCTCCGTCAAGGAAATGGAAGAGGTCAAAGCGGCGAAGAATACCAGCAGGAAGAACAGCGTGCCGATGATATTGGTGATGGTAATGCTGCCAAATACTTTAGGCAGAGTCATAAACATAAGGCCGGGGCCCGCATTGATGTCTGCGCCTCCGGTGAAAGAAAATACGGCGGGGATGATCATGAGGCCAGCCAGGAACGCGATACCGGTGTCAAAAATCTCAATCTGATGTACGGCAGAGGAGAGACTGGTATCCTTTTTCATATAAGAGCCGTATGTGATCATGATGCCCATGGCCAGTGACATGGAATAAAAGAGCTGTCCCATGGCGGCCAGTACCGTCGTGATGGAGAACTTGCTGAAATCGGGTTTCAGATAATAGATTACTCCATCCATGGCCCCAGGCAGGGTCAGACAATATATGGCGATTCCCAGTGAAAGAAGCACCAGCAGCGGCATCATAAATTTGCTGACCTTTTCAATTCCTTTTTCCACTCCGGTCATGACGATGACGACGGTGATCACCACGAAAATGATGAACCAGACCATCGGTGACGAAGATGAGATGAATTTTGTGAAAAAGTTTCCGTCGGATACGGCCGCTCCGTTTCCGGTCACGTATACCGAGAGATATTTTAATACCCATCCGCCGATAACGCAGTAGTAGGGCGTGATGATGATCGGCACGACCGAGCAGAGGGGACCGAGAAAACGAAAACGTTTATCGAGAACTCCGTAGGCCTTTATGGCACTCTGCCTTGTTTTACGTCCGATGGCGATTTCCGCTACCATGAGAGCAAATCCGAACGTTACGGCTAAGATCAAATAACATAAAAGGAAAATCCCTCCGCCGTATTTAGCGGCTAAATAGGGGAAACGCCAGATATTTCCCAGGCCGACCGCAGATCCCGCGGCAGCGAGGACAAACCCCAGCTTCCCGGAAAAACTGCTTCGTTTTGGTGTCTGTTCCATGTTTTTACCTCCCACAAAAAATGACAATGTTCTATTAAGTCTACAATAAATTCTCAAATTGGACAAGAGAAAAGTGAAATTTCTATAAAATATCAAAAAAAGGCGATGGGATTTACTTTTCTATCATCAGCAGACATGGTATAATATACAAGAAGAAGTATACCTTGACGCACGAAGGGCGCCTGCCCAGAGGGCATGTATTAAGGGATGCCCTTGGGTATACCTTGGAATGATACAAAATACTTTTTGGAATCATTTTTAGTTAACTCCGATTAAGCTTAAGTTTAGCACCGGCAGAAGTTCCGGGCTGTCCCGGAATCTTTCTGCCGGCGTCCTGACTGCCGCATCACATTGGATAGACTTTGTTTCTTAGATTCTAGAAAAGGATCGGATATCCACACGGCCCGCGCTCATAACGCAGCGGGCCAGACGATATACCGCGCCGGCACAGGCCGGACAGGGAAAGGCGGTGGCAGTGTTGAACATCAGAGAACAGCTGGAAGCACAGGAATGTGAGATTTTAAGTCCCTATGCTTCCCTCAGCAAAAACACGAGAGGGCGTGAACGAGACGAGCCTCTTTGCGATATCAGGCCGGCCTATCAGCGGGACAGGGACAGAATCCTGCACTGTAAATCTTTCCGGCGTCTAAAACATAAGACACAGGTTTTTCTTTCACCGGTGGGCGATCATTACAGGACGAGACTGACACATACGCTTGAAGTGGCGCAGATTGCCCGGACTATAGCGAAATCCCTCCGGCTTAACGAGGAGCTGGCGGAGGCCATCGCACTGGGGCATGATCTGGGACATACACCTTTTGGCCACGCTGGGGAGGACGCGTTAAATACGGTGTGTTCAGAAGGCTTTGCCCATTATAAGCAAAGCGTCCGAGTGGTTGAGCGTCTGGAAAAGGAAGGAAGAGGACTTAACCTGACCTGGGAGGTGCGAGACGGCATCCTGAATCACAGGACCTCCGGCCGCCCTCATACATTGGAAGGTAAAGTAGTCCGTCTGTCGGATAAGATTGCGTATATCAACCATGATATAGACGATGCCATACGCGCTGGGATACTGACAGAGGAGATGCTTCCATCTCCTTATACGGACGTCCTCGGACATACGGTGCGGGAGCGTCTGAATACACTGATCCACAGTATCATTGAGGAGAGCTGCGGCAAACCGGAGATTCTCATGGCGCCGGAAGTGGAAAAAGCCATGGGAAGCCTTCGGGCATTCATGTTTGAAAATGTCTATAAGAATAGTGTATCCAAAAAAGAGGATCCGAAAGCACAGCAGCTGCTGGTGGATTTATTTGGATATTATCTGGATCATGTGGATGAGCTTCCAGGGGAATACAAGATGCTGATGGATCAGGGAGATTCTAAAGAACGGGTGGTCTGCGATTATATCGCGGGCATGAGTGACAGCTACGCGATCGACACGTTTACGAATCTGTTTGTTCCGCAGGCGTGGAAAAACTGACAGGGGAATGAGCTTATGTTTTATCCAGAAGAATTGGTGGAAGAGGTGCGGACGCGAAACGATATCGTAGATGTGATCTCCTCCTATGTGAAATTACAGAAGCGGGGCAGCACCTATTTTGGGCTGTGCCCTTTTCATAATGAAAAAACACCGTCCTTTTCCGTGACGCCGTCCAAACAGATGTATTACTGCTTTGGATGCGGAGCGGGGGGCAATGTGATCACGTTTTTAATGGAATATGAGAACTATACATTTCCAGAAGCACTCGCATATCTTGCAGAGAGAGCGGGGATAGAGCTGCCGAAGCAGGAGGAGAGCGCGGAGGCCAGAAAACAGGCGGATCTGCGGGCGAGGATACTTGAGGTGAATCGGGAAGCCGGCCGGTATTTTTATTATCAAATGAAAGGCGTGTCCGGACAAAGGGCGTATGACTATCTGAGAGGCCGGGGCCTTACGGATGATACTATCCGGAAATTCGGCCTGGGATATTCCAATCCTTACCGGGACGACCTTTACCAGTATCTGAAGAAAAAAGGATACAGTGACAGCCTCTTAAAGGAAACGGGTCTTGTGAAGATAGAAGAGAGGGGATGCCATGACAGGTTCTGGAATCGGGTGATGTTTCCGATCATGGATGTGAACGGAAAGATTATCGGCTTTGGCGGGCGCGTTATGGGAGAGGGTGAGCCGAAATACCTGAATTCACCGGAGACGAAGGCCTTTGACAAGAGCAGGAACTTATATGGACTCAACTATGCCAGAACGGCCAGAAAGCCTTATATGCTGATCTGCGAAGGATATATGGATGTGATCTCCATGCAGCAGGCAGGCTTTGCCAACGCGGTGGCATCCCTGGGGACCGCGTTTACCTCCGGGCAAGCCAGTCTTCTTAGACGGTATACGGAGCAGGTGATCCTGACCTATGACAGTGACGGCGCCGGAATAAAGGCGGCGCTCCGGGCGATTCCGATATTGAAGGAAGCAGGGCTGTCGGCCAAGGTGCTGAGCCTGAAGCCGTATAAAGATCCGGACGAATTTATCAAAAATCTGGGGGCAGAGGCGTTTGAGGAACGGATAGAATCAGCGCAGAACGGTTTCTTATTTGAGACAGATGTGCTTTACAGACAGTATGATATGGAAGACCCGGAGCAAAAGACGGCATTTCATAATGCGGTGGCAAAGAAGCTGCTGCAGTTTTCTGAAAAACTGGAACGGGATAATTATACGGAAGCTGTGGCGAGACAGTATCATATCGGGTATGAGAATCTGAAGAGCCTGGTCAACACCATGGGCGGAAAGGTCGGACTGGCGGCGGAACGGCCGTCGGGCATGCGGCGGACAGAAGAAAAAAAGGAGCGTACTGACGGGGTACGGCAGTCTCAGAGAATTCTGCTCACCTGGCTGATCGAAGATGAGCGTGTCTATGGTGCGGTGAAGGGAATCATAGGACCGGAGGATTTTACAGAGGTCCTTTATCAGAAGGTTGCAGCCATGGTCTTTGAGGGTCTGCAGTCGGGGCACCTGGAACCGGCCGGTATCCTAAGCCATTTTATTAACGACGAGGAAGAATATAAGGAAGTGGCGGCGCTGTTCAATACTTCCCTTTCGGAGCTGACAAAGGAGGAGAGAGAGAAAGCGTTTTCGGAAACCGTGAAGCGGGTGAAGCGGCACAGCCTCGAGGAAAAAAGCAGGAATGTGACGGAAATAGCCGCTTTGCAGGAGCTCATTAAAGAGCAGGCAAACTTAAATCAACTGCATATTTCTCTCAATTAAGGATAGAATATAGCCGAATAGCATTCGGTTACGGAAGGATGGGAGTTATATGGAAGCGGTGGGGCTCCGGCTGGAGGACAAGCTGGCTAAGCTTTTGAAGCTGGCGGCACAGAGGAAAAATACCTTGGATTACCAGGACATCATGGAAGTGCTTGGAGATGACAGCCTGAATGCGGACTGTATCGACAAGACGTTTCAGGTGCTGGAGGCCGGAGGCGTGGAAGTACGCAGTGAAATAGCAGAAGAAGAGCTTCTTTTCCTTTCGGATGAGGAAGGAGACAAAACAGAGACGGAATTTCAGGAGACGGTGAATATAGAAGGGCCTTCGTCAGAGGACCCGGTTCGGATGTATCTGAAGGAGATTGGGAAGATTCCTCTTTTGACGACGGGAGAAGAGCTTTCTCTTGCAAAGAGGATCGAAGAGGGAGATGAAGAAGCCGGAAGACGTCTGGCTGAAGCGAATCTCAGACTTGTCGTGAGCATCGCGAAGCGATACGCGGGGCGCGGCATGCAGTTTCTGGATTTGATCCAGGAGGGAAATCTGGGGCTCATGAAAGCCGTGGAAAAGTTTGACTATAAAAAGGGATATAAGTTCAGCACTTACGCAACCTGGTGGATCAGGCAGGCGATTACAAGGGCCATAGCCGACCAGGGCAGGACGATCCGCATACCGGTCCATATGGTCGAGACGATCAACCGGGTGATCCGCACATCCAGACAGCTTTTACAGGAATACGGAAGGGATCCTAAGCCCGATGAGATTGCAGAACGGATGAACCTACCCGAGGAGCGGGTAAGGGAGATCATGAAGTTTTCCATGGAGCCGGTCTCTCTGGAAACTCCGGTGGGGGAAGAAGAAGACAGCCATCTGGCGGATTTCATACAGGATGAGAGCATCCAGGTTCCCGCCGAGGCGGCCGCGTTCAGCATGCTGAGAGAACAGCTGGGGGAGGTCCTCCATACATTGACAGACAGAGAGCGGCAAGTTCTGTGTATGCGTTTCGGACTGATCGATGGTGAGGGGCGGACCCTGGAAGAAGTGGGAAAAGAATTTAATGTGACAAGAGAGCGGATCCGGCAGATTGAAGCAAAGGCTCTCCGGAAGCTGAGACATCCAAGCAGGAGCAAAAAGCTTAAGGATTATCTGGAATAGACACAGGATATAAGGAGAACGAAAGACAGATGGAGTTATCAAAGAGGCTGACGGCCATTGGGGCCATGGTGGATCCGGGGAGCCGTCTGGCCGATATTGGCACGGATCATGGATATCTGCCGATCTGGCTGGTGGAACAAGGGGTGATACCTTCTGCGATCGCCATGGATATCAATGAAGGACCTCTTCTTCGTGCGAGAGCGCACATTGAGGAGCACGGGCTGGACGCACGGATTTCTCTCCGGAAAAGCGACGGTCTGGAAGGGCTGGAGCCTGGAGAGGCCGACACGGCTGTGATCGCTGGTATGGGAGGAATGCTGATTATCCGGATTTTAGAAAGAGGAAAAAGGATTGCGGCCGGACTGCGGAGACTGGTATTGTCACCTCAGTCGGAGATTAAAGAGGTCCGGCGCTATCTTCTGCGGAATGGGTATCAGATTTTTGCGGAGGACATGGCAGAAGAGGAAGGGAAGTACTATGTTGTTATAAAAGCAGGATATTTGCAGGAAACAGCGGATGGAAAAGAAGGTCTTGGGCCGGATGAAGAGCCTTGGTCTTACATAGAAGAGAAATACGGCAGGTATCTGCTTCGGACGGGAAAACCAGTTTTTTTGGAATACCTGAAGAAAGAAGAGGACACTCTTATAAAGATTCGGGAGACGTTAATGGAAGTGAGGACAAAAAAGGCCGATGAACGCCTTCTGCAGATAGACAGAGAGATTCTGGCTGTGAAGGAAGCGCTTTTTCAGGCAGGAGCGGAAAAAACTGGGGAAGAGAGCCGGAAGAAATGACAAAGGAGGAGACCGAGTGAAAAAGTGCCGGGAGATAAAAGAGTGGTTTGACAGAAAATGGCCGGAATCAATGGCATGCGGCTGGGATAATGTGGGCCTGCTGGCCGGGAGGGCGGACAAAGAAGTACGGTGCGTATATGTGGCTCTGGATGCTACAGATGAAGTAATAGAAGCGGCTGTACGGGAGGAAGCGGATATGCTGATCACTCATCATCCGCTTATTTTTGGAGCCATAAAAAAGGTCAGTGATGAGACGTCGGTGGGAAGTCGGGTCATGAAGATTTTACAGGCGGATATTTCGTATTATGCGGGCCATACCAATTTTGATATAGCGGCAGGAGGCATGGCAGATCTGGCGGCAGAACGCCTGGGGATAAGGGGATGTACGGCGCCCCTTGAGGCCATGGGAGAGCAACAGGGAGTCCCTGTGGGAATCGGCAGGGCGGGCTCTTTGGCAGAAGCCATGACCCTGGAAGAACTGTCAGAGCTTGTGAAGGAACGTTTCTGCATACCGGCTGTTACCGTCTACAGTGCAGATAAAAAACGGATGGTAAGGCATATCGCCATTTCACCAGGATCGGGAAAAAGCATGCTGGTTCCTGCTGTGGAAGCGGCCGCGGAGGTACTGATCACTGGCGATATGGGCCATCATGAGGGGCTTGATCTGATGGCGGACGGACTCTCTCTTATAGATGCGGGGCATTACGGCCTGGAGCATATTTTTGTGGATGCAGTTGCAAAAGAGCTGGAAATGGCCGGGTTTGGTCTAGTGATAAAGAAAGCTCCTGTTTCATATCCTTATGAGATAATATGATGCAGGCGGAAAGGGGTTGATATTATGTGGACAGTAATATGCGGCGGAAAAGAAATGAAGGTGGAAGAGGGAGCCACGCTTCTGGAATTGTCAGAACGCGTGAGACAGGATTATTCCCATGACATTCTTCTGGCGTCTGTGGACGGAAAACTGTCGGAGCTACATAAAAAGGTAAAAGACGGGAGCAGGATTGAATTTTTCACTGCGGCGGATAAGCCGGGATTTCAGACATACAGGCGCAGTATGATTTTCCTTTTGGTGAAAGCAATCTACGCGGCTGCAGGAAGAGATGTCCTGGATAAGGTGCTGGTGGATTTTGCGATCAGTAAAGGCGTGTATGTGGATATCCGGGGCGATATTCAGGTGGATGAGGCATTTGTGGAGTCCGTCTCTCAGAAGATGAAAGAGCTGGTGGAAGAAAAGCTGCCTTTGATGAAACGGAGCGTTTCCACCGATGAAGCGGTGGATTTGTTCGGGAAATATAAAATGTATGATAAAGAGAAGCTGTTCCATTACCGAAGAGTGTCCAAGGTGAATATATACAGCATCCGGGAATTTGAGGATTATTATTATGGATATATGGTATGCAATACTGGATATCTGAAATATTTTAAGCTTTATTACTATGACGGAGGCATTGTCATCCAGATGCCCACGCAGAAAAATCCGGAAGAGGTGCCGGAGTTTGTACCCGGTGAGAAGGTATACCAGTGCCAGAAGGAGTCCTCTAAATGGGGCGAGGCTCTTGGCGTAGACACTGTGGGCGATCTGAATGACCGGATTGTGAGCGGAGGGATCAACGAATTGATCCTAGTGCAGGAAGCTCTGATGGAAAAGCGGCTGGGAGAGATCGCTACAGAAATCGCGAGAGACCGGAACCGGAAATTTGTGATGATCGCGGGACCTTCTTCCTCTGGAAAGACAACCTTTTCTCACCGTCTGTCTATTCAGCTGCGAACATTGGGCCTTGAGCCGCATCCCATCGCCGTGGACAATTACTTTGTAAACAGGGAAGATACTCCCAGGGATGAATTTGGGGAATATAACTATGAATGCCTGGAAGCTATAGATGTAAAGCAGTTCAATCAGGATATGTGCGCTCTGCTGGAGGGAAAGACAGTAGCAATGCCCACATTTAATTTCAAAAAAGGCAGGCGGGAATACAAAGGAGACACTCTGACGATGGGGCCGGATGATATCCTGGTTGTGGAAGGTATCCACGGGCTCAACGACAAGCTGTCATACAGCCTTCCTCCGGCAAATAAGTTCAAGATTTATATCAGCGCCCTCACTCAGCTGAATATCGATGAGCACAACCGGATACCAAGCACGGACGGACGTCTGATAAGGCGTATGGTGAGAGACGCGCGCACCAGAGGCACGGCGGCGAAGGATACCATCGCCATGTGGCCTTCTGTCCGCAGAGGTGAGGAGGAAAATATATTTCCGTACCAGGAGTCGGCAGACGTGGTATTCAATTCTGCGCTTATCTATGAACTGGCAGTCTTAAAGCCTTATGCGGAGCCGCTTCTTTTCGGGATACCCAAGGATGCGCCAGAATATATGGAGGCAAAACGGCTGCTCAAATTCTTTGATTATTTCCTGACTGTGGTAAGCGAAGACATACCGAAAAACTCCCTTTTGAGAGAATTCATCGGGGGAAGCTGCTTCCACGTTTGAGCATAACTTTAAATGTTTTTCCCTCTCATGATAAATAAAAGGCCCGCCGGAGCAGCTCTCGGCAGGCCTTCTTTTCTCGTATTCAATTTTGGAAAGTAATATATAAAAATACTATGTCGGCGAGATCATAAAGGTGTGCCGTCCTTATTCATATCTTTCAGGTACAAGAATAATGGAAGCCCCATCTTCACAGTAACCGTGATAAAAACAAGTCCTACAAGTATTGCGCACATCATATAATCACCTTCCTTCCTACTAATACTATATCACAATCGAAGCAGGATGGATGTCAAGATACCGTTAAAGTTTATACCTTGACGCACGAAGTGTACCCGCCTTTAGGGCATGTATGAAGAGGTGCCCTTGGGTATACCTTTAAATACCTTTCAAACAAGCTTTCTTAATCTGGTTTACAAGACAGGAGAAAATCCGATTCCATCCAGGCGGCTCGCTGGCAGCCGTAACCAGAATTTTTACGGCCTCCAGTCGGTCCTTTCCAACTGCCATGGATAAATCGATATTTTTCCATGTCAGATTCCAATAAAAACCTGCATGAGATTCGGTTTTTACCTCCCTGCGGCCGGGAAAATTCTGCTAACGCCTTGCGGCGCTCGCCTTACGATGGAAGCGGATTGTTCCTCCCGCTCCTCTTGCCTTACCGGGATAAACTTCCGCATGTTTTGAAAAGCATTGGAGCGGACACTGTGGCCCGCTGCGGTACGCGCGCGGGCCGTGTGGATATCCAATCCTTTTCTGGTATCTAAGAAATGAAACTTGTCCAGTACAGTGCGGCGGGCAAGGCACCGGCAGAAGGATTCCGGGCCGGCCTAAAGGTGAGCGCTGCAGAGCAGAGGCCGGTGTTCCCCAGGCGGAGGGAGGCAGAAACGAAAAATACCGATTCCGTTTCTGAGCGAACCGGAGACAGGAAATCATAAAGATTTCCTGCCGACATGTGAGCGGTACTCCCGGAGCGGGGATAAGGCGGCCTCTGAATCGCCAGCGAACCGAAATCGTGACGGTCCGGAACTTCTGCCGGTGTTAAACTTAAGCTTAATCAGAAGTAATTAAAAATGATTCCAAAAAGTATTCAAAGGTATCTTTTTCGACAAAGTCCGCGTTTGTTTTTTCTTGAATTTCCGGATAGCTTGTGTTATGATACCACAGAGCAGGATGAATGGTCGCGGCTGCAGCGCTGAAAAGCGGCAGACGAGGAAAGTCCGGGCTTCATAGGGCAGGATGCCGGATAACGTCCGGTGGAGGCGACTCCAAGGATAGTGCAACAGAAATATACCGCCGGCTTTTAGCCGGTAAGGTTGGAAGGGCAGTGTAAGAGACTACCGCTCTCCTGGTAACAGGGGAGGCATATGTAAACCCCATCCGAAGCAAGACCGAACAGAAAGCATAAGACGGCCCGTCTGCTTTCGGGTAGGTTGCTTGAGCCTTCCGGTGACGGCAGGCCTAGATAGATGACCATTCGCGACAGAACCCGGCTTATAGTCCTGCTCATATTGAAAACAAGGGAATGTCCCGTGAACGGCCGCTGGGCCGTTTTTTATATCTGCTTTGTTATTTCATAGGAAGCCAGTGGGGAAATATGAAGAGAGAAGTACATCTTGATGAAATAGAACGGTTATATGGATTGAATGATATGGTAAAGGCTGACTGCGGAGGATGCGCGGGGTGCTCCGTCTGCTGTCACGGTATGGGAAACTCTGTGATCTTGGATCCGCTGGACGCATATCGCCTTTTAAAAGGCCTTTCTGCAACCTTTAAAGAACTGCTCGAGGAAAGCGCAGAGCTCCATGTGGAGGAAGGAATCATCCTGCCGAATCTTAAAATGACGGGCCGGGAGGAGAGCTGTGTTTTTTTGGATGATACAGGGAGATGCTCCGTCCATGCTTATCGTCCGGGTCTCTGCCGTATTTTCCCTCTGGGGAGATATTACGAGGGACATTCGTTCCGGTATTATTTACAGAGCAGCCAGTGTCCGAAATCCGGCCGGACGAAAATAAAGGTAAAGAAGTGGATCGATATTCCGGATGCCGGACAGAATGAGCATTTTATCCTGGAGTGGCATGACTTTCTCAAGGAACTGAAAGAGCGTTTTGCCGGAAGCAGGGACGAAGCGCTTCAAAAGGACGTAAACACGTTTGTGCTGAACCTGTTTTATGCAGAACCATACGATATGGAGGCAGACTTTTATATCCAGTTTGAGGAACGGCTTGCCAAGGCAAAAAAGCTGGTCTCAGCGTTAGAATGGTGATGATCAGGCAGAATAGGGTTTTCGATACTCCAATATGTGATGAGGAAAGCTATATGATGCCGAATACAAAGCGTTTAATCCAGATTCGGATTCTATAAATTGAAAAATGGGGTTGCATCAGATACAATCCATGGTACAATGGAAGAGTAAAAAACTAAAGCGGGGAAATAATATGAAACGGATTGCACGGTTTGAAAAGGTCAGCAAATCCCAGTTCAGCAGGGATTTTCTGGATACCTTCGGGCGAGAAGAGAAAGCGGCATGTGAAGCGGCATATGAAATGGCCGAGGTGCCGAAAAGGGCCACATCCGGATCGGCGGGCTATGATTTCATCACTCCGGTTCCCATCTGCCTGAAGCCGGGAGATTCTGTCAAGATTCCGACGGGGATCCGCGTTTCGATGGAAGAAGGCTGGGTGCTTCAGATTTATCCGAGAAGCGGCCTTGGCTTCAAATATAGGCTTCAGATGAACAACACAGTCGGCATAGTGGACAGCGATTATTATCATTCTGAGAATGAAGGTCATATATTCATTAAGATCACCAACGACAGCAGAGAGGGAAAAGAACTTCGCCTGGAAGCGGGTAGCGGTTTTGCCCAGGGGATTTTTATGGAATTTGGGATCACGGAGGATGACGATGCGGCAGCCGTGAGGAACGGCGGTTTCGGAAGCACCGGAGTATGACTGCGGGATGATGATTAAAATAGAAATAGGATAAGGAGAGGACTATGAGTGAATATGTAATTATGACGGATTCGGCATCTGATCTGCCGGAGGAGTATATCAAGGAGCACGATCTGGATGTGCTGAATTTATTTTATAATCTGGAAGGTACCATTTATGGAGGAGAGCATCTGCTGAGCATTCAGGATTTTTATCAGAAGATGCGGGCGGGAAGCATGCCCACCACCATGGCTGTAAATCCGGAAGACGCGGGAAATGCCATGCGCAGGCATCTGGAAGCAGGAAAAGATATTCTGTATCTTGCTTTCTCATCCGGGCTCAGCGCCAGCTATCAGAATGCTGTGATTGCAGCCAACGATCTGAAGGAAGAGTTTCCGGACAGGAAGATCATCGTAATCGATTCTCTGTGCGCTTCCATGGGAGAGGGCCTTTTCGTACATAAGGCGCTCAAGCTCAGAGATGCGGGGAAATCCCTTGAGGAAGCGGCAAAGTGGCTGGAGGACCATAAGCTGAATGTGTGCCACCAGTTTACCGTGGATGACCTCCACCACCTTCATAGAGGCGGCCGGGTATCCAAGACCACGGCGGTCCTGGGGACTTTGATCAATGTAAAGCCGGTGCTTCATGTGGATAATGAAGGCAAGCTCGTTTCCTTATGTAATGTAAGGGGACGGAAGAAGTCTCTTCAGGCGCTGGTATCCAATATGGAAAAAACGATCGAAGGGTTTGAGGACGAGAACGAAGATATCTTCATCAGCCACGGAGACTGTCTGGAGGACGCAAAATATGTGGCGGAGCTGATCGAGGAAAAGTTTGGCCCCAAGAAATTTTATATCAGCTATGTCAGCGCCGTTATCGGCGCACATTCCGGTCCCGGCACCATGGCGCTTTTCTATATGGGAAATAAACGGTAAGAGGAAATTATGAAAGAACGATGGAAAAAGATCCGGGCGGGCCTGCTGGCCTGCCTGTGTGTCCTTCTGCTGGCCTCCTGTGCCGGCGGAAAAGGCAGTGATGAGAATAAAAAAGGGCTTTCCCTTTATGGAGACGGAAAGTATGAAGAAGCCATAGCATCCTTTGACAAAGCCATCCAGAAAGATGGGGAGCGTGCGGAATATTATACCAATAAAGGCATGGCTCAGCTGGCTCATGGAGATTACGACGGAGCGAGAGTTTCTCTGACCCATGGCATCAGTCTGGCTCCCGAAGACCCTGGAGTGTACCGAGCCATGGGAATCGTCTACTATCAGGAAGAAAACTATGAAGAAGCGGTTCATTATTTTGAGGCAGCGTTAAATGTTCTGGGGACGGAGAAAAAGCAGGAGGAGCTCCGTACCGATATCTGTCTTTATAAGGCAGAGGCGGAAAGCCGGAATGGAAACCATGAAGCCGCAGTCGAGGATTATGGTACGCTGATCTCCGGGGATGAGAAAAATCCGGAGTATTACTTTCTGAGAGGAAAGGCTTATGCTGCGTCCGGAGATTTGGACAATGCGAAATCAGATTTTGATAAAGTGAAGGATCTGGCTCCTGCGGATATGGATTATTATGTAGACATGTATCTGACGCTGGAGGAGAACGGGCGTGCGGAGGATGGGATTCCTTATCTGGAGACAGCGCTGGGCTTAAAGGCAAAATCCTCAGAGGAGCAGAGAAACAGGGGAGCGATCCAGTATCTTCTTGGGAATTATGAAGAGGCAAGGACTGAACTGGAGCAGGTTAAGGAAGAAGAGCGGGACGGAAATACCTGGATTTACTTGGGACTGGCCTGCGAGGCGCTGGGAGACGGCGAGGCGGCTAACCATGCGTTTGAACAGGCTTTGGCAGGCGCGTCGAGCAAGTCATCTGTGTACTATCAGATGGCGCTTTGTCAGATGCGTCTTGAGAATTACCAGCAGGCACTGTCAGATGCACAGTCGGGCATTTCTGAAAATGACGGTTCGCTTATACAGGAGCTGTCATATGTAGAGGCTGCCTGTTATGAATACTTGGGTGACTTCCAGACTGCCCTGCAGAAATTCACCGCTTATCGGGACACCTATGGCAGCAATGAGAAGATAGACCATGAGATTGCCTTTTTGGAAACGAGGCAGCAGTGACGCCGGCCCGGCCCCTAAATGACAGGACGGGGAATCTGGCATGTCGTATATGAGGGAATATGATCGATATTAAAGAAATAGAAGAACGTGTGATATTAGTCGGAGTCAGCACCAGCGACGGCGACGATACCGAGGCTTCTCTTAAAGAGCTCTCCGAGCTGGTGAAGACGGCGGGAGCCGTTTCGGTGGGGACCTTAATTCAAAACCGGGAAGCGGTGCATCCCGGCACTTATCTGGGCACCGGGAAGATTTCCGAACTGAAAGAATATCTGGAAGCGGAAGGTGCCACCGGGATCGTCTGCGATGACGAGCTTTCTCCGGCGCAGCTTCGGAACCTTGAAAGTCTCCTGGATGTAAAGGTGATGGACCGCACTCTGGTCATCCTGGATATTTTTGCTTCCAGGGCGTCCACCAGAGAAGGGAAGATTCAGGTGGAACTGGCGCAGCTCCGCTACCGGGCCGCCAGGCTGGTAGGGCTCCGCAATTCGCTGTCCCGTCTGGGCGGCGGAATTGGAACCAGAGGGCCGGGAGAAAAAAAGCTGGAGGTTGACCGCCGCCTGATCCATCAGAGAATATCTGTACTGAAGGCAGAGCTTGAGGATGTGAAACGGCACAGGGAGACGACCAGGAAGCAGAGGGAACGGAACCATATGTCAGTGGCGGCGATCGTAGGCTATACCAATGCCGGAAAGTCGACGCTCCTCAATACGCTCACTGACGCGGACGTGGTGTCTGAGGACAAGCTGTTTGCTACCCTGGATCCTACGACGAGGGAGCTTCCGCTGCCGGACGGTGAGACCGTTCTTTTGACGGACACCGTGGGGTTTATCCGTAAGCTGCCCCATCATCTGGTGGAAGCGTTTAAAAGTACTCTGGAGGAAGCCAAATATGCGGATATGATTCTTCATGTGGTGGATGCGTCCAACCCGTCCATGGATATTCAGATGCATACGGTGTATGAAACTTTAAAGAGCCTTGAGGTCATGGGAAAGACAGTCATCACTCTGTTTAACAAAATTGACCGGATGGAAGAGCTGCCTATCCTGCGGGATTTTCAGGCAGATGAGACTCTTTGTATATCTGCAAAGGCCGGTACAGGCCTTCCGGAGCTCAAGGTGCTTCTTTCCAGGATCCTTCGGGAGAGAAAGATATATCTGGAACGGCTTTATCCCTACAGTGAGGCTGGGAAAATACAGCTCATACGAAAATATGGACAGCTGCTTTCCGAGGAGTATAAGGAAGATGGAATTGCGGTGACGGCATATATGCCGGCAGAGCTGATCGGAAAAATATAAGACTGTATTCTGGATGACCAGAGCCCGGATTTACCGGAAACTCTGGTTTTTCCAATTATTGGAAATCTAGATATGGTATTAGGATAAAATAAAACTCATATATCTTGTGTTTTCCTATTGACGTAACAAATAGCCTTTGCTATAATCTATCGTGTGGCTTGAGGCGGCCAGCCTTGTTTTGCCGGAAAGGGGATTTATATGTTTAACGTAATTAAACGAGACGGAGAAATAGCGGAGTTCAATCTGAACAAAATAAAAGACGCAGTTCTCAAAGCATTTGTGGCAACAAATAAAATGTATACGGAAGAGATTCTGGAGCTTCTGTCCCTGCGTGTGACTGCGGATTTTCAGAATAAAATTGAAGACGGCCGTGTGACCGTGGAGCAGATTCAGGACAGTGTAGAGCATGTCCTGGAGCAGGCCGGCTATACGGATGTGGCGAAAGCTTATATTTTGTACAGGAAGCAGCGGGAAAAGATCCGCAATATGAAGTCCACGATTCTGGATTACAGCGATGTGGTAAACAGCTATGTGAAGGTCGAGGACTGGAGGGTGAAGGAAAACTCTACGGTCACATATTCCGTAGGCGGACTGATCCTCAGCAATTCAGGCGCTGTCACAGCGAATTACTGGCTGTCTGAAATATACGATGAAGAAGTCGCAAACGCTCACAGAGGAGCAGATATCCATCTGCACGATCTTTCCATGCTGACCGGATATTGTGCCGGATGGTCCTTGAAGCAGCTGATCATGGAAGGACTGGGCGGAATTGACGGAAAGATCACATCGTCTCCTGCCAAGCATCTGTCCGTGCTCTGCAACCAGATGGTGAATTTTCTGGGCATAATGCAGAATGAATGGGCAGGAGCCCAGGCGTTTTCTTCCTTTGATACATATCTGGCTCCTTTTGTGAAGGCAGACAATTTATCTTACCGGGAAGTGAAAAAATGTATTGAGTCGTTTATCTATGGAGTCAATACGCCGAGCAGATGGGGAACCCAGGCTCCTTTTTCCAATATCACATTGGACTGGACGGTACCTTCTGATCTGGCGGAGCTTCCGGCGCTTGTCGGCGGCAGGGAAATGGACTTCAAATACAAAGACTGCAAAAAAGAAATGGATATGGTGAATAAGGCTTTCATCGAGACTATGATCGAAGGGGATGCCAATGGACGAGGATTCCAGTATCCGATTCCCACTTATTCCATAACCAATGATTTTGACTGGTCGGATACGGAAAACAACCGTCTTCTGTTTGAGATGACTTCCAAGTATGGGACGCCATATTTTTCCAATTATATAAACAGTGACATGGAACCCAGCGATGTCCGCAGCATGTGCTGCCGGCTGAGACTGGATCTGAGGGAACTCAGGAAAAAGACAGGCGGATTCTTTGGATCCGGAGAGAGTACAGGCAGCATTGGAGTAGTCACGATCAATATGCCGAGGATTGCTTATCTGGCGGAGGACGAGGCAGACTTTTATGCCAGACTTGACCGGATGATGGATATTTCGGCCCGTTCCCTTAAGACCAAGAGGAGCGTTATTACAAAGCTTTTGGAGGAAGGCCTTTATCCTTATACCAAACGCTATCTCGGGTCATTTGACAATCATTTCTCCACGATCGGTCTGATCGGCATGAATGAAGTGGGTCTGAATGCGAAGTGGCTGGGCGGAGATATGACTGATGAAAAGACTCAGAAGTTCACCAAGGATGTGCTGAACCACATGAGGGAGAGGCTATCCGATTATCAGGAGATGTACGGAGATCTGTATAATCTGGAGGCGACGCCTGCGGAATCCACCACATTCCGGCTTGCAAAGCATGACAGAGAACGGTATCCGGATATCAAGACCGCGGGGAAAGAGGGAGATACCCCTTATTATACCAACAGCTCCCACCTTCCGGTGGAATATACGGCGGATATTTTTGACGCTTTGGATATCCAGGATGAGCTTCAGACTCTTTACACGTCCGGCACGGTATTCCACGCGTTCCTAGGCGAAAAGCTTCCGGACTGGAAAGCGGCGGCAAAGCTGGTGCATGTGATCGCCGACAATTATCGACTTCCTTATTACACCATGTCGCCTACCTATTCTGTCTGCAGTGAGCATGGCTATATCGCCGGCGAACATTTTACCTGTCCGACCTGCGGTAAGCGGGCTGAGGTATACAGCCGGATCACCGGATATTACCGGCCGGTGCAGAACTGGAACGAAGGCAAGACGCAGGAATATAAGAACCGTCAAGTATACGACCCGGTAAATTCCTGCTTGAAAAAGGGAGCAGGAAGCAATGTGACCTACAGCCAGGAAAATTGTGAAAAAAAAGAAGCGGAAGGACAGGTAAAAGCAGCCCTTAAATATTTGTTCACCACGAAGACCTGCCCCAACTGCAAGCTGGCTAAGGAATTCCTGAAGGATGAGGAATATGAGGTTATTGACGCTGAAGAACATGTGGATCTGGCGGCGCAGTACGGCGTGATGCAGGCTCCGACGCTGGTCGTGGTGCAGGGCAGCGAAACAGAGAAGTATGTAAATGCGTCCAATATCAGGAGGTATGTGGAAGCACGCTGAGGAACGGGGACAAGGAGCAGACTATGAGCTATGCGGATAAGGTTTTTATCGAAACTTGTAAGGATATTCTGGAAAACGGCGTGTGGGACACGGATTATGATGTCAGGCCCAGATGGGAAGACGGAACTCCCGCCCATACCATTAAGAAATTCGGCGTGGTAAACAGGTATGATCTGTCAAAGGAGTTTCCCATCATCACCATCAGAAAGAGTGCGTTCAAAGGCGCTATCGATGAGATTCTCTGGATTTGGCAGAAGAAATCCAACCGCGTGGCGGAGCTTGGAAGCCATGTCTGGGATTCCTGGACCGACGAGAGTGGGACCATAGGGAAAGCCTATGGATATCAGCTGGGTGTGAAGCATCAGTATAAAGAAGGAATGTTCGATCAGGTAGACCGGGTGCTGTATGATCTGAAGCATAATCCCAGCAGCCGCAGGATGCTGACGAACATATTCAACCATCAGGACCTCCATGAAATGATGCTGTATCCGTGCGCCTACAGTATGACGTTCAATGTATCAGGAAACCGCTTAAACGGTATCTTGAATCAGCGTTCTCAGGACATGCTGACGGCCAATAACTGGAATACTTGTCAGTATGCGGTTCTTTTGTGCATGTTTGCCCAGGTATCAGGCCTTGAACCGGGAGAGCTGGTGCATGTGATCGCGGATGCCCATATCTACGACCGGCATGTTCCGATGGTGGAAGAACTCATAAAAAGGGAGCCTTACGAGGCGCCGGAGTTTGCCATGGATAAATCCATTACGGATTTTTATCAGTTCACCGTGGACAGCTTTTCGCTGAAGGATTATAAATATCATCCGTTTAAAGAACGGATACCAGTGGCGGTTTGACAGACGGCAGGAGGGCGTATGCAGATAATTGTAGCAGCAGATGAGAACTGGGCGATCGGCAGAGGTGGGGCTCTTCTATGGCATCTGCCGGAGGATATGAAGTTTTTCCGGAAGATGACCACCGGAAATGTCGTGGTAATGGGACGCAAAACTCTGGACAGCTTTCCCGGCGGAAAGCCCCTTAAAAACCGGACTAACGTGGTGCTGTCGGGGAATCCGGATTTTTCCAGGACAGGTACTATAGTCCTTCACAGTGTGGGAGAGGCTCTTGAATATCTGAATCGGTATGATGCAAGTGATGTGTTTATTGCCGGAGGGGGCCATATTTACAGGGAGTTTCTTCCATATTGTGATACGGCGTTTGTGACGAAGGTTTATAAAAGCTATGAGGCAGATACGTATTTTCCTGACTTGGATAAATCGCCGGAATGGGAACTTAAAGAAGAGGGAGGAAGACAGGAGCAGGAAGGAATCGAGTTTGCGTTTACCGTCTATCGACGGAAATAAACGGCAGTAACGAAGGCAAATCGAGAAGGACAGCTGCAAAAGGGCAGCGGCGATACAGAGTGCGAAACAAAACGCGGGTGAGAAGTCCAGAGAGACGGATGCCCGCGTTTTTATTTCTGCTATTGGATTCATACAGCGAAGCTCTTCTCATTCAATGAGAAGATAACAGCATATTCACGGAAGCATATCAATTCACAGGAAAGGTAACCGCTTTTTTATTTACATTTACCAGTCCTTCTTCTTTCATTTTCTTAAGCTCTCTCATCATGGCACTTCGGTCCACAGACAAATAGTCGGCCAGATCACTCATGGTAAAGGGAAGATCGAAGGATTCAGACTGGTTCTTTCTGGAGAGCAGGCTGAAATAAGACAGAAGCTTGTCCCGTATGGTGCGCTGACTTAAAATGTCCAGGCGTTCACTGAGCTGAACGGCTTTTTGGGAAATCAGCATCAGGGCATTGCTGACCAGCTGGCTGTGAAAGGAACAGGCATTGGAGCACCGCTTCACCAGGTGGCCGTAATCGATGAACTGAATCCTGGTCCTTTTATAGCTGATGATTTGGATAAGGGAAGTTTCACTGGCTGCAGCGGACAGAGTTTCTCCAAAAATATCCCCTTCCTCAAGCTGCTCCAGAATGGTCTGACGGCCGTCGGAATGGGTGCGCATGACGACTGCCTCACCGTCCAGAAGAATGCCGACTAAAGCGCTGCCTTGTCCAAAGGTGGTTATGATCTCTCCGGGCATATAATTTCGTTCGATGGCACGGAAACAGACCATCATGCGTTTATATTCTTCCTGGCTGATATGATCCAAAATAGAAACTTTAGCGGGCATAGCGGTTCCTTTCAATTTTTTTTTATAAAGTTGCATATGCAACAGATTTATTTTTCAAATGGGATATACTATGAATAACAAAAAGAAATCTAACAATATTATATATCAAAGAAAGGTTAAGGTGAAGTAAAATGAAAAAATATGTATGCGAACCCTGCGGATATGTTTATGACCCCGAGGTAGGAGATCCTGACAGCGGGATTCAGCCTGGAACTGCTTTTGAAGATCTGCCGGATGATTGGGTATGCCCTGTCTGCGGAGTAGGAAAAGATTCCTTTGTAGTGGAAGAATAAAATAACGCTGCTTTGAGCGAATGAAAAAGGGAGGATATAGGATATGAGCATCGTATTTGACAAAAGCCTGGTCACAGGCAGTGAAATGATAGATACACAGCATCAGGAGCTGATCGACCGAATCAATAAACTGGTGGACAGCTGCGCGAAAGGAAAAGAGAAAAATGTGGCGGTACAGACACTGGATTTCCTGATGGATTACACAGTATTTCATTTTTCCGCGGAGGAAAAGCTGCAGGAGGAGTCGGGATATCCGGATGTCAAGAGCCATAAAGAACAGCATGCTCAATTTGCGAAGGCAATCGAAGAACTGAGAGAAATGCTGGAGGAAGAAGAAGGCCCCACCGATGCGTTTGTGGCGGCTGTGAATAAAAACATTTCGGAATGGTTCGTGAATCACATTCAGGTATGGGACAAAAAAGTGGCACAATACGTCAATAAATAAAAAGGAAATAGCGCGATGAAAACAATGGAACTGAGGAAAGACTTTTACTGGACCGGTATTGTGGATGACAAGCTCCGGGTATTCGATATCATCATGGAGACGGAGTTTGGGACCACCTATAATTCGTACATTATGAAGACGGGCGGGCATACCATCTTATTTGAGACGGCAAAAGAGAAGTTTTATGAGGATTATCTGGAAAAGCTCAGAGAGCTTACGGATATAGACAAAATAGATTATCTGGTGGTGAATCATACGGAACCGGATCACGCTGGCAGTGTGGAACGGCTTCTGGATCTGAATCCGGGCCTTAAGATCATTGCCACGGGGTGCGCTCTCAGCTTCCTTAAGGAAATCGTCAATCGGGATTTCTGTGCCATCGCGGTTAAGGACAATGAAAAAATAAAGATTGGTGACAGGACTCTTCGCTTTCTGGTTGTCCCCAATCTTCATTGGCCGGATACGATGTACACTTATATTGAAGAAGAGCAGATTCTCGTGACCTGTGATTCCTTTGGCTCCCATTATGGCTTCCAGGATGTCCTCGCCAGCAAAGTGACGGATCAGGAAGGCTATATGCGGGCTACCAAATATTATTTTGACTGCATCATCGGCCCGTTCAAGCCGTTCATGCTGAAAGCGCTGGAGCGGATTCGGGAGCTGGATATCTCGATGATCTGTACCGGTCACGGCCCGGTTCTCGACACCAATATCGATTTTATGCTGAACACTTATGAAGAGTGGTGTACGGTAGTCAATCCGAACAAAAAAAAGACGGTCATCATTCCATATGTGAGTGCATACGGTTATACCGAAGCTTTGGCGGAGATCATTACAAAAGGTATTAAAGACAGCGGTGATATCGAGGTCCGGAGCTATGATATGGTCACAGCGGATCAGGGGAAGGTACTGGAGGAGCTGGGATTTGCCGACGGGATTCTGTTCGGTACGCCGACCATCGTAGGAGAAGCGCTTAAACCAATCTGGGATCTGACCACCTCCATATTTGCGGGAACCCATGGCGGAAAGCTGGCCAGTGCCTTCGGAAGCTATGGCTGGAGCGGAGAGGGTGTTCCTCACATCATCGAGCGTTTGAAGCAGCTGCGGATGCGCGTTCCCGACGACGGCTTCCGGGTAAGATTTAAACCCGGCGAGGTGGATCGGATCGACGCGTATGAATATGGATATAATTTCGGATGCCTGCTTTTGGACAAAGAAAATCCCAAGAAGACGGGGGCCAGGAAATTGGTGAAATGCCTGGTCTGCGGCGCAATTTTCGACTCTTCCCTTGAAATATGTCCGGTTTGCGGAGTGGGAAAAGAGAATTTCGTATTTGTGGAAGAAACAGTTACGGAATTCAGCAGGAATACCAGGGATTTTTATGTGATCTTGGGAAATGGAGCCGCGGGATTCCATGCGGCAAAGGCGATTCGGGAAAGAGACAAGACCGGCTCCGTAATCCTTATTTCCAATGAGCCTTATAGCGCATATAACCGGCCCATGCTCACAAAATCCATCATGTCTGAGCTTCAGGCCGACCAGCTGGCCATTGAAAATGAAAGCTGGTACGAGGAAAACAATGTGGCTCAGATTTTGGGCAGAGAAGTGGTGAAGATTGAACCGGGCCAGAAGGAAGTTACTTTATCGGATGGGGCGAAATTCAAATATACCAAGCTGATCTATGCGCTGGGTTCTGAAAGCTTCATTCCGCCCATACCCGGCTCCGATAAAAGGGAAGTGGTGGCCATACGCCGCCTGGAAGATACGAAGAAAGTGGCGGCTCTGCTTCCGGATGTAAAGCATGCGGTGGTGATCGGAGGCGGCGTACTGGGCCTTGAAGCTGCGTGGGAGCTCAAAAAGTCAAAATGTACGGTGACTGTATTGGAGCTGGCCCCTCAGCTGATGGGCCGCCAGCTGGACGAGGCCGCCGGTGATCTGCTGAAAGCGGTCAGTGAAAGCTGCGGGATATCGATTCATACTGGGGTACAGATAAGTGCGATCGAGGGCGACGGTACGGTCACAGGCGTAAAGGTGGGCGACGGTACGGTGATCCCGGCGGAGCTGGTCATCATTTCCTGCGGAGTCCGCGCTAATACGCAGCTCGCCAAATCCATTGGTATGGAGACAGAACAGGCCGTTGTGGTAAATGAGCGGATGGAGACCAGCATTCCCGACATTTTTGCATGCGGAGACTGCGCTCAGTATCAAGGCGTTAATTACGCCATCTGGCCTCAGGCGTCAGAGCAGGGAAAGGTGGCGGGTGCAAATGCTGTAGGAGAAAAACTGACTTATACGACAGTTCCTGCCGCGCTGACCTTTAACGGTATGAATACTTCTCTTTACGCCATCGGTGACAACGGCAAGAACCCGAATCTGGTATATAGGACCGTGGAATTTAAAGATATGGGAAGAAAGCAGTATGAGAAGTATTATTTCCTTAATAACAAGCTCTGCGGCGTGATCCTGATTGGAGATACCTCTAAAATGGCAGCGCTTACGGAGGCTGTGGAAAAGAGAAAAAGCTTCCGGGAATTATTTTCCTGATGGAATGAAATCATATCGGTTTGTCCTGCAAGTTGTCCAATGACTTGCAGGACTTTTTTTCGTAGAACTTCTTAATACCATATGATAAAATGTATGAAGAAAGACAGGTGTATTCGCCGGGCGGATAAGTATATTGAAAGAGGTGAGGTAAGTTGAAACGGACAGAAACAAATGAAGACGTATTTGAAAAGCTGCCTGTCCCATCAGCGCTGAGAGTAATGGTTGTTCCTACGATCATAAGCCAGATTATTGTGCTGATATATAATATGGCAGACACATTTTATGTGGGAAGAACAAACAACCCCTATATGGTAGCGGGGACCTCTTTGATCCTCCCCATTTTTAATATTACGCTGTGCCTTGCAAGCCTTGCGGGAGTTGGCGGAGGGGCACTGATTTCAAGACTGCTCGGGAAGGGCATGGATGCTGAAGCGAAAAAGGTCAGCGCCTTTTCCCTTTATCTCTCCATATTTGTGGCGGCATTATTCTCAGTGATGACGGCAATATTTATGAGGCCGTTACTGAATATACTCGGCGCAGGAGAAAATACGTTTCAGTATGCCAGACAGTACGCTGTCTGTGTTATTGTTCTAGGCGGTATTCCGACGGTTTTGTCAAATGTGATGTCCAACTTAATACGCAGCACCGGCCGGTCAAAGGAAGCCGGTATAGGAATCGCCTTAGGGGGGCTTTTAAACATTGTGTTAGATCCTCTCTTTATGTTTGTCTTCTTGCCAAATGGATATGAAGTGCTTGGAGTCGGCATTGCGACCTGTCTTTCCAACAGCATTGCCTGCATTTACTTCTTGGTGGTGCTGTTTCGGATCAGGGAACACTCTGTCGTTACATTCAGCCTGAAATCCGGGATGCCAAAAAAGGAGAATGTCGTCGCGGTCTTTGCCGTGGGGATTCCTTCTGCCGTCGCGTCATTGTTATTTGATCTGGATTATGTTGTGGTAGACCGTTTGATGGTCTCCTACAGCGACCTGGCTCTGGCATCCATAGGAATCGTCCTTAAAGTGGAAAGACTGCCCTTGAATGTTGGAATCGGGATCTGTCAGGGTATGATGCCTCTTGTGGCATACAACTTTGCGGCGAAGAACCAGAAGCGCATGGATGATGTCATCCGTATTTCCCGAAAAATGGGGCTTTTGATAGCGGGGATGTGTATTGTCTTATACGAGCTATTCGCTGTTTATCTGGTGAGGTTCTTTATATCGGATGCCCGGACGATTGAAATGGCCGCGCAGTTTCTCAGGATAAGAGTGCTGGCCACACCGCTCATGTTTTTATGTTTTTATACCGTGTATCTTTTTCAGGCATTCGGTATGGGAAATAAGGCCTTATTTTTGGGGATGATGCGATGGGTGGTTTTTAATATTCCCATGCTTTTTTTCTTAAATGCTGTGTTCGGCATGTTCGGAATCGTATGGTCCCAGGTGACGGCAGACACACTTTCTGTGCTCTTGTCTTTTTATATATATCAACGATACAGGCCGCGTTTTTTATAAAACGCCGGATGTTTCGTTTCCTTTCCGCATACATAAAAACCGATGGGGTTGGATAAATCTGGACAAGAACTAATGTTCGAAAACAGCTTGCCTTCCCGGGAATTAGATGCTATACTAAATCAGAACATACATTCGGATTTGGGAGGCGCTTGTTATGGAAATCGGACAGGGGACGATGGAGCTAAAGGAAAAACTGAGGATTTTATCAGACGCGGCGAAGTATGACGCGGCCTGTACTTCCAGCGGTGTAGATCGGCCCGGAAAACCGGGGGCGCTGGGAAATGCATCGGCAGCCGGCATATGCCACAGCTTTGCATCGGACGGGCGCTGTATTTCGCTCCTTAAGATTCTTCTGACCAACCATTGTATTTATGACTGTAAATACTGCATCAACCGGCGGTCCAACGACGTGGAGCGCACAGCGTTCACGCCGGATGAAGTTTGTGCGCTGACGATAGAGTTTTACCGGAGAAATTATATTGAAGGGCTTTTTCTGAGCTCAGGTGTCATGAAATCTCCTGATCATACCATGGCACAGGTCTATGAAGTTTTATATAAGCTGCGGGAGGTGTACCAGTTTCGGGGATATATCCATGTGAAAGCCATTCCAGGCGCGGATGCGGCCTTGATAGACCAGATAGGCCTTTTGGCGGATCGGATGAGCATCAATCTGGAGCTTCCGACGGCGGAGAGTCTCCGTTCCCTCGCTCCTCATAAGAGCAGGCAGACGATACTGGGGCCCATGCGGCAGATTCAGGCGGGAATCGCAGATTCCAGATTGTCCATGGGCCAGACGGCCAGGCTTGAAAGGGCTTATGGAGCAAAGAGCTTTTCCAACGGCATTTTCCGGTTGGAGGAGGGAGAGAGAGACGGACTGGGCAAAAGAGCGGGCCATGCCATAGATGGGAGAGATTTGGGTGCCGCTCCTGTTTTGGAAGGATATGACGGAAGAAGAGGACTGGCTAGGCGGGAGAGAAACGAGATACGTACGTATGTCCCGGCGGGACAGAGCACACAGATCATTGTGGGCGCCACCCCGGAGAGCGATTATCACATGATGATGGTGACGCAGGCCTTGTATCAGAAATATGATCTGAAGCGAGTGTTTTTTTCTGCCTATGTGGGAATCAACGAAGACAGCGCTCTGCCCGCGCCGGGGGAAAAGCCGCCGCTCCTGCGTGAGCATCGGCTCTACCAGGCCGACTGGCTGCTCCGGTTTTATGGTTTTCGGGCAGAAGAGCTTCTGTCGGAGGACAAGCCCAATTTCAATGTTTTCCTGGATCCTAAATGTGACTGGGCAGTCCGCCATCTGGAATACTTTCCGGTGGAAATCAATCTGGCAGCTTATGAGCTGCTGCTGCGTGTGCCGGGAATTGGAGCGAAATCAGCGCGCCGCATTATACAGGCGAGAAGAATGGGAAAGCTCGATTTTCCGGATTTGAAGAAGCTGGGAGTGGTCCTTAAGCGCGCTCACTATTTTATCACCTGCGGCGGCCGGCAGATGTATCCGGTGAAACTGGAGGAAAACCGGATCACAGCCGGGCTGATCAGCGACAGTCAGAAAAAGAACTGGCAGATCGAGCACCAGGAGAGCTTTCGGCAGCTGAGCCTGTTCGATGATATGAAGCTGGAGATTCCGCCCACGGTGGAGGATTTTCGGAAAGCGGCGGCTGGGCAGCTGTAGGAGCCGGCGATGGAAAACAGAAAGGAAGCGATGGGTATGAAAGGGTTCTTATGTGAGGACACGATTGAAGGCATATTCACAGGGATATATGACGCTTGGGCTTCAGGAATGGAGACAGGGCACGAGAACGTCAGGCTGTTTCTCATAAGGCAGTATGAGCCGGAGCTGTTTTTTGAATATGAAGAAGTATTTCCTGATGCGGATAAAGCGGAGAAAGTAGCACGCGCCATCCGTAAGAAAATATCCGGTGAAGCGTTCCGCAGAGTTTACCGGACCGCTATGTCCTCTCAGCCGGACCGGGCTGATGCCATCTACCGTTTTCTGATGGAAGGGTTCCGCTATAAGGAGGATACCCTTCGGATGCTGCAGCTTCCGGCAGTCGGCCGCGTGTTTGAACTGGCCCGGAAGGTGGCAAATGAAGCGCACCTTTTTCTGGAATTCATTCGGTTTGAACAACTGAAAAACGGCGTTCTGTTTGCGGCCATCGCACCGAAGAGCAATGTGCTGACTCTGGTTGCTCCTCATTTTGAGGACCGGTTTTCAGGAGAGAATTGGATCATATACGATGAGACGAGAGCGCTGGCTGCTGTCCATGAAGCTTTGAAGCCTTATGTGCTTGCCCGCCTTACAGAGGAACAGGCGGGTATTTTTTTGGACAGGAATAAGGAAAACGACGGATACACGGATTTGTGGAAGGTGTTTTTCAATACCATTGGAATCGAGGACAGGAAAAATTACCGCTGCCAGAGGACGATGATGCCGCTGTGGTATCGGAAGCATATGACAGAATTTTTGTGAGGGGATAAAATTTTCCGATGATTATAGTAAGAATCCAGGGGATATGATATAATAAGGCGTAGCGCGAAACCGGCGGCCGAATATGCGGTTTCGTAAAATGTCAGCCTGCGGGAGAGGAATATATGAACAGAGAAGAAATTTTAAAATGTGTGGATCATACTCTGCTGTCTCAGACAGCGACCTGGGAGGAGATAAAGACCATTTGTGACGATGCCGTCACATTTGATACGGCATCTGTCTGTATACCTCCTTCTTATGTAAAGCGTGTTAAGGAATATGTGGGAGATCGCATGAGAGTCTGTACGGTGATCGGATTTCCGAATGGGTATAATACAACGGCGGTGAAGGTATTTGAAACAAAGGAAGCCTTGAAGGAAGGCGCCGATGAGATTGATATGGTCATAAACCTGGGCGATGTGAAGGATGGAAGACTGGACGATATAAGGGACGAGATACGGGCGGTCAAGGATGCCTGCGGAGATAAGATCCTTAAAGTGATCGTGGAGACCTGCCTTTTATCTGAGGAAGAGAAATCTTCACTCTGCGAAATCGTAACAGAGGCAGGGGCCGACTACATTAAGACGTCCACAGGATTTTCTGCGGCAGGAGCCACCTTCGCTGATGTGGAACTGTTTTCCCGTCATGTGGGAGACGGTGTGAAGATCAAAGCGGCGGGAGGAATCGGTTCTTTTGACGACGCGGAACGTTTTATCATGCTGGGGGCGAGCCGTCTGGGCACCAGCCGCCTGGTAAAGATAATGAAGAGCGAGAGGGAATGATTCCTTTTGCAGAAGAATCATGGGAAAGGAAAAATGAAGGGTATGGAACAGAAGGGGATCAAACCAGAGAAGCTCCGGAGTTTGATTGGACGAGCGATGGAGCAGCTGGCCTTATCTTATGCACCGTATTCCCACTTTCATGTGGCGGCGGCTCTTCTGTGTGAAGACGGGGCGGTATTTACCGGCTGCAATATTGAGAATGCTTCCTATTCCGCGACAAACTGCGCGGAGAGGACGGCCTTCTTTAAAGCGGTGAGCGAAGGAAGAAGATCGTTTTCCTGTATTGTCATAGCAGGAGGCCGGGATGGTAAGACAGTGGAGTACTGCCCTCCCTGCGGAGTCTGCCGTCAGGTGATGCGGGAATTCTGTGATCCTTCCAAATTCCAAGTGGTCCTGGCCAGATCTTTGGAGGATTATAAGGTGTTTTTGCTGGAGGAACTTCTGCCGGAAAGCTTCGGTCCCGACACCCTCTAAAACTGTGTATTTTGGCAGAAATTGCCCTTGTCAGATAGCACCTTCTGGTATATAATAGCTAATAGAATTGAAGAGAAGAACCACCTGGAATGTTCGACCATCCTGTATGTTTTGAACCTACAGAGTGTAAAACGGGATTCCAATATCAGTGAGTGGATGTCGGGCCTCCTTTGAGTGGATGGCAGAAGCTCATTTGCGGTTGCCCACCTAGCGAGGGCTAGGAATCAAAAATGCAGGAACCGGCATTTCGGGGGAATACGAAAGATGCAGACAGCATATTATCTTATGATAATATGCTGTCTTTTGTTATGCCGTTAAAAAAGAGCGTTAGCCGGCATCAAAAAAAGCGGATGAGGGAGGAGAAATATGACCGATCGAAAAAAAGGAAAAAGAGGGCTGTTATGGCTGACTGCCCTGATGCTGATTTGTCTGGGAGGATTGGCAGCCTGGCTTTTTTTTAAGGGAAGAAATGGGACAGACTGTGTCACGCGGGCATTGGCTGCCAGACAGACTGCGCTGGCGATCGCAGACGGAGAGGAAATAAATGCGGCCGGGATTCAGAATTTTTCTCAGGATGACGCTGAAAACTGGTATGTGCCTTACGCAGAATATCTGTACGGACAGGGGATATGGGATGCCGAACAGATTCCGGCGGACAGAAAAGCCATGGGAGGAGCTTTAAACTGCCAGGAGCTTCTTTATATGGCAGAATGGCTGCAGCTTCCAGAAAAAATTACATTTTCTAACGGCGCTTCCGGAAAAGATCCGGTATCGAAAGAGGACTGGTCACATTTCTATGAGCTTCTACTGGGAAAATACGATACGGCAGGGGCTGTAATCGAACAGGAGATATTATTGATCGGGACGCCGAATAATCTGGAGGACGCCGGTTCCTGGGAAGCCCGAACCGATAAAGGGGTATTAAATTTTCAGGGGCTGTCTTTGGACTCGATGGTGGATATGCGCCTAAAAGTGAGGACGAAAGGAGCAGAACTGCTGCAGGTGGAGGAAGTGGTATCGGAAGAGATTACATATGAAAACGTATGGCTGGACTCCTACGGATCCGGAGAACTTAAAGTCTATTTGTACGGGACCTGGAGAAAGTTCCAGGTGGGAAGCATAGAGAAGGAATGCAGCGGGATGACGGGGGACATCATGCTGAAAAAAGGAAAAGTAACAGAAGTGGCCCTGAAAAAGGAAACCATAAGAGGCAAGCTTTTAGCGGCAGGAGACGGTGAGATGGAAATCGAGGGATACGGCAAGGTTCCTTTGGCAGATACCTTTCATGCTTATCGGACTTATGGGGGATTTGCGGAGCTGTCGGCAGGGGATCTGATGATCGGATATGACCAGGCGGAATTCGTGGTGGCGGAAGGAAAGATATGCGCGGCTCTGATAGGAAAGAGCGTTACGGCGGAGAACATACGGGTACTCCTGACCGACGCTAAGATTGGATCCATATTTCATGAGACAGCGGCGTTCACTTCTGATAAAGCATTTACAGTAACTTACAATGAAGGAGAAGCTTCGGAACGCCATGAAGCGGGGGAAAGTGTGGAAATAAACAAGGACAGCCCATATTTTTCCAAGGGAAGAGTCCATATTACTCCGGATGATGGCGGAAAGATTGGATTTACCTCTTTTTCCAGAAAATATGGCGCGCCTTGGTATGAAGGGACCATAGAACTGGCCGTATCCGAGGAAGGGATACTCATCATCAATGAAGTGGATCTGGAAACGTATCTCTGCTACGTGGTACCCAGCGAAATGCCGGAGAGCTATGGGCTGGAGGCTCTGAAAGCACAGGCTGTCTGTGCCAGGAGCTATGCCTGCAGACAGATTGAAGGCAGCGCGTACAGTACTTACGGCGCCCATGTGGACGACAGTACGACCTTTCAGGTGTATAACAACACCGAGACCGACGATCTTACGAGACAGGCGGTGGAGGAGACCTATGGAGAAGTCCTCACCTATGGGGGAAGCCTGGTGACCACTTATTATTATGCCACGTCCTGCGGCTTTGGAAATGACATGCAGGTGTGGGGCAGCGACCAGACGAAATATCCATATTTGAAGAGTATTTATATGGCGGATGGAGCAGCGCCGGACTTATCATCGGAAGAAGCTTTCCGGGCTTATCTGGAGAACAGAGAAGGGGGAAACCTGGAGAGCGGCGCGCCGTGGTACCGGTGGGAAACGACGATATCCACTGAGAAAATGACGGCGCGAATGGATAAGTTTCTGAAAGACTATGCGAAAAGCCACGAGGAGCTTGTGCTTTTCCGGCAGGGAGACGGAAGCTTTGCGGCGGCGGACGGAGGAAATGGGCCGGACAGTATAGGGAATGTCACCGGAATGAAAGTGGAGGAAAGAAATCAGAGCGGATTTGTCAACCGGCTGCTGATCGAAGGGACGGAAGGAGCTGTCCGGATCGAACGGCCGGGAACAGTCAGAGCTCTTCTGGGAGACACGGAGCATGTCTATACAAGACTGGACGGCAGCACCTCCACCGGCAAGACCATCCTTCCAAGCGCCAGCGTATGGATGGAAGAAATCAAAGACGGAGAAGCCTTGAGCGGCTGGAAGCTCAGAGGAGGGGGATACGGACATGGAGTGGGAATGAGCCAAACCGCGGCCAGTACACTTGCAGGCCAGGGAAAATCCTGCGTGGAGATTCTTCAGTATTTTTATCCTGGAACTGAAATATTTCAGGAGTATTAAGGAAGAGATGAGAAAACGCTTGTATCTGCTGTTCCTGAAAGATATAATAGGGAGAAGGTATGGAAAGACTTTTTTCGGGAAGGGTATGACGATATGGGAAAAACAGCCCCCAGTGACCAGCGCCGGAATGGCATAAAACAGATATATTTCGTTTTGATCATAGCTGTAATTGTGATATTCATATGGCTGACAGCCGTGATCAGCCAGACATCAGGACTTCCGTCGGTTTCGCCGGAGGTTTCGGCGAATCAATTTCAGCAGGGATGGTATTATCTGAGCGGAGGAGAAAAACATGCGGTAGAAGCGTTCCCGGCACAGGTTTCTTATGAAGGCGGAGAGGGAGTGTTTTATAATGTGCTTCCAGAGACGGGAGAGGGACAGAGCCTGATGTTTTCCAATGATTATCAGAGCGTTCAGGTGTATGTGGGAGAGACGTGTATTTATGACTACGGCTATGAAAATCTTCCTCCTCTGGGTAATCTGCTCGGCAATATCAAATGTTTTGTACCCATGAAAGAAGAATACAGCGGAGAAGAGATTTCCATCCATCTGAAAATGAATTATTGGGAAGAGAAAGCCGCAATTAAGTCCGTATACCTTGATAATACCAGCGATCTGATCTTCCAAATGCTGAAATCCCAGGCCGGTCTCGTGCTGTGTCTTATCCTGATGCTCCTATTTTGTGTAGCGCTGTTCGCCTGCTTTGTCTGGGCAAGATATAAGAAGATTACGGAAGAGAGCGGGGTTTTTTTGAATCTTGGCTTGTTTGTGTTCTTGTCTGCCGTTTGGATCTGGACGGATTCGTCTCTGCCTCAGCTTGTGTTTAAGAGCGGCATCGCTTTGTGCGTGACTTCGTTTTTCAGCTTTATGCTTCTTCCTGTGCCGATGATAGGCTTTGTGGAGAAAATCTGCGCGGGAAAGACGCGTATGTTCAGAAGCTTCCAGCTGATGTGCCTGCTCAATTGTGCCGTGCAGAGTATTTTTTACGCGGCAGGAATAGCGGATTATCCTCAAATGCTTCCGGTGACGCATCTGTTATTGGCAGCGGTGATTATTTTTATAATCTGTTATCTGATCTATGATGTTCGGAATCACGCTTCTTATTATGCCAAGGGTATGCTCGTGGCCATTGGGGCGCTGACCTTATTCTCCTTTGCTGCTTTGTTGAACTTTTATATCAGCAGACGACTGGATAACAGTCTGTTTTTCCGAATGGGTTTTCTGTTGTTCATCTTGATACTAGGCTACATGTCGGTAAAAATGCTGCTGTCTTATCAGGAGGTCAGGACGCAGGCGGCCGTATATCAAAAACTGGCGTATACTGATCTGATGACTCAGGTGAATAACCGCAGCTCTTTTGAAGAATTTATAGACGGGTTAAATGCGGAAGTGAGATCAGAGAAGAACCTGACCTTTATCATGCTGGATCTGAACGGATTGAAGCAGACCAATGACAAATATGGGCATAAGGCGGGAGACCGGCTCCTTCAGAGCGCGGCGGATTGCATAAAATCAGCCTTTGGAGAAGCGGGGACCATATATCGTATTGGAGGCGACGAGTTTTTTGTGGCGGTCACCCGAGAGGATGTAAATGTGGAAGAACGGCTGAGCTATATGGACGAAAGGATTGCCGAGTATAACAGACGGCACTCGGAGGATCCATTCTGTTTGTCCATCGCGCGGGGGACAGCATCCGAAAAAGAATATCCGGATTGCGGTATAGACGGACTGTGGAAAAAAGCGGATGAGAACATGTACCGGGAAAAAGCAGCCTTCCACAGCAGTAGATAGGCGGAGAAAATGAAAAGGCCCTGAAAGGAGGACCGGAAACGGCCGCCTTCAGGGCTTTTATGGTAAAACGATGTGTTTTGATTAGTCTTGATTATTTCAGGGTGGTGGCAAGATCTAAAAATGCAGGAAGGCCATTTACCAGCTTCACAGGAGATGCGCCCTGAATCAGGGGAAGTGCATATTTTACATAGCCTTCTCCGATGTTGGTGCCGTTGTCGGTGATCCATTCAGCCGGGAAGGGCTTTTCTTTGTTGCACACTTCGTTGACGTCTGTCAGCTGATAAGTGATCTTATATTCTTCCCCAGGTTCTCTGATGAAAGCGACCATCATACCGGTCTTTCCTTCCAGTGCGGCCTTTGCGGCTACGGAACCGGCCATGGCGGCTTCTTCGATATCTGTGGCAGAAGCCAAAGAAGCGCCGCATCTTTGGATGATGCCAAATTCCAGGGAACGAACCTTTACGCCGAGCTTTTCATTGATGACTTCGGATAAATATTTGCCGCTGCCGGTCAGCTTCTTATGACCGAAGCTGTCTACAGCGCCGTCGGCGCCGGCGTATTCACAGATGAATTTGCCGTCTTTGTCGGCAATGCCTTCTGAAATGCAGACGACAACATTGCTTGTTTTCTCCAGGCACTTTTTCACGTCAGCCAGGCACTGGTCCATATCAAATGCGGTTTCCGGCAGATAGATCAGATGAGGGGCGTCTCCCTCAAATTTCCTTGCCAGGACAGATGCGGCGGTCAGCCAGCCGGCATGCCTGCCCATGATTTCAACGACAGTTACACAGGGAGCGGCATAAACGCCGGCATCCAATGCACATTCACGGACTGTGGTTGCCACATATTTTGCGGCGCTGCCGTATCCGGGCGTATGGTCCGTCACGATCAGGTCGTTGTCAATGGTCTTGGGAACACCCATGAAGATGATATCAGTGCCGGCCTTCTCGCCATAACGGGAGAGTTTGGACACGGTGTCCATGGAATCGTTGCCGCCGATATAGAAAAAGTAACCAATGTTCATTTCTTCAAATTTTTTCAGAAGAGTAGGATATACCGGGTCGTTTAAATCTTCCGGCAGCTTAAAACGGCAGGATTTCAGATAAGAAGCGGGAGTCGTCTGTAAAATCTCCAGCTCGTCCTTTGAAAGGTCGGAAAGGACCGTAGTCTTTCCAGCCAGGAAACCCTCGATGCCATTTACCATACCGTAAATCTTGTCAATCTTCTCAGAGCCCAGGAATCCGGTAACCACGCCGTAAAGGCTGCTGTTGATTACGGAAGTAGGGCCGCCGGACTGTCCGACAATGACATTTTTTTTGCTCATGTGTGATCTCTCCTTTTTTTCTGTTGGGTCTTCCGCAGCGTAAATGCTGCGAATATGGCCGATATATTAGCCAAATTAGCATAATTCTATAACAAAAAGACAATTTTGACAAGGGCTTGCGGGGGAAAACACAAAAAACACGCGGAGCCTTTGTTGACAGTTATATGAAATATGCCTATAATAAGGGAGAAAATGCCGGGGAGAGACGGCAGGCGGCAGGCTGAAGGAGGACAAGCATGGATAAGATCAAAATGCAGGCTCCCATCGTAGAGATGGATGGGGACGAGATGACTCGTATATTGTGGAAAATCATAAAGGAAGAGCTGTTGCTTCCGTTTATTGATCTCAATACGGAATACTATGACCTGGGACTGGAGCACAGAGACGCTACAAATGACAAGGTGACCACAGAGGCGGCGGAGGCGACTAAAAAATATGGCGTGGCTGTGAAATGTGCTACCATTACTCCCAATGCGGCCAGGGTTAAGGAATATGGCCTGAAAGAAATGTGGAAGAGCCCCAACGGCACGATCCGTGCAATCCTGGACGGAACTGTTTTCCGGGCGCCGATCATTGTAAAAGGAATCGAGCCATACGTAAAGACCTGGACCAAGCCCATAACCATCGCGAGACACGCGTATGGAGATGTGTATAAAGCTGCAGAAATGAAAATTCCCGGCCCGGGTATCTGTGAATTGGTGTATACGGATGCAAATGGTGTGGAAACACGGGAACCAATCCACGAGTTCAAGGGCCCCGGTGTACTGCAGGGCATGCATAATCTGAACCGATCCATTGAAAGCTTTGCCCGCTGCTGCTTCAGCTATGCGTTGGATACCAGGCAGGATTTGTGGTTTGCCACAAAGGATACCATATCTAAAAAATATGATCATACATTTAAGGATATTTTCCAGGAGATTTACGATAAAGAATATGCCGGAAAATTTTCAAAGGCAGGCATCACTTATTTCTATACCTTGATTGATGACGCAGTGGCCCGTGTCATCAAATCAGAAGGCGGATATATCTGGGCGTGCAAAAACTATGACGGAGATGTGATGAGCGATATGGTCGCTACTGCATTCGGTTCTCTTGCCATGATGACTTCTGTCCTGGTGTCACCAGACGGAAATTATGAATATGAAGCGGCCCATGGGACGGTGCAGCGGCATTATTATAAGTATCTGAAAGGCGAGAGTACGTCGACGAATTCCGTCGCAACGATTTTTGCCTGGAGCGGGGCCCTGAGAAAGAGAGGGGAACTGGACGGCAGCAAGAGACTGCAGGAATTTGCTGATTTCCTGGAGAGCGCGACCATTCAGACCATTGAGGACGGTATCATGACAAAGGATCTGGCGCTTATGACGACGATTCCGGATCCTCATGTGGCGGAGAGCAGTGAGTTCATTAAAGCCATCCGGGAACGCCTGGAAAGAAAACTTGGCTGTTAAATCTGATTGAGACAAAAGGAGCAGAGGGTCTGGTGATTCCGGACCCTCTGTTTTTGTTTTAATACAACCAAATATTTTTTGCAATCATTCCTGTAAAGTCTATACCAAGACACCGGCAGAAGTTCCAGACCGTCACGATTTCGGTTCGCTGGCGATTCAGGGGCCGCTTTATCCCCGCTCCAGGAGTACTGCTCACATGTCAGCGGGAAATCTTTATGATTTCCCGCCTCCGGTTCGCTCAGAAACGGAATCGGTATTTTTCGTTTCTGCCTCCCTCCGCCTGGGAAACACCGGCCGCTGCCCTGCGGCGCTCACCTTTAGGCCGGCCCGGAATCTTTCTGCCGGTATTCTTTCTGTCGCACCATTTCAGACGACTTCCGTTCCCTTGATTCCAGAAAAGAATCGGATATCCACACGGCCCGCGCGCCTTACGGCAGCGGGCCGCGGTGGACCGCCCATGGCTTTTAAAACGAATGAGAGCTTATTTCGGTGCGGGAAGAAGAGCAAGAGGAAGGATCCGATTCCATCGTAAGGCGAGCGCCGCAAAGGCGTTAGCAGGATTTTCCCGGCCGCAGGGAGGTAAAAACCGAATCTCATGCAGGTTTTTATTGGAATCTGACATGGAAAAATATCGATTTATCCATGTCAGTTGGAAAGGACCGACTGGAGGCCGTAAAGATTCTGGTTACGGCTGCCAGCGAGCCGCTTGGATGGAAGCGGATTTCCTCCTGCTCCTTCTGATTAATTAGGATGAGTTTCATTAAAAGTATTCAAAAGGATATTATTACGGACCCTTCCGGATTTTCAGGAATATGATAAAGGTATGAAACCAGGGCGGGGAGGGTCAGATGAATCACGTACACAAAATGATTGGCACCGAATGGGCCAGAAAACAAGGGCTGACAGGAAAGGGCGTCGGCATAGCCGTCCTGGATACGGGGGTATATCCTCACCAGGATTTCGCTCATCGGCTGTATGGCTTTCAGGATATGTTAAATGGAAGAAGGTTTCCATATGATGATAATTCCCACGGGACCCATGTGATGGGGGTGCTGGGAGGCAGCGGAGAAGCGTCCGGAGGCCTCTATGAAGGTATGGCTCCCGGATGCAGTCTGATAGGCATTAAAGTACTTGACTACAAGGGAAACGGCTCTGTGGCAAATCTGCTGCGGGGCCTTAAATGGCTGCGGGAGTACAAAGAAGAGTATGGCATCCGCATTGTCAATATATCGGTGGGCTCCATTCCCAAAAGGGAGACGGGAGAGGAGTCCGCGCTGATCCGCGGGGTAGAAGAAGCCTGGGCGGATGGACTGGTCGTGGTGGTGGCGGCGGGAAATGAAGGTCCTTCTGCCATGTCGGTGACGACACCGGGTATCAGCAGGAAAGTGATAACGGTCGGATCATCCGATGATCATCATGCGGTGGAGGTCTGCGGGGCGCCGATGGTAGACTATTCCGGCAGAGGCCCCACGTCCCGGTGTATCTGTAAACCGGATGTGGTAGCGCCGGGGGCATCCATTGTATCCTGCAACGCCGTGGGTCGAAAAAACAACAAGCCGTATGGAGTGAAAAGCGGTACGTCCATGGCGACGCCGGTAGTGTCAGGCGCTATTGCGCTTCTTTTGGAGAAGCACCCGGAGATGACGCCTCAAGACGTGAAACTTAAACTGATGAAGAGTACCATAGATCTGGGGCTTCCCAGAAACCAGCAGGGCTGGGGAATGATTCATATTGCCAGATTGCTGGATGAATGATATGATAAAAACGAACAAGAGCTTGCAAACTGATGCAGCATGTGTTCGCTGAATTATGACGCGACAAAGAAAAAGAGGACTCTAAATGAAAAAAGGCAGAATATATCTGGCATTGATCTTAATATTTTCCACGATTTTAGGAATGTATACGGGTTGCGGAAACAAGAAGACCCAGGCGGAGACAGTGACAGCGGAGAGGCTGATTGAAAAGGCGGAAGAGGCGATTAAGGGAGCCGCTTCCATGACCGGAAAGATGGCCGTGGAGATATCTATGGATTACAGTGCCGGAGGAGTGGATGCGACTCTGGAATTGATAATGAATCAGGATATGGAACTGACAAAGGATCCGGAGGCTGTCCATATTACCGGCACCCTGGATATCGATCTTTCCGGAATCACGATGGATACGGAAGTCTATGCGGTAAAAGACGGTGATAAATATATGATGTATACGAAGGCAGGGGGCCAATGGGTTAAGCAGGCATCTGAGGCCATGCCTGCCCCAGCCGATGTATCGAAAACCTTGGAGCTTATGAAAAAGGATACGGAAACTCTGAAGTTCACCGGACCTGAGAACTCCGATAAAAAACAAGTCTATCAGGTGGACGCCGTAGTCCATGGCGAGGGGCTGGCAGCGGAGATAATGGCTTCTGTAGGAAATCTTCTGGAAAAGGATACAGATGCCAATGCGGATCTGGATACGAAGATCACCGCCAGGATAGACAGTGAGAACGGAGCGTTGCTGGAGTTGGCCATTGACCTTACGGACAGCTATAATGCAGCGATGCAGTCACAAAAGGAAGCGCAGGGCTTTGATGAAGTGACGGTGACAGCCTTCAAGGTGACGATGACGGATTATACCTTGAATACTGTGAGCGAGATTCTCGTGCCGGACGATGTGAAATCCGGGGCAGTCGATATGGATGCCGCGGAGACAGAGATGAACTTGTGAAGAATATAGATGTAGTTATAAGTTAGGAGTATGTAAACGCCCCGCGCCTTTTTCGGTATATGCCGGAAATGGCGCGGGGGATTTTTGATTTTTATAAGATGTTTATTCCGCGAGGCTCTCCCATAGTTCATACAGTTCGGAGAGGCGGGAATCATTCTGGTTTTTTTCTTCTGTGAGCTTTAGAAGCTCGCTCATATTCGTACAGATATCCGGTCTGGCGGACAGAACATCGATTTCATCATTGCGGTTTTCCAGTAGGGTGATCTCTTCTTCTGTTCTGGCCAGGTCATTCAGACGTTTTCTCTCTCTGGCCTGAGCTTCCTTTTGCGCTTTCCAGTCTGCTTTGGTATCGGCTCCTTCCGCAGAGGCCGAGCCGGAAGGGGAACCGTCGGAAGAAGCCTCGGCGGAAGCGGTATAAGCGGCTGTCAGCTGATCCCGTTTTTCCAGATAGTAGTCGTAGTTTCCGATGTAGTTGACAAAGGTCTGGCTGGTCAAGTCAAGAATCCTGGTGGCGGTCTTATTGATGAAATACCGGTCGTGGGAAACATACAGCACAGTACCGGTATACCCGTTCAGCGCGTTTTCCAGGATCTCCTTGGAGACGATGTCCAGATGGTTCGTCGGTTCATCCAAAATCAGCAGATTGCTTTCCGAGAGCATGAGCTTAGCCAGGGAGACTCTCCCCCGCTCACCGCCGCTCAAATCCCCCACCAGCTTAAATACATCGTCTCCGGTAAACAGAAAAGCGGCCAAAACGCTGCGGACCTGGGTGTTGTCCATATCCGGATAAGCGTCCTGAAGTTCGTCGAACAGCGTTTTTTCCATGTGGAGCACCTGCTGCTCCTGGTCATAATAACCGATTCTGACTCGGGAGCCAAGGCGTATGTCTCCGGAATCAGCGGGAAGAAGGCCGTTTATGATCTTCAAAAGTGTGGTCTTCCCGGTGCCGTTGCTGCCGATCACGGCCACTCGTTCTCCCCGCTTGATTTCAAAGGAAACATTGGAAAACAGACAGTTGTCCCCAAAGGATTTTGACAGCTCCCGGACAGTCAGCACATCATTTCCGCTCATTATCCTGGGCTCCAGCCGGATGTGCATGGCAGAAGAAGCTTCCGTCGGTTTGTCCACCCGCTCGATCTTAGAAAGAAGCTTTTCTCTGCTTTCTGCCCGGCGGATGGATTTTTCCCGGTTGAAAGAACGGAGCTTCTGAATGACGGCTTCCTGGTGCTTGATCTCTGCCTGTTGGTTCAGATATTCTTTCATCTTTGCATCCCGGAGCATGGACCGCTTTTCTGCATAGGAAGAATAGTTCCCGGAAAACACCGATACCTGCCCCTGGTCGATCTCTATGATTTTTGTCACCACCCGGTCCAGAAAATAGCGGTCGTGGGCGACGATCAGGACACTTCCGGGATAATTGAGCAGATATGTTTCCAGCCATGCGATGGATTCCATATCCAGATGATTGGTCGGCTCATCCAAGAGGATGATATCAGGTTTTGAAAGGAGAAGACGGCCGAGAAACACACGGGTTTTCTGGCCTCCCGACAAGGCACGGACTTGTTTTGCGAAATCTTCCTCAGTAAAACCAAGGCCCTTCAGAACACCGGTGATCTCACTTTTGTAAGCATATCCATTCCGGAGCTCAAATTCGTGGCTGGTTCTGGCGTAACTGTCCATGAGCCGTGACAATTCTTCGCCCTCTGTCAGTTTCATGGAGATTTCCAATTCCCGCAGGCGTTCTTCCAGGGCGAGTACTTCTTTTTTTACTTCCAGAAGCGTATCATAGACCGTTTGATCCGAAGAACAGTCCTGATGCTGGGCCAGATATCCCAGAGTCTTGTCCTTGCCGAGAACGACGGTTCCGCTGTCGGGCGGAAGTTCTCCGGTGATGATTTTTAAAAGAGTGGATTTGCCGGCGCCGTTGATGCCGACGATGGCTGCTTTCTCTCTGTCTTCTATATGAAAGGAGCCGTTCTGGATGATAACGGCGTCCCCAAAGGACTTGCTTACCTGATGGCAGGAAAGTATCATGGCGGATTCCCCCTATTTTTTCTTCTGGGGTATATTGTAACTGTTTTTGAGGAGAGCGTCAACAAAGGGAGCGGAGAAAATAAGACGGGGGGAGGCATTTTCCAGTTTTGTAAAATAATTATCAAAGTTATTTGACAAGCAACTATAGGGATACTATAATAAAAAAGAAGTATAAGCATATAAAAAGGAAGCATAATCTTATAAGAAATTGGGTGGTAAGAGTGGAACGAAAGGAAATTTCCAATGCGGTCATTAAGCGGCTGCCCCGGTACCACAGATATTTGGGGGAACTGATGGAAAGTGGAGTTGAGCGCATCTCCTCCAATGACCTCAGCGAAAAAATGAATGTGACAGCATCCCAGATCCGGCAGGACCTGAACAATTTCGGCGGTTTTGGCCAGCAGGGATACGGTTACAATGTGGAATATCTCTACAATGAAATTGCGAAGATCCTGGGGATTGACAGACAGAATAACATGATCATCATAGGCGGCGGCAATTTTGGACAGGCGCTGACCAATTATTCAAACTTTGAACGGCGGGGATTCATGATCCAGGCCTTGTTTGATGTGAGCCCCGACCGGATCGGAAAGAGTGTTCGCGGGATCAAGACTTTGGATATGAAGAATCTGGAGGAGTTTTTATCCGGGCATCACATTGATATTGCGGTGCTCACAGTCCCCAAAAGCACAGCGCAGGAGGTGGCGGACAGGCTGATCGCATGCGGCATTAAGGCTATCTGGAATTTTGCCCACCTGGATCTTAAGGTTCCGGATGACGTGGTGGTGGAAAACGTACATTTGTCGGAGAGCCTGATGCAGCTGTCTTATCGGATCTCGGAGAAGAGAGATAAGGAAGGAAGCGGCCAGAATTCTTAAAAATGCGTCCATGTGGAAGAGAAAAAAGGAAGCGGATTCCCCTGTCATATTGACGGGGAATTTTGCTATTTCGCAGAAGCAATAAAGGAGTGGGATATGCGGTATTTGACGGACAGCAGTCAAATGAAAGCGATCGACAGCTATAATATTGAGGAATTGGGCATACCTTCTCTGGTCCTAATGGAAAGGGCGGCGTATGCAGTGTCCGCCGAGGCGGAGCAGATGAGCAGTCAGAATGGATCTGTTTTGGTGATCTGCGGCATGGGGAACAACGGGGCCGACGGTCTGGCTGCGGCCAGGATGCTCAAGCTGCATGGAAGGAAGGTGAAGGTGCTTCTGTGCGGAAAGGCATCTCATTCGACAAAAGAGCATTCCATCCAGCTTGCCATAACAGAGAAGCTGGGAATTCCGGCAGTAACAGCGGACAGCAGGCAAGAATACAGTATAGAAAATGGGTTTGAACTGATCATCGACGCTCTTTTCGGCGTAGGCTTAAGCCGTCCGCTCAATAAAACCTTTATAGAACTGACGGATGCCATAGAAAGAGCTAGGATATCCGGAGCCAAAGTGCTGGCAGTGGATATCCCCTCTGGAGTCAGCGCATCAGACGGCCAGATCCTCGGAGCAGCCGTGAAGGCGGACGCGACGGTGACATTTGGATTTGAGAAGCTTGGATTGGTGCTTTATCCGGGCGCTTTTTACTGTGGAAAAAAGAAGGTGGCGGACATTGGATTTTCCCTGCCGAACGGAATGGAAAGCCGAATGGCTTATACGTTTGGCCCGGAGGATCTGAGGCGGCTGCCGAAGCGTCCGGCTGACGGAAATAAAGGTACCTTTGGAAAGGTGCTGCTGGCGGCGGGAAGCAAGCGCATGAGCGGAGCCGCATATATGAGCGCATTGGCGTCATACCGGTCAGGAGCGGGACTCGTGCAGATCTATACGGTAAAAGAAAATGTGCAGGTACTGAAGACTATGCTTCCGGAAGCGATCGTGACTGGCTTCGACCGGGAACATCCGGATATGGAGGAGCTTGCGGACCTTTGCAGATGGGCCGATGCGCTGGTGGCCGGACCAGGGTTCTCCACAGAATCCTATGCAGAGCAGATTCTTCACTGGCTGTTAAAAAATGTAACTTTGCCCAAGGTACTGGATGCGGATGCTTTAAATCTGATCGCCCGCCACTGTGAATTGGCCGGATATCTGGACGGCAGCGCGGTCATCACTCCCCACATCGGAGAGATGTCCAGACTCACAGGCAAAACAGTGGATGAGATTAAAAAAGCTCCGATAGCGGCTGCCCTGGAATTCCGGGAACAGCATGGGGCGGTCTGTGTACTGAAGGACGCGAGAACGGCAGTGGTTTCGGAAAACGGCATTTATATCAGCAGCTCAGGGAACAGCGGTATGGCCACGGGCGGTTCCGGGGATGTCTTAAGCGGCATTCTGGGAGGACTATTGGCAGCAGGCATGAATGTGGGAGACGCGGCGGAGATGGGAGTCTGTCTCCATGGGCTGGCCGGAGATGCGGCGGCAGAGAGATGCGGAATGCATGCGATGATGGCGACAGATATCATCTCATGTCTCGGGGCTGTGCTTAAGGAATGGACATAAAACGGATGGAAGAACAAGCGGAGGATAAAGATGAAGGAATATAGCCGCACAGCGGCTTGGATAGATCTGGATGCCATATATGGCAACGTAAAAGCTCTGAAGGAAAACACGCGGAAAGGGACCAGAATCTGTGCGGTCATCAAGGCAGACGGCTATGGACATGGGGCGGTCCCCATTGCGAGAAAGCTTAAGGGCCTGGCAGATTATTTTGCGGTGGCGACGGCCGAGGAGGCGTTCAATCTGCGATATCACCAGATTGAGGAACCCATTCTGGTCCTGGGATACGTTCCGGAAGACGCTTACGAAAGAGCAGTCATGGAGGAGATACGTCTGACGGTGTATACTTATGAGATGGCGGAGCGTCTTTCAGAAGCGGCTAAGAGGTGCGGAAAACAGGCATTTATCCATATAAAATTGGAAACAGGAATGAATCGGATCGGATTTAGGCCGGGAGAAGAAGCCCTTTCACAGGCGGAAGCCATGAGCAGGCTGCCGGGGATCATGCTGGAAGGGATATTCAGCCACTTTGCAAGAGCGGATGAAAAGGATAAATCATATGCGGAAAGACAGTACCGGATTTTTGACGGATTTGTGAGCGCTCTTAAAAAGAGGGGAGTGGAGATTCCGCTGAAGCATATGGGAAACAGCGCTGCGATCATAGACCTCCCTCAGTTTGATGTGGATATGGTGCGTGCGGGCATCGCACTGTACGGGATGTATCCTTCGAATGAAGTCGACAGGAGACGGGTTGGGCTTACGCCTGCCCTCCGGCTGACTGCCCGCGTGATTTTTATAAAGGAGATCGAGCCAGGCGAAACGGTGGGCTACGGCGGGACCTACACGGCCCAGAGACGAATGAAGATCGCCACGATCCCCATAGGATACGGGGACGGATATCCCAGGAATCTGTCCAATCGGGGATACGTGCTCCTGGATGGAAAAAAAGCGCCGATAACCGGCCGTGTCTGCATGGATCAGCTGATGGTCGATGTGACGGACGTTCCGGAGGTGAGGCAGGGAGACGAGGCTGTTTTGGTGGGCAGGGACGGAGAGCAGATGATTTCGGTGGAGGAGCTGGCGGAGCTGGCCGGAACCTTTAATTATGAATTTGTGTGCGATCTGGGCAAGAGGATCCCGAGGATCTACCTGGACGGCGGAAAGATAGTGGGAAAAAAGGATTACTTTACGGATCCTTATGAAATCGTTTTGTAGGACATTTCCCGTATGAACCGAAGAAACATTGGAAATACTAGGAAGGAAAGAAGTACAGCCAATGCAGATATCGGAGCGTGAAATGTAGAATGATTAAAAGAGGCGACATTTATTATGCGGATTTACGGCCAGTGATCGGGTCGGAGCAAGGCGGAGTCAGACCGGTGCTGATCATCCAGAATGATACCGGGAACCGGCACAGTCCCACGGTCATCTGTGCCGCTATCACTTCAAGGATGAATAAGGCGAAGCTGCCCACTCATGTGGAGCTGAAGGCGGAACACTGCCAGATGGTGAAAGATTCCGTCATTCTCTTAGAGCAGCTCCGCACAATAGATAAACAGAGATTAAAGGAAAAAATCTGCCATTTAGATGATGGACTGCTGCAAAAGGTAAACACAGCGCTGCTGATCAGCCTGGATTTATATACATAGGCTGAATCGGATGGCAGGAAACGGAAAAGGAGCCGGAGATAATCATGGACGACGGGTATTCGCCCTGGAGTTTGCTGCTGTTGTTGGGAATTATAGTGATCGAGGTTATATTTTATGGATTTGGCGCCGCCATACAGGAACTGAACAGTGCAGAGCTTTTAAAGCGAAAGGAAGACGGGGACCGGAAAGCGGCCGGGATCTTAAAGATATCAAACCGCTCTTTCGCGTATGCCAATGTGGTTCAGGTAATATCCACAGTGAACGGCCTGATATGCGGAGCTTATCTATTGAAACAGGGACAGAGGTTCCTGTTACATAGTTTTTTTAGAAACAGTGCGGAGTCTGGAAAGGGATATCTGCCTATGATGGCCGTATCAGCAGTCGTCCTGGTGATTGTTCTTCTCTGTATCGGAGTATTAGCGCCAAAACGGATCGCGAAACGGTACCCGGAACGGTGGGCATATGCCTTGCTTCCGGCAGTCCGGGTACTGTCCATACCGGTTTATCCGGCTGCCTGGCTGGTAAGCGGCTTGTCCGGTCTGGCGGCCCGGTTATTCGGAGTGAAACCGGGAAAGGACATCGACAACGTTACGGAAGAAGAAATCATGTCCATGGTCAACGAGGGCCATGAACAGGGGGTCATTAAGGCGAGTGAGGCGGAGATGATCACAAATATCTTCGAGTTTGATGATAAAGAGGCCGGAGATATTATGACCCATAGGACTAATATCACCGCACTGGACAGCGATATGACCCTGGACGAGGCTCTGGAGGTGATGCTGTCCGGAAGCAATTCCAGATATCCAGTCTACCGGGAGAGTCTGGATGATATCATCGGCATCCTGCATTTAAAGGATGCGGCGCTTCTGCAGAAAAACGAGTCTCTCCGGGGCAAAAAGCTTGTGGATATCGAGGGACTGCTGAGGAAGCCTCATTTTATCCCAGTCACCAGGAACATCAATAAATTATTCAAGGTCATGCAGTCCAGGAAGATTCACATGGTCATCGTGATAGATGAATATGGGCAGGTGGAAGGGCTGATCACAATGGAAGACATCCTGGAGGAAATCGTAGGAAATATCCTGGATGAATATGATGAGGAAGAAAAGTTCATCATTCCTTCCGGAAGCGGATATGTGATGAAGGGAATGACGCCTCTTCCGGATGCGGGAGAGCTCTTGGGGCTGGATTTTGACGAAGAGGACTATGACACGGTCAATGGGTTCCTGATATCCAAGCTGGACCGGATACCGTCCGAGGACGAGAAGCCGGAGATTCGATTTGGAGGATATCGTTTTTCCATACTGAATGTGGAAAATAAGATGATAGATACGGTGAGGGTGGAAAAGCTTCCGGAGGAGGAAGCGGCTGAGGAAGAAATACATGAAGATGATTAAATCGGTTCGCGCTGTATTTTCGGATGCGGTGTTTCTGAGAAAGACGGTCATGATCGCAGTGCCTGTGGCAGCACAGGCACTTCTCAATACCGTTACGAACATGGTGGATACTATGATGATCGGCACCTTGGGTGAAACAGCTATTGCCGGAGTGGGGCTGGCCAACAAGGTGTTTTTTGTGTTTAATCTTCTGATATTCGGAATCGCCAGCGGCGCCTCCGTGCTGAGCGCCCATTTCTGGGGAAATCACGATGGGAAGAATATTCGAAAGGTGTTGGGCATTTCCCTGATCCTGGGGATCATCGGTTCTCTTCTTTTTACTCTGCCCAGTTTTCTTGCCCCGGAGGCTGTCATGGGGATCTTCACCAACAGTCCCACCTCTGTGGAGACGGGAGCCGCTTATCTGAGGCTGGCCTGCATCAGCTATCCGTTTACAGCGGTCACGAATATATACGTGGCGGCAATGCGGTCTGTTGGAAGAGTCAGGACGCCGGTGGTGACAAGCCTGATCGCGATCATGGTCAATATTACGTTAAACTATGCTCTGATCTTCGGACATTTCGGTGCGCCGGCCATGGGAGTCAGCGGCGCGGCTGTCGCAACGCTCACAGCCAGAGTGGTGGAAGTGACCTGTATTTTTCTATATGTTTACGGGTGGAAAACAGAGCTGGCGGCGAAGGTTTCTGACCTTATCGGCTATCCAAAGACACTGATAAAAGAGTACATACGGACGGTGCTGCCCATAATCGGAAACGAATTCATGTGGGGGCTGGGAGTGACCATGTATTCCCTGGCTTATGGAAGAATGGGAGATACCTCTGTGGCGGCGGTGACTATCGCTCAGACCATTCAGGATATGATTCTGGTATTTTTCCAGGGAATATCTGCCGCTTCCACTGTAATTCTCGGAAATGAACTGGGGGCCGGACGGATCAAGGACGCGGAAAAAGACGCGTCTAAGCTATTATGGCTTCAATTTACGGCGTCGATACTGCTGGCCGTGTTCTGCATTGTTACACGGAATCTGCTGGTAGGCTTTTATGACGTATCTGAAACAGTGCTGAAGGAAGCCGCCTACTGTATGCTGGTTTATGGGCTGTTCCTTCCATTTAAAATGTTCAATATCGTGAATGTGGTGGGGGTCCTGCGAAGCGGAGGAGATACCAGGTTCTGTCTGATGCTGGACAGCGGAAGCGTCTGGCTTATCGGCGTTCCCATGTCATTTTTGGGCGCGCTGGTATTCCGGCTTCCGATACATCTGGTGTTCGCCATGACGCTCACGGAGGAGTTTGCGAAGTTTTTCATTGGATACCGGCGCTATAAGAAGAAGAGATGGCTGAAAAATCTTGCGGCAGGCGTGTCTTAAGCCTTGTCAGGATACGGAAAAGATGATAAAATAAAAAGTCGGATAAGATAATAAGCGAAACTAAAGGATAGAAAAAGGAGAGGTTCAAATGTCAGGACATTCCAAATTTGCGAATATCAAGCATAAGAAAGAAAAAAATGATGCTGTCAAAGGCAAGATTTTTACGGTGATCGGACGGGAGATTGCTGTGGCGGTAAAAGAAGGCGGAGCCGATCCGGCCAACAACAGTAAGCTGAGAGATGTCATTGCTAAAGCGAAGGCCAATAATATGCCCAATGATACCATTGACAGAGGCATAAAAAAGGCTGCCGGTGATGCCAATTCCGTGAATTATGAGACGATTACCTATGAAGGCTATGGACCGAATGGCATTGCCATTATCGTAGACACCTTGACGGACAACAAAAACAGGACGGCTTCCAATGTCCGCAATGCGTTTACCAAAGGAAATGGCAACGTAGGAACTCCCGGATGCGTGTCTTTCATGTTTGATAAAAAAGGACAGATTATCGTGGATAAGGAAGAATGTGAAATGGAAGCCGACGATCTGATGATGTTCGCTTTGGATGCGGGAGCTGAGGATTTTGCAGAGGAAGAGGACAGCTTTGAGATCACAACGGATCCGGGGGACTTCAGTTCCGTCCGCGAAGCCCTGGAAAAAGAGGGGATTCCCATGGCGGATGCTCAGGTGACGATGATTCCTCAGACTTGGGTGAGCCTCAAAGACGAGCAGGATATTAAGATGATGAACCGGATACTGGATCTTTTGGACGAGGATGACGATGTCCAGGAAGTATACCACAATTGGGATGAATAATCGGCCATGTACTTTCCTATGAAATAAGAAAAGCCCGGAAATCGGCAGGAGACTGCTGGTTTCCGGGCTTCTTAGTCTTATGGGAAGCAGCGCGGAAATATTGTAAACGGCTGTAAAATATGGTATGATGACCGGGAAAGACCGCGGTAATTTTGGAACCGGGGATAAAGAGACGGATCAGTAAAGAAAGTGGGATGAAATATGGCGAACAGAGAAGGTAAATGCCCGAAATGCGGAGGTGCTCTGTGCATTCCGGAAGAGCTTGCAACATTTTCTTGTATGTACTGCGGCGCGGTGCTCAGCCAGGAAGAGCTGGTGGTTCCCCATGAGGGTGAGGAGAAGAACCAGGCGGCGGCGCTGGAAGAGGTGCTGCAAAAACTCTGGGAAAACGGAGATTCAAAAGCTGAGGAACTGACCGGCCGGATTCTGGAATTGGATGAATATAATATGAAAGCCAATCAGGTATATGCGCGGATGCATTTTCCTGATATTTTGTTCCGGTTTAAGAATGCGATGGAACATTTCAAGCGTTCGGAATACCCGGATTACTTTGACGCCTATAAGATAAAATGCCGTCCGGCAGTGGAAGCGGTGGACCGCTATGCGCTGGAGTCAGAAGATCATGGAGAGGAGTTTATGCGTCTTTTGGCCTCTGATCTTATGAAAGCCATTGATAAAGAGGTGGAGTCGGACCAGTCTCTGCGCTCCAAGAATGCTAGGGCATTGAAATGCGACCAGTATAAGATGATTCTGGCAGTCTATACGATTCCGATGATTCTGGAGCTTAAGCTTGGCGTCAGTGAAAGGCTGACGGATGTCATGGTGGAGGAATGGATGCGCCTGCATCCGAAGTCCATTCTGAGGAAGGGCACCTACGGTGATATGGTGACCGGTTTCCGAAAGGGCAAGATGTGCTTCATAACTACGGCAGTCTGCGAATCCTTCGGGAAGCCTGACGACTGTCAGGAGCTTCAGAGCCTTCGGAAATTCCGGGATACATACATGATGAAGAGTGAAGACGGCCGTGCCCTGGTAGAAGAATACTATGAGATTGCGCCCGCCATTGTCACCTGTATGGATATGGATGAGGAACGTGCCGGCGTCTATAGATCTGTCTGGAACACATATCTGGAGCCGTGTCTCCAGGATATTGCGGCCGGAAGGGCGGAAGCATGTGAAAAGCGCTATGTGGAAATGGTCAGAAGCTTGGAAGGGAGATATCTGGATTCACAGATATGGGAGGACCACAGGGGAAGCGACACGACAAGCTGAGGCATTTTCGGCTGTTTGTGCGGAAAAGTAGAAAAAAACTGGAGAATAGTTCATAGATATATCACAGGATAGATGGGAAAATAGAATAAAGAGCGGAAGCGATGGGAGATTCAGTGGAGACACAAAGCGGAAGCGGATATAAAAAGGATTTGAGAAAGAAGGCTCAGGTCCTTTTTCTCTATCAAGACCCGGAAGCTTACTGCGAAGAGGGAGGAGGTACAGATGAAAAAGGTATACATTCTGGCAACAGGAGGGACGATCTCTGCCGCGGGAGAAGAAGGAAAGACCTCCGGCTACCATGACGGGAAATTTGACGTCCATGAGCTTCTGGAGAGCATAAAAGGGGTGGGAGAAATCGCGGCTCTGGAGGGAGAACAGATATTAAACATCTCCAGTGATGATATCACATGCGGGGATTGGATCGCTCTTGCGAAGCGGATCAACCGGCTGGCGGAGGACCCTTCCATAGATGGGGTTGTCATCACACACGGAACCAATACCATGGAAGAAACGGCATATTTCCTGAACTTGACAGTCAAGACGAGAAAACCGGTGGTTCTGACCGGATCGATGCGCCCGGCCACGGCCAACAGCGCGGACGGTCCGCAGAATCTCTACGAGGCGGTTTCTCTGGCGGCCAGTAAAGAGGCGGAAGGAAAAGGAGTACTGGTGGTATTTGCCGACGGGATTTTCAGCGCTGACCGGGTACAGAAGGTCAACTGTTTCCGTCCGGCGGCATTTGACGGAAAGGACTTTGGATGTATCGGGTATATGCAGGATTCCGTTCCGCGCTTTTTACAGCTTCCGGCCAAAAAACATACGGTGGATACGGAATTTACCGTAGAAGGAGTTGACGTGCTTCCAAAGGTAGAAATTGCATATTTTTATGCCGACGCTGATCCTGATATCCTGGAATTTCTTTCGTCCCGGGCACAGGGGCTTATCCTGGCGGGAGCAGGAAGCGGGCTCATGAGCAAAAGCTGGAAGCAGGAGATCCGGAAGCTTTCGGAAAGAATCCCCATCGTGAGGACAACCCGGGTTGGAAACGGTATGGTCAGCTGGGATCACTGCGATGAAGAGCTGAAGACCATACCTGGCCAGACATTGATTCCCGTGAAAGCCAGAATCCTGCTGTCTCTGGCACTTTTGAGGACCAGCGGCAGAGATGAGCTGCAGAACATATTTCAATTATACTGAAGGGGTAAGATGATATGGAAAAAGAAAATAGAAAATTAGAATTTTACGGAGGGGAATGGGTTTCCCTGGCGCCGCTGCTCCTTTTCATCGTGCTGATCATTGTCACCACTTTTTTCTGGGGCTCTATATCCGACGGGGCTCTCTGGGTGCCGATTTTCCTGGGGCTGGTGATTCCGTTTTTCCTGGCAAAGGATAAAAAGCACTACAGCAATACGCTGATCATGGGAATGGCCAGTAAGGATACGGCTTTTCCCATTGCCACGTGGCTGTTTGCCGGCGTATTTTCCAGAATTCTGAGGATGTCCGGTTTTGCCACGGGTCTTGCGGGCCTGGCCGGATCCTTTGGCGTGGGCCCCGTGCTCTTTACGGTGATTTCCTTTTTGGCGGCTACTTTGTTTTCCACGGCTACCGGAACCGGATTCGGAACGATTGCAGCCTGTATGGGAGTATTGTATCCGGCCGGAGTGGAGCTGGGAGTGAATCCCGCCTTTTTGGCAGGGGCGATATTGGGAGGAGCAGCGTTCGGAGACAACCTGGCGCCGGTTTCCGATTCCACGATCGCCTCGGCAACTGCCATGGACGTGGATGTTCCCAAGTGTGTGAGAAGCCGTCTGAAGTATTCTCTGACGGCTGCTGCAATTACTCTGATCATCACGATCATCGTGGGAAATATACTGGGCCAGTCTGCCAACATAAAAGAAGCGGTCTCCTATGATCAAATGACTTTGATCATGATTGTTCCGGTGATCATTACGCTGATCATTGCCATAAAATCCGGCGACCTGATCATTGCCACGATCATTGGCTCCGTATTGTCGGGAGCGGCGGCTGTGATATTCGGACTGATGGATTTTGTTCAGATCGATGCGGTGAATCCAGTGAGAGAAGCCTTGTTTTCCGTCAGCGGTTCGGGGCTTGACCGTGCGGTCGGAGGCGCTGTGTTCACCGGTCTGTCCAGTATGACTCAGATGGTTGTCCTATGTCTGATGCTGTTCAGCGCGATTCATATCATGAAGTGCGGACATGGAGATATGAAGATTCTGAACGCTCTCAGCCATGTGACCAGGCGTGCGGTAGGCGCAGAGGTCGTGATCTCTTTCATGGTCATCGCATTGTCGTCGATCATGGGATTAAACGCCCCGGCTATCCTGACAGTCGGGCCGTCCTTCGCGAGGCCCCTTGCCGACAAGCACGGAATCAGCCGCTACCGGATGGCAAACCTGATGGACGCCCAGTCCTGTACATGGTGTTACAGCCTGCCGTGGACCTGCACTATGATGTATATTTTAAGCTTTACGGTGGATACGAGCGCTCCGCTGAGCGGGATACAGATCACGCCGTACTGTTTCTTCACATTTGTTATGACGGCGGTCATGTTTGTGTCCATCTTCCTGGGGATCGGCAGGAAAGATTTTATAAACGTACAGGGAGAAGCAGAATAGAACACAGAGCGTTATTCATAGATTCGGTCCTCATATTCGTTCAGGACCAGGGTGACGTTCATATTCCCATTTCTGCACCGGATGCTGTCTAAAAAAGCCTTTTGGCTGATGTTTTGTTTCATTTGAATGCGGTAGACCAGCTCGAATAAGGTTCCAAATTCTGTGGTGCGGATACGGCGTATTTTCCAGGAATCCGTATATTCCTTTAAAATCTTGTCAAAAAGCCCTTCGTAGTTCAGATCCTCGGGGATGGCGATTTTAAGCGTCATGGCCTCGCTTTTCGGAATCCCGAAATGAGATTTTTCGAGGATCACCATGGCCAGGCACAGGACGAAGGCGAACAGCAGAGAGTAAGTGAGAAACCCCATGCCGGAGGCCAGCCCTACGGCTACGGTAAAAAATACATAGGCGATGTCCTTCGGGTCGCCGGGAGCGCTCCGGAAACGCACCAGGGAAAAGGCGCCGGCCAGGGAAAAGGCCCTTGCCACGTTGCTGCCGACCAGCAGGATTATGGTAGCGATGATGGCGGGAAGCATGATCAGAGTGATCGCGAAGGACGGGACATATCCGCTTTCTTTATGGGTGAAGATATAAATACAGCTGATGAAGAATCCGGTCAGCAGGGCGCAGGCCAGGATGGCCGCCGTGGACGACAGAGTCAGACTGTCTCCGGCTACAGAAGAAAATATGTAATTCATAGGAACTCCTTTCCTTTGTTACATTTATGCGGTGATCGGCTGCCTTTTGTCTAAAAGAGATTGTTTGTACATGGCGCCATATTTGGAAAAGCTGGCGGAGCGAATATGAAGGGAAGAAAAAGCTTCCGCCAGCCAGAGGGGGGCAGTGCCGACTAGCTTGATTTCCATCAGGCAGGTACCGGGGGCAAGAAGTTCCCGGGGAATGTCGGAATCCGCTCTCAGGTCCAGAGAAAGGATATGGAAATCAAAGGTGATTCTAAGGTCCGGATCGGTTTTTCCAAAATAAGCGACCCTTTCATAAGAAATGGACGCCGCCGGCGACAGGGGATGACGTTCCATGAAGTATGAAATCTCATGAAGCACCTGCCCGTCCAGATATGCCGTGTCCTTGGGAGATTCATGATGACTCAGAAAGACGTCTGCTTCTGCCAGGGACAGGGATGCGCGCCGCTTTGTCACAACTCCGCCCACCTTTTTTTTCATTTCCAGAAATACAGGGGATTCCGGAGAATCAGGGAGTTCATAGCTTCTCAGCCTCAGCTTTTCTTTATAGTAGGGCTTTGTGAGAGAGGTCCTGATGAGCCGGTAATCGTCTGTGTCATAGTAAATATTATAGATGGAATAGGAGGAACCGTCCGGACAATACTGGTCGTATTCCATATAAGGTTCCATCCTCTTCGTAAGTTCCTCGTACTGGCGGTCCGTCAGGAGGGACTTTTTTTCCATTCGTTTGAACGTTTTAATACTCATGGATCTCATCCTTTCTGCAGCTTCCTTTTCTGGAGCCATTATAAAAAGGCAACCTTAAATTTGTCTGAAACCAGACCGGAATTTTACTCGGGGTTTCAGACTAATTAAAGTGTTTGCTTTTATTCTGATGGAAAGAGGAGTAAGAACTGTGGTATAAATAAAAGCGGAAGGTATGAAGAGCCGGTATAAGAAACGGGAGGAAGATATGCGGATTTTGATTGTGGAAGACGAGATCAGGCTGGCCGAAGCTCTGGGACAGATCATGTCAGAGCATAAATATACGGCGGACATGGTATATAATGGAGAGGACGGGCTGGACTATGCGATGAGCGGCATCTACGATGTGGTGATTCTGGATGTGATGCTGCCGAAGATGAATGGTTTTGACGTGGTGCGGGCCATGCGGAAGGAAAAGAATCAGACGCCTGTCCTGATGCTGACTGCCAGGTTTGAGACAAGCGACAAAGTAAAGGGGCTGGACTGCGGGGCAGATGACTATCTCACGAAGCCTTTTGAGACGGAGGAGCTCCTGGCCAGAGTCCGGGCCCTTTCCAGGAGGAAGGGGGAGGTTGTGGTGGAGTATCTTTCCTATGGGGATATATCGTTGAACCTGGATACTTATATGCTGGAATGTGGAGAAAAGAGCGTACATTTAGGGATGAAAGAATTTGAGGTGCTGAGGCTTCTTCTGTCCAATCCCAAATCTGTACTTCCAAAGGAAACCATCCTTTTGAAGATATGGGGGAGTGAGACGGACGCAGAAGACAATAATGTAGAAGTGTATATTTCTTTCTTGAGAAAAAAGTTCGCTTTCCTGGGCTCCAGGGCGAGTATCGGGACGGTACGCAAGATCGGATACCGAATGGAGGAACGCATGCCATGATAAAAAAGCTGAAGCGGAAATTCATACTGATCAATATGATATTGATCAGTATTGTGCTGGTCATTACCTTTGCGGTGGTGTGCGCTGTGACCTATAATCGTCTTTGCAGAGAGAGCTATGACGTCATGGAGCGCAGGGTGATGAGGGAGCTTCCCGGGCTTCCGGAAAACGCGGAAGACCGGTATGGAAAGAAAAGTATGCAGCCGGGGCCGGACCGGCCTTTTCTGATGACAGATGCAAAGGAAGGCGCGACCTTTGTGGTGAAGCTGGAACAGGATGGCTCAGTGAAAGAAGTAATCGGTGAAAATCTGGTGATCGAAGATGAAGTCCTGGAGGATATCGTGGCGCTTTGCCTTTCGCAGGACAAAGAGCGGGGAACTGTGAAGGGAATGGGGCTGCGCTATCTGAAATATTCGGATATAAACGGCACACAGATCGTCTTTATGGACAGGAGCGATGAGGTGTCTTCCATGAAGAGTCTTATTTTCATATCTTTACTGGTTGGAATAGGAAGCCTGGCCGTTTTTTTGGTCATCAGTGTTTGCCTGGCCGGCTGGGTAGTGGGGCCGGTCAAAGATTCCTGGGACCGGGAACGGCAGTTTGTGGCGGATGCTTCCCATGAACTTAAAACACCGCTGACAGTCATTTTGGCCAATACGGGGATCTTGCTGAGCCACAAAGAGGATTCCATAGCAGATCAGGTAAAATGGGTGGAGAATACCAGGACCGAAGCAGTCCGGATGAAGGATCTGGTCAATGATCTGCTGGAGCTGGCAAAGGCAGACGCGGGAACGGACAGACCGGTCCTTTCCAGATTAAATTTGAGTGATCTTGTATGGAGTGCCGCGCTGCCTTTTGAATCCGTGATGTTTGAACAGGGAAAAAAGCTTGATACAGCCGTTGAACCGGAGATTTATGTGTCAGGAGACGAAGGGCGGCTTAGACAGCTGCTGGCGATTCTGCTGGATAACGCCTGCAAGTATGCGGAGGAAAAGGGAGTGGTTACCTTATCTCTTTTGGGAAGCAAAGACAAAGGGAAGCTGTCAGTTCACAATACCGGCAGTTATATAGAAAAAGAACAGCTGCCCCATGTGTTTGAACGCTTTTACCGGGGGGAAAAATCCAGGTCGAGAGACGCCGGAGGATATGGGCTCGGTCTGTCCATAGCCAGCAATATCGCGGAGAGTCACGCTGGAAGGATATCGGTACAGAGCGGGAAGGAGGAAGGCACCACTTTTTTTGTCACGCTGCCCCGCCTTAAACCATGACTTAGGCCTTGCTTTTTCAGGAGTTTTTTGTTACAGTGTGTGTATGCAATTATTATTGGGCCCGGAGGCCTGCAATTTTTGAGAAAAGAGAGGACTATTAACTATGGCAAAAGAGTTTGAAGGCGGCTGTGCGGAGGATTGCGGTACCTGCGGCTGTGACTGCGGTCATGACCATATTCATGAGGGTGAGGATGGACAGATGACCGTCACCCTGACACTGGAAGACGATTCTCAGCTGGAATGTATCGTTTTGACGACCTTTGAGGCTGCCGGAAAGGATTACATCGCGCTGCTTCCTACGAATCCGCCGGAAGGAGAAGAGGGCGAAGTTTATTTATACCGTTTTGTAACGGGAGAAAATGGCGAGCCCGATCTTCAGAATATTGAGGATGATGAAGAGTACGAAGCGGTGGCTGAAGCATTTGATGAAATTCTGGATTCCGCTGAATTTGACGAGATGGATGAAGAAGAATGATCATTGTGCATTGCCCATAAATAAAACCGGCGGAATGTGTTCCGCCGGTTTTTTGGTCTCGATTTTTGCCTGATCAGACGTTGAAACGGAACAAGATCACGTCGCCGTCTTTTACCACGTATTCTTTCCCTTCCAGTCCCACAAGTCCCTTTTCTTTTGCAGCGGCGTAGCTTCCTGCGTCCAGAAGGTCCTGATAGTTGACGACCTCCGCACGTATGAAACCGCGCTCGAAATCCGTATGGATCTTTCCTGCGGCAGCAGGAGCCTTGGTCCCTTTCTTAATAGTCCAGGCTCTGGTCTCCTGTTCCCCGGCAGTCAGATAGCTGATCAGGCCGAGCAGCTTATAGCTGGCCTTTATGAGCTTGTCCAGACCGGACTCTTTTAAGCCTAAATCCTCCAGGAACATCTTCTTTTCATCGTCTTCCAGTTCGGCAATCTCCTGTTCTATCTGGGCGCAGATCACAAAAACCTCGCTGCCCTGTCCTGCGGCGAACTGGCGGACTTCTCTTACATAAGGATTGTTCTCACCGTCATCTGCCAGATCGTCCTCGGCTACATTTGCGGCAAAGATGACCGGTTTTGCGGTCAGAAGGTTCAGGGAGTGTAAAAAAGCCTCCTCATCCTCATCATCTGTTTCATAGGTGATGGCCAGATTTCCGTCTTCCAGGTAAGCTTTCATGGACTTAAGGGCGGTCAGCTCCTTTGCCAGGGTTTTGTCGTTAAACGCTCCCTTGGAAGTCTTGGCGATCCGGCGTTCCAGAATCTCCAGGTCAGAGAAGATGAGCTCCAGGTTTATGGTTTCAATGTCCCTGAGGGGATCTATGCTTCCGTCCACATGGACGATATTGTCGTTCTGAAAGCAGCGGACCACATGGACGATGGCATCCACCTCGCGGATGTTGGCTAAAAACTGGTTGCCAAGTCCCTCTCCTTTGGACGCGCCCTTTACCAGGCCGGCGATGTCCACAAACTCAATGACGGCGGGAGTTATCTTCCTGGAGGTGTACATATCGGCCAGAAGCCCGAGACGGAAGTCCGGAACGGCTACTACGCCGACATTGGGGTCTATGGTGCAGAACGGATAGTTGGCGGATTCGGCGCCTGCTTTCGTCAGTGAATTGAATAATGTGCTTTTCCCGACATTGGGCAAGCCTACGATACCTAATTTCATGGAAAACCTCCTAATAATACGGCAATTTTAACGTCAAACTCGTATAAGTGTATCACACTTTGAGAAAAAAGGAAAGCAGGTGGAGGCTGTCGAAAAAGGCAGAAAAAGGCGTCTTAATCCATTTGATTTTTGGCGAAAAAAAGATTAAAATGGCTAATAGAAGCGAAGGAGGCCAGGAATGAAATAGAGGAATCAGAGGGGTTATGGATTTAAAAGAAAAAATAGAGCGAATCAGAAGTGAGCTGGGGGAGGCTATTGAGCGGAAGGATGCGCCTGACAGAATTCTGCACCTGAGTAGGAAGCTTGATTTGCTTATCGAACGGTACCTGGAGTATTCTGCAAAAAAGTAATGTATTATGTGAAACATATACGAAAGAGGAAGAAGACTTGGAAACAAGTCTTTTTTTATTTCAATAGGAATATACGCCTGAAAAAAATCATAATCCCTCTTGCTATTTCCCCTTAAATGGCTTAAAATAATATCAAGTGGTTAAAAAGTGGGTTAAAATGGTGGAAAGTGGTAGATTTGTTTGGATTAGGTGGCACAGATGATGAATCAGTTTATGGGTGAATACAATCATACGATGGACGCAAAAGGGCGTCTGATCGTTCCCGCCAGGTTTCGAGAAGCCGGTGGGGACAAGTTCATCGTGACCAAAGGTCTGGATGGGTGCCTGTTTGTATTCACAGAAGAAAAATGGGATTCTGTTGTCTCCAGCATGGAAAATCTGCCGGTTACCCAGGGAAAAGCCAGAAAATTCGCCAGGTTCCTCATGGGCGGCGCCGGTGAGTGCGAGGTGGATAAGCAGGGGAGGATATTGATTCCCAATAACCTGAGAGCTTATGCACATCTGGAAAAGGATGTAGTCTTAGTGGGCGTTGGAAGCCGGGTAGAGATCTGGAACCGTGATACATGGGAAGAGGCCAACGTATACGATGAGATTGAGGAAATCGCGGAAGATTTGGAAGAACTGAGGTTTTAACCATGGGATTTGAACACAGATCAGTGTTGTTGGACGAAACGATAAAATATCTGAACATCAGGCCGGACGGAATCTATGTGGACGGCACACTGGGCGGAGGCGGACATGCCTTCGAGGTGTGCAGGAGGCTGGGACCTGCCGGCAGGTACATAGGAATCGATCAGGATGCGGCCGCCATAGAAGCGGCCTCAGAGCGGCTTAGGCCTTTTGAAGAACAAGTGACCATCGTACGGAACAATTACGAGAATATGGATGCGGTACTCAAAGAGCTGGGAACCGGATGTGTGGACGGGATTTTGCTGGATTTGGGGGTTTCTTCCTATCAGCTGGATACTCTGGAACGGGGATTTTCCTATAAAGAGGATACCGTGCTGGACATGCGGATGGACCAGCGTCAGGCGGTTACGGCAAAGGATATCGTGAACGATTACAGTGAATCCGATCTGTACCGGATTATCCGGGATTACGGAGAAGATAAATTCGCGCAGAATATTGCCAAGCATATCGTGGCGGCGAGGCAAAAAGAAGAAATCCGCACCACCGGACAGCTGGTGGAGATCATCAAAGCAGCGATACCGGCAAAGGTGAGAATGGCAGGCGGCCATCCGGCCAAGAAGACATTTCAGGCCATCCGGATCGAGCTCAATCATGAGCTGGATGTATTGAGCCGGTCCATCGACCGGATGATTTCACTTTTAAAGCCTGGCGGAAGATTTTGTATCATCACATTTCATTCCCTGGAAGACAGGATTGTAAAAAACGGATTTCGGAAAAATGAAAATCCTTGTACCTGTCCTCCGAATTTTCCCATATGTGTGTGTGGAAACAAAAGCAAAGGAAAAGTGATCACGAAGAAACCGGTTCTTCCCTGTGAGGAGGAGCTTTTAGATAACAGGCGGGCGAAAAGCGCCAAGCTTCGGGTTTTTGAGAGGGCATAGGTTCCATATGGAGCGGACATGCCCCGGGGAGGAATTAAAAAATGGCGGCAAATGGCAGACAGAAAAGGAAGAACGCGGACTCATACAGAGGACGCTTGGGCAGACAGTATGACAGAAAACCGTATTTGTATACGGAGATTGACGGAAATACAGCAAGACAGCTGGAGGAGCAGGAATTTTACGTTCCCGATGACAGACGGGCGGAGGAAGTCCGAAGATCCAGAAGAAACAGGGAGAAAGCGCTGCAGATGAGTCCTGCATATGTCATGTTTCTTACCATGGCTTGTGTGGCGGTACTTGCAGTTTGTGTGAATTATCTGAAAGTGCAGGCTTCCATCAGAACCAGGATCACCAATATCGAGGAGATGGAGGCGAACCTGGAGGAACTTAGGGATATTAATGAGGCCACACAGTCCAGGATAGCGGTAGCTTCCGATATCCATCAGATATATAAAACAGCTACGGAAGAACTGGGTATGGTATATCCGGATGACAGCCAGGTGATCTATTACGACAGAACAGAAAGTGAGTACGTACAGCAATATGAAGACATCCCCAGAGAATAGACGCGGCCGGTCGGGCCGTCCCAAAAGGACTCCTAAGGTTTTCCAAAAATATATGAAACAAAAGCTGGCGCTCACCTTTATCCTGGTGGCGCTGGTTTTATTTGGGCTGGCCATTGCCGTCGGCATTATCGGCAAACAGAAGGGCGGAGATTACGGCAGGACCGTTTTGGCACAGCAGACCTATACGGCGGATACGATTCCGTTCAAAAGAGGAGAGATCACGGACAGGAACGGTACGGTACTGGCCGCCAATGAGGCGGTATACAACTTGATCCTGGATCCCTCTGTGATCACGGCGGATGAGAACATTACCGGCCCTACCCTTGACGCCCTGGCAGAATGTTATGGGTATGACAGGGCAGAATTGGAAAAGCTGATAAATGAAAATCCCAATAAGCGGTATATCCGGTATGAGAAGCGGATGAGCGAGGAAAAACGGGACAAATTCCTTGCGAAGGAAACGGAGATCAATGAAAATCTAAAGATCAAGGATAAGATAGACGGTGTCTGGTTTGAAACGGAATACAAGCGGATCTATCCATATTCGTCTCTGGCCTGCGATCTGATCGGCTTCGCGTCAGAAGACGGTTCCCTTGGAAGCTATGGTATGGAACAGTATTATAATGATACGCTGGCGGGAGTACCCGGAAGGAGATATGGATCCATTAACGAGGACTCCGACGCGGAACAGGTGACGCGGGATGCGGTGGACGGCAATACGGTGGTGTCGACCATCGATGTGAATCTCCAGTCCATCGTAGAAAATCAGATCAAGCTGTTTAATGAAAAAATCGGTTCCAAAAATACGGCGGTGATCGTGATGAATCCCAATAACGGTGAGGTCCTGGCCATGGCTTCCTATCCGTATTTTGATCTGAACAATCCGTCTGATATGACCGTGAGCGGCTATTATACTCAGGAGCAGATCGACGCCATGAGTGAGGACGAGCGGACTGACGCCCAAAATGAGATATGGAAGAATTTCATCACTCAGACCACCTATGAGCCCGGCTCCACAGCGAAGCCATTGACGATCGCGGCGGGACTGGAAGAGGGCAGCCTGAAGACGACGGATACTTATATGTGTGACGGCGGGGAGGATATCGCCGGAGGCGGCAGGATCAACTGCCATAAATTATCCGGTCATGGTCAGCTCGACGTAAAAGGGGCTATTGTGGAATCCTGCAATGATGCGCTGATGCATATCGGATGGCAGATTGGGAAGGATACCTTCTGCAAATATCAGCCGATATTCGGACTGGGCGACCGGACAGGAATCGATCTTCCGGGAGAAGAATACGGTATTCTGAAAAACAAGGAAGACATGTCGGATATCGACTTGGCGACCAACTCTTTCGGTCAGAACTTCAACGTGACAGTGATTCAGATGGCCGCTGCATATTGTTCCGTGATCAATGGAGGGAGCTATTATACCCCTCATGTAGTCAGGGAGATACTGAGTCCGGAAGGCTCAGTCGTGGAAAGTAAAGAAAAGACGCTGGTCCGTGAGACGGTCAGCGAGAGCACTTCCGATTTTCTGAAGACAGCGATGCTGGCCATGGTGGATGAACAGACCACGTATTCTACGGTAGTGCCTGGATACGAAATAGGCGGAAAAACAGGTACGGCAGAAAAGCAGCCCCGTAGTGAAAAAAAGTATGCGGTTTCTTTCTGCAGCTTTGTTCCGGCCAGCAATCCGGAATATTTTATGATGGTGGTGATCGATGAGCCGAATGTGGAGAATCAGTCGGCGGGCGGTCATGCCACGACGCTGACTCATGATCTGTGGGTGGACATCCTCCCCTATCTGAATCTGTTCCCCACACGGAGCACAGGAGAGGAAGAAGAAACGACTACGGAATCCCCTCTTCAGGAGCCGAACGAAGCAGAAACACAAGGAGAGAATCCGGAAGGAGAGGCGCCCCAGGAGGAGCCGCGGGGAGACGAGAACGGATATGAGGCAGGAATGTTTCAGGGTGGAATCGAATAGGCTGTAATAAAAGCCTGGGAGGGAACCTCATGGTTCCAAACTATACCTTTCACCGCAGAAAAATCTTGATCATGTTTGTCACATGTTTGGCAGGTTTTGGAATATTAATGGGCAGGCTGGGATATCTGATGCTATTTCAGTCTGCTCATTATACGGCTTTGGCTCAGGAACTTCATGAACGGGAACGCTCCATCAAGGCGGCCAGAGGGCGGATCTATGATGCCAACGGCACCATCATCGCCGACAACAAGACCGTATGTACCGTATCGGTGATCCATAACCAGATAACAGACGCTGAGGAAGTGATAGCGGTACTTTCTGAAAAACTGGAGGTTTCCGCGGATACGGTGCGGGAAAAGGTGGAAAAATACAGTTCCAGGGAGATCATCAAATCCAATGTGGATAAATCCATTGGAGACGCCGTGCGGGCGTGCGATCTCGACGGGGTCAAGGTGGACGAGGATTACAAGCGTTATTATCCCTTTGGAAGCCTGGCTTCCAAGGTTCTTGGATTTACCGGGGGAGATAATCAGGGAATCATCGGGCTGGAGGTCATGTATGAGGATTATCTGAAGGGGGAAAATGGGACCATTCTGACACAGACCGATGCCAGAGGTGTGGAAATCGACACGGCAGCTGAAAACCGGATCGAGCCGGTAGACGGGTGCAGCCTTTACCTGAGCCTGGATGTGAATATTCAAAAATATGCGGAGCAGGCGGCGCTTAAGGTCATGGAACAAAAGAATGCAAAAAAAGTATCCATGATCATCATGAATCCACAAAACGGGGAGATCATGGCCATGGTCAATGTACCGGAATTTGACCTGAACGATCCGTTTACGCTGAATTATCAAATGGATGCGTCTGCCACTGACGAAGAATATCAGGATCTTCTCAATAAGATGTGGAGAAATTCCTGTATCAATGATACCTATGAACCCGGCTCCACATTTAAGATCATTACGGCCGCGGCGGGTCTCGAAGAAGGCGTAGTATCCCTCACCGATAATTTTTATTGCCCCGGATATAAAGTAGTGGAGGACAGAAGGATCCACTGCCATAAGGTTGCCGGGCACGGGGCTGAGAATTTCCTCCAGGGAGCGATGAATTCCTGCAATCCGGTCTTTATTGAAGTGGGGCTTAGGCTGGGAGTCACCAATACGTATAAGTATTTTAACCAGTTCGGCCTGCTGGGCAGGACGGGGATCGATCTGCCGGGAGAAGCCGGGACTATTATGCACAAGCAGGATAATATGGGAGAAGTGGAGCTGGCGACAGTTTCCTTCGGCCAGTCATTCCAGATTACACCGATGCAGCTTATCACTACGGCCAGCTCCATCATAAACGGCGGGACCAGGATAACCCCGCATTTCGGTGTGGAGGTTCAAAACAGCGAGGGAACCGTCATTGAGAAGCTGTCCTATGACACTACGGAACATATTGTGTCTGAGGAGACCAGTGAGACCATGCGCTATATTTTGGAGCAGGTAGTAGCAGAAGGCACCGGCCACAGAGCTTATCTGGAGGGATATAGGATCGGCGGAAAAACGGCGACTTCAGAGAAGCTTCCCAGGAGTGAGAACAAGTACATTTCCTCATTTATCGGTTTTGCTCCTGCGGATAATCCCCAGGTGATCGCTCTGATCACCATAGATGAACCAGAGGGAATCTATTACGGCGGAACCATCGCAGCGCCTGTGGTGGCCGATGTATTTGACAACATCCTGCCGTATCTTGGAATTGAGCGGGAAGCCGTAACCGAGGAAGAAACCGCAGAAAATTAGCGGCTATTAGAGGTTGATTCTTCATGGAAAAAGTCTTATACTGTAACAGTTGAGGATTTACCATACAACATGCAGACAAAGAATACAGGAGTGTCCATATGAAATATGCAGCAATTATTTCCGTATTGATTTCATTTGCCATCAGCGCGGTCCTGTGCCCAATTTTGATTCCTTTTCTGAGAAAGCTGAAATTCGGCCAGACTATCCGGGAGGAGGGACCAAAGGGCCACGCGAAAAAATCAGGCACGCCTACCATGGGCGGACTGGCGATCATCATCAGCATATCGGTCACCAGCCTGATTTTTGTAAAAGATTATCCAAAGATCATTCCGATCTTATTTACCACGGTAGGTTTTGGGATAGTGGGACTCCTGGATGATTTTATAAAAGTGGTCTTGAAGCGTTCTGAGGGCCTTAAACCGTATCAAAAGCTGGCCGGGCAGCTTTTAATCGCCGGTATACTGTGTTATTATCTTATGACCTCTGATGTGGTTTCCACGGCTATGATCATTCCTTTCACAGGAGGAAAGACCCTGGAGCTGGGCTGGTTTTTCGTTCCCGCATTTTTTATCATCGTTCTGGGCACAGACAACGGCGTGAACCTGACGGACGGGCTGGACGGACTCTGCACGAGCGTGACCATTCTGGTGGCAGTTTTCTTTACCATTGTGTCCATGGGGGAAAAGAGCGGGATTGATCCGATAACAGGGGCTGTGGTGGGCAGCCTTCTAGGTTTCCTTGTGTTTAACGCGTATCCGGCCAAGGTGTTCATGGGAGATACCGGTTCCCTGGCCCTCGGCGGGTTCGTAGCGTCTACTGCGTTCATGCTTCAAATGCCGATTTTTATCCTTTTGGTGGGATTCATATATTTTGTGGAAACGGTATCGGACATTCTGCAGGTGGCATATTTTAAAAAGACTCATGGCAAGAGACTGTTCCGAATGGCGCCCATCCACCATCATTTTGAATTGGGCGGATGGTCAGAGACGAGGATTGTGACGGTATTTTCCGCTGTGACTGCGATTCTTTGTCTGGTCGCTTATATGGCAATGTAGCGGAAAGGAAAAGAAATGGAAGATAAGACAGGATATAAAAAAATGCTTGTGGCCGGAGGAGGCATCAGCGGGATTGGAGCCGCCAAAATGCTTTTGAGGACAGGGAAGCCCATTCTATTGTACGATGGAAACGAGTCCCTTTCGAAGGATAAGCTGGCGGCAGAGTTTCCGAACGGGGAGATAGAGATCGTGCTCGGGGAGTTTCCCGATGAGATGGCAGAACGGGCGGAGGTATGCGTCATCAGTCCCGGTATTCCCATCAAGGCTCCTTTTGTGAAAAAGCTCCGCGATGCCGGCGTTCCCATATGGAGCGAGATCGAGGCGGCGTATCAAAACGCCAAAGGACGGCTGGCAGCCATTACGGGGACCAATGGAAAGACAACGACTACGGCTTTGGTGGGTGAGATCTTCAGCAGATATTATGCGAGCAGCTTCGTAGTGGGAAACATCGGCACGGCTTATACGGAAAAAGCCCTGGAGACTACGGAGGATTCTGTCACGGTGGCGGAGGTCAGCAGCTTTCAGCTGGAGACGATCATGGATTTTCGCCCCGATGTGAGCGCCATCCTGAACATCACCCCTGATCACCTGGACCGGCATGGGTCCATGGAAGAATATATACGGGTCAAGGAACTGGTGGCAAAGAACCAGGGACCTTCTGATACTTGCGTCCTGAACTATGAGGATGAGATCCTGAGAGAATTCGGCAGAAATATAAATGCCAAGACCATCTATTTCAGCAGCAGGAAACGGGTTCCGGGAGGAGTGTACCTGGAAGGGAATGAGATGATCAGTGAGCTGGACGGAGGGAAACGGGAGCTCGTGGTGCGGACAGAGGAGCTTCAAATCCTGGGTGTCCACAATTATGAGAATGCGATGGCGGCAACGGCCGTAGCGTTTGCGATGGGAGTTCCCATGGAGGTGATCCAGACAGCCCTTAAGGCGTTTCAGGCTGTGGAGCACCGGATAGAATTTGTAGTGGAAAAAGACGGAGTCGCATATTATAATGACTCCAAGGGTACCAACCCGGATGCGGCCATTCGGGGGATTCGTGCCATGGCGCGCCCCACGGTGCTGATCGCGGGAGGATACGACAAAGGCTCTGTTTATGGAGAATGGATACGGGCCTTTGACGGAAAGGTGAAGAAGATGGTCCTCCTGGGGCAGACTGCGGAGAAGATAGCCAAAGAAGCCAAAGCGTGCGGCTTTACGGATTTCTGTTTCGCGGATTCTATGGAGGAAGCGGTCAGGATTGCAAAAGAGACGGCAGTTCCCGGTGATGCGGTACTTTTATCGCCTGCCTGTGCCAGCTGGGGAATGTTCAAGAACTATGAAGAGCGGGGAAGAGTTTTTAAGGAACTGGTCAGACAGTAACGGGACATTATTTGGAGTTGGAGAATGCGGATGGGCAATAAAAGTGAAGAATCAAGGAAAAAACGGAATAAGCCTCAGCGATATTATGATTATGGCCTTTTGGCGGTCATTATCTTTTTATGCTGCTTTGGCCTTATCATGGTGTACAGCTCCAGCTCCTATGCGGCGCAGATCAAAACGGGGGATTCTCTGTTCTATCTGAAGAAGCAGGGGTTTGCTCTGATCCTCGGCATCATTTGTATGTTTCTGGTATCAAAGATTGATTACCATAAGTTCGCCAAGCTTGCGGTCCTGGCATACATATTGGCGTTCGTGCTCATGATTCTTGTAAATTTTACACCTTTGGGCATTGAATATAATGGCAAAAAAAGGTGGTTTGGTTTTGGCTCCACATCTCTGTTCCAGGCGGCGGAGGCGGTGAAGGTGGCTCTGATCCTTTCTCTGGCCAGTCTGGTCAACAAATTTTCTAAGAAGATTGATATGTGGAAGGTACAGCTTCTGATATTTGCCATTCAGGCGCCTCTTATTTATCTGGTGCTGGATAATAACCTGAGCAGCGGCATCATTCTCTTTGGCATTGTGTTCCTGGTCCTTTTCGTGGCCAGCAGAAAAAAGGCGAGGTTTATCATAGCGGTGGCGGCGGTGGCGGCGGCGGCGGTCTTTATCACCGTTTTTTCAGATAAGATCATCGAATTGCATATCCTGAAGGAATATCAGCTGGAACGTATCCTGGTATGGAAAAACCCCACGGCTTATGCGCTGGAGGGCGGCCACCAGGTGCTGCAGGGACTTTATGCTATCGGCTCCGGCGGGCTGTTCGGCAAAGGGCTTGGAGAGAGCATGCAGAAGCTGGGATTCGTGCCGGAGGCCCAGAATGACATGATATTTTCCATTATCTGTGAGGAACTGGGACTGTTTGGCGCAATCTGTGTCATCCTGCTTTTCCTGTTCATGATCTGGCGCTTTGTGGTCATTGCCAACAACGCTCCTGACCTGTTTGGCGCGATGCTGGTGGTGGGCATCATGTCGCATATAGCCCTGCAGGTGATTCTCAACATCGCCGTGGTCACCAATACCATTCCCAATACCGGTATTACTCTTCCATTTATCAGCTACGGGGGTACCTCCGTGGTATTCCTCATGATGGAAATGGGAGCCGCCTTGAGCGTATCCAACAGTATTAAGTACGAAAGATGACGAGGGCGGCGGGATGAGGAAAGAAAACGAAAGTGGGAAAAGGCCGGCAAAAAAGAGAAGAAACCGACGCCGGACCTTGATCGTTCTCGGCACGGCGGCGGCGCTTGTTTTAGGCGTCATTCTGTTCGCGTGGACCACCAGGATAACGGAAGTGACGGTAACCGGCAGCAGCCGCTATACGGATGAGGAGCTGATCTCCATGATCTTCACGGAGGATAAGGACTGGAATACCATTTATGCGGTCTATCAGGACAAGTTCCGGGAGCATAAAGATATCCCGTTCATTGAGAAATACCATGTGAGCGTCACAGGCCTTCATTCTGCAAAGATCACGGTATATGAAAAAAGCCTGGCCGGCTGTATTGAATACATGGGGACGTACATGTATTTTGATAAGGACGGTATCATCGTTGAGAGCTCCGGTGAACGGACGCCGTCGGTGCCCCTTGTGACGGGACTCCGATTCGAAAGCATCGTCATGTATGAGAAGCTCACGGTGGAAGATGAGGGGATTTTTGGGGAAATCCTGAACCTGTCCCAGCTTTTGGAACGGTATGAGATCCAGGTGGACAAGCTGAGTTTTGACAATGCGGGAAATGTGGATATTTATGTGGGCGGCATCCGTGTGGTGCTGGGAAGCAATCAGTATATGGCTGAAAAAATTTCAGAATTCCACGATATGTATCCCCAGATATCCAGCCTGTCGGGGATTCTTTACCTCAATGAATACGCTCCTGACGCTTTAAATCCTTCGTACCCGTTCATCCAGAACTGAGAAAAATCAGAGGAGGGACGGGACTGGAAACATATGGGAATTCCGGAGAATCGAATGAGAAAATTAATGGATTTTTATGAAAGTAGTAGTTGATTATTTTGGAAAAATAACTTATGCTATAGGAAGTAATGACGCCAGCCGGCCGATGTCGGCTTTTCGAGTGATACATCAAGGGAGGAATATGTTTTGTTAGAGATCAAGATTAATGAGTCAGAGAGCTCAGCGAAAATTATTGTCATCGGTGTGGGCGGCGCTGGCAATAATGCTGTGAATCGTATGATTGATGAAAATATTTGCGGAGTGGAATTTATCGGTATCAATACGGATAAGCAGGCCTTGCAGCTGTGTAAGGCTCCCACTGCCATCCAGATCGGAGAGAAGCTGACCAAGGGCCTTGGCGCCGGCGCCAAGCCGGAAGTGGGCCAGAAAGCGGCTGAAGAGAGCGCTGAGGATATCTCCTCTGCCATCAAAGGCTCTGATATGGTCTTTGTGACCTGCGGCATGGGCGGCGGCACCGGTACCGGCGCGGCTCCTGTTGTAGCCGGGATTGCCAAGGAGATGGGGATTTTGACTGTCGGAGTGGTCACCAAGCCGTTTAAATTTGAAGGAAAAACACGTATGAACAACGCTTTGACGGGTATTGAGCATTTGAAGGAAAGCGTTGATACTTTGATTGTCATTCCCAATGATAAACTTTTGGAGATCGTAGACAGAAGGACCACGATGCCGGAAGCTTTGAAGCGCGCGGACGAGGTGCTTCAGCAGGCTGTCCAGGGCATCACGGACCTGATCAATGTGCCTGCACTGATCAATCTGGACTTTGCTGATATTCAGACAGTCATGATTGATAAAGGCATCGCTCATATCGGCATCGGCAAGGCCAAGGGTGATGACAAGGCGATCGAGGCGGTCAAAGAAGCCGTGTCCAGTCCCCTTCTGGAGACTACTATCGAGGGTGCGTCCCATGTTATTATCAATATCTCCGGGGATATCGGCCTGATGGAAGCAAACGAAGCGGCCAGCTACGTTCAGGAGCTTGCAGGAGACAATGCCAACATTATCTTCGGCGCTATGTATGACGATACCGTTCAGGATGAAGCGAGTATTACCGTTATTGCCACCGGGCTGGAAACCTTTGAATCAGAGATTCCCGTGTCACAGCCGGCATCCAGCTTCAGTTCTTATAAATCATCGGTGAAGCCCGCAGCGTCTGCCGTATCTCCTTCTGCACCGGTAAAACCGGCATCTGCAGGTGCTTCCATGCCGGAGAGAAGAAGTGTACCGGTGCGCCCTTCGACGACTGGATTCAGCGGCGGCGCTACATATAAAGCTCCGGAGAATAAGGGTATTACGATTCCCGATTTCCTGCAGAGAACAAAAAAATAAAAATTGAAAATAGCAGTTTCATATGAATATAAAAGGATATCTGAATAGATATCCTTTTTTTTGTTGCCATATTAAGTGATCATTCCTTTTAATTCAATAATAATGCAAATATTACGAAGGTTCGTTTGTACAAAATATAAATATTTGCTATTAATTTTTGAATTTCAACTAATAGAATCTAAGTTTTTGACATTGTATAATAAATGTATTAAAAAAATATGATAAAACAAAAAAAGTAAAAATAAGAAAAGAAATAATAGATTTTTTAAATATAATTAGCAACATATTTCGTGATTTGGCAAATGAATAAGTGTGCATGACGCACTTAAAATAAAAGGAGGATAAAAATATGAAGAAAGCAGCAGCCATGATGTTGGCACTAGCCATGATCTTGTCATTGACAGCCTGTGGAGGGGGGAAGAAAGAGACGGCGGCCGGAACTGAAACACAGAATGCGTATGGGCGGATTTTGGAACAGGGTTATATGACAGTGGGAATCGATCCTACGATCGAAAACATTATTTTTACAGAAGCGGGAGAAGAAGAGCCGGAAGGATTTATTGTAGATATTGTAAGAGGATTTGCGGCTGAGCTTGGAGTGGAAGTGAAATGGGAAATCTTAGAGTGGTCTGCAATGCTGACCGCTGTTAACACAGGAAAAGTTGATTTTATCGCAGCCAATATGAATATGCGCCTTGACCGGGAAGCGGAGATCGATTTTTCAGACCCCTGGCTGGTGGATTCAGCCATGGCTTGCGTGGCAAAGGATTCTGCTTATCAAAGCTTTGAAGATTTAAAAGTGCCTGGTACTAAATTTGGGATTGCTTCTGGTTCTGTCTATGAATCTATCATCAAAGAACAATTTCCGGAAGCCGAAATTGTGACGCTGCCTCTAGGAACCTGGCAGGAATCCCTGGCATCTGGCGTCATTGATGTTTCCCTTGACGACAGCATCGTATTTGCAGGTCCTATGTCTTCTAATTCCAATATCCGCCTGCTTCCAGACCGCGGAGACTCCTACTTATATGGATTTGCGTTTGCCAGCGGAGATAAATCGGTGGAAGTTTTTAATCTGTATCTTACAAAATTAAAGGCTTTTGGAAGTTATGCCGAACTGTACAAGAAATGGATGGGATTCGAATGGGAACCGAATACACTTGGAACAGCTTACTAAAAAAGCTGTGTCTTGGCAGGTGATCTACAATTAAGAAAGCTGGCGGGTGCATTTACAGCTCGCCAGCTTTTCGTAAAGGGGGATATCATGACATTTAACTGGAGTGTTATAGTCAAATATTGGCCAAGATTCTCAAACGGAGCATTGCTTACATTGAAATATGGAATTATTGCAATTATAGCTGCGACGATTTGGGGAGTGCTGATAGGAGCTGTCAGTTTTCGGAAACCTAAAGTATTTGGTCCTGTTGTCAAAGCCTATATCTGTTTTTTCCGGGAGACGCCGCTTTTAGTTCAAATTTATTTTTTGTTTTATGGCGTCTCAAGATATGTTTCTGTTTCGGCAGGAGTGATAGGAATTGTAGCGCTGGTACTTAATGACGGGGCGTTTATTGCTGAAATCATACGGGGAGGACTCCAAAGTATTGATGTTGGGCAAAGTGAAGCCGCATATGCTTTGGGATTTAATAAATTTCAGACAATGATTTATTTTTTAATCCCTCAGGCCTGGAAAAAGGTGATTGATTCAGTGATCAATATGTTTTCCATTATTATCAAAGATACATCTATGCTGATGTGGATTACCATATGTGAATTGACCTATCAATGTAATCAGATCAACAATTACTCTTTTAATCCGATTACTTCATATTTGGTTGGAGGCGCTATTTATCTGATCTTTTTCATGGCGGTACAAGGAATAAGAAAGCTTGTCTATTTATGGAACGGCAATAAGACGGCAGGTACAAAGAAAAGAGGTGTTAATTTCATATGACATTGGAAGACCGTTATAATATCGTGATCAAAACTATATTGGGACAAGGAATGCCGATGACTCTGAAGCTGATTTTTATGTCTTTATTCTTTTCTTTATTGATCGGTGTGGTCTTGGGTACGATTCGAAGCTTGAAAATTCCAGTGGTTGATCAGCTGTTAGGAATATATGCTTTGATCTGCAGAGGGATTCCTACAATAATGATCTTGTTGTTTTTTTACGCCTATCTTACAAAAGGAACACAGTTTTGGATTTCGGTATTATCCATTTCTCTTGTGGAAGGCGCCTATATGATGGAGGTAGTGAAGGGAGGCTTTTTGTCCGTTGATAAGGGGCAGTGGGAGGCTGCCAAATCTTTATCTCTGCCAATGCTTGTGACAATCATACGGATTATCCTTCCTCAAGTATTATTGGTGACGATTCCTGCTTTGATGGGTCAGATCGTTATGTTGGTTAAAGGAACTTCAGTGGCGGCAACGATAGGCTGCATGGACATTTTGAGAAGAGCCCAGCTTTTACTGCCCAAATTTTCTTATCCATTGGAGATATATGCTTATGTATTGATTATTTTCTTTATTATGTGCCATTTTTTAACCTGGTTGGGAAAGAAGCTTGAAAGGACCGTTGTTAAACGGATTATGGGTGATAGACATGTCTGAGAATAAGGAAACTGTAATTTCTTTACAAAATATAATAAAGAAATTTGGAGATTTAACGGTCTTGGATGATATGAGCCTGGATGTGTATGAACATGAAGTGGTCGTTCTCTGCGGGCCGTCTGGGGGCGGCAAAAGTACGCTGTTGAGAACGATAAACGGATTGGAAAAAATAAACGGAGGGAAAATCTATTACCGCGGGACAGAGGTCAGCAGCAAAAATATAAAACAGATCCGCAAACATATTGGAATGGTCTTCCAGCAATTTAATCTGTTTGATAATTTGACGGTGAAAAACAATCTGCTGATCGCGCCGGTAAAGACTCAGAAAAAGAATAAAGAAAAAATGCTTGAAAAAGCTATGGAATATTTAGAGATTTTTGGAATAGCAGATAAATTGGATGCTTATCCTCATCAATTATCTGGAGGACAAAAGCAGAGGGTGGCGATTGTCCGATCTTTAATGATGGAACCAGATTTGATGCTGTTTGATGAACCTACGTCTGCTCTTGATCCGGAAATGATCAAGGAGGTATTGGACGCGATGCGCCGGTTATCCAGTATGGGAATGACTATGGTCATTGTTACTCATGAAATGGGATTTGCAAGAGAAGTCGCCTCCAGAGTCTGCTTTTTAGAAGGAGCAAAGATCCGAGTAAATAAAGACACGAAATCTTTCTTTGAACATACAGAAGACGATCGGCTGCAGCAATTTTTATCTGTGATCTTACATCATTAAGGAAAGAAGGATACATATGAATAAGGGGTTATTGCGTTCAGCCTGGGCAGAGATTGATAAGAATCGTCTGATTGACAATATCCAGGCGGTACAGAATCGGGTTGGGGACAGGAAATTAATTGGGGTGGTCAAGGCTAATGCATATGGGCACGGCGCGGTGATCGTCGCTAAGGCATACCAGGAATGCGGAGTTGATATGTTGGCAGTCGCCACCTTGGAAGAAGCAAATGAATTGCGGAATGCCGGCTTTACATGCCGGATTATGATGATGGGACTGATACCGCTGGAGCTGGTAGGAAAAGCGGTGGAAATAGAGGTAATGCCGCTCATATCAACAATGGAGTGCGCGGCCGAATTTTCGAAGCAGGCCCAAAACCAAAGAAAGACGATTGAGTTGGTGATCGCGGTTGATACCGGAATGGGGAGAATTGGATTTTTGCCGGAAAAGAAAAGTATTTCTGTAATAGCGGAAATAAAGAAACTGCCTAATATAAAAATGATGGGAATCATGACTCATTTTTCTTCCGCCGATATGGAGGATCTGTCTTATACATACAGGCAAAAAGAAAAGTTTGATAATTTCTATCAGCGCCTGCTGGAAGCAGGCATCAAAATTCCCATGCGAACAGCCGCGAACAGTCCGTCAATTTTGAGGCTTCCAAGTGTATTTTATGAAGCGGTAAGGCCGGGGACGGTCATATGGGGATGCTATCCGGCATGTGTGAAAGATCACGATACAGTAAAAGTAAGATCGGTGATGTCCATAAAATGCAGGGTAATCTATCTGAAAACAGTTGCGGCTGGAGAAGCGATCAGCTATGGGAGAAAATATATAACGAGAAGGGACAGCGTTATCGCTACACTGCCTGTGGGGTATGCGGATGGTTATACCAGAAGCCTTTTGGGAAAAGCGCGCGTGCTGATCCATGGGGAATACGCGCCTGTGCTGGGGACTATTTGCATGGATCAGATCATGGCAGACGTAACCGACATTCCGGGTGTCAGGATTGGCGATGAGGCAGTGCTTTTGGGAAGACAAGGAGATAAAGAAATCCCAATAGAAGAGCTGGAACAAGCTTCTGGTTTATGTTCTGGGGAGTTGTTCCATGGTTTTACCTGCAGGCTACCAATAGTAGAGGTGTAAAATTTATCAGCCTAATATTATAAATGAGGAGATATTTAATATGAATCGTATATCAAAGACAGGAAAATGTATTGAGCGGTCATCAATCCGTATTTTTTTAGAAAAGCAGAATAAGATTGCGGAAAAATGCGGGGATATGATTTCTTTTACCATTGGAGAGCCTGATTTTCAGACGCCGTCTAATATTGTGGAGGCTGCTATACAAGCTCTTTCAGAAGGAAAAACGAAATATGCGCCGAACACGGGGATACCTGAGCTGAGAAAAGCTGTTTCGGAGGATCTGGAAAAGACTCATGGCGTCCATTATGACGCGGAAAAAGAAATCGTCATAACGCCGAGCGGCATGGATACTCTTCGATTGATATGCATGGCTGTTTTGGATGACGGCGAAGAAATGATAGTCAATGATCCCTGCTGGGCGAATCATCCGAATCATTCTAAGATAGCCCATGGAAGACCTGTGCTGGTCCCTGTCCATGAAAAAGATAATTTTTTTTATAATTTGGAGGAATTGGAAGGATTTGTTACAAAAAAAACAAAAGCTATTTTGCTCAATTCACCAAATAATCCTACTGGAGCCGTCATGTCGAAAGAGGCCTTGACAAAGTTCTGTTCATTTTGTAAAAAACACGATTTGATCGTGATCTCAGATGAGGTTTATCATAACATTATCTTCGACGGACTGAAATTTTATAGTCCTGCAATGATCCGGGGGATGAAAGAAAGAGTCGTTATTTCCCAGTCTTTTTCTAAAACTTATGCAATGACCGGCTGGCGTTTGGGCTATGCGGCAGGCCCCGCCGATATTATTGAGGCCATCGGAAGACTTAATGAAAACTCAATTTCCTGTGTTAATACATTTGTACAATGGGCCGGTATTGAAGCGCTTAAGGGAACAAGGAGATATATTGATGAAATGATCCGGGAGTTTGAAAAACGAAGAAATATTGTTTACGAAGGGATCAATTCCATCGATGGTATTTCCTGCACAAAACCTCAGGGTGCATTTTACGCTTTTGTTAATATCAAGAACACTGGCCTTAGCTCTGAAGAATTTGCACTGAGATTACTTGAAGAGAAACATGTAGGGATGGTTCCCGGGACCGGCTTCGGAGCGTCGGGCGAGGGGTTTGTACGATTGTCCTATGCAACCTCTGCCGAAAATATCATAGAAGGAATTTGCAGAATACGGGAATTTGTTGAAGAACAAAAATAAAATGACTGCGTACCACATGAAGAAGTAAATAAAAAACAAGGATTTTTAAATAAGCGGAAAGGAAGAGGTTAATGCCAATTACAGTGAAGGAAATTATGCAGCTTCCTGAGTTCCGGAATTTTACATTAATAGCAGGACGTAATGGAGAACGGAAAGAGGTTACAAATATTGGAATTTTAGATTATGAATATGCGAATGAAGACCCCAAGCTTGAAAAAATGTGGGCCTTTGGAGAAAATTCGTTTGTTATTGCCAGTATGCTTTTCGCGAAAGATCATCCTGAGAGGATCCTTCCTTGTATCAAAGGACTGGTAAGAGATAAGGTGGCAGCGTTGGCGATCAAGACGATCTATTATAATACGCTGCCGAAAGAAGCTCTTGATTATGCCAATGAATGGGATTTGCCGATTTACACTTTTGGGAGAGATGACGCTTATTTCCAGGATATCGCGATTCTGATCAAGGAAAAAATGGCGGAGAAGGATGATACGGAACTTTTGGAACAGAAGCTGAGCCTTTTTTTAAATGGGAATTTGAGTATGGCGAATCGTCGGGAAATGCTCCAGGAGATTTTTTATCATCTGGATTATAAGAACTATTTAGCAGTCTATTGTAATGCAAAGGGCATAGCGTGGACGCTTTACTATGCGAAAAATTTGAAAAAGCTTCAAGGGCGATTGGACTCCCGGGATTCCATATTTCGGTATCAGAATGGGTACCTGATCATTTTGGACATGGCGGAACCATGCCGATCAGGCGATACGGGAACGGTCGTATTACGAGTTCTTTCCCTTAGACAAGAAGACTATTTTATCGGAATAGGGAATCTTCATAATTCTATGGACGATATGAACTTGGCTATTCAGGAGGCCCTTTACGCCAGCCAATATTCCCGATTTACGGATGGAAGGCCAGTCTGTTTTTCTAAAATAGGAATTTATCAAATTTTACTTCCTTATTGCAGAAATCATTGGATGGAACAATACTGCCGCAGTATTCTCGACCCGATTTTAGAATTTGACCGACAGTATGACGGCGAGCTGTTTCAGACAGCAGAGCTTTATGTGAAATTTGACGGGGATGTAGAAGTGGTGGGAAGAAAGCTCCATCTGCATAAAAATACCATTCGTTACCGCATGAACCGAGTCCGTGATATCATAGGGGCCAATGACAGATTCTATGAGCAATTGCTGATCGCGTTTTGGACATGGGAGATACAAAAGGACATGTCGCAGAAAAATTTGTAAACTGTTTTAAAAATCTAGTCCATTCGCTTCTGCTCCTCCAAGGTGGTGCGCGATTTGTGCAATAAACCGGCAGACTGGTTCCTAGAAACAAATGTCCTGCAGTGGGATAATAATGTCATCGAAAGGGCGCATGTCCCGACAACATACAGGAGGAATCGGATATGTATATGGATAATAGTTTTGAACAGATACGTAAGTTTGACCCGGAAATTGCCGGATATACGGAGCAGGAGGAAAAAAGGCAGCTGGAGACGCTCTGTCTTATCGCGTCGGAAAATTATGCTTCTCCTGTAACAGTTGGAATGGAGGGAACCGTTTGGGCGAATAAAAATGCGGAAGGATATCCGGGGAGGCGTTTTGCCGGAGGCTGTGAGATCGCCGACCAGGTGGAACTTCTGGCCATCAAGCGCTGTAAGGAGCTGTTTGGCTGCGAATATGTAAACATCCAGAGTATGAGCTCGACACTTTCCAACGTGGCAGTCCTGCGGGCTATCTTAAAACCCGGGGATACGATTTTGTCCATGGAACTCAACCAGGGCGGTCATTTGAGCCATGGGGCTCGCTTCCACTACAGCGGAAAGACCTATAATGTCATACAGTATGGACTCAACAGGGAGACGGAGACCATTGATATGGAGCAGGTAGAACGCCTGGCAAAGGAACATAAGCCTCAGCTGATCATCTGTGGTACTTCTTCTTATCCCAGAAAAGTAGATTATGAGAGATTTGGAGAGATAGCAAAGGAAGTGGGGGCGTACATGATGGCCGATATCGCTCATCCGGTCGGGCTGATCGCGGCAGGCGTGATACCGTCGCCTGTGCCCTACGCCGACGTGGTGACCACCTCCACCCATAAGACATTCAGGGGGCCCAGGGGATGCGGTGTCATCATGTGTAAGGAAGTCTTGGGAAAGAAAATCGATCAGCAGATCTTCCCCGGTCTTCAAGGGGCGCCGAAAATGGATATGATCGCTTCCAGAGCAGTTCTTTTTAAAGAGTGTATGACAGAGGAATATCGGAATTATCAGAACCAGGTGCTGAAAAACGCGGAGGCTTTGGCGGATGAGTTGAAAAAATGCGGACTGCGGTTGGTTTCCGGAGGGACGGAGACCCATCTGGTGCTCGTGGATATACGAGAGCTGATCCCTACGGGGCGGGAAGCGGAAGATGTATTGGGAAGCGTGGGTATCGTGGTCAATAAAAACATGATTCCCTATGATCCTCAGAGCGCAAACCTGGCCAGCGGCATTCGGATCGGAAGCCCGGCCCTCACCACGAGAGGGTTTAAGGAAGAAGACATGAGGGAAACCGCAAGGCTTTTAGCGAAAGCACTGAAGCATTATGAAAATAAAGAGATTCTTGAAGAGGTCCGAAAAGCCGTCAAGGAAAAGGCGGTGAAATATCCGATGTTCGCGGAGGAATGGAATCCCTGCGATTAAAAGCGGCAGTCAGACTATTTTGAATTCCCATAGAAGAAAACGGCGGGGACATATTTGGCCCCTGCCGTTTTCTGATTCCATCCAGGCGGTTTTTTCCAACTGACATGGATAAACCTTAATTTTTCCATGTCAGATTCCAACAAAAATCCGCATGATATGCGATTTTTGCGTTCCTGCGTCCGGGAAAATTCTGCTAACGCCTCTGCGGCGCTCGCCTTACGATGGAATCGGATCGTTCCTCCTGCTCCTCTTTCCACACCGGGATAAGGCTTCTGCCGGTGTCTTGGTATAGACTTTACAGGAATGATTGCAAAAAGTATTTGGTTGTATACCTAAGGCACCCTTTAATACATGCCCTCCGGGCGGGCGCACTTCGTGCGTCAAAGTATTACTTTATGACCCAGTTTATTTTTGTTAGAATAGAGATGTATTTATAGTAAAACGAGGTGATTTCATGGGAAAGATACAAAAGCTGGATTGGGGAATGATTGAGTGGCTCTATGAGCCGGAAGAAGGATTCATGGATAACATGAGAGTGGGGATCAGTACTATGCTTCCAGGTACTGTACAGCCGAGACATATTCACTGCGGGGATGAGCAGCTGATGTATGTCATCAGCGGGCACGGAAGGCAGCGGATAGGAGAAGAAGAAAGCGTTCTTGAGAAAGGATGCATCTATCACATTTCCACCGGGATGGCCCATGAATCCATAAACGATGGAGAAGAACCGATTGTCAAGCTGCTGATTTCCATACCGGCCCTGACCGCGGTGCCGAAGGTGCGGATGAATGAGGCAGAGCGGGTCAGGAAGCAGGAGAGCATAGACAAACAAGAGTTTTTAAGGGATACGGTAAAAGAGCTATTCCGGAGCATGCTCGCACCTCTTAAAATGCCTCTTGCCATTTTTGATTCGGAACGGAAGCTGGTTTATAAGAGTAAAGATTATCCGGAGTACTGTAAGAATATCTGCCGTATTGATGAGGATTTGGAGAATTGTCCGCTCATTCAGAAAAAAAATTTTTGGGTTCCGCCTTATTATGAAGGGGCTTCTGCTTATGTCTGTGAGCACGGTCTTTGGGTTTATGCGCTTCCCATCGTGGCAGACGGAGAATTTTTGGGATATATCAAAGCAGGGCATGTCCGCACCGGAGAGAGAAAAGGAGAAGCAGTGGAAGGGCTTCCCTATAATGTGCCGGACAGTACGGTGACCGGTATCGTTCAGATCATACATAAACTGTCGGAAGCAATCTGCAATCATTTTCAGCTGTGCCAGATGCAGGTGGCGCTCCAGCATAATGTGAGAGTGCTGTCTGACCGGAAAAAAGAGGAGGAAATGCTTCAGGAGTCTTTAAAGACCACCCAGGATCAGGCGTTTAACCTGCAGATCAACCAGCATTTTCTGTTCAACACACTGAATACAATCGCGGGACTTGCGGTGAAAGAGGAGGCGATACAGACCTATCAGGCGGTGGGAGATCTGTCTCAGCTTCTGCGTTATACGCTGCGAACGAGCAGTTACTTTGTGACATTGGGAGAGGAAATCGAATATCTGAAAAATTATACAAATCTTCAAAGACTGCGATTTGGAAAGCGGCTGGAGGTAGAGTATATGATTTCATCCCTGCTTCTTCAGGAAAAGGTTCCTTTTAATTTTTTACAGCCTGTGGCGGAAAACAGTTTTAAGCATGGATTTAAAAACCAAAAAGGAAAAATGAAACTTTCCATCCGGGCGGAACGGGAGGACAATCGGATCAAACTGACGGTCATGGATAATGGAGAGGGGATAGAAACCGCAGCACTCAAAGCTCTGCGGGAAAAAATCGAGAGCGGATGTGCCGAACATGGCACGGCCATGGTGGTGCGGAAGCTGGAATCCCTGTATGGAAGCAGCTTCGGGTATCAGGTGGACTCTTCGGAAGAAGGGACTGCCGTAGTCATCCATATTCCCATAGAAGAGAGGAGGGGCGCTGATGAAACGGGTTTTACTGGCTGATGATGAAAGTGCTCCCAGCGAGATCATCCGGTATTTTATCCGGAAGAACAACCTGCCTTTGGAGGTGGTCGGCGAGACGAAGGATGGAGATGCGACGGTCAAAGCTATATACCGGCTTCGGCCGGACATCGTGTTTTTGGATATTGAGATGCCAGGCATGAATGGCCTACAGGTTATGGAGAAGGTAAACCGGGAATACTCTGGGAACGTGAACTTTATTGTCATCACGGCTTTTGATTCCTTTGCCTATGTCCAGCAGGCATTGAGGATGAACGCAAAGGATTTTCTGCTTAAACCGGTCATGTACGAGCAGTTCTGCGAAACCATGAAACGCGTGGTCGGATATAAATATTCCGACAATCCTTCTTTTAATCAGTTGCTGGAGTTCATAGATGTTCATTACGCGGAGGATATCCGTCTGGCTGACTGTGCGAAGGCGCTGTCCATGAGCGAAAGTAATGTGGCGCGTTTTTTTAAGAAATATTTGGACACTAATTTTACAGCTTATTACAACGAGGTGAGGATGAGAAAGGCCAGAGAATTTCTGGAGCAGGGATATTCCATCAAAGAGGCGGCTGATATGGCGGGTTACAACAATCTGAACTATTTTTACCGAATATTTAAAAATCAATATGATATGACGCCGAAGGAGTATATAGAACACGGCCTTTAGGGACATTCACAGCCTTGAGAGTATCGGAAGATACTTTCAGGGTTTTTTAATTTCATTGGAAAGTGCTCCTTGGTGCGAAAAGAGTCGATGAAAAATGCCGTCTGGCTCCTTCCTTTTGACAGATTCTGCAGAAAGAAACCACTATAATAGAGCCTGTGAAAATTAAATTATACATAGACGTGCTGTTTGCAGTAAATGTTTGGATGAATGCAGGACTACTGTTATTTACGGGGATGTGGTTCAAATACAGAAAAAAAGGGCTGAAGCTACTTTTAGGAGCGGCGGCAGGGGGAATCTGGTCCTGTTTGCTTGTACTTCTTCCGCCTTTTCCAAGATGGGCGGAGCTTCTGATCACCTATGGATTGATCGGCCCCTTCATGTGCAGGGTAGCATTTGGACTAAAGGGATGGCGTATATTGGGAAAAGCTTCTGCCGGACTGGCTGTGGTTTCCATATTTACGGGAGGTTTCCTGAATCAGCTCTATTACCATACGGGAATGGGATATGTCGTGAGGGAGCTTCTGATAGGCAGAGAAGCCTATGGTGGGAGCCTGCTGGTGCTTTTTTTTCTGGGAGGGTTTGCTTTTCTCATTGGAAAGGAGGTTCTTGCCTTTGCGGGGAACCTGCGCAGGGAGAGGACCGGGCTTTGCCGGGTGACGCTTTGCCGTAAGGAGAAAAGGGTGGAAGTTACAGCTCTTGTGGATACCGGAAACCGGCTGTATGAGCCGACGACCGGGCTGCCGGTTTCCATTGGAGAGGAAGAGCTCCTGCGGCCATTGTTCCCGGAACCGGAGGAAGAGAGCGGTTTTTTTTTAATCCCCTACAGTTCCATCGGAGGGAGCGGATTCCTGAAAGGAAAGCTTTTGGATGCCCTGGTCGTGGGAGGGCCAGAAAGAGCTTCCGGGCACCGGATAGAAGGACCGGTCATGGTGGCCCTCAAGGAAGGAAGCGTATCCCAGGATGGAAGCTATCAGTTGATTCTGCACGGCGATTTCGCCGGATTTACAGCGTGTGAAAGGAAGAGGAGGAAGAGTCATGGTCATCAAAGTATCGGTTCCCAGCAGGTTTCAACTGAAAATCATCTCCAGCATGAGGAGCCTTTTATTTTCGAAAAAGAACGAGGTTCACTACATAGGGGGAAGCGATGTGCTTCCGGCCCCGCTTTCACCGGAATCGGAAGCAATGATGATCGCGAGGCTGGGGACAGAGGAGGAGAAGGAAGCGAAAGCAGCCCTGATAGAGCACAATTTGAGGCTGGTTGTCTATATTGCAAAAAAATTTGACAATACCGGTGTCGGAGTCGAGGATTTAATATCCATAGGGACCATTGGCCTCATTAAAGCCATCAATACGTTCAACCGAGGCAAGAACATTAAGCTGGCGACCTATGCCTCCAGATGTATCGAAAATGAGATTCTGATGTACCTGCGGAGAAACAGTAAGACCAGACTGGAAATTTCCATTGACGAACCTCTGAATGTAGACTGGGACGGCAACGAATTGCTTTTGTCTGATATCTTGGGAACAGAAGAGGACGTAATCTCAAAAGGGATTGAAGACGAGGTGGAGAAATCACTTTTGAACCTGGCCATAGAAAAGCTCAATGAAAGAGAGCGAAAGATTGTCTCTCTCCGATTCGGGCTCAACACGGTCGATGGAAATGAGATGACTCAGAAAGAAGTGGCCGACCTGCTGGGCATATCCCAATCCTATATTTCCCGGTTGGAAAAGAAGATTATCCACCAGTTAAAAAAAGAAATTGTACGATTTGAATAAATGTGGTATAATCGTAAAGGCATTTTGTGCTTGGTGGGAATTGGAAATTTTCGGTTGACTCAGGAGGAAGCAGTTCAATATGAAAACACATGCAATATGGAAAAGGACGGCGGCGTGTGTCGCAGCGATTTGTATGGTACTCAGCATGGCAGCCTGCGGCTCCAAGGATGGAAATAGTATTGGAAGCGGCAGAGAAGTATATCAGGAATATGTCATCGGGATTATGGATGCCAACTATCTGGGGCAGTATGATAAGTATATAGAGATCACGGGCTCCGATCAGGAACAGGCTCAGAATATCTATGAAGCGAATACACAGGATTTTGCGGTGGCCATTGAAGAGGCTCTTTCCATCAAGGCCGATGTGGTCAGCATATCCTTGACAGAGCGGCTTGTACAGGTGGCTAAGACCATTTATGGCCAGGTGAAGTATAAAGCGGTGGATGTGGTCCGGAACGGAGATATCTATACGGTCACGGTGGAGATAGAACCGGTGGATTTCTTTGGAACGGTGAAGCAGCCTTTTCAGTCAGCAGTTGACAGCTTTAATAACCGGGCAAAAAACGGAGAATTCGATGAATACAGCGACACAGAATATGAAGAAGCATATGGTGAGGCTGTCACGGAGGCTCTGGAAAAAAGTGTATCAACTGTGACCTATGGAACAAAGATCACTGTGGATGTAACACTGGATTATGATAAAGAAAATAATCTGTATGTAATAAGTGATGAGCAGATGGAAGCTTTGGACGGAAAAGTCGTGAATATGTCCAGATGATGACAGAAAAGGAGAACCAGACGGGCGGCAAAAGATCAGCTGTCCGTCTGATTTTTTGTTTTTTATAAATTTGGGTACTGCAGTTCAGCAAACTGAATTTTATTTTGAAGGTCTTGCTTTTTCTTGAACAAATTACCATCAAACGATATTTTTACAACCGCATATTTTATTTTGGTCCCAGTAAACTGCACTACGTATTCTTTTTCTTTTTGCAGATTCTCAAGCAAAATTGTAAAAGTATCGTCACTGACGTTTTCATCCCATATTTTGCTCCATAAAATTTCATCAGAATTTCTGTCCTTTATCTCTACTCTGCCTCTTTCGCCGTCCATTTGATAAGAAACTTCTGCATCTAAAGTCTCAACATCCTCGGACACACAAAACAGGAGTCCATTTTCAAACGGATCGGAATTACTGTAATGTGCGTCCATTTCCATTTCAAGAACCGTTTTTTCAGTATTTCCAATCCCGAATCTGCTTGATTGACTATCATTTGTTCTTGAACACGCTGTCAGGCTGACAGCACTGATCATACCAACTAAAAAAATAATCATTTTATTTGTGTGAAACATGTCCTTACCTCCGTTACAAAATTCCATTTGCTAAACTTATTTTATCAGAATACACGAATGGCTTTTACCAGTACCCAATATGCCTTTTCACCTAAGGCAAGCTTCCGTCTGTTATAAAAAACCGTTGGAGCGGCGACTACCCAAGATAATTCCAAAAGCCTTGATAAATCAACGTTTTCCGGTTTGTCAAGGCCTTTTTGCCCCCTTTCTATTTCCTTTTTTTTACGATAAAGTAACAGTATAAATCCAGGAAAAACCGTGCATCATTCTATATAGAATGATGATGCGGAGGTAAAGGTATGGCTGTATACAAGGTAGAAATCTGCGGGGTCAATACTTCCCAGCTTCCTCTTCTTAAAGCAGAAGAGAAGGAGGAGTTGTTCAAGAGGATCAAGGCAGGTGATAAGGAGGCCAGGGAACGTTACATTAAGGGGAATCTGAGACTTGTTCTCAGCGTCATTCAACGTTTTTCCGGTAATAATGAGAACATTGACGACCTGTTTCAGATTGGCTGTATTGGGCTCATGAAAGCAATCGATAATTTCAATCCGGATATGATGGTGAAATTCTCAACCTATGCGGTCCCGATGATCGTGGGCGAGGTACGCCGTTACCTCCGGGATTCTGGCAGCTCCATCCGGGTGAGCCGTTCGCTGAGGGATACAGCATATAAAGCGATTTACGCCAGAGAGGCATTGATGAAAAAAAATTCCAAGGAGCCAACGATCATGGAGATCGCTGAAGAGGTGGGAATGAGCCGGGAAGAAGTGGTATATGCTCTGGATGCCATCCAAAGCCCGGTAAGCCTTTATGAGCCGATCTACACAGACGGAGGCGATACTCTCTATGTCATGGACCAGATCAGTGATAAAAAAAACAAAGAAGAAAAATGGGTGGAACAAATTTCCTTAAATGAAGCGCTGAACCGACTTCCGGAGAGGGAACGCCATATCATTGAACTGAGATTCTATGAAGGAAAAACACAGATGGAAGTAGCCAAAGAAATCGCCATTTCCCAGGCACAGGTCAGCCGTCTGGAAAAGAATGCACTGCGTATCATGAGGAATTATCTGAGTTCCTGAGGCATGGAGGTTTTTCCGCGTTTGTTTTTGGGAAACCTTCCCGCCATATGGTTAGTCTCACTGTTCAGAAAGCTGGCACGCTTGATGGAGTCTTCACCGAATTTTTTTCGGATTTCATCGATGGCGGAGTCCAGCTTTTCCATTTTGTCGAATTTTCCGGAATCAAACAGATTATACTGCCGATAAGAGTCTTCTGTGATATGGCTGGTCTGGACACCGAGCAGGCGAATGGGCGTGCCGTCCCACATTTCGCTGAAAAGAGAGAGGACGGCAGAAAAGACCTCGCCGGTCACATTGGTGGTCACGGGCAGAATTCGCTGGTGAGTGTGACTTACAAACTCACAGTCTGTGATCCTGACGGAAACACAGGACGCGCGAAGGCCGTCATGGCGCAGCCTTGTACATACGGTTTCACAGAGGGAGAGCAGGATATTTTTAGCCTCGCCGGCAGATTCCACATCATGGGGGAGGGTAGTCGAATTACCTACCTCTTTGCCTTTGGAGGCCGGAGAGAGCAGCTGCCCGTCGTCCAGGCCATGGGCGTAACGGAAAAGAGTTTCTCCATGCTTTTTCAGATGAGCTTTTATGGTGACAGGATTGCTGACTGCCAGATCCCCAATGGTGTGAATGCCAAGCTTTCTTAAAGTGGCCTCGGCAGAGCGGCCCACCATATACAACTCCCGAATGTCAAGAGGCCACATTTTTTCTGCTATCTCTTCCGGAAACAAAGTGTGGACTTTGTCCGGCTTTTCAAAATCGCTGGCCATCTTAGCGAGCAGCCTGTTTTTAGAAATGCCGATATTGACCGTGAAACCCAGCTCTTCTTTAATAGTCTGACGGATGGACTCGGCAGCGGATACGGGACTGTCATACAGAAGTCCGGTTCCGGTCATATCCATGAAAGCCTCGTCAATGGAAAACGGTTCCACCAGTGGAGAATAACGTTTGAGGATATCCAGAAATGCACGGGAATTCGTATCGTACAGCTCGAAATCCGGAGGAATCAGTTTTAAATCCGGACATTTTTTTAAGGCAGAAGCTACTGGTTCACCGGTTCGGACACCGCAGGCCCTGGCCAGGGGAGATTTGGCCAGGATGATACCGTGACGCTTTTCCCGGTCGCCGCCTATGGCAGAAGCAATAAGACGCAGATCCTGAGTATTTCCGTTCTTCAACTCACGGACAGCGGTCCAGCTTAAATACGCGGAGTTGACGTCAATATGAAAATAGAGAGGCGTATTCATGATCGCAGACAGCTCCTTTCCAAGTCCTCAGCGTTTGCCCCCTGTATAATGACGCTGTGGAAACAGTATACCACAAACAAAAAAGAAAATCAAACATATGTTCTGCGCAGCGCCTAAAAATTCTTGTGCAAATAGAGCTCCTATGGTATGATAGAGACCATCGGAGGATTCGGATTTATGGGAAAAGCACTTTACATTGCGGAAAAACCCAGCGTGGCCCAGGAGTTTGCGAAAGCGCTGAAGGTCAGCGCCAAACGGGGAGACGGCTATCTGGAATCAGAAGAAGCTGTGGTCACATGGTGCGTAGGGCATCTGGTCACGATGAGTTATCCGGAAGAATATGACATAAAATACAAACGGTGGAGCCTGGAAACTCTGCCGTTTATTCCTGATACTTTCAAATATGAGGTGATTGGGAACGTAAAAAAACAGTTTCAGATCGTTAAGGGTCTCCTGAACCGGAAGGATGTGGATACGATTTATGTCTGTACCGACTCCGGGCGGGAAGGCGAGTATATCTACCGTCTGGTGGAGCAGATGGCCGGCGTACACGGAAAGACAAGGCGGCGGGTCTGGATCGACTCCCAGACGGAAGAAGAGATACGAAAGGGGATCCAGACGGCAAAGGATCTGAGCGAATATGACAATCTGGCCGCGTCTGCGTATTTGCGGGCAAAGGAAGATTATCTCATGGGAATCAATTTTTCCCGTCTGCTGACTTTGAAATACGGGAATGTGATTTCCAATTGTATGAGATCAGACCGGACGGTGGTCAGTGTGGGCCGTGTGATGACCTGTGTGCTGGGGATGACGGTACGCAGGGAAAGGGAGATCAGAAGCTTTGTCAAGACTCCGTTCTTTCGTGTCCTGGCCTCAGTGTCCTGTGACGGCAAGGCATTTGATGCAGAATGGCGTGCGGTGGAGGGAAGCCGGTATTTTGCCTCTCCCTTTCTGTATAAGGACAATGGATTCCTGGAACGGGAAAAGGCGGAAGAGCTGATCGCACATCTGAGTGAAGAACAGCCGGTTACGGCTACTCTTCTTTCCATGGAAAAAAAGAAGGAAAAAAAGAACCCTCCTTTATTATATAATTTGGCAGAACTCCAAAATACCTGTTCCAGGCGTTTTAAGCTGAGTCCGGACGAAACGCTTAAGGTAGTGCAGGAGCTTTATGAGAAAAAACTGGTGACATATCCCAGGACGGATGCCCGTGTGCTGTCTACGGCCGTCGCAAAGGAAATACATAAAAATATCCGGGGGCTCCAGTCCATACCGGGAGTGGCGGGATTTGCGGAGCATATTCTGGAGACCGGAAGCTATAAAGGGATTGCCCGGACAAGATACGTGAACGACAAGCAGATCACGGACCATTACGCGATCATCCCCACAGGACAAGGCATCGGAGGGCTGAGGAGTATGCCGGCCGTATCGGTGAAGGTATATGAGGCCATCGTACGGAGATTTCTCAGTGTGTTTTATCCAGCCGCTATCTATCAGAAATTCGGATTGGAACTTGTCATACGGGAAGAGCATTTTTTTGCTAATTTCCGGGTGCTTTTGGAGAAAGGATACCTTGAGGTGACTGGATATCCCCAGAGTACAAAATCAAAGGAAGAAAAGAAAGAAAATGCGGATTCTTCCGGACAGGAGGAATCAGGAGATGAGGGAGCCGGGAAAAAAGACGGGGATGTACAGGAAGCAGATATCAATGATCCGGAGTTTTTGGAAGCGGTGAAAAAACTCACGAAAGGAAATGAGCTCCCGGTGGAAAAGCTGACCGTCAAGGAAGGGGAGACCTCGCCGCCGAAAAGATATACATCAGGCACCATGATTCTGGCCATGGAAAATGCAGGACAGCTGATCGAGGATGAAGAACTGCGAGCTCAGATAAAAGGAAGTGGAATCGGAACCAGTGCGACCAGGGCTGAGATATTAAAGAAGCTGGTGAACAATAAGTATCTTTCTTTAAATAAAAAGACGCAGGTGATCACGCCGACTCTATTGGGAGAGGTGATTCACGATACCGTTTATATGTCCATCCGTCCTCTTCTAAATCCGGATTTGACTGCCAGCTGGGAAAAGGGCCTGACTTATGTGGCCGACGGCGATATAACTGAAGAGGCATATATGGAGAAGCTCAAGGATTTCGTGACCAGAAGGACGGAAAATGTGATGCGGCTCAATAACAGTGTCATGGTGAGGGATTGCTACAGCCGGATTGAGGGATACTATAAAAAAGAGAACAGCGGAAGCGGCCGAAGCAGGGACGGGCGGACGCAAGGACGGAAAAAGTCCGAGCCTAAAGCAACAAAGGCAAAATAAGAAAGTGTGGATGACAATGTGGGAAAAATGTATGGAATTATACAGAAAATATGAAGAGATAATCAATTACCTCATCGTAGGAGTCCTTACGACGGTAGTGAGCCTTGCCATATATTATGGATGCGTATTTACATTTCTGAATCCGGAAAACGGCCTGCAGCTCCAAGCGGCCAATGTGCTGTCCTGGATCGGCGCGGTGGCATTTGCCTATGTGACCAACCGGCGCTTTGTCTTTAAGAGCCAGAATGAGAATAAAGCTTCCGAAGCGGCACGTTTTGTTACCTCCAGGCTGACGACTCTTTTGATGGATATGGCCGTCATGTATATCCTGGTCACGCTTCTTCATGGCAATGATAAGATTGCGAAGCTGGTGAGTCAGGTGGTGGTCATGATAGGAAATTATGTGTTCAGCAAGCTGTTTGTATTCCAGAAGAAATGATGCAGTACGGCAGAGGGGAGAACAGATGGATTATCGAAGGCTTTTTGAGGAGAAGAACAGGCTGACCTATGATGCGGGGGACGAAGAACGGCAGGCTGCCATGGAGCAGGGGATACGGCGGGCAGTGGAGGGCCAGGAGAATCTGCGGCCAAGAATCCATGATATGATGAAAAAGTCCTTTGTATCCTGCAGCGAGGCGGACAGGACCCTGACTCTGGCCTATGAGGTGGAGGAGTGGGAGTTAAACGCCGGGGGCACCATGCATGGCGGAATGATCGCCGCTGCCATGGATACCACCTGCGGTATGACCGCCCGCTATTTGAGCGGCAGTCTGAACGCTGCCACGGTTTCCTTGACGGTCAGCTATCTGCGGCCGGTCCCGGCCGGCGGACGGCTCCTTGTGACGGCGAAGGCCGTGCGGATAGGACGGAGTCTTGCGAATCTGACTGCGGAAGCGGTCAATTCAAGAAACGGGAAGACAGCGGCCCTTGCAACGGCGGTATTCCGGATTCGGAAATAAGTATTTTACAAAATGGATTTATGTGGTATGATAGAAAAATATTGGAGATACTGTAAAAGAATAAGATACGGTATTATCAAAATTACGAATCAGCAGGAGGCTTTTATGGAAAACGAGACAAAAAACTTTATCGAGCAGATAATTGATAAGGATTTGGCAGATGGTTATTATGACCACGTGCAGACGAGATTTCCACCGGAGCCGAACGGCTACCTTCATATCGGACATGCCAAATCAATTCTTTTGAACTATGGCCTGGCAAAGAAATACAATGGGAAATTCAATCTTCGTTTTGACGATACCAATCCTACAAAGGAAAAAAGTGAATTTGTAGAATCCATAAAAGAGGACGTAGCATGGCTGGGGGCGGACTGGGAAGACCGTCTTTTATTTGCTTCGGACTATTTTGACATCATGTATGAATGTGCTGTAAAACTGATCAAAAAAGGGAAAGCTTTCGTTTGTGATCTGACAGCGGATCAGATTCGGGAATACAGGGGAACGTTGACGGAGCCGGGCAAGGACAGCCCGTATCGAAACAGGACAGAAGAAGAGAACCTGGAGCTGTTTGAGAACATGAAGAACGGCCTTTATGCCGATGGGGAAAAAGTGCTCCGTGCCAAGATCGATATGGCTTCTCCCAATATCAACATGCGTGATCCTGTTATTTACCGGGTGGCACATATGAGTCATCACAATACAGGAGATAAATGGTGTATTTATCCCATGTATGATTTTGCCCATCCGATCGAAGATGCAGTGGAGCGTATCACCCATTCCATCTGTACGCTGGAATTTGAGGATCACAGACCCTTATACGACTGGGTGGTGAGGGAGTGTGAATTTGACCATCCGCCCAAGCAGATTGAATTTGCGAAGCTGTATTTGAAAAATGTTGTAACCGGCAAGCGCTATATCAAAAAGCTGGTGGAAGATGGAATCGTAGATGGCTGGGATGATCCGAGGCTTGTATCTATCAGCGGCTTGAGAAGACGCGGATATACACCTGAGTCCATCCGCAGATTTGTGGAAATGGCAGGAGTGTCCAAGAGCAACAGCGTGTGTGAGATGCCCATGCTGGAGTATTGTATCCGGGAGGACCTGAAATTAAAGAAAGCAAGGATGATGGCGGTGCTGCATCCTCTGAAGCTCATCATAGACAACTACCCGGAGGACCAGGTAGAATATATGGAGGTTCAGAACAATCAGGAGAACCCTGAACTGGGGGTGAGGACTGTGCCCTTTTGCAGGGAGCTTTATATTGAGCGGGAAGATTTTATGGAAGTACCGGTGAAGAAATATTTCCGCCTGTTCCCCGGCAATGAGGTCCGGCTGATGAACGGATATTTTGTAACGTGTACCGATGTGATCAAGGATGAAGAAGGAAACGTCACTGAGGTTCACTGTACCTATGATCCGGAGACGAGGAGCGGCAGCGGTTTCACAGGAAGAAAAGTGAAGGGCACGATCCACTGGGTATCTGCCCGGCACGCGGTGAAAGCGGAGGTCCGGCTTTACGAAAATATTGTGGATGAAGAAAAGGGTGTTTATAATGAAGAGGATGGCAGTCTGAACCTGAATCCCAATTCTTTGGTAGTGCTTAAGGACTGCTATTTGGAGCCGGGACTTGCGGAGGCAGAGGCTCCGGAGAGCTTCCAGTTCGTGAGAAACGGATATTTCTGTGTTGACAGCAAAGATTCAGAGCCGGGACATCTGGTATTCAACCGGATCGTATCCTTAAAGAGTTCTTTTAAAATTGAAAAGTGAGAACTTATCGATAGAATAAAGGTATGCCGCAGGACACCAGGTGTTTTGCGGCATGTTTCGCATAAAGGAGGAGGCCTGCCATGAAGAGGCAGAAAAGTGCCTGGTATTTTTCCCTTAAACTTCAGTTAAGCCCCGGCAGAAATTCCGGACCGTCACGATTTCGGTTCGCTGGCGATGCAGGGGCCGTTTTATCCCCGCTCCGGGAGTACCGCTTACATGTCGACGGAAAATCTTTATGATTTCCCATCTCCGGTTCGCTCAGAAACGGAATCGGTATTTTTCGTTTCTGCCTCCCTCCGCCTGGGGAACACCGGCCTCTGCTCTGCAGCGCTCACCTTTAGGCCGGCCCGGAATCCTTCTGCCGGTGCCTTGCCCGCCGCACTGTACTGGACAAGTTTCATTTCTTAGATTCCAGAAAAGGATTGGATATCCACACGGCCCGCGCGTACCGCAGCGGGCCACAGTGTCCGCTCCAATGCTTTTCAAAACATGCGGAAGTTTATCTCGGTGCGGCAGGAGGAGCAGGAGGAACGATTCGATTCCATCGTAAGGGGAGCGCTGCAAAGACGTTAGCAGGATCTTCCCGGCCGTAGGGAGGCAAAAATCGCATATCATGCGGATTTTTGTTGGAATCTGACATGGAAAAATATTGATTTATCCATGTCAGTTGGAAAGGACCGACTGGAGGCCGTAAAGATGCTGGTTACGGCTGCCAGCGAGCCGCCTGGATGGAATTGGATTTCCTCCTGT